>NZ_CP030053.1:6550000-7158886 GCF_004114955.1 Bradyrhizobium guangzhouense
GCCTCTCAGCGCCAAGGCATCCACCGAACACCCTTAAGGCACTTGATTGCTCTCATTATCAATGTCCACACACTCGGCAGAATGTTGTCTGTACGATTGCCAAGAGACCGAAATCTCTAAGGCACGCGCCCTCGATGAACGCTACGTACAGCCGGACAATGATTAGAAAGACCAGCTTGCTTCGTAAGATCGTTCCGATAGCGAGGCGGTCAAGCTTCGCTAAAAGGATCATTTTACAACTCGAGAGCCAACCTTGCGGTCGGTCATGAGCGCCGAAAATGATCCGGAGATAATGAAGGATTCGCGCAGCAATCTGCCACACGACCCAACTCGGATCGATCTCCTCTTTACGATGTCAGAAAACACGCATCTTGCTGTCTATCCAGACTAGCAGGATGCGAAGTGATGTTTCGCGGACGACGGTGCACAATCAGTCGATGATCAAACCATCTGGTGGAGCCAGACGGGATCGAACCGACGACCTCATGCTTGCAAAGCACGCGCTCTCCCAGCTGAGCTATGGCCCCGTAACCAGAAGACGAATGCTCACTCGATGAGTGTGGTGGGCCTGGGAAGACTTGAACTTCCGACCTCACGCTTATCAAGCGCGCGCTCTAACCAACTGAGCTACAAGCCCCTAACGCATATCCCGTCAAGGACCCCGGATCCTGCTGCGTGCAGGCCCAGCGCGTGTTCGTCCGCGAAGAAAGAGAAACGTAGACGGCGAAATCCCGCCAATGGAGCTCAACGATCTGGCGATCTGTTGGCCCCTGATGTTTCTAAAACAGCTCGATAGAAGCAAGCTTCTGAAGAGCCATCCTTAGAAAGGAGGTGATCCAGCCGCAGGTTCCCCTACGGCTACCTTGTTACGACTTCACCCCAGTCGCTGACCCTACCGTGGCCGGCTGCCTCCTTGCGGTTAGCGCACCGTCTTCAGGTAAAACCAACTCCCATGGTGTGACGGGCGGTGTGTACAAGGCCCGGGAACGTATTCACCGTGGCGTGCTGATCCACGATTACTAGCGATTCCAACTTCATGGGCTCGAGTTGCAGAGCCCAATCCGAACTGAGACGGCTTTTTGAGATTTGCGAAGGGTCGCCCCTTAGCATCCCATTGTCACCGCCATTGTAGCACGTGTGTAGCCCAGCCCGTAAGGGCCATGAGGACTTGACGTCATCCCCACCTTCCTCGCGGCTTATCACCGGCAGTCTCCTTAGAGTGCTCAACTAAATGGTAGCAACTAAGGACGGGGGTTGCGCTCGTTGCGGGACTTAACCCAACATCTCACGACACGAGCTGACGACAGCCATGCAGCACCTGTGTTCCAGGCTCCGAAGAGAGGGTCACATCTCTGCGACCGGTCCTGGACATGTCAAGGGCTGGTAAGGTTCTGCGCGTTGCGTCGAATTAAACCACATGCTCCACCGCTTGTGCGGGCCCCCGTCAATTCCTTTGAGTTTTAATCTTGCGACCGTACTCCCCAGGCGGAATGCTTAAAGCGTTAGCTGCGCCACTAGTGAGTAAACCCACTAACGGCTGGCATTCATCGTTTACGGCGTGGACTACCAGGGTATCTAATCCTGTTTGCTCCCCACGCTTTCGTGCCTCAGCGTCAGTACCGGGCCAGTGAGCCGCCTTCGCCACTGGTGTTCTTGCGAATATCTACGAATTTCACCTCTACACTCGCAGTTCCACTCACCTCTCCCGGACTCAAGATCTTCAGTATCAAAGGCAGTTCTGGAGTTGAGCTCCAGGATTTCACCCCTGACTTAAAAACCCGCCTACGCACCCTTTACGCCCAGTGATTCCGAGCAACGCTAGCCCCCTTCGTATTACCGCGGCTGCTGGCACGAAGTTAGCCGGGGCTTATTCTTGCGGTACCGTCATTATCTTCCCGCACAAAAGAGCTTTACAACCCTAGGGCCTTCATCACTCACGCGGCATGGCTGGATCAGGGTTGCCCCCATTGTCCAATATTCCCCACTGCTGCCTCCCGTAGGAGTTTGGGCCGTGTCTCAGTCCCAATGTGGCTGATCATCCTCTCAGACCAGCTACTGATCGTCGCCTTGGTAGGCCATTACCCTACCAACTAGCTAATCAGACGCGGGCCGATCTTTCGGCGATAAATCTTTCCCCGTAAGGGCTTATCCGGTATTAGCACAAGTTTCCCTGTGTTGTTCCGAACCAAAAGGTACGTTCCCACGCGTTACTCACCCGTCTGCCGCTGACGTATTGCTACGCCCGCTCGACTTGCATGTGTTAAGCCTGCCGCCAGCGTTCGCTCTGAGCCAGGATCAAACTCTCAAGTTGGACTTGAACTTTGAACCGGCTGATCACAACGTTTGACGAGGTCCCACCATTGTCGACCGAAATCGACTTGCTGTCTGCGATTCACATCGCGGACAACGATGGTGTTTCCTTTGAAACGTGTACCGCCGAAGTCTTTCGTCCGGTCTCGATCAGAAAAGCCGAAGCTTTCCCGAAGCGAGACCCGCAAGGACTCCGCCGTCCACGTTTCTCTTTCTTCATCTTCACTTGTCAAACAGCACGGGACCGTGGAGGCCCCAACCTTCCGGAGTGGAAGGGTTCCGACACCCTTACCGACGTCGAATGACTCCAACCGATTGTGTCGGCTGTTGTGTCACTCAACAAGGTGAGGAGCATCAGTGGCGCGTTCGCTCGCCTTGGTCAGTGACCCGGCGGCGCCGCGCTCAGTGGTTGGGGTTATAGGCCCCACCTTCCGGGCTGTCAACGCCAATCGTCAACAAATCGTCGCACAGTGGATCGTCGTGAAAAATCGAGCGATTCCAGCCAATTAGAGGGGCGACGAGCGAGCGGCGCCGCTCCGCTCGGCAAAAAATCTGAAAAAAAGTTTGGCCCCCAGCGCCCTCCCGAGGGGCCCGGAAGGGGCTCCCCAGGGTGTGTCGGAAGCGGCCTTGCGCGCCCCCTGGGCCCAAGGCCGCTAAGGCTCCCGCGACCGGCCGTTCAGGAAACTTTTTCCATGGGGGGCGCCGTACTAGAGCCACAATCCCGCGGCGTTCTGGTATGACACAAGCTTGAATCGCGGGGTGCCAGTGGGGGCTGCCAGCGATTTTCATGGGGTTCAGAGAAGGCGATCTGACGATGACGCGGCCTTCTTCGGACATTCGAAAGACATCGAGAGACCTTCACCTGTCTAGCTGTTCGTAATTTCGGCCGGGCCTCATCCGGGGCCTTCTGAGTGCGAGCACCTGTGCGATAAGGCTTTTTCCGCGATGCCCCTGCAAGAGGGCGACCGGGGAGAGGCTGGGAACGCGAAGGGTTCGGGTCGTTGATTGGGGGACTTGGGTTGAACCAGAGGACGTCACGCGGCGCTTACGGGCGTGAGACCGGGATCATCGATCTCGGCCACGAGCCGCCGCTGTCCGTCGATGGTTCCGAGGCCGCCGTCATCGATCGCCGTCGCGTCTCGGTGCAATGGTTCAGCGGCACAATTCTGACCGGACTCTGCGGCGCGGCCCTGATCGGCGGCGCCGTTTTCGCATCTCTCGACGGCGAAATGACCTTCGCCAAGGTGCCGGAGCGGGTCGAGGGCGCTCTGCGTGGCGCGTTCGGCGCGGCCGATCGCACCGCGACGCTGCACAAGAGCGATCGCCTGCCGCCGCCCAGCGACTCCACCGCCTCGCGCAACATCGTCCGCGTCTCGACGGTTACCCGCGTCGGCAACCGCGACGTGATGCGGGTGCGCCCCTTCATCCGGATCGCCGGCAATCTGTCGATGACGACGAGCGATCTGTCGGCGAAGATTCCGCCGTTCAACGCGCAGCGCATGCTGACCGACGTCGGCTCCGATCCGAAGACCGCGACCGACGATCCGAACAATCCCGAAGCCGTCGAGCCCGACGCCGAGGTGTCGTTCGTCACCAAGGATCTCGCGCCGGTGCTGCCGAAGGCCAAGATTTCCGCGGTGGTGGCGCTCGACGACATCCTGATGCGGGTGCGCGATGCCGCCAATTGGCGCGGCAATGGCGGGGTGCGCTACGCCTCGCTCGCCAACGCGACCGCCGACGTCTCCAGCGCGGCCGGCGCATCCGACATGAAGATGGCCTACGCCACGGAAGCCTCGTCGTCCGATCCCTATGCCGGTTTCGAGACCCGCGTGGTGCCGGAAAACGTGACGCTGCTGCCGAAGACCAAGGAGCAGATCACCGGCGGCAATCCCACCGGCGAGCGCGTCCATCTCGTCAAGAAGGGCGACAGCGTCGGCTCCGTGCTGCGCGATCTCGGCGCCACGGCCGAGGAGATCAAGGCGATCACGGCAACGCTCGGTCCCCGCGGCCGCGACGGCGGCCTGAAGGAAGGCGAAAAGCTTCGCATCCTGATGGCGCCGGCGAGCCCCGGCGCAAGGTTGCAGCCCTACCGCGTCGTCGTCGCCAACGACACCGTGGTCGAGGCGGTGGCGGCGCTGTCCGATCTCGGCAAATACGTCGCGGTCGACGTCTCCAGCATGAACACCGTCGCCGACGCCACGGCCACCGCCAGCAGCGAAGACGATGAGGACGATGACGGCAGCGGCGTGCGGCTCTACCAGAGCATCTACGAGACCGCGATGCGCAACAAAGTGCCGATGCCGGTCATCGACGACATGATCAAGATCTACTCCTACGACGTCGACTTCCAGCGCAAGGTGCAGCCGGGCGACTCGTTCGACGTGTTCTATGCCGGCGAAGACGAGGGCTCGGCGGCGGTCGACAAGAGCGAGGTGCTGTTCGCATCCCTCACGGTCGGCGGTGAAACCAAGAAATATTACCGCTACCAGAGCCCCGACGACGGCGTCGTCGACTATTACGACGAGACCGGCAAGAGCGCGAAGAAGTTCCTGGTCCGCAAGCCCGTCAACACCGCCATCATGCGCTCCGGCTTCGGCGGCCGCCGCCATCCGATTCTCGGCTACGTGAAGATGCACACCGGCGTCGACTGGGCCACCGCCTATGGCACGCCGATCTTCGCCGCCGGCAACGGCGTGATCGAGAAGGCGCAGCTCGAAGGCGGCTACGGCAAATACGTCCGCATCAAGCACAACAACGGCTACGAGACCGCCTACGGCCACATGTCGGCGTTCGCCAAGGGCATGGAGCCGGGCAAGAAGGTGCGGCAGGGCCAGGTCATCGGCTTCGTCGGCTCGACCGGCCAGTCGACCGGCCCCCATGTCCACTACGAAATCCTCGTCAACGGCCGCTTCGTCGACCCGATGCGCGTGAAACTGCCGCGCGGCCGTTCGCTGGAAGGCGCGGTGCTCGCCAGCTTCGAAAAGGAGCGCGACCGGCTCGACGCCATGATGAGCGGCCGCAACGGCGCCATCGCCCGCATGTCGGACGCGACGGGTGGGCCGTTGCAGGTCACGAACCGGTAAATTTCTTCAGATCAGACAACAAAAAACGCCCCGGAGAGGCATGGCCTTTCCGGGGCGTTCTTCATGTCGTGTCGGGCATCAGTTCAGCTTGCGCTTCGACACCGGCGCTTCGAATTGGGCAATCTCCGCGGTCTGCGGCGCCTTGCCGTTGAAGGTCAGCACGTTGCCCTCGGACGAGATTGCGACGCTGTCGCCATCCCTGACGTCGCCGGCCAGGATCATCTCGGCGAGCGGATCCTGCAGGTAGCGCTGGATCACCCGCTTGAGCGGCCGGGCGCCGTAAGCGGGATCCCAGCCCTTGGCGGCGAGCCAGTCGCGCCCCGCAGCATCGAGCGTCAGCACGATCTTGCGATCGGTCAAGAGCTTCTGCAGCCGCGCGAACTGGATCTCGACGATTCGGCCCATCTCGCTCCGCTGCAGGCGATGGAACAGGATGATCTCGTCGACGCGATTCAGGAACTCGGGCCTGAAGTGTCCCCGCACCATCCCCATCACCTGATCCCGCACGGCCGAGGTGTCCTCGCCCTCGGGTTGATTCACCAGATATTCCGAACCGAGGTTCGAGGTCATGATGATCAGCGTGTTGCGGAAATCGACGGTGCGGCCCTGGCCGTCGGTCAGCCGGCCGTCATCGAGCACCTGCAACAGGACGTTGAAGACGTCGGGATGCGCCTTCTCGATCTCGTCGAACAGCACGACCTGATAAGGCCGGCGCCGCACGGCTTCGGTGAGCGCACCGCCCTCATCATAACCGACATAGCCCGGAGGCGCGCCGATCAGCCGCGAGACCGAGTGCTTTTCCATGTACTCGGACATGTCGAGGCGGACCATCGCGGTCTCGTCGTTGAACAGGTACTCCGCAAGAGCTTTGGTCAGCTCGGTCTTGCCGACGCCGGTGGGCCCCAAGAACATGAACGAGCCGGTCGGCCGGTGCGGGTCCTGCAGGCCTGCACGCGAGCGGCGCACGGCGGTCGCAACCGCTCGCACGGCCTCGGCCTGGCCGACGACGCGCTGTCCGAGCTGCTCCTCCATCTTCAGGAGCTTCTCTTTCTCGCCCTCCAGCATCTTGTCGACGGGCACACCCGTCCAGCGCGAGACCACCTGCGCGATGTGGTTGGCGGTCACCGCCTCCTCCATCATCTCACCTGAGCCTTCGCGCGCCTCGATGTCGGCGAGCTGCTTCTCGAGCTGCGGGATCCGGCCATAGGCCAGCTCGCCCGCCTTCTGGAATTCGCCGCGCCGCTGCGCGTCGGCCAGATCAACGCGCAGGGCGTCGAGCTCCGACTTCAGCTTCTGGGCATTGGAGAGCTTGTTCTTCTCCGCACTCCAGCGCGCCGTCAGCGCCGCAGACTTCTCCTCGAGCTCGGCGAGTTCCTTCTGGAGCGACTCCAGACGCGACTTGGAGCCGAGATCGCTTTCCTTCTTGAGCGCCTCCTGCTCGATCTTGAGCCGGATGATCTCACGGTCGAGCGAATCCAGCTCTTCCGGCTTGGAATCGACCTGCATCTTCAGCCGCGCCGCGGCCTCGTCCATGAGGTCGATCGCCTTGTCGGGCAGGAAGCGGTCGGTGATGTAGCGGTTGGACAGGGTCGTGGCGGCCACGAGCGCGGAATCGGTGATCCGCACGCCATGGTGCTGCTCGTACTTGTCCTTCAGGCCGCGCAGGATCGAGATGGTGTCCTCGACCGAGGGCTCGCTGACGAAGATCGGCTGGAAGCGCCGCGCCAGCGCCGCATCCTTCTCCACGTGCTTCTGATACTCGTCCAGCGTGGTTGCGCCGATGCAATGCAATTCGCCGCGGGCGAGCGCAGGCTTCAGGAGATTGGACGCGTCCATCGCGCCGTCGCCCTTGCCCGCGCCGATCAGCGTGTGCATCTCGTCGATGAACAGGATGAAGCTGCCCTCACTGGCGGTGACCTCCTGGAGCACGGCCTTCAGCCGCTCCTCGAACTCGCCGCGGTACTTCGCGCCGGCGATCAATGCGCCGAGGTCGAGCGACAGCAGCTTCTTGTCCTTGAGGCTCTCGGGCACGTCGCCGTTGACGATGCGCAGTGCGAGGCCTTCGGCGATGGCGGTCTTGCCGACGCCGGGCTCACCGATCAGGACGGGATTGTTCTTGGTTCGGCGTGACAGCACTTGAATCGTGCGACGGATCTCCTCGTCGCGGCCGATGACCGGATCGAGCTTGCCGTCGCGCGCAGCCTGGGTCAGGTCGCGGGCATATTTCTTCAGCGCATCATAGGCGTTCTCCGCCGTCGCGGAATCCGCGGTGCGGCCCTTGCGCAGCGCCTCGATGGCCGCGTTGAGGTTCTGCGCCGTGACACCGCCCTTGGCGAGGATGCTGCCTGCCTCGCTGGTCTTCTCCAGCGTGAGGCCAAGCAAGAGCCGCTCGACGGTGACGAAGCTGTCGCCCGCCTTCTCGCCGGCCTTTTCGGCCGCGTCGAAGGTGCGCGCGAGCTCGGGCGCGAGATAAATCTGGCCGGCACCGCCGCCAGAAACTTTCGGCACCTTGTTGAGGGCGTCCTCGGTCGCCTTCAGGATTGCACGGGAATTGCCGCCGGCGCGGTCGATCAGGCCGGCAGCCAGCCCGTCATTGTCGTCCAACAGCACTTTCAGGACGTGAAGCGTCGAAAACTGCTGATGCCCCTCGCGCACCGCAAGCGACTGCGCGGACTGGATGAAGCCCCTGGAGCGTTCGGTATATTTGTCGATATTCATGGTCTTTTCTGTCCCTCGGCCTGCCCTTGGGGCCCTCTAAGGCACCCCAAACGGCATCTTCATTGGGTTTCCGCCTGATGCGTTGACGTTCCTCAACCAGCAAGCGGTCGTTATCAGCCGACGCTGGCGCCGGCCTGATCCAGATGTGGGAAGCGTGCCTTCGGATCGGAAGAGGCGCGTTCACAATTTCGTGCGCTCGGCAGCCGGCTTGGCGGGTACCGGTCGAATCCCCTAAGTAGGCCCATGAACTTTAGCTCAGAGCCACCCGGCCCGATCGCCAAGATCACCGGCCTTTACCGCTACCCGATCAAGGGCCTGACGCCGGAATCCCTGCCCCGGGTGCCCTTGCGGTCGGGCCAGACCCTGCCCGCCGACCGCCGCTATGCCATCGAGAACGGCCCCAGCGGGTTCGACCCTGAAGCCCCCGAGTGGAAGCCGAAAATCCAGTTCCTGATGCTGGCGCGCAATGAGCGCCTGGCCTCTCTCGACAGCCGCTTCGAGGACGCGACCAATCGCCTGACCATCCGCAAGGACGGCCAGATCGTCGCCAGCGGGGATCTCGAGACCGTAGCCGGGCGCGCGGCGATCGAGGCCTACTTCACCGAAAATTTCCAACCCGAGCTGAAGGGCCCACCGAAGGTCCTGTCCGGCCGCGATCACAGCTTCTCCGACGTCGCCCGCAAGGTCGTGTCGATCATCAATCTCAACAGCGTCCGCGCCATCGAGACCATGCTTGGTGGCATCGCCGTCAACCCGCTGCGCTTCCGCGCCAATCTCTACGTGGATGGATGGCAGGCCTGGTCCGAACTCGAGCTGGTCGGCCAGACGCTCGCGATCGGACAGGCACGGCTGAAGGTGGTGAAGCGCATCGTCCGCTGCCCGGCCACGAATGTGGACCCGGTGACCGCGAAGCGCGATCTCGAGATACCGCCGACGCTGTCGCGCCATCTCGGTCACATGGACTGCGGCATCTATGCCGAGGTGGTGGCCGACGGCGAGATCGGCGTGGGGGATGCGGTCGCGGTGGAGCAGCCGACACTGGTGTGAGCCGACGGCTGCTCAACACACTCCGTCATTGCGAGCGCAGCGAAGCAATCCAGGAATGCATCCGCGGAGACAGTCTGGATTGCTTCGTCGCAAGAGTTCCTCGCAATGACGGCGCTAATTCGGCATCACATACGCATAGATCCGGCCGCGCGAGATCGGGGCTTCGCGGACACGGTTGCCGTTGTTGCCGGAGATCATGATCGGATTGCCCTGCGCGTCGATGCCGGTGATGATGCCGACATGACCACCGCGACGACCGCGCGACATCACCGCGATGGCGCCAACCTGCGGGCCGGAGACGCGTGTACCGTAATGCGCAAACGAGCTCGCCATGTCGGAGCCGGTGCCCTGATGCCCGGTCTTCTGCAGCACCATGTTCATGAAACGCGCGCACCATAGGCTGCCGCGCCCCGTGGGGTTGCCGCCGAGATAGCGCCGCGCCTCGGACACGAGGCCTGAACCACCGCCGAAGCCGCTCGTGCCGGCGCCGCCGCCGCTGTTGGCACTGGTGCTCGGATCATAGCTGGCCTGGGTGTTGGCGAATCCACTTGCCTGCAACGCCGCCGCGCTGCGCTCGAAGCGCGAGCTGCGGGCCGAGTGCCGGTAGTGATGATGATGTCTGCTGGCGTGATGCACATGAGCGTGCCGCTCTGCGCTGTGACGATGATGAGGCCGCGCCGAGGCCGGAGAAACGAACGCGGCAAAAGCCGCGAAGAACATCGCCAGCGCGACAACACGACGCGACAGGCGAGACGCAAACAACTCAACCATTCTTCATCCTTCGTTGACACCCCCACTTCCCAAAGTCGGCCCGTGCGATGGCCAACATCGATAGGGCCGTTAAGCCGTCCGATGTGGCGAGAAAAAGACGCGGCGCCCGCGAATAGCTGCGATGATTTGGCGGCAATGCTCTGATCGAGCTGCCTTATTGCGGACATCTGCATTAACTGCGATCCTGAGATCACGGCTCGAAGAGAGGGAAACGGTTAATGCCCCACGCCACGACCAGGGACGATGTCCGCATCTATTTCGAAGAGGCTGGTCAGGGGACGCCGATCATTTTTCTGCACGAGTTCGCGGCTGACTACACCAATTGGGAGCCGCAGATGCGCTACTTGTCGCGCGGCCACCGCTGCATCACCTATTCCGCACGCGGCTACGCCCCGTCTGACGTGCCTGATGGCGAGGTCTATACCTACAAGCACTTCTATACCGACGCGCTCGCGGTGCTCGATCATCTCGGAATCGAGCGCGCGCATCTCGTCGGCCTCTCGATGGGCGCGTACTCGTCGCTTCAGATCGGATTGAATGCGCCGCAGCGTGCGCTGTCGATGACGCTCGCTGGCGTCGGCTCAGGTTCCGAACTCGAGACTCTCGACGCCTGGCGCAAGCAGTGCCGCGCCAATGCCGAGCAATTCGAGACGCTGGGCTCTGCGGAAGTCGCAAAGATCACGCGCGAGGCACCGAGCCGGATTCCCTTCCTGGTGAAGGACCCGCGCGGCCATGCGGATTTTTATGTTGCGCTGGCGCGGCATGATGCCAAGGGTTCTGCCAACACGATGCGCGGCTTCCAGGGCGGCCGGCCGTCGATCTACACGCTGGCGGATGCGATCAGGAAGGTGGCAACGCCGGCACTGATCATCTGCGGCGACGAGGACGATCCTTGCATCGGCGCGAGCCTGTTCCTGAAGAAACACCTGCCCGCGGCGGGGCTCGCGATGTTTCCGAAGTCGGGCCATGTGCTCAATCTCGAAGAGCCCGCGTTGTTCAACGAGAGCGTGGAGCGGTTCGTGACACTGGTGGAAGCGGGACGCTGGCCGGTGCGCGATCCGAGGTCGCTGGTGGCGCATTAGTCGGCATTCCGGGATGCGCCGGCAGGCTCCGGCCCGGAATCCATTCAGCCACAGAAACTGAGGCGCAATGGATTCCGGGCTCGATGCTTCGCATCGCCCCGGAATGACGGAGGCTATTACTTCCCGCCGCGCGTGAGCAGAAACACACCCTGCTCGCCGAACAGATTCCACACCCACCAGGGCAAGCGCAGCCGCAGCGGGCGGCCGTAGAGATCGAGCGCTTCGGCGCGCTCCATCTTGACGTGGATCTCGTCGCAGAGCTCGACGAAATCCTTGATGGTGCAGAAATGGATGTTGGCGGTGTCATACCAGCTCGCCGGCAGATTCTCCGTGCGCGGCATGTGACCGCCGATCAGGAGCTGGAGGCGCATCCGCCAGAAGCCGAAATTGGGGAACGAGACGATGGCGCGGCGGCCGATGCGCAGAAGGTTCTCCAGCACGACCTTGGGCTGACGCGTCGCCTGCAGCGTCTGCGACAGGATCACGTAGTCGAATGCGTCATCAGGGTAATTGACGAGGTCGGTGTCGGCATCGCCCTGCACCACAGCGAGGCCCTTGGCCACGCAGCGATTGACGCCCTCACGCGACAGCTCGATGCCGCGGCCGTCGATGCCGCGGGTCTCCAGCAGTTGAAGCAGATCGCCGTCGCCGCAGCCGACGTCGAGCACCTTTGAGCCCGGCTTGACCATCTCGGCGACCAGCAGATGGTCGGCGCGAAATGGGCCCGACTGGTCGCCCGCAAGGCCATTCAGAGGCAGCACTTCCTGTACAGACATTGCGAGCCGTCCTCGTTAGCCATTCTTGCCGGTGAGCCCGCGCGCCTTGCCTGCCGACTGCAGGAAGGCGCGCGAAATGTCGAAGAACTCAGGCACGTCGAGCAGGAAGGCGTCGTGGCCGCGATCGGTCTCGATCTCGGCGAACGACACCCGCGCGCTCGACGCATTCAACGCGTGCACCAGCGCGCGTGATTCAGAGGTCGGGAACAGCCAGTCGCTGGTGAAGGAGACCACGCAGAACCGGGTCTCGATCCCCGCGAACGCTTTCGCAAGCACGCCACCATGGTCGGCGGCGATGTCGAAATAATCCATCGCGCGGGTCAGGTAGAGATAGGAATTGGCGTCGAAACGCTCGACGAAGGACGAGCCCTGGTAGCGCAGATAAGACTCGACCTGGAAATCGGCGTCGAACGAGAAGGTCGGCAGCTCCCGGTCCTGCATGCGCCGGCCGAACTTGCGATGCAAAGCGGCGTCTGAGAGATAAGTGATGTGCGCGGCCATGCGCGCGACCGCGAGGCCGCGATGCGGATGGATGCCCTGATCGGCATAGGCGCCATTGTGCCAGTCGGGATCGGCCATCACGGCCTGGCGGCCGAGCTCGTGGAAGGCGATGTTCTGCGCCGAGTGCCGCGTCGAACAGGCGATCGCGAGCGCGGAATAGACGCGGCTCGGATAGGCCGCGGTCCATTGCAGCACCTGCATGCCGCCCATCGAGCCGCCGACGACGGCGAACAGCGTGTCGATGCCGAGCCGGTCGATCAGCATCGCCTGCGCGCGCACCATGTCGGGAATGGTGATGACGGGGAAATCGAGGCCCCACACCTTGCCGGTGGCGGGATTGATCGAGGCAGGCCCGGTCGAGCCCATGCAGCCGCCGATCACGTTGGAGCAGATGATGAAATACTTGCTGGGATCGAGCGGCCGGCCGGGACCGACCAGCGTCTCCCACCAGCCTGATTTGCCGGTGACCGGATGCACATTTGCGACGTGCTGATCGCCGGTCAGCGCATGGCAGATCAGCACGGCATTGGAGCGATCGGCGTTGAGCTCGCCATAGGTCTTGTAGGCGATCTGGAACGGGGTGAGATCGACGCCGCAATCGAGCCGCAGCGGCTGGTCCGCGCCGAACAGCGCGACCTCCGAGCTCGGATGATCGACCTCATGCGACCGATCGTCGGCACTGATCGTGGGACTTGGGATCGTAGGACTTGGGACAGACTTGACGCCAACCATCTCTGACCATCGACCTCGTTAGCGATCGGACTTTCTGATCGCGACTGACATCAGGCCATGAAAAACCCGGCCTGAACGATAGGTTCGGCCGGGATCGAAAGCGTCCCCGGCCTGTTTAGCGAGTTTTTTAACGTGGCTGCAAGCCGGCCGGCTCAAATGACCACGGAACGGGCAAAAACCTACTGGCTTGGGCCGAATTCGTCAAGTCGCGGTCTGGCTTCGCCAAAATCGTCTCTTAACCGGCAGCCTTGCAGGACGTCATTTCTCTTTGCTTTCGCCGGCCTGACTGCCTAATCAGGACATTCTCCGCAGCCTCGCAACCGCCCAGTCAGATATGTCCCAACGTCCGCCCGCGCCACCATCGCTCCAGGAATTGCGCAAGGAGATCGACGCGATCGACGAGGCCATGCATCGCCTGTTGATGCAGCGCGGCGACATCATCGACCGCCTGATCCAGGTGAAGCAGACCCAGGAGGTCGGCTCGGCGTTCCGGCCCGCGCGCGAGGCCTCGATGATGCGCGAGATCGTGCAGCGTCATCGCGGCATTCTGCCGCTCGACACGGTCGAGAGCATCTGGCGCGTCATCATCTCGACCTTCACCTATGTCCAGGCACCGTTCTCCGTGCATGCCGACATCTCGGCAAGCGAGCCGGCGATGCGCGATTCCGTGCGCTTCCATTTCGGCTTCACGGTGCCTTACGTCGCGCATTTCAGCGCGCAGGCGGCGGTCGAGGCGGTGGCGAAATCCAAGGGCGACCTCGCGCTGGTCTCGGCGACCTCCAGCCGCACACCGTGGTGGCTGGAGCTGGAAGCGATGGGCGCGCCGAAGATCATCGCGCGCCTGCCCTTCGTCGAACGCGCCGACCATCCGGCGTCGCTGCCCGTGTTCGCGATCTCGCGCGTCGCCGACAGCGCCGTCGTGACGGAGGTCGAGACCTTCAGCGTGCGCGTATCCGGATGGAATGCCGAAGTCGCGCGGGCGCTGTCGCCGCTCGCCGACATCGTGGCGGTGCCGGATACCGCCTTTGACGGCGCGGCGCTGCTGGTTTCGGTTACGTCAGACACCAGCATCGACAAGATCAGGGCTGGCCTGATCGAGGCGGGAGCCTCGGTGCGCTCCACGGCCCTCGTCGGCAGCCACGCAACGCGCTATACGGTGACCCCGACCGGGCCAAAATCGTAAATCGCGTACCGCCTAAGCTACTTTCGGAGTTGAAGATGTCCCGCCCCGTGCCGAATCCCGGCATTCTCGATATTGCGCCCTATACGCCCGGCAAGACCCCGGTGCCGGAGCCGGGCCGCAAGGTGTTCAAGCTCTCGGCCAACGAGACGCCGTTCGGACCCTCGCCCAAGGCGATCGAGGCCTTCAAGCACGTCGCGGATCATCTGGAAGACTATCCTGAGGGAACCTCGCGCGTGCTGCGCGAGGCGATCGGCCGCCACTACGGCCTCGATCCAAACCGCATCATCTGCGGCGCCGGCTCGGACGAGATCCTCAATCTGCTCGCCCACACCTATCTCAGCCATGGCGACGAGGCGATCTCGACCACGCACGGCTTCCTGGTCTACCCGATCGCGACCATGGCGGTCGGCGC
The DNA here is from genome assembly GCF_004114955.1 of Bradyrhizobium guangzhouense. Lineage (NCBI taxonomy): Bacteria > Pseudomonadati > Pseudomonadota > Alphaproteobacteria > Hyphomicrobiales > Nitrobacteraceae > Bradyrhizobium > Bradyrhizobium guangzhouense. Next base: position 6,564,616 of record NZ_CP030053.1, read on the forward strand.
CAAGAACGTCGTTGCGGCCGAGAAGAACCTCACCTGCGACGTCGACGCGATCCTGAAAGCGGTGACGCCGAAGACGAAGCTGGTCTGGCTCGCCAACCCCAACAACCCGACCGGGACCTATATCCCGTTCGACGAGGTCAAGCGCCTGCGCGCGGGCCTGCCCTCGCACGTGCTGCTGGTGCTGGATGCCGCCTATTGCGACTACGTGTCCCGTAATGACTATGAAATGGGGATCGAGCTGGTCGCCACCACCGAGAATACCGTGGTGACGCACACCTTCTCCAAGATCCACGGCCTCGCCGCGCTGCGCGTCGGCTGGATGTTCGGCCCCGAGCACATCATCGACGCGGTCAACCGCATCCGCGGTCCCTTCAACGTGTCGACGCCGGCGATGTATGCCGCGGTCGCCGCGATCGAGGACACCGCGCATCAGGCGATGTCGAAGCAGTTCACCGAGACCTGGCGCAACTGGCTCAGTGAAGAGATCACCAAGCTCGGGCTGAAGGTGACGCCCGGCGTCGCCAATTTCGTGCTGATCCACTTTCCGCAAGAAGGCAAGACGTCCGATGCGGCCGATGCCTATCTCACCAGGCGTGGCCTCGTGCTGCGCGCGCTGAAGAACTATGGCCTGCACCATCAGCTGCGCATGACCATCGGCACCGAGGAGGCCAACCGCCTCGTCGTCGACGCCTTGCGCGACTTCATGGCCGGCAAATGAGCGTGGACCCGCACTTCCAGCGCGTCGCCCTGATCGGCTTCGGCCTGATCGGCGGCTCGATCGCGCGCGCTGCGAAGCTTCAAGGCCTGGCCGGCGAGATCGTCACCACCGCGCGCTCGGAGAAGACGCGTGCGCGGGTGCTCGAGCTCGGCATCGTCGACGAAGTCGTGGCGACCAATGCGGAAGCGGTGAAGGATGCCGATCTCGTCATCCTCTGCATACCCGTCGGCGCCTGCGGGCCGGTGGCGCAGGAGATATCGGCGCATCTGAAGCCCGGCGCAATCATCTCCGACGTCGGCTCGGTCAAGGGCGCTGTCGTCAAGGACATGGCGCCGCATCTGCCGAAGGATGTTCATTTCGTGCCGGCGCACCCGGTGGCGGGCACCGAGCATTCGGGTCCGGATTCCGGCTTCGCCGAGCTCTTCATCAACCGCTGGTGCATCCTGACGCCGCCTGAAGGCACCGACACTGATGCCACCGCGCATCTGCGCGCCTTCTGGGCGGCGATGGGCGCCAAGGTCGAGGTGATGACGCCGGATCATCATGATCTCGTGCTCGCCATCACCAGCCATCTGCCGCATCTGATCGCCTACACCATCGTCGGCACCGCCGACGAGCTGGCGCAAGTGACGGAGTCCGAGGTGATCAAATTCTCGGCCGGCGGCTTCCGCGACTTCACCCGCATCGCCGCCTCCGATCCGACGATGTGGCGCGACGTCTTCCTCGCCAACAAGGACGCGGTGCTGGAGATGCTCGGCACCTTCACCGAGGATCTTGCAAAACTCACTCGCGCGATCCGCCGCGGCGACGGCGAGGCGCTGTTCGACCATTTCACCCGCACCCGCGCCATCCGCCGCGGCATCGTCGAGATCGGCCAGGATTCGGCCGCCGCCGACTTCGGCCGCCAGCACGGGCAGCTCGGCAAGAAGCAGGGCTAGAAGCCGATCAGAACAGCGGCGGGATCTGGCCGACCTTGAACGGGCCGAGCAGCACGGCGCCGTCGACGAATTTCAGCGGGAAGCTGCGCGCCTTCTTGCCTTCGAGCGTGCTCTCGGTGCCGATCGCGTTGATGCCGGCGGCAACGCCGGCATTGGCGTTCTGCTTGATGACCTTGCCGAGGCCGGGAACGGCACGGTCGAGCGCGCCGAAGAGATTGTTGAGATCCTGCGACTTCACGCCGGGCGCGACGCGGTCGAGGGTTGCCTGGGGCACGCCCTCCTCCAGCATCTTTTCGATGCCGAGCGCCGGGATGACACGTTCGAGGCCGGTCACGGTCATCTGCAATTCGCCGTCCAGTCGGCCATTGGCCGAGAGGCCCAGCGTGCCGGCCGCGACCGCGATCATCTCGCCTTGCTGGATGCGCGACTGCACGATCTCGATATGACCGCCGGCGGCCTGGATCTCACGGAAGCGCTGCGGCCAGGGCTTTGGCGTGAGATCGGAGAGGCCCGTGATCTTGGCGCGCGTGTCCGCTTCGAACGGCTCGGCGAGCAAGGGATGAACACCCTGGATGCTGCCCTGCGAGACCTGGAGCACGGTCTCGATCACAGGATGAGCCGACGTCGATCCATCGGCGAGACGCCCGTGCAGCTCGATCTGCCTGGCGCGCGCAAGCGGCACCTGCACGGAGCCATCGAGCCTGTTGAGGCTGGGATCGTCGAACACGATGGAGGCGCGCTCCGGGATCGCCGGCAAGCCAATCACGCTGCTGCGGCCCTTGCTCCAGTTCACCACGAAGGTGTTTTGCGTCACGCCGTCGACCAGCGTGGCGGGCGCCGTGAATTCCGCAATGACGTGCTTGGGATCGTAGATCTGCCCGACGACCAGGATGTTGTCGAGCTTGGCCGTGAACGGCGTCTTGCTCGCATTCTGCGAGACCAGAGCGACGCTGGCGCCGGAGCACCGGACCTCGAAGCGGAACGGGAAGCCCGCGATCGAGCGCTTGGCGCAATCATAGATGCGGCCGGCCTTGGCCTCCTGCGCGCGCCAGGCATCGACGGCGGTCCCGGCCTGCGAGGCCGCATAGAACCAGAAGCCGCTCCAGGCGACCGCGAGGATCAGGAGGAGGACGGGGGCAATGAAGAGCCCCCAACGGGAGCGCCGGCCTGCGGCAATGGTCATATCGGACATGCGGCGACCCTTTGGCCCGAGATTTTGTCAAATGTAAGCGAGGCTGGGCTCTGACAAAAGGCGGAGAATTCGCTTCGCTTGGACGCGTGGTTCTGGTAGCCGTGCCCGAAATGTCCGAAATCACCCTTCCCACCATCACATCAGCCAAGGGCGACCTCTGGGTGTTCGGCTATGGCTCGCTGATGTGGCGGCCGGGCTTCGAATTCGAGGAGCGCATTCCGGCGCGGCTGGTCGGCGAGCACCGCGCGCTCTGCGTCTATTCCTTCGTGCATCGCGGCACGCCGGAGCAGCCGGGCCTGGTGCTGGGGCTCGACCGCGGCGGCGCCTGCCGCGGCATCGCCTTCCGTGTCGCCGAAAAGAACCGCGCCGACGTCGTCGCCTATTTGCGCGCGCGCGAGCAGGTGACATCGGTCTATCGCGAGGTGATGCGCTCGGTCTGGCTGGAGAACGAAGCGCGCGAGCGTGTCTCGGCGCTCGCCTATGTCGTCGACCGCGGCCATGTGCAATATGCCGGCCGGCTGTCGCTTGCCGAGCAGCACCGCCACGTGCTCCAGGGCCACGGCCAGTCCGGCGCCAATCGCGACTATGTCACGGCGACCGTGAAGGCGATCGAAGCCGAAGGCTTTCGCGACACGCAATTGCATCAGCTCGCAATCATGCTGCACGGCGAGGCGCATTCATCGCACGCGTCGGCTCCCGACGAAAACCGGGATAGCCGCTGAAGCGAGATCGCGTCACGTTCGATCGGCGTCGGTGACCACCTCTCCCCGACGGGGAGAGGTCGGATTGCTTTGGCGCGCCATCGCGCGCCTGAGCAATCCGGGTGAGGGGCGCGGCACCCAATGAGACCAGATCCCCTCACCCGGACCGCATCTACGATGCGATCCGACCTCTCCCTACGGGAGAGGTGTTCCGAGCCCCGCGGACTACATCGATTCAACAAAAAATATTAGCTCCCCGACGGAGCATAGCTCGGCGCGCTGCCGATCGACTGCTCCTGCTCTTTCCGACCGGCTTCGACAAGGCGGCCGGTCGCATCCTCGATCACGGTTTGCACGCGCGACAGAAACTCATCCTTGGGCAGGCCCGGCGGCAGCGGATCGAGAAACTCCACCACCAGCGTACCGGGATAGCGCATGAAGGTGCGGCGCGGCCAGAACAGGCCGGAGTTGAGCGCGATCGGCAGGCATTGCACGCCGCAGGATGAATAGATCTGCGCAAAGCCGGTCTTGTAATCCGGCGGCGCCCCTGGCGCGCGGCGGGTGCCTTCGGGAAAGATGACGAGCTGGCCGCCGCCGCGCACCGCCTCGCGCGCGCGCCGCGTCATGTCGAGCAACGCCTTCACGCCGGCCTTGCGGTCGATCGCGATCATCCCTGTCTTGACCAGGAACTGACCGAACACCGGGATCTGCATCAGCTGGCGCTTGAGGATGAAGATCGGGCGATGAAAGAAGCCCGGCAGCACGAAGGTCTCCCAGAACGACTGGTGCTTGGCGACGATTACCAGCGGCCCTTGCGGAATCTTCTCCAGCCCACGGAATTCGACCTTGATGTTGCAGACCACGCGCATCAGGAACAGCGTCGCCTTCGCCCACCATTGCGCAACCGTCAGCATGGCGCGCGGCGGCAACGCGAAGGTCGGCAGCGCCACGATCGCAAGGCACACCAGCACGGCGTAGAACAGCACGTTGAACAGCAGCGAGCGCAGGAAAATCAGGAACATCAAGAATCCGATCAATTGGCCTGTGCGGTGGCGGGCCGCCTGGATTGCAGGCCAAGAGGCTGCTCCGACATCTCGGGCGAAAGGTCAATCCCGAAATCCTCCAGCCGCACCCTCACCTCGGCGGCGATGTACTTGACATATTCGGACAACAGCAGCCGCAGGGTCGAGGCCGAGGTCCACCACGGCTCCTCGCGCCATTTGTCACCGACCACCGCGAAAGGAACCAGCGTCGTCTCCGGCATCGCATGCGAGAATTCCACGAGCGCGCGCGGCATGTGATAGTTCGAGGTGACCACGATCAGCGATTTGAAGCCGCGCCCCTCGGCCCAGCGCCGCGCCTCCGCCGCGTTGCCGCGGGTCGTGAGCGCGGTGCGGTCGAGATCGACGCAGCAGGTCATGAAGGACTGGTTCTCCGGCAGCGTGCGGGAGATATCGTTCGCCGTCGAGGTCGGGTGCACGCCCGAGATCAGGAGCCGCTTGCCGTAGCCGGCCGCGAGCAGCTCCATCGCGTCCGAGACCCGCGAGGAGCCGCCGGTGAGGACCACGATGCCGTCAGCCTTGCGATCCGGTGCGACCTCCGCGCCGCGCAATTGCGACAGGAAGGCGATGAAGCCTGCCGCCGCGCCGACAAAGACGAACGCGATCGTCGACACCACGGTCGCACGGAGCCAGCCGCGCGGCAGTTTCGGCGATCGGTCGTCGGTCGGCGAGGTCATGTGATGTCGGTGATCCCTTCCCCGGATGATTTTAAGACGTTTTGAGGCGAAGTGGAGTCCGGTTTCTTCACCCTCTCTCCTTGTGGGACCCCTTGTGGGAGAGGGTGGCTTCGCGAAGCGAAGCCGGGTGAGGGGTCTCTATCCTCACGAATAATCGTGCGAGGGGAAAGAACCCCTCATCCGGCGCTTCGCGCCACCTTCTCCCACAAGGGGAGAAGGGAAGACAACAAACGTCAATCCACGTCATTCAGCGTCGCGAACAGGGTTTGGCGCGAGGCGACCGCGGTGATTGCGCCGATCAGGACGGCCTGCACCGCGAGCACGACATAGCCCGAAGGCCGAAGCGAGAAAGTGCCGAGCAGCGCCGCGAACTGATCGCCGACCGGGGTGCCGGAGAACCAGCCGGCGATCGACTCGGAGAAACCAAACAGCAGCATGGCGACGCCGCCGCCGATGACGCCGCCTTCGAGACCGAGCCGGAGGAAATGCCGCAGGAAATGATTGGCGATGTAGCGGTCGCCGGCGCCGACGAAATGCAGCACTTCGACGATCGGGCGGTTCGCGGCCATCGCACCGCGGGTCGCGAACGAGACCGAGATGATGGTCGCGACGATGACGAGCGCGAGAATGCCGATGCCGGCAAACACGGTGGCGTTGGTCATCGAGCGCATCCGTTCGATCCAGGCGCGGTGATCGTCGACGCTGGCGCTCGGCGCCACCTGCGTCACGCGGGCGCGCAGCGCGGCGAGGTCGAGCGCGGTGCCCGGCTGCACGCGCGCGATGATCATGCGCGGCACCGGCAAATCGTCCATCGAGAGGCCGGTGCCGAGCCAGGGCTCGAGCAGCTTGCCGCTCTCCTCCTTGGTAAAGGGCTTGACCTCGACAATACCCGTTTGCGCGCGCATCGCCTCGGTGACGGCGACCGTGTCGCGCTCGATGTCGCGTCCGGATTGCGGGCGGACCTGGATGGTGATTTCGCTCGCGACATCCGACTGCCATTCCGCGGCCGAGGCGCTCACCAAAAGCACCGTGCCGGTCGTCATCGAGGCCAGGAAGGTCATGATGGCGACGACGGCGACCAGCGCGCGGCCGTGGATCGAGGCGCGCGGCACGATCGGCGACAAATTGCGCGCCCTGGCCGGCAGCGGCGGACGCTCCTGTCCGAGGTCGACCAGCACGCCGCGCTCGTCGGTCCTACTCATAGACGTGCAGCCGGCCCTGATGCAGCACGAAGCGGCGGGCTTCGTACTGGTCCATCAGCGCGATGTCGTGGGTGGCGATGATGACGGCGGTGCCTGACTTGTTGAGCTCGATGAAGAGCCGCAACAAGCGTCGCCCGAGCGTCGGATCGACGCTGCCGGTCGGCTCGTCCGCGAGCAGGAGCTGCGGCCGCGAGATCACCGCGCGCGCGATCGCCGCGCGCTGCTTCTCGCCGCCCGACAGGATGGGCGGCAGCGCATCCATGCGGTCGCCAAGGCCAACCCAGCGCAAGAGGTCGATGACCTCCTTGCGGTAGCTGGATTCGCTGCGGCCCATGACGCGGAACGGCAGCGCCACGTTCTCATATGTCGTCATATGATCGAGCAGGCGGAAATCCTGCAGCACGATGCCGATGCGCTTGCGCAGATCGGCGATCTCGTCCTTGCCAAGCTGGGAGATGTCGTGGCCGAACAGATTGACGAGGCCTCGCGTCGGTCGGTGCGACAGGAACAACAGGCGCAGCAGCGACGTCTTGCCGGCGCCGGACGGGCCGGTGAGGAACTGAAAGGAATGCGCCGGGATCTGGAAACTGAGGTCGCGCAGGATCTCCGGCCCCAGACCGTAACGCAATCCGACATTTTCGAACCGAACCAAAGCTCAGCTCCGTTCGAGGGGACTCGAGGCCGCATCGCCAGCGAGGCTTCGCCGCATGCGATCGAGGGGTTGTGCGACCGTTATGGTTTCCGGTTCGTTAACGGTCGCCCTGTAGCATCCCCGGCAGCATCCTTAGAAGTCCCTTCTCGAGAGAACCTTTAGCATCGGGTTCCCCACGAGGAGGTCATCGTCGAGGCCGTCCATGCATATCGTCTGCCCCCATTGTATGACATCCTACGCCATCAAGCTTGCGAGCCTTGGGGCCAATGGGCGGACGGTCCGCTGCTCCCGCTGCAAGAAGACCTGGATCGCCCATCCCGAGGACGCCATCGAGGAGGCCGCCGTGCCGGCCATGGCCGCAGCCAGCCAGGCCGACGACCAGTCCGACCTCGCGGAGCAGTGGAACAGCTACGCCAATGACGATAGCGCCACCGAGACGCCGGTGGTCGACAGTCCCTCGATCGCCAGCGACTGGCCGACCGAGGATGCCGCGGAGGCCGAGGACGAGTGGTCGGCTGCGGCCCGGGCCGCGGAAGAGGAAGTCGTCGGCGCCCGGCACCAATCCTGGTTCAGCGGCCTGTTCAGCCGTCGCGGAGCCAGGGTGAGCCGGCCGCAGCCCGCGGTCGCCCCGCGCAAATCTTACTACGGCTTGCCGATCACCTGCGCCGCCATGGGCGCGCTGGTGATGGCATTGGTGATCTGGCGCGGCGACATGGTCCGCCTGCTGCCGCAGACCGCGGCTTTCTACAGACTCGTCGGGCTGGAAGTGAACCTGCGCGGGCTCGCCTTCAAGGACGTCAAGCTCTCGACCGAGACCGTGGACGGTAAGCAGGTGCTGGTGATCGAGGGCGTGATCGTCGGCCAGGGCAAGAAGCCGCTCGATATTCCCAGGCTCCGCTTCGCCGTACGCGACGCGCAGGGCGCCGAGATCTACGCCTGGAATTCGGTGCTGGAGCAGACCGTGCTGCAACCCGGCGAGCGCGCCTTCTTCCGCTCGCGCCTGGCCTCGCCGCCTCCGGAGGGCCGCAATATCGACGTTCGCTTCTTCAACAGGCGCGACATCGCCGGCGGCAGCGTATAATCAGCCTGCAAACGTCCCGCACGGGAGGATTCGTCGCAGGAATCGTCCCAAGGATCGTCTCATGCCAAAAGTGTTGATCGCCGACGACGAGGATTCGATGCGCCAGCTGGTGGCGCGCGCCATCGCCATGGACGGCCACGAGACCGTCACCGCCCAGGACGGTGCCGAGGCGCTGGAGATCCTGACCCGCGAGGACGGCGCGTTCGATCTGTTGCTCACCGATATCCAGATGCCCGTCATGGACGGCATTGCGCTGGCGCTTTCCGCTGCGCGCGACTTTCCCGACCTGACCATTCTCTTGATGACCGGCTTTGCCGACCAGCGCGAGCGCGCGTCGAATTTGAACGCGCTGGTGCATGACGTCGTGACCAAGCCGTTCTCGGTCGCGGATATCCGCACGGCGGTGGCGGATGCGCTTGCGGCGAAGAAGGGATGACGCGAGGGTGTCGCCACACATTCTGACGTCATGCCCCGCGACCCGGCTACGCCAAGGCTTCGCCGAGGTTGCGGTCCAGGGGCGCCGAAGCTTTAGCGAAGGCGGCAGGCGGGGCATCCAGTACGCCGCGGCCTCTCGATTCAATCACAACTGACTCTGGAATACTGGATCGCCCGATCAAGTCGGGCGATGACAGCGAGATTGTGGTGAGAGGTGCAAGCCAGTTGTAACTTGCGTAACGACTTCGCCACTCAAAAATCCTTCAGCAGCCGCTCGATATAATCGAGCTCGATCTGCGGACGCGAGGGGTCGCTGAGGCGGCGGCGGAGTTCTTCCAGAATGCGGCGGACGCGCTGGACGTCGATCTCGCCGGGGATCCTGACCGTGTAATCGTCGCCGAATTCGTGGCCACGCAACGGACGGCCGAGCGGGTCGGTCTGGTTGCCGCCGCTCTGCTGGCGACCGGCACGGTTGCCGGGACCGTCGCCCTGGCCATCGCCGTCACCCTGCTGCATCGCCTCGGCCATCTTCTGCGCACCCTTGCGCATCGCCTCCAGGGCCTTGCCCTGGGAATCCACCGCGCCGTCGGCATTGCCTTCGCCGAGCTTCGAGCCCGCATCACCCATGGCATTGTCGGCGGAATCGAGCCCGCCATCATCATCGCCCTGGTCGGCATCCTGATCGCCGTCCTGGCCGGACTGCGCCTGATCGCCTTGCTGGCCTTCCTGGCCCTTTTGTCCCTGTTGGCCTTTCTGGCCCTTCTGCGAGAGGCCGCGCTTGGCCATTTCGTCCTGGAGCTTCTTCAGTCGATCGCGCAGCGCCTGCTGGTCCTGCTGCAGGTCCGACATCGACTGGTCGCCCTGCTGCTGCTTGCCGCGCATCCGATCGCGCCGGGAATCCTGGCCCTGCTTGTAGGTCTTGTCCCGCAATTGCTGCTGCTTGCGGATCATGTCGCCGAGCTCGTTGAGCGCCTGCTCCATGTCGCTCTCGCCGGATTGTCCCGGCTGCGCCATCTGGAGGCCCTCCAGCATCTGCTGGAGCTGGTCGAGCAGCTGCTTGGCCGCATCCTTGTCGCCCGAGCGCGACAAGCGCTCCATGCGGTCGATCATGTTCTGCAGGTCCTGCTGGCGCAGGATCTTGGTGTTGGGATCGAGCGGACGCGCGAGATTTTGCGCATCCTTGTTGTTGCGGAACTGCTCGGCAAGCTGGCGCATGAAATTGTCCAGCGCCGCCCGCAGATCCTGCGTGAGCTTCTTGATCTCCTCGTCGCTGGCGCCGCGGTCGAGCGCCTGCTTCAGCGCGTCCTGCGCTGCGCGGAGCGCCTTTTCGACGTCGGAGATGTTGCCGTCCTCGATCGTCACCGCGAGCGCCCACAGGCTCGCCACGACCTCGCGCAGCGCATCATCGGTGCGCGCCGCCTCAAGCTGCCGGGTGACGCTGTAGAGGCCGAGATATTGCCCGATCTCCTGCGTGAACAGTTCGGGCGCGATCATCAGCGCGTCGAGCGCGGTGTAGACGTCGGAATTCTTGTTGGCGTCGAGCGCGAGGATGCGGCGCTGCTCGATCAACGCGCGCGCGAGCGGCTTGGTGAAGAGCCGCTCGGGCAAACGCATGTTGAACGGCTCGCTTCGCGCCTCGTTGCCGGCCTCGTCCTTGGCCGTGAGCGTCAACGTGACATCGGCACCGGCGTAAGGATCCTCGCTGAGATCCTTCACCGTCTGACCGACACCGTTACGGGTGCGCGCATTGGGCAGCACCAGAGGAAATTGCGGCGGCTGGAACAGCGGTCGCGCGGCCGTCTTGCCGTCGCTGCCCTTGCCGGCTTCATTGGTGCGCGCGGCGACTTGCGCCTCGGCGCCGGTGACGCCGTAATCGTCCTCCATCTTGTAGACGAGCTGAAGTGCGCCGCGCGCCTGGCGCTCCGGATCCTTGGCGAGCGCGATCGTCGGCGGGCGGTCCGGCGTCGCCGCAAAGGCCCATTGCGGCTGACCCGAGGGCGCCCGGACATGCGCGGTGCCGTCGCCGGTGATGGTGAAATGCTTTTCGTTGGTACCCTTGGGCGCAGCTTCCTTGGGCTCGGCCTCCTTGAGGCCACCGGAGACCACGACATCCAGGCTGCCGCCGGACGAGCGCACGATCAGGGTCGAGCCGGCGGGAACGGCAAGCGGGCCCGAGGCCGGAAGGGCTGCGGCCTCCTTGTTGGCGGCCGACAGGATCACCGGCGGCTTTCCGGTGTAGAGCGGTGGCGTGACCCAGGCGTCGACGCGGATATTGGTCGGCGCCAGCACACCATTCCAGTCGAACGCCGCGCCGAGCCGCATCGCGCGCTCGTCGCCCGCGGCAAAGAAGGTCGCGACCAGCATCACCATCACCAGCGCACGCAACGCCCAGGGATCGTGGATGGCGAGGCGCGGGTGCGGCAATCCGGCGCGGATGCGCTTGAGCGAGGCCAACGTACGCTCGCGCTGCGCCTGCCAGAGCGCCAGCGCAACCGGATCCTGCGAGGTCAGCGTGTCCGTCAGCGTGGTGGCAGGACGGTGGCGAATGCCCGAACCGCGGTCGAGCCGGGCGAGCGCCTCTTCTCGGCTCGGCCAGCGAAACCGAATCAGCGGGAACAGGGCCGCAGCCGCTAATCCTGCGAAAATCACGAGACCAATGGCGCGGGCGACAGAGGGCAGCGCCAGCCAGAGACCGGCCCAGGACACCACCAGAAACAGGCCCGCAACGGTAAGAACACGCGCCAAGCCCGGCCAGGCACGCTCCCACGCGATGGCATAAGTGGACCGCTCGAGGGCCTGCGCCAGCTTCAGCCGCGACAGAGCATCGCCATCACGGATCGGGTCTGACGGGTCGGGGGTGACGCCGTTCAATCAACTCTCCAGGTTGCCCGGTAGAGCGAAGCGTACCACAACGGCAGCACTGAGGCATCCGTTCCTGTACGGGAGACACCCCTTTTCCCGCATAACACGAGGACGTGACTGGCGATGGGCAACCCCGTAATTTCCGCGGCGCCAATCCCGAGATGAATACCCAAGGGGAATAGAGGAAACGCCATGGACAAGAAGATGCACGACAAGGGCCTGGAAGTCCGCAAAGCGGTGCTGGGCGAGGCTTATGTCAACAATGCACTCAAGAACGTCGACGACTTCAACCGTCCGTTTCAGGAGATGCTCAACGAATATTGCTGGGGCACGGTGTGGGGCCGCGAGGAGCTGCCGCGCAAGACCCGCAGCATGCTCAACATCGCGATGATCGCGATCCTCAACCGCCAGCACGAATTCCGTGCGCATCTGAAAGGCGCGCTCACCAACGGCGTCACCCGTGACGAGATCCGCGAGATCCTGATGCAGGTCGCGATCTATGGCGGCATGCCGGCCGCCGTCGACAGCTTCCGCATCGCGCGCGAGGTGTTCGCGGAGATCGATGGGAAGGCGTGAGGGAGCACGAGTGAGAGAGGCAACCTGCCTCCCTCGTCGTCCTGGCGAAAGCCAGGACCCATAACCACCGACAGATGTGATGCGAAGGCTGCTGGTGACCACCGCGCTCAACGGCTCCTCCCCGGGGTAATAGGTCCTGGCTTTCCGCCAGGACGACACCGAGGGTGCGTGGCGCCGATCAACAAACAACAAACAAAGGAAACACCATGGACATTGGATTCATCGGCCTCGGCAACATGGGCTTCCCGATGGCGCGGCGGCTGATCGAGGCCGGCCACAAGCTCGTCGTGTTCGACACTCGCAAGGAGGCCGTCGACAAGCTGGTCGCACGCGGGGCGACCGCTGCGACGTCGCCAAAGGATGTCGCCGACAAGGTCGAGACGGTCATGGCGAGCCTGCCGTCGCTAAAAGCTTCGCTCGCGGTAGCCACGGGGGCGAACGGCGTGATCGAGGGCAGCCGAATCAAACGCTTCATCGACCTCTCGACGATCGGCTCGGCGATGGCTGCGAAGATTCACGGCCTGCTCGCACAACGCAACATCGTGCAGATCGACTGCCCGGTGTCGGGCGGCGTCGGCGGCGCCGAGAAGGGTACGCTGGCGGTGATGGTCTCAGGGCCGAAGGCGGAGTTCGAGCTGCTCAAGCCTGTTCTCGACGTGATCGGAAAGGTGTTCTTCATCGGCGAGAAGCCGGGCGCTGCGCAGACCATGAAGCTCGCCAACAATTTCCTCTCGGCCACCGCCATCGTGGCGACGTCGGAAGCCGTGGTGATGGGCGTGAAGGCCGGACTCGATCCCGCCGTGATGATCGACGTCATCAATGCGGGCTCGGGCATGAACACCGCGAGCCGCGACAAGTTTCCGCGCTCGGTGCTGCCGCGCAGCTTCGACTTCGGCTTCGCGACCGGCTTGATGGTGAAGGACGTGCGGCTGGCGCTGGAGGAGATGAAGCAGCTCGGCCTGTCGATGGAGGTCGCGGACGCGGTCGGACGTCTCTGGGAGACCGTGATAGCAGCGGAAGGCGCCGAGTCCGATTTCACCGCGGCAATCAAGCCGATCGAGAAGAAGGCCGGAGTCGTGGTCGGCGGCAAGGGCGGTGGCTTGGCGGGGAAGTAGCGCCGCCTTCTCCGCGGTCGTCCCGGACAAGCGAAGCGCAGATCCGCGACCCATACCCACCGGGAGATCTTTGGCGACGACTCGGAGTGGGGAGCTTTGCCCCACACTTTGTCCTGGGGTTATGGGTCACGGCGTTCGCCGGGACGACACCTCGTTTGTTGAGGCCGCATCGCACCTCACCACCACCTGCATCTCGCAACCGGCGCGCGAGAACATCAATCATCTCGCGACACGATGCTTCATCCTTGAGTTGTATTTGATGTAGGCTATCCTGTCCTCTCTACGACTACAAAAAAATCAGGGAGGACGGAATGAAGCGTCATCGACACTTACTTGTCGGTGCGACCACGGCCCTGTTTGCCTGTGTCGCACTCGGCACCTCGCCCGCCATGGCGACGGCGTGCACCAATCTTCGATCTCTGCAATTCCAGCACACGGTGATCAATTCGGCTGACGACAACACGACGGGCACCTTCGTCCCGCCCGGTGGAAGCGCGATCACCGGCCTTCCCGCGTTCTGCCGCGTCACCGCAACCCTGATTCCCAGCTCGGACTCCGCGATCAAGATCGAGGTCTGGCTGCCTGAAACGAAGTGGAACGGCAGGTTCCTCGGCACCGGCGGCGGCGGTTTCCAGGGCTTGATCACCTACAACGAGCTCGCCATCGGCATCCAGGCCGGCTTTGCTTCGACCAACAGCGATCTCGGCACGGGATCGTCCGGATGCAATCCGCTGTTCTGCGGCTCGGCCGGCAACATGGGCAACCAACTCGCCGCGGAGTTCGGCGATCCGACGGCGCCGTCGACCGGCCTGTTCGGACATCCCGAGCGGATCAAGGATTTCGGCTACCGCGCGATCCATTTGATGACCGAGCGCGGCAAGGAGATCGCCAGCGCGTTCTACGGCCATCGATCGCAGCGCGCCTATTTCGCCGGCTGCTCCACCGGCGGCCAGAACGCCCTGATGGAGGCGCAGCGCTTCCCCAACGATTATGACGGCATCCTCGCCGGCGCTCCCGCCTTCAATCGCACCCACCTGCATATGGCCGGACTCTATGGCTGGCAGAACGCGCATGCGAGCCCCGGCCGGCTCATCCAGCCCGGCCAGATGACGCTGATCAACCAGGCTGTGCTCAAGCAATGCGTCGGACAGGACGGCGGCGCCAAGACCGATCAGTTCCTGACCGATCCGCGCGATTGTCACTTCGATCCGAAGGTCCTGCTCTGCACCGGCGGCAACGCGCCGCCGGCGTGCCTGACCTCCGATCAGGTCACGACCATGCAGCGCTATTACGCCGGCACGCTCGATCCGGTGAACGGACAGCTCGTCAATCCGGGCTCCGAGCGCGGCAACGAGACCGACGACATCCTCGCGCTTGGCCTCGCGTTCCAGGAGCAACTGCCGGAGCCGGCCTTCGACGGCCTGTTCTACTGGGTGTTCGGGCCGAGCTTCGGCTATCCGGGAAGCACGACCAACTTTGCCAATTTCGATTTCCACCGCGACATCGACAAGGTCGACGATCAGCTCGCCGCGGTGCTGAACGCGACCAGCACCGATCTCGGCGACTTCCGTGCCCATGGCGGCAAGCTCTTGATGTACCACGGCTGGGCCGACCCGCTGATCCCGTCACAGAGCAGCATCAACTACTTCCTGGCTCTGGTCGGAAATGAGGGTCCAGGATCTCAGCAAGGCGCCCAGCCGGTCGGCTTCTTCGGCGGCAATCCTGCGCTGCAGCGGACCCAAAGCTATGCGCGTCTGTTCATGGTGCCCGGCATGTACCACTGCTCCGGCGGCCCCGGCCCCAACTCGTTCGATGCGCTGATGCCGCTGGTCAAATGGGTCGAGGGTGGCACGGCGCCGGAGACGATCCTCGCCACGAAATACGTGGCCGATACGCCGCCGGCGGTGCAAATGACGCGGCCGCTCTGCGTCTTCCCGAAAGTCGCGAAGTACAACGGCAGCGGCGACACGAATAACGCAGCGAACTTCACCTGCGTCGCCGACGAGACCGACTTCAATCAGAAGCCGGCTCCGAAATACGGGCCGTAACACATACGCTGCGTCGGCGAGCTTGAGCTCGCCGGCGCCCTCACAGCCACGGCGCTGGCTTATCCATCGCTATCAGCTGCTCGACCTCGATGCGCGGGCGGACCACCGCATATTGATCGCCCTTGACCAGCACCTCCGGCACCAGCGGCCGCGAGTTGTAGGTACCGGCCTGCACGGCGCCGTAGGCGCCTGCGGTCATGATGGCGATGAGATCGCCCGGCTTCGGCATTGCCAGCGTGCGGTCGAGCGCGAGATAGTCGCCGGTCTCGCAGACCGGGCCGACGACGTCGGCCACGATGGTCGCCGCACCCATGGCCGGCTGCGTCACCGGCACGATGTCGTGATGCGCCTCGTACAGCGTCGGACGGATCAGGTCGTTCATGGCGGCGTCGATGATGACGAAGTTCTTGCCGTCGCCCTGCTTCACATAGATGACCTTGGCGACCAGGATGCCGGCATTGCCGACGATCATGCGGCCCGGCTCGAACATCAGCGTGCAGCCGAGATTGTGACTGACCCGCTTGACCATGGCGGCGTAGGCATCGGGCGCCGGCGGCGCCTCACGGTCCATGTAATAGGGAATGCCGAGGCCGCCGCCGAAATCGACATGGGAGATGTTGTGGCCGTCGCTGCGCAAGGTCTGCACGAAATCGGAGAGGATGCGGAACGCCGTCTCCATCTTGGAGAGGTCGGTGATCTGGCTGCCGATATGCACGTCGGTGCCCGTGACCGCGATGCCGGGCAGCTTCGCGGCGCGGGCGTAGACCTCGCGCGCGTGCACGATCGGAATGCCGAACTTGTTCTCGGACCTGCCGGTCGAGATCTTGGCATGCGTGCCGGCATCGACGTCAGGATTGACGCGGATGGAGATGCGCGCGGTCTTGCCCATCTCGGTTGCAAGGCGCGACAGCAATTCGAGCTCGGGCTCGGATTCGACGTTGAGGCAGAGGATGTCGGCAGCGAGAGCGGCGCGCAGCTCGTCTTCCGTCTTGCCGACGCCGGAAAACACGATCTTGCTGCTGGGGATGCCGGCGGCCTGCGCACGCTTCAATTCACCTCCTGAGACCACGTCGGCGCCGGCGCCGAGCTTGGCGAGTGTGCGCAGCACCGACTGGTTGGAGTTCGCCTTCATGGCGTAGCAGACCAGCACCTTCTCGCCGGCAAAGGCTTCAGCGAAGACGCGGTAGTGGCGCTCCAGCGTCGCGGTCGAATAGCAATAGAACGGCGTGCCGATTGTCGCGGCCAGCTCGGACAGGTTCACCTCCTCGGCGTGCAGCACGCCGTTGCGGTAGTCGAAATGGTTCATGGCGTTGGCTCAGCTATGCCGGCGCGTTACCTGCCGGCTGGTTCGTCCAGGAGCGGGTCGAGGATAAACGATTTCTTCCTGCCCTTGGTCGCCGCCGGCGGCGCGTCGGCGCCATAGGTCGGATTGAACACGCTCGGCGTCTTCTGGGCTTCGGTCTCTGTGTCGGTGGGCGCGGCGACGTTGGCCGTGGAGGCACTGGAGGCGGTCGGCGGCAGGTCGAGCGGGCCTCTGCGGCCACAGCCGGCGAGCGCGAGCGCCGTCAGGCTAAGGACAATGATGGCCCACCCCGAGCCGGCCGGGCGAAACTGTGACGTCACGACGAAATCCCCACTAAGCGGCCGCACCATACAGAGATTGGCCCCCGCTGGCGAGTGCCGGAAGGCCACGGAGGTCCGGCGAAATTTCGGCCTTCAGCCCAATTTTCGCTCTTTTTCCAGCCGCTTGGCCCAGGCCTTGGCCTGTGCCGTCACGTTCTTCGGTGCTGTGCCACCGTAGCTGGTGCGGCTCTTGACCGACGATTCGACCGAGAGCACGCCGAGCACGTCCTTGGTGATTTTGGGCTCGATCGCCTGCATCTCCTGCAGCGGCAGCTCATGCAGCGCCACGCCGCCCGCGGCGGCCTTGGCGACGATGCGGCCGGTGATATGGTGGGCCTCGCGGAACGGCATTTTCAGCGTCCGCACCAGCCAGTCGGCAAGATCGGTCGCGGTGGCATAGCCCTCCCCCGCAGCAAGCTTCATCTTGGCCTCGTCAGGTACGAGGTCGCGGACCATGCCGGTCATGGCGCGGATCGCCAGCGACAGCGCGGCAAAGCCCTCCATGGCGCCCTGCTTGTCCTCCTGCATGTCCTTTTGATAGGCGAGCGGCAGGCCCTTCATCACGATCAGGAGGCCGTTGAGCGCGCCGATGACGCGGCCGGTCTTGGCGCGGACGAGCTCGGCGGCGTCAGGATTGCGCTTCTGCGGCATGATCGAGGAGCCGGTGGTGAACTTGTCGCTGAGGCGGATCATGCCCACCAGCGGCGAGGTCCAGATCACGATCTCCTCGGCAAAGCGCGACATGTGCACGGCGCAGATCGAAGCCGCCGACAGCGTTTCCAGCACGAAGTCGCGGTCGGAGACTGCATCGAGCGAATTCGCCATCGGGCGATCGAAGGCCAGCGCCTTCGCGGTGGCATGACGGTCGATCGGGAACGAGGTGCCGGCCAGCGCGGCCGCGCCGAGCGGCGATTCATTGAGCCGCTTGCGCGCATCCTGGAAACGGCCGCGATCGCGCGCGGCCATCTCGACATAGGCGAGCAGATGGTGGCCGAAAGTGACGGGCTGCGCGGTCTGCAGATGCGTGAAACCGGGCATCACGGTTCCGGCGTGTTCCAGCGCGCGCCCCACCAGCGCCTGCTGGAACGCGGCAAGCGCCGCATCGGTCTCGTCGACGATGTCGCGGACATAGAGGCGGAAGTCGGTCGCGACCTGGTCGTTGCGCGAGCGCGCGGTGTGCAGCCGGCCGGCGGCGGGCCCGATCAGCTCCGACAGGCGGCTCTCGACATTCATATGAATGTCCTCGAGCGCGCGCTTGAACGCGAAGCCGCCCTTGCCGATCTCTGACAAAATCGTGTCTAGACCCTTGCCGATATTTTTCGCATCAGAGGCCGTGATGATGCCATTCGCGGCAAGCATCGCGGCGTGGGCCTTGGACGCGGCAATGTCCTGGGCATAGAGGTGACGATCGACATCTATGGAGACGTTGATCTCTTCCATGATCTCATCGGGACGTTCCGAGAACCGGCCGCCCCACATCTTGTTGCTCATGATCCCCTGCTCACGCCTTGCCTTGCCGCATGTTTGCCGGCCGAGGCCAGCCGTATTAAGAGGCCCCTGATAGCCATATCTGCGACCGGATGACAAACGATATGCTCGACCAGAAGCCCTCCGCCACGCGCCGGATCCCCATCGTCATCGCCACCGTGGTGATCGGTGGCCTCGCCGGCTTCGCCGCGCTGTACGGGCTTGGCCTGAACCGGGCTCCGTCGGGCGATCCGAGCTGCAAACCGGCGGTGGCAACGGCCCAGAAGATCGCCCCGCTCGCCCGTGGCGAGGTGGCGGCGCTGACCATGGCGAGCGCCCCCCTGAAGCTGCCGGACCTGACCTTCGAGGACGGCGACGGCAAACAGAGGAAACTGTCGGATTTCCGAGGCAAGACCCTGCTGGTCAATCTCTGGGCCACCTGGTGCGTGCCCTGCCGCAAGGAGATGCCGGCGCTGGACCAGCTCCAGACCAAGCTGTCGGGCCCTGACTTCGAGGTGGTGGCGATCAATATCGACACCCGGGACCCCGAGAAGCCGAAAAATTTCCTGAAGGACGCCAATCTGACCCGGCTCGGTTATTTTACCGACCAGAAAGCCAAGGTTTTCCAGGATCTTAAGGCGATAGGCCGGGCGCTGGGCATGCCGACCTCGGTGCTGGTCGACCCGCAGGGATGCGAGATCGCGACGATCGCAGGTCCGGCGGAGTGGGCGAGCGACGACGCGCTCAAGCTGCTTCGGGCAGCGTTAGGCCCGGCTGCTGCGTCGCTTTAATTAGGCCGAGACGTTGAGGTTGCCGCCGACGCCAGCGCCAACATTGGCAAGGGAAGGCTGACCGGCGCCCAGCAGCGTCAGGACGGCGGACTTCTCCGCATCCGCGTTCTGCTTCATCAGCGTCGCCGAGATATTCGACTGTAGCGCGCCTTGCTGAGAGGCCAGCATGGTGCTGACCATCGCCATCGTGTCCATTACGCACACCCTCGTACCGGCGCGAGCCTAGGCGCGAGGGGTTAACACGACATGAATTGTCACAAGATCGATTTACCGCGTCGGAACCGGCTTGGCGCCGCGGTAGTCGTAGAAGCCACGCTGGGTCTTGCGGCCGAGCCAGCCGGCCTCGACGTATTTCACCAGCAGCGGGCACGGCCGGTATTTGGAGTCGGCGAGGCCCTCGTGCAGCACCTGCATGATCGACAGGCAGGTATCGAGACCGATGAAATCGGCAAGCTCGAGCGGGCCCATCGGATGGTGGGCGCCAAGCTTCATCGCCGCGTCGATCCCCTCGACATTGCCGACGCCTTCGTACAGCGTGTAGATCGCCTCGTTGATCATCGGCAGCAGGATGCGGTTGACGATGAAGGCCGGGAAATCCTCGGAGACCGCGACCTGCTTGCCCAGCTTGGCGACGAATTCCTTGGAGGCCTCGAAGGTCTGGTCGTCGGTGGCAATGCCGCGGATCAGTTCCACCAGCTCCATCAGCGGCACCGGATTCATGAAGTGAATGCCGATGAAGCGCTCGGGCCGGTCCGTGGCGGCGGCAAGGCGGGTGATGGAGATCGAGGAGGTATCGGAGGCGACGATCGCCTCCGGCTTCAGCACCGCGCAGAGCTCGTGGAAGATCTTGCGCTTGACCTCTTCCTTCTCGACCGCGGTCTCGATCACGAGATCGCAATCGGCGAGGTCGTCGAGCTTCTCGGCCAGCGAGATGCGCGCCATCGCCTTCGTCTTGTCGTCCTCGCTGACGGCCTTCTTGGAGACCTGGCGCGCCAGATTGCCGTTGATGGTGGCCATGCCGGACTTGAGGCGGTCAGCCGAGACGTCGTTGAGCACCACGTCGAAGCCGGCCAGGGCCGCGACATGCGCGATGCCATTGCCCATCTGACCCGCGCCGATCACGCCGACCTTCTTGATCACTGCCGCCATAATGTCATCCACCGGAACGGCGCGCATATCGCGCCCTGCCTAATCCCCCGAGCCGGGAGGTCCGATTTAATCAGAAGCTCGATTAGATCAGAATCCTGGCCCGAAACCTAGATTGGATCGCTTCGAAGGCGTGCCCCACGCCAAAGAAAACGCCTCAGAAATGAAACACCGGCCGGAGTTTATACCTCCGGCCGGTGTTTTTATCGCGTTTTACTTGCCGAGCTTGCCGAGTTCGGCGGTCAGCTCCGGAACCGCCTGGTAGAGGTCGGCGACTAGGCCGTAATCGGCCACCTGGAAGATCGGCGCGTCCTCATCCTTGTTGATCGCGACGATCACCTTGGAGTCCTTCATGCCGGCCAGATGCTGGATCGCGCCGGAAATGCCCACCGCGACGTAAAGCTCGGGGGCCACGACCTTGCCGGTCTGGCCGACCTGCCAATCGTTCGGCGCATAGCCGGCGTCGACCGCCGCGCGCGAGGCGCCAACGCCGGCGCCGAGCTTGTCGGCGAGCGGCTCGATGTACTTGGCGAAGTTCTCGCGGCTCTGCATGGCGCGGCCACCGGACACGATGATCTTGGCCGAGGTCAGCTCGGGACGGTCGCTCTTGGCGACTTCCTCGCCGACGAAGGTCGACAGGCCAGGGTCCGCCGCTGCCGCGACGCTCTCAACCGGCGCGCTGCCGCCGGCAGCTGCCGCCGCGAAGGTCGAAGTACGGACCGTAATGACCTTCTTGGCGTCCTTCGACTTCACCGTCTGAATGGCGTTGCCGGCATAGATCGGACGCTCATAGGTGTCGGGCGCGACCACCTTGATGATCTCCGAGACCTGCATGACGTCGAGCAGGGCTGCGACGCGCGGCATCACGTTCTTGAAGCGCGAGGTCGCGGGCGCGACGATCGCGTCGTAGGACGGGGCCAGCGAGACGATCAGCGCGGCCAGCGGCTCGGCGAGATCGTGCGCGTAGGCTTCGCCTTCGGCGACCAGCACCTTGGCGACACCGGCAAGCTTCGAGGCCGCCTCGGCCGCAGCCTTGGTGCCCTGCCCGCCACCGGCGACCAGCACGTGGACGTCGCCGCCGAGCTGGGAGGCCGCGGTCAGCGCCTTGTTGGTGGAGTCCTTGAGGACCTCGTGTTCGTGTTCAGCAATCAACAGCGCAGTCATCAGAGCACCCCGGCTTCGTTCTTGAGCTTCGACACCAGCTCGGCGACGTCCTTCACCTTGACGCCGGCCTTGCGGCCCGCGGGCTCAGCCGTCTTCAGAACTTCGAGGCGTGCCGCGACGTCGACGCCGTAATCGGCGACGGTCTTCTCAGCGATCGGCTTCTTCTTGGCCTTCATGATGTTGGGCAGCGAAGCATAGCGCGGCTCGTTGAGACGCAGATCGGTGGTGACGATCGCCGGTCCCTTGAGCTTGACAGTCTGCAGGCCGCCGTCGACTTCGCGGGTGACCTTGAAGTCGGAGCCTTCGACTTCGAGCTTCGAGGCGAAGGTCGCCTGCGACCAGCCGAGCAGCGCGGCCAGCATCTGACCGGTCTGGTTGCTGTCGTCGTCGATCGCCTGCTTGCCGAGGATGATCAGGCCGGGCTGCTCTTCTTCAGCAACCTTCTTGAGGATTTTGGCGACGGCGAGCGGCTCCACGGTGCCCTCGGCCTTCACCAGGATGCCGCGATCGGCGCCCATGGCGAGACCCGTACGGATCGTCTCCGACGCCTGCGCAGGTCCGATGGAGACCACCACGACTTCGGTCGCCTTGCCGGCTTCCTTCAGGCGCAGCGCTTCCTCGACCGCGATTTCGTCGAAGGGGTTCATCGACATCTTGACGTTGGCGAGTTCGACGCCCGATCCATCGCCCTTGACGCGGACCTTGACGTTGTAATCGACCACCCGCTTTACCGGCACTAAGACCTTCATCGATCCTCTTTCACTCAATTTGGGAGGGGGGTTATTCAACTGGCGCGGAACCTAAAGGCCTGATCCGGCCCGGTCAACGCGCGAAGGGGCCTAAATTTAGCCCCCTGAAATGCTGATCTCAATGGGTCAGCGATTCTGGCCCGGAACCCAGAGCACGTCGCCGGCACCATCATGGTTGGCGGCGCGGCTGGCCACGAACAGGAAGTCGGACAGGCGATTCATATACTGAATGCCAGCGGCGCCGACCGTCTCGCCGGGCTGCGCGGCCAGTTCCACCATCACCCGTTCCGCCCTGCGGCAAATCGTGCGCGCGACATGGAGGTAGGCGGCGGCCGGCGTGCCTCCCGGGAGCACGAAGGAGGTGAGCGGCGCAAGCTTGTCGTTGAGCGCGTCGATGTCGTGCTCGAGCCGCTCGACCTGGCTCGCGACCACCCGCAGACGCTCGGCCTTTTTGGTTCCTTGGCCCTCCCGCTCCGGCACGGCGAGATCGGCGCCGAGATCGAACAGATCGTTCTGGATGCGGCCGAGCATCGCATCGAGCACCAGTGCATCCTTGGTGTGAAGGCGCACCACGCCGATCGCGGCATTGGTCTCGTCGACGGTTCCGTAAGCTGTGATGCGCAGATCGTATTTTGGACGGCGCTCGCCTGACCCCAGCGCTGTCGTGCCGTCGTCACCGGTCTTCGTATAGATGCGGTTCAGAACAACCATGTTTACCGCCCCATCGCCCAGACCGCGATCATGGCGATGACGATCGCGACGAACTGGAGCAGCACGCGCAGGCGCATCAGCTTCTGCGATGTGTTCGGCGAGCCGCCGCGCATCATGTTGACGAGGCCGAGCAGCAGCACCACCGCCACGGCGGCCACGGCGATCGGCAGGATGAAAGTACTGAGGAGAGATGCCATTGGAGGGTGATAACACCGTGTGCGGCGCTTCGCCATGGCGTCGCGGCAACCGCCGTCATTCCGGGCGCGCGCAGCGCGAGCCCGGAATGACGGCGGGGCGCTTCGCGATCTGGCTTTTCCGTCAATAATATCAGATGGTAGGGAGATGATTTCCGGTCCGTGCAAATTGCCCGGCTTCTTTGCCTCTCCCCGCGCGCCGGGCGAGCGAATGACAGCTGTCGTGTAGGTCGCGCTTGAAAGCCATCCGCACCATCTATGTCATCGTAGAGGACGCCTTCTACACGTTCCTGGCCGACGACGGCTGGGCGATCGCGAGCCATATCGCGCTCTCGACACTGATGGCGCTGTTCCCGTTCCTGATCGTGCTGACCTCGCTGGCCGGCTTCTTCGGCTCCAAGGAGCTTGCCGACCAGGCAGCCGGGCTGATGCTCGAGGTCTGGCCGAAGCAAGTGGCCGATTCCCTATCCGGAGAGATCCACGACGTGCTGACCACGACCCGCACCGGGGTGCTGACGATCGGCGCGGTGCTGTCGGTCTATTTCGCCTCCAACGGCGTCGAGGCGCTCAGGGTCGCGCTCAACCGCGCCTACGCGGTGGTGGAGATGCGGCGCTGGTACTGGCTGCGGCTGGAATCGATCGGCTATACGCTGGTTGCGGCCTTCACCGCGCTCGCGATGGCGTTTCTGATCGTGCTCGGCCCGCTCTTCATCGAGGCGGCGCGGCGCCATATTCCGCTGTTCGTCGAGTCCAATGAAAGCATTCTCACCTGGCTGCGCTACGGCATCACCATCGGCGCGCTGGTGGTGGCCCTGTTCATCCTGCACGCCTGGCTGCCCTCGGGACGGCGCACCTTCTTCCAGATTCTGCCCGGCATCGTCTTCACCATGGTGGCATCGCTGATCTCGGGCATCGTGTTCGGCCAATACCTGGCGCGCTTCGCCAACAATTACGTGACGATGTATGCGGGGCTCGCCTCGGTGATCATCGCCCTGGTGTTTCTGTATTTCATTGCCGCGATCTTCGTCTTCGGCGGCGAGCTCAACGCCGCGATCATCAAGTCCCGACTTCCTCACGGCGTGTCGCTTCAAGCAGCGCAGTCGCTAAAGCCCGCGGGGACACAGGCTTGACGAGGAAGGCGTCGGCGCCGGCCTCGCGCGAGGCCGCCTCGTCCTCGCCACGACCGGACACGCCGATGATCGGGATCCGAGCCAGCGGCGCCTGCATTGTCCTGATACGCCTGATGGCCTCGACACCGTCGATGCCCGGCAACACCATGTCCATCAGCACGACATCGAAGCCGCCCTGCGCAAGCCGGCTCACCGCATCCTCGCCGCGTCCTATGAACTCGGCATGATGGCCGAGCTCGGTCAGGATCGTGTTGAGCACGACGCGGCCGAACGGATTGTCCTCGACGCTGAGCACGCGCAGTGCCGCCAGCGCCTCCACCTCGCCGCCTTCGGTCTTGCGTGCCTTGGTCGGCCCGGCCGCATCGAGCGTGACGGTCAGGGTGAAGGTGGCGCCGCCGCCCCGTCGCGGCGCCACCGTGATGTCGCCGCCCATCGCGCGGGCCAGTTGCTTGACCGAGGACAGACCGAGGCCGGCACCGCCGAAGCGCGAGGCGATGGTGACATTGGCCTGGGTGAACGGACGGAACAGGCGCTTGATCTCGGCCATGGTCAGCCCGATGCCGCTGTCGGAGACCGAGAAGGCGACACCGACCCGGCGCTTGTCCTTGGCTTTGCCGCTTGTTTTGCCTTTGGCCGGACGCCAAGGCGCGGCCGAGATGGCCACAGTACCCTGCTCGGTGAATTTGACCGCATTGTCGATCAGGTTCTCGAGTGCGGCGCGGAGGCGAACGGGATCGCCGACCACCAGACCCGGAAGCTTGTCGGAGATATCGACCTCGGCCTGAAGGCCCTTGGCAGCGGCGCGACCGGCGAGCGAATCGCCGGTGCTGCGGGCGAGCGCGCGCAAATCGAACAGATCCTGCCGCAGTGTGGCGCCGCTCTTGCCGGCGCCCTTGCCGGTCTTGGCGGCATCGACGAACAGCGTGGCGAGGTTCGCCAGATGCTCGGCACCGGCCTTGATCGTATCGGCCCAGCGCCGCTCGCGCTCGCCAAGGTCGGAAGTCGAAAGCAGGTCGCTGATCGCCAGAATGCCGGTCAGGGGCGTTCGGACCTCGTGGGCAAAAGCAGCGAGCGCCGCCTGAATCACATCGGGCTCGACATTCCCGTTGCTACGCCTGCGCACATGGCCAACCGCCCCGGACCGCTTCCGAGGCGGTCGCCTGGACTTTCGCGTCGTGCGCGCTGCACGCGTTCTCGCCGCCATAAATCCCCTTCGAAGTATCCTCTTCGAACCCCCGGGCTCAAAGGTGAGCATGGCACGACGGCCGCCCCGGAGTCACGGCGCTGCCGTGCTAACCCCCAGAGAAACTTAGCCTAATCCCACGGTCGTGCGGATGCCGGCGGGCGAGACGCCGGCCGCACGCAATTCCCGGAGGCCAGTCGAGCGATCCGATTTGGACAGCTTCCGGCCATCGGTGCCGCGAATCAGGCCGTGATGGCGGTAGACGGGCTCGGGGAGGCCGAGCAGAGCCTGAAGCAGCCGGTGGACCGAAGTAGCGTGAAACAGGTCCTGGCCCCGTACGATCTCGGTGACGTCCTGGAGCGCGTCGTCGACCACCACGGACAGATGGTAGCTGGTCGGCGTCTCCTTACGGGCCAGGATCACGTCACCCCATGCCTCCGGCCACGCGGAGACCGGGCCATGCTCACCGTCAGGTCCCTCACCCAATTCGTTCCAGGCCAGACCGGAGACCTGCCGGCAGGCCGCCGCCATATCGAGGCGCAAAGCGTAAGGCGCGCCGGAGGCGATCAGGCGCGATCGCTCGCTGGCCGGCAGCGATTTTGCGTCGCCAGGATAGCGCGGCGCACCGTCGGGGTCGCACGGCCATGGCCCATCCGCCTCGCGCGCGACGACCAGCCGCGCGATCTCCGCGCGGCTCTCGAACGCGGGATAAACGAGGCCGAGCGCGGAGAGCTTTTCCAGCGCGGCGCGATAGGCGGCGAGATGCTCCGACTGCCGCCGCACCGGCGTCTCCCATGTGATCCCGAGCCAAGCCAGGTCTTCGTAGATCGCGATCTCATATTCCGGCCGGCAGCGCGTCGTGTCGATGTCCTCGATGCGGAGCAGCAGTCGTCCGCCGGTCTCGCGCGCGCGGTCGAAATTGAGCAGCGCCGAATAAGCGTGGCCGAGATGCAAATGGCCGTTCGGGCTGGGGGCAAATCGGAAAACGGGTGGCGGCATTTGGCAAGATCTCGTCATGGCCAAGACTCTGTTACGATAGGAGATGGATCCGCGGGTCAAGCCCATGCGTGAAAAGTAGAGCGACGATGACCATCCACCTCGAATCTCAGTCCGACCTCGAAGAAGCTGTGCACGCGCTGGTCAAGCGCGATCCGCGCCTCAAGCCCGTGCTCGAGATCGCGGGCATGCCGGCGTTGCGGCGGCGCGAGCCGGGCTTTGCGGGGCTTGCGCATATCGTCTGCGGGCAGCAGCTGTCGACCGCGAGCGCGGCGGCGATCTGGGGACGCCTGTCCGCGGCCTTCGATCCGTTCGACCATGAGGCGGTGCGGCGCGCCCGCGCCGACCGGCTGGGGCGGCTCGGACTATCAGCGGCCAAGATCAAGACGCTGAAACATCTCGCGCGCGAGATCATCGCCGAGCGGCTGAATCTCGACGTGCTCGCCGAAGAGGATGCCGATGCCGCGCATCACACGCTGGTCTCGCTGCCCGGCATCGGACCGTGGACCGCCGACGTCTATCTCTTGTTCTGCCTCGGCCATGGCGATGCCTGGCCCGCCGGCGACCTCGCCGTGCAGGAGGGCATCAGGATCGGCCTCGGCCTGAAGGCGCGGCCGACGGAAAAGCAGATGGCACCGCTCGCCGAACCCTGGCGCCCGCTGCGTGGCGCCGCCGCACATCTGTGGTGGAGCTACTACCGCGCCGTGAAGAATCGCGAGGGCGTCATCGCCGGCGAAACGAAGGCCGTTTCAAACAATGTTGCTGTTGCAAAGCGCGCAACCGCCAAGGAGAAGATGCCGGCGCGGAAAAAGCCGGGACCTTCACCATGACATCGACCGACTTCGTCGTCGCACGCAACGATCTCGCGCAATACAAGCTGATCGAATGCACTCTTCCCGATGCAGCGCTCAAGGCGCATTCCGCCTGAGCAGGGCCATATGCTTTCCCTGCTCGGGTAAAGCGCTTTTGACGCCGATCGAACCGGTATAGCGTCAACCTCAGAGGAAACGCCGCGAAGACGGCCACGAGGTCGCGCATGCTGGATCGCACGAAAGATATGGCCGTGTCCGCGCAAGCCTGGCTCGATGAGTTCGAGCGCGATCTGGGCCAGCCCGATCGCGTCGCGCTGAATGATCTCTTCCTGGCTGACTGCTTTTGGCGCGATGTGCTGGCGCTGAGCTGGAACCTGCAAACGCTTGCAGGCCGCAATGCAGTCGCTCAGGCGCTGACAACGCTGGCGCCCAAGGCGGCGCCACGCAGTTTCAAGATCGCGCCAAACCGCGCGGCGCCGCGCTGGGTGACGCGCGCGGGCACCGCCAACATCGAAGCGATTTTCAGTTTCGAAACCGCGCTCGGCCGAGGTAGCGGCATCGTCCGGCTCGTGCCTGACGTTGCCGACAGCGATCGGCTGAAGGCCTGGACGCTGCTCACCGCGCTCGAAGAGCTCAAAGGCTTCGAGGAACAGCTCGGCACCTCACGGCCGCGGGGGCAGGCCTATTCGCGCGATTTCCGTGGTCCGAACTGGCTCGATCTGCGCAACGCCTCGCGCGACTATGCTGACCACGATCCGGCCGTGCTGGTGGTCGGCGGCGGCCAAGCCGGACTTGCGATCGCAGCGCGGCTGAAGCAGTTGCAGATCGACACGCTGATCGTCGATCGCGGGGCGCGGATTGGAGATGTCTGGCGCAAGCGTTATCACGCACTGACGCTGCACAACCAGGTGCAGGTCAATCACATGCCTTACATGCCGTTCCCGCCGAGCTGGCCGACCTACATCCCCAAGGACAAGCTCGCCAACTGGTTCGAGGCTTACGTCGAGGCGATGGAGCTGAATTTTTGGACCGGCACCGAGTTCGAGGGTGGCGCCTATGACGAGACCGGGGGCCGCTGGACGGTAGCGCTGCGCCGTGCCGATGGCAGCCCGCGCACCATGCATCCGCGCCATGTGATCATGGCGACGGGCGTCAGCGGCATCGCCAACATCCCTGACATTCCGACGCTCGATCGCTTCAAGGGCATGCTGCTGCATTCGAGCCGTTACGAGGACGGCGAGACCTGGACGGGGAAGCGCGCCATCGTCATCGGCACCGGCAATAGCGGCCACGACATCGCGCAGGATCTCTATTCCAGCGGCGCCGAGGTGACGCTGGTGCAGCGCTCGCCGACGCTGGTCACCAATATCGAGCCGTCGGCACAACTGGCCTACGCGACCTACAATGACGGCACGCTCGAGGACAACGATCTGATCGCCGCTTCGATGCCGACGCCGCTGGCGAAGAAGACCCATGTGATGTTGACCGAGCAATCGATGGAGCTCGACAAGGAACTGCTCGACGGCCTTCGCAGCGTCGGCTTCAAGCTCGACTTCGGCGAGGGCGGCACCGGCTGGCAGTTCAAATACCTCACCCGCGGCGGCGGCTATTATTTCAACGTCGGATGCTCGAACCTGATCGTCGAGGGCGCGATCAGACTGAAGCAGTTCGAGGACATCGAGAGCTTCACGGAAGACGGCGCGCGGATGAAAGACGGCACGGCCATGCCGGCCGATCTCATCGTGCTCTCGACCGGCTACAAACCGCAGGAATATCTGGTGCGAAAGCTGTTCGGCGATGCGGTCGCCGACCGTGTCGGCCCGGTCTGGGGCTTTGGCGACGGCTTTGAGCTCCGCAACATGTATGCGCGCACGAAGCAGCCCGGCCTTTGGTTCATCGCCGGCAGCCTCGCGCAATGTCGGATCAACTCGAAATTCCTGGCGCTCCAGATCAAGGCGATCGAGGAAGGGATGTTGGGGCGGTCGTGACTACAGCCGTCATTCCGGCGCGCGCGTCAGCGCGAGCCCGGAATCCATCAACCCACAAAATGTGCTGCAAAATGGATTCCGGGTTCACGCTTCGCGTGCCCCGGAATGACAGAAGGAGAGACCACCCATGCCAGCCATTCTCGGCACCGGCGAGCACCGCTACCGCGTCGTCGAAAACTTCGCGAAACTGCCCGACGGCTGGCAGCTCACCGACGTCGCCTCCGTCGCGGTCGACAGCAAGGACCGTGTCTATGTCTTCAACCGCGGCGAACATCCGATGGTGGTGCTCGATCGCCAGGGCAATTTCCTGCGCAGCTTTGGCGAAGGCCTGTTCGCGCGCGCGCACGGCCTGCACATCGATGCCGACGACAATCTCTACTGCACCGACGACGGCGACCACACTGTGCGCAAATGCACCATCGACGGCAAGGTGCTGCTGACGATCGGCATCCCCAAAAAGCCGGCGCCCTTCATGAGCGGCGAGCCGTTCCATCGCTGCACCCACACTGCGCTGTCGCCGAAGGGCGAGATCTATGTCTCGGACGGCTACGGCAATGCACGCGTTCATAAGTTTACGCCGGACGGCAAGCTGATCAAAAGCTGGGGCGAGCCCGGCACCGACCCCGGCCAGTTCAACATCGTGCACAATATTGCCACCGATGCCGACGGCTGGGTCTATGTCGCCGACCGTGAGAACCACCGCGTGCAGGTGTTCAATGGCGAAGGCAAATACGAAACGCAGTGGAACAATCTGCATCGGCCCTGTGCGCTGTGCCGTTGCGGCGGAAGCAAGAGCCCGACCTTCGTGATTGGCGAGCTCGGCCCCGGCCTCGACGTCAATCGCAATGTGCCCAATCTCGGCCCGCGGCTGTCGATCGTCGATGCCAAGGGAAGGCGCATCGCGCGGCTCGGCGGCGAGGAAGGCGCGGGCGTTGCGAGCGGCAAATTCCTCGCGCCGCACGGCCTGGCCGTTGATTCGAGGGGCGACATCTATGTCGGCGAAGTCGGCGTCACCAACTGGAAAGCCAGCTTTGGGGACCGGGACATGCCGGCGGAGGTGCGCGCGACGCGGTGCTTGCAGAAGCTGGAAAGGGTGCCGGAGTAACTGCTGCGGCAAAGCCCCAAGAGAAAAGCTCTCCCGCGCCAGCTCCCTGCCGCCCGTCCGAAAATCGCGGCGTTTCTGGGCCTTTTGCCACCCTGCCGCCGCATTGCATGCACCTGAATAAGTCGCTCAACGGGCTTCACAATCCCGTCACGCTGCATGTAGTATGTCAGTACATGCTGCTTCGCAGCGTATATTGGAGGCCGGGAGCGTTACTTGAACGCACATGTCTCGCAAGGCAGTTGGCCGGTGCTGGTCCTGAACGCGGACTTCCGGCCGCTGAGTTACTACCCACTGTCTCTGTGGTCGTGGCAGGACGCGATCAAGGCGGTGTTCCTCGACCGCGTCAATATCGTCGCGCATTACGACCAGGCGGTTCACAGTCCCACGCTGCAAATGCAGCTGCCGAGCGTGGTTTCGCTCAAATCCTTCGTCAAGCCGACGACGCATCCCGCCTTCACCCGGTTCAACGTGTTCCTGCGCGACCGTTTCGCCTGCCAATATTGCGGCTCGCCCGAAGACCTCACCTTCGATCACATCATCCCGCGCAGCAAAGGCGGCCAGACCACATGGGAGAACGTGGTCGCGGCGTGCTCGCCCTGTAACCTGCGCAAGGGCAATCTGACGCCGGCGCAAGCAAAAATGTTTCCGCGCCAGAACGCGTTCGCGCCGACCGTGCACCAATTGCACCGCAACGGCCGCCTGTTCCCGCCGAACTATCTGCACGACAGCTGGCTGGACTACCTCTACTGGGATACGGAGCTGGATCCGTAGGACAGCGCGCTGCGTCGTCTTTCGCCGGCGCAATCCGGGTCCGACGCAGCGGTCGCGGCAGGCGTTCCGCCGAAATCCTTCTTTAATCGTTACCGTCCCTTAAACCTCCGATGGCAGTTTGGCCGGGATCTGCGGACCTGCATGCCGCCGATCGGTCAGGGTCGGGTCGTCGCTCATGTTTGCCGAGGCGCTGGAAGCGGTTCAATTGTCGTCATCGAAGCGGACCGCCTATGTCCGCTTCGTGATGGCAGCGCTGGCCGTGATGGTGCTGTTCAAGACGTTGAGGTTTGGGCGCTGGGGCGTCTTGCAGATCCGCGAACTCTCCGATTTCGACGCCTTCTACATCGCCGCACAGCAGGTGTGGCGCGGCCAGGTCGATCTGGTCTACCGGTTCGAAACGCTGATGAAGCTGCAGGCCGAGGCCGCGCACGGAGCGACGGGCTTCATGCCCTGGACCTACCCGCCGCAGTTCAACCTGCTCGTGGCACCGCTCGCGCTGCTGCCGACCGGCATCGCCTACCTCCTGTTCATCGCGGCAACGCTCGCGGCCTACCTCCTGACGCTTCGCGCCATTGCAGGGGCGAGTTTCGCGCATGTCCTGGTCGCACTGTTTCCGGCGCTTGCGATCACGATCGGCGGCGGGCAGAACGGCTTTCTCACCGGCGCCCTGGTCGGCCTGGTCTGCCTCAACGTGGAACGGCGCCAGCTTGTCGCCGGTCTCGCGCTGGGTGCGATGGTGGTCAAGCCGCATCTGGCCATTGCTGTCGGCGTCTACATGCTGGCGACACGCCGCTGGATGGCACTCGCGACCGCTGCTGCGGTCGTGCTGGCGAGCTCCGTCGTCTGCACAATGGTATTCGGCTGGCAGATCTGGACCGCATGGCTCGGCGCGATCAGGGAATCGGCGAGCTTTCTCGAGCAGGGCATCTATCCGCTGCTGCGAATGATCTCGACCTACGCGGCGCTTTCCCGTGCGGGCGTTCCGCCGGCTATTGCCTTCTGGGCGCAGGCGGCCGTCGCGAGCCTAGCGCTGGGCGCGGTGGTGCTTGCCGTCCGGCTCGGCGCGGCGCGAAACATGTCTCCCAGATTTGCACTCGGCATCACCGCCATGGTCTCGGTGATGATCAGCCCCTACGCCTATGATTATGATCTACCCATGGTCGGCATAGGCCTCGCCATGCTGCTTCCGAATCTCGCGCTGCTCGCGAGCGCGCGCGAACGCAGCGTCATCTATGGGCTGATCCTGCTCGCCGGCGCATATGGCATGCTTCAATCGGCGCGGCTGGCTGCGCAGTTCGGCGAGGAACAGGCTTATCTTGCCGGACTGACCGACAGGTTTGCACCGGCCCTCGGCGGCTTTGCGATGATGGCCCTGCTGGTCCTGCTGCTGCGGTTGCTCTGGCGCGGAATGCAGTCGGCGGCCGTGCTACCCCAAGCCGCAGAGGCCGCGGAATAGCGGCCATGGCGTCCGCTGCAGAGCCAGCATCACGCCGCCCCGCGACGGAACCGGAACGGCCGGCACCCGTTCAATTGGGAGCCCATCCGGCGGCGAACGCCGCCGGGCAACCCCAGGGAGGCACGCCATGTCCGCAGCCGAGAAGGATCATGTTTACAAGATCCTGGAACTGGTCGGATCGTCCGAGACCTCGATCGAAGATGCCATCAAGAACGCGGTCAGCCGCGCGTCCAAGACCATCCGCGAGATGAAATGGTTCGAGGTGGTGCAGACCCGTGGCCACATCGAAAACGGTACGGTGCGTCACTACCAGGTGACGCTGCGCGTCGGGTTTACGCTGGAAGGATGATCCCGGCTTGCCTCGACATCAGGCCAGGTCGACGCCGCGCCGCTCCGGGATCAGCATGAGCAGCGCGACGATGTCGACGAGGTAGAGCAACGCAAGACCTGCGATCGCGGTCGGAAAGCCGTAGGCAGCACTGACGATGCCGACCACCAGCGGGCCGAAGCCGGCGACCGCCCGGCCGATGTTGAAGAACACGTTCTGCGCGGTGGCGCGCGCCGCGGTCGGATAGAGCTCGCTCATGAGCGCGCCGTAGCCGCCGAGCATGCCGTTGACGAAGAAGCCCATCACGGCGCCACCGACCAGCAGCGCACCGGCGGATGTCAACTGCGAATAGACCACCACCATGATGGCCGCGCCCAGCATGTAGGTGAGGAACGCGGGACGACGGCCGAAACGGTCGGCCGCATGGCCGAACAGGAAGATGCCGAGCGCCATCCCGGCAATCGTGACCGCGGTCCAGAGCGCCGATTGCGTCAGGCCATAGCCGAACCGCGTCGAGAGATAGTTCGGCAGCCAGATCATGATGCCGTAATAGCCGAAATTCTGCACCGAGCAGAGGATGATCATGCCGATGCCGGTCCGGGTCGTCTCCGCATCGGCCACGAGCGCACGAAGCGACGAGCCGGCATCCGCCGCCTTCGCCTTTTGCGCGATGAAGACGTCAGGCTCGGGCAGCTTGCGCCGGATCACGTAAGCGATCGCCGCCGGAAGCACGCCGAGCGCGAACATGCCGCGCCAGCCGATGATCGGCAGCAGCACCGGCGTTACAAGCGCCGCCATGAGCACGCCGAACTGCCAGCCGAGCCCCACATAGGACGTTGCCCGCGCGCGCTTGCTTGCAGGCCAAGCCTCCGCCACCAGCGCCATGCCGATGCCGAACTCGCCGCCGAGACCGATGCCCGCGACGGCCCGGTAAGCCAGCAGGTCCCAGTAGCCCTGCGCCAGCGCGCAGAGGCCGGTGAAGATCGCGAACAGGACGATGCTCCAGGTCAAAACCCGGACGCGGCCAAGCCGGTCCGACAGCATGCCGAAGCCGAGGCCGCCGACAACCGCGCCGACCAATGTTCCCGTTACCAGCGAGGCCGCCTGCGGCTGCGTGAGATGGAGGTCCTTCGAAATCGCCGTCAGCATGAAGCCGAGGATGAGGAGGTCGAAACCATCCATGGCATAGCCGAGCGCCGATCCCCACAGCGCCCGGCGCGCTTCGGCATCGCGGTCGGTCACGGCCGCATCAATCGCGCCGAGAGTGACGTCCTGTAGCTGGCTCATACGTCCCCCCTACGCCGGCCGGTCCCTTGCGATCAAGGCCTCCGAGGACCTATGCACCGCGCAACTTCAGGCCAGATGACACGCCACGAAATGCCCGCCCGCGCCTTCCTTCAGCTCCGGCGCGCTTTCCGCGCAGCGCGGCTGGGCGATCGGACAGCGGGTGTGGAAGTGGCAGCCTGACGGCGGCTTCATCGGGCTCGGCACGTCGCCTTTGAGGCGGATGCGGTTGCGCTTGAGCTTGGGATCCGGCACCGGCACGGCAGAGAGCAGCGCCTTGGTGTAGGGATGCTGCGGATTGCGATAGAGGTCGCTCGCCTTCGCCAGCTCGACGATGCGGCCGAGATACATCACCGCGACGCGGTCGGAGATGTGCTCGACCACCGACAAATCGTGCGCCACGAAGAGATAGGTGAGGTTCAGCTCGGCCTGGAGATCTTCCAGGAGGTTGATGACCTGCGCCTGGATCGAGACGTCGAGCGCCGAGACCGGCTCGTCGCAGACGATCAGCTTCGGTTCGACCGCGAGCGCGCGCGCGATCACGATGCGCTGGCGCTGGCCGCCGGAGAATTCGTGGGGATAGCGGCGCATATGCTCCGCCTTGAGGCCGACCTTGACCAACAAGCCCGCGACGCGGTCCTCGCGCTCCCTGGAGTTGGCGGCGAGATTGTGGATGGTGAAGGCCTCGCCGAGGATCGAGCCGACCGTCATGCGCGGATTGAGCGAGGCGAACGGATCCTGGAACACGAGCTGCATGTTCCGCCGCATCGCGCGCAGATCGTTGCCGCCGAGCTTGCCGACGTCCTGACCGTCGAACATCACCTCGCCGTCGGTCGGCTCGATCAGGCGCAGCACGCAGCGCCCCGTCGTCGACTTGCCGCAGCCGGATTCGCCGACGAGACCGAGCGTCTCGCCGCGATCGACCGAGAAGGACACGCCGTCGACCGCATAGACGGTGGCGACCTGGCGCGACAACAGGCCACCGAGCACGGGGAAATATTTCTTCAGGCCGCTGACGCGGAGCAAGGGCTCGCTCATGCCGCGCCTCCCAGCTGCGGATCGCCGAGATGACAGGCCATCCGGTGGCCCGGCGCGATCTCCCGCAATAGCGGCTCCTTCGCGGTGCAGACGTTCATGGCGAACTTGCAGCGCGGCGCGAAGCGGCAGCCGACCGGCGGATTGATCAGGATCGGCACCGTGCCGCCGATCGCCTCCAGCCGCGTCTTGTGCTCGCTGTCGAGATCGATGCGCGGGATCGAGCGGATCAGCCCCTGGGTATAGGGATGGCGTGGATCGGCGAACAGAGCGTCGACGCCGGCCTCCTCCACCACCTTGCCGGCATACATCACGACGACGCGCTGGGCTGTTTCGGCGACGACGCCCATGGCATGGGTGATCAGCATCACCGCCATGCCGAAGCGCTCCTTCATGTCCTGGAGCAAGTCGAGGATCTGGGCCTGGATGGTGACGTCGAGCGCGGTGGTCGGCTCGTCGGCAATGATCAATTTGGGCTTGCAGGCCAGCGCCATCGCGATCATCACGCGCTGGCGCATGCCGCCGGAGAACTGGTGCGGATAGTTGTGCACACGGCCTGCGGCGTTCGGGATCTGCACCAGCTTCAGCATCTCGATGGTGCGCTCGAGCGCCTGCTTCCTGGTGACGTTCTCATGGCGGCGCAGGCTCTCGGCGATCTGTTCACCGACGGTGAGCACCGGATTGAGCGAGGTCATCGGCTCCTGGAAGATGAAGCCGATCTCCTTGGCTCTGATGTCGTCGAGCTGCTTGCTCGTCAACGGCACCAGGTCGCGGCCCTCGAAGATGATCTCCCCGGCCGCGATGCGGCCCGGCGGCATCGCAATCAGCTTCAGGATCGACATTGCAGTCACGGTCTTGCCACAGCCTGACTCGCCGACGACGCAGAGCGTCTCGCCCTTGTTGATGGTGATGTCGACGCCGTCGACGGCCTGGAGGATGCCATCATCGGTTGAGAAGTGGGTCTTGAGACCCTTGATCTCGAGCAACGGCACCATCAGATCACCCGCCGCGCATCGAGCGCATCGCGCAGACCATCGCCGATGAAGTTGATGGCGACGACCGCGACGAAGATCGCGCCGCCCGGAAACAGGGCCCAATGCGGGCCGATATCGAGGAAGTCCTTGGCGTCGAACAGCAGCCGACCCCAGGTCGGGGTATCAGGCGGGAAGCCGAGACCGAGAAAGGACAGTGTCGATTCCGCGATGATGGCGGCGGCGACGTCGATGGTGCCGGCGATGATCACCGGGCCGAGCGCATTGGGCAGGATGTGCTTCACCACCTGCCGCACCGGGCTGGCGCCGAGCGCACGCGCGGCCTCGACGAACTCCTTCTCGCGGATCGACAGGAATTGCGCGCGGACGAGACGCGCCACCGGCATCCAACGCAGACCGCCGATCACGAGCACGATCAGGATGAAGATGCCGCCCTCGGGACCGAACATCGCTTTCAACCCGTCCCGAAACAGATAGATGAGCATCAGCAGCAGCGGCAGCTGCGGCAGTGACAGGAAGAGGTCGGTAAGCCACATCAGACCGTGCCCGAGCGCGCCGCGCGACATGCCGGCCAGCGCGCCGACCAGGGTGCCGATGAAGACCGACACCAACATCGCGGCAAGCCCGACGGCAAGCGAGATGCGCCCGCCATAGATCATGCGCGCGAGGATGTCCTGGCCGAGATCGTCGGTGCCGAAGGGATGGGCGAGCGACGGCCCCTGTAGACCGGCGACAATATCGATGTCGTCGATCTTGACGCGCCAGATGAAGGGGCCGACGACGACTGCGAGAATCAGCACGAGAAGCAGGAAGGCGCTGACCACGGCGAGCTTATGGCGGCTATAGCGCCGCCACGTCTCGCGCCAAGGCGAGTAGACGCCCCGCTTAGCGGAGGGAGATGCGAGGGTCAAGCCAGCCATACAGGACGTCCGCGATGAGATTGAACAGCACCACAAGGCACGCGAAGACGAAAGTGACGGCCATCACCACGGGCGTGTCGTTGGAGAGGATGGAGGAGATCAACAGCGATCCGATGCCAGGGATACGGAAGATCTGCTCGGTGACGATGGCGCCGCCGAACACCGCAGGCATCTGCAGCGCGATCAGCGTGACCACCGGAATCATGGCGTTGCGCATCACGTGCTTGACGATGACCTTGGCTTGGCCGAGGCCCTTGGCGCGCGCCGTGGTGACGTAGTCGAGCCTGACAACGTCGAGCATCGCCGAACGGACAAAGCGTGTCATCGATGCCGCCTGGAACAGGCCGAGCACGGCCACCGGCATGATGGCCTGACGGATCATCTCCAGCACCCAGTGGATGCCGGTGGCGTTGATGTCGGTGGTGTAGACGAAGGGCAGCCAGTCCAGCGTGACCGAGAAGATCAGGATGAACAGGAGACCGGTGAAGAAGGTCGGCAGCGAGAAGCCGATGAAGGCGAGCGTGTTCGCGATCTGGTCGAACAACGAATAGGGCTTGGTGGCGGCGTAGACCCCGACCGGGATCGCGATCAGGAGCGCCAGGACCTGCGCCGAGCCGATCACGTAGAGCGTGGTCGGCAGGCGCTGGAGGATCAGCGTGTCGACGTCCATCCTGCTGACGAAGGAGAAGCCCCAATCGCCATGCGCCATGGCAAAAAGCCAGTGCAGGTAGCGAAGATAGATCGGATCATCGAGGCCGAACCTGGCCCGAAGTGCAGCCTGCACTTCGGGTGGCACGTTCGGATTTGTCGCCAACTCCGAAAACGGATCGCCGGGCGCAAGAGCCAGCACGAAGAACAGGACCGCCGAGATGCCGAGCAGGCTCGGAATAGCGATCAGAAGGCGACGCAGGACATACTGGCTCATGGGGGAAGAATCCCGTCTATGCCCGCGCGATCAAGCTCCCCTGTACCAGTCCTGGATGTTGTCGGTCCGGTTGGCCCAGCCCGAGATGACCGGCTGCAGCGTGGTGGCGCAGGCATCCACCGTGAGGCGGTGCATCACCGGGATGAACACGGTGTCCTGCCACAGCATGTCATTGCACTTGATGTAGAGCGCGGCTCGCTTGACCGGGTCGATCTCGGTCTCCGCCGCCTCGATCGCAGCGTCGTAATCCTTGTTGACCCAGCGCGGGAAGTTCTGCCCCTGCCATTTGTTGTCTTTGGTGGCCACCTGGCTCGAGATGTAGCGCTTCATGTGCAGCGCCGGATCCGGCTGGGTCATCGGGATCTGGAACTCCTCGATGTCGGTGTAGAACTTCGAATAGGTGTCGGGATTGGCGACGTCGGAGGAGAAGAACACCGAGGCGACGACCGATTTCAGCTCGACGTCGATGCCCGCCTTCTGGCAGGCCTGCTTGACGATCGCTTGAGTCTTCTGACGCGGACCGTTGATCGAGGTCTGGTAGACGAACTTCAGCTTCTTGCCGTCCTTCTCGCGGATGCCATCGGCACCGGCCTTCCATCCGGCCTTCTCGAGCAGCGCGATCGCCTTGTCGACGCTGAACTCCCATTTGGTGTTCTTGGAGACGAAGTCGTCGGGACCATTGAGGTAGTTCGCGGTGGTGCGACCGGCACGGCCGTAAATCGCCTTCTTCACGGACTCGCGGTCGACGAGCAACGCGAGCGCCTGACGCACCGTGGGGTCCGACAGGGTCGGATGCTTGGTCTTCATCGAGGACCGTTCACCATCGACCTCGGTGTTCGGATCGGTGAAGTTGATCGCAATGAACTCGATGTCGCCGCCCACGGCATAGGTGGTCTTGCCCTTGCCGCCCTTCTCGAGACGCAGCAGCACTTCGTCCTCGACCTGCATGTTCCAGGCGAAATCGAATTCGCCGGTCTGGATCACCGCTCGCGCCGCCGAGACGGCATCGCCGCCTCCCTTCATCTCGATGGTGTCGAAATGCGGACGGTTGGGCATGTGGTAGTCGGGATTGAGCTCGCCGCGGATCAGGTCGCCCGGCTTGAACTCCACGAATTTGTAGGGGCCGGTGCCGACCGGAGCCAGATTGGCCGGCGCTTCGCGGGACTTCGATCCTTTGTAGTCCGCAAACAGATGCTTCGGGAGAACGCATCCATAGGCGCCGACAAACGCATTGGCCCAGAACGGCGTCGGCTTGTCGAACACAAGCCGGATAGTCAGGTCATCGATCTTTTCGACCTTCAGGTCGCTGTAGGCCGTGATGGAGACCGCCGCCGTGGCGGGGTCGTTGGCATAGGCCCAGGTAAAGACGAAATCGTCGGCCGTCAGGGGTTTGCCGTCGTGCCATTTGACACCGGGCTTGATCTTCCAGGTCACCGACTTGCCGTCGGCGGTAAGGCCGCCATTCTTGATCGACGGGATCTCGGCCGCGAGAATCGGATTGAGCTGGCCGTCGACATCCCAGCTGGCGAGCGGCTCATAGAACAGGCGCGAGCCGTCCTGATCCTTGGTGCCCGTCGCGAAATGCGGATTGAGCAGGGTCGGCCCCTGCCACCACAACAGCTTGAGCGGCCCGCCGCCACCTCGCTTCGTCGGCGGATACGGCGACGGGCTCTGGGCCATGGCGACATCGCCGATGGCGAGGATCTGGTTCGCCATGGGGGCAGTGAGACCGACGGCGGCAAGGCGCTGAATGAAGGCGCGGCGATCCATCCGCCCGTCCTTCACCTTCCCGATCATCGAACGCAGTTCTTTGTCCAGCATGGTTGTCCCCCGTCTGGTTCCCATATGCTTGCGGGCGGCCGCGGAACGGCCGCCGGGTTTTGGCTGCGGTAGATGGCACACTGATTAGGCCGCACGTCAACTGCGGCCGTGTGTGTGCAAACGATGTTCTGGCTGTCTGTTGGGCAAAACCTCGTTCCGCAGCCCAACGGTTCGGCATTCCAGCGTCAAAATCCGCTGGAAACCTAGTTGCACTGCGAAAAATTTGTTCGCGAGATCAGACGAAGTATCGAGATGGAATTCTACGCTACGGACATATCGAGCGGCGGCGCGACGTGATCCGGCAGCGGGCAGACATAAGGTGTCTTCGCCGTCCGCTTCGTGAGATCGGCCTTCGCGGCCTTGATCAGTTCCGGCTCGGTCAATGCCTTGATGCCGAGGCCGGCCATGGCCTTGGCCGCCTGCACCATCGCCTTATGGGCATGCCCGCTCTTGCCCTGCGCCACCACCTGCCAAGTGTGGAACGGCGTGCCGATTGCAACCGTTGGTGCGTGAACCTGCACGGTCGGCACCACCCAGCTCACATCGCCCACGTCGGTCGAGCCGACCAGCGGGTTGCGCTTGGCATCCAGCGGCACCAGGAAATCGGCCAGCGGCCGATCCGTCGGCTCCATGCCGATCGCGTAATAGACCGACGCGATGTCCTTGTCGGTGAGCGTCGCGCGGATCTGGCTGGCAAAGCCCTTGTCGGTGTCGTCGAAATGCGGCGGTCCGAGCTCTTCCATGACCCGATGCAGCGCCTGCTCCAGCGGCGTATTCGGCAGGATGTTGGAGACCGCGGAGATGATCTTCATCTCGACCCTGGTCTCGGTCATCAAGGCCGCGCCCTCCGCGATCTTGCTGACGCGCCCGACCAGCTCGTTCATGCCAGGAAGATCACGGGCGCGAATGGAATAGCGCACGCGGGCATGGGCCTGCACCACGTTGGGCGCAATGCCGCCGGTGTCCAGCAGCGCGTAATGGACGCGCGCATCGCTCGGCATGTGCTCGCGCATGTAGTTCACGCCGACATTCATCAGCTCGACCGCGTCGAGCGCGGAACGGCCGAGATGGGGCGAAGCTGCCGCATGCGAGGTGCGGCCGGTGAAGATGAAGTCGGCACGGGTGTTGGCAAGCGACGGCGTCACCGCGACTTCCCAGAAACTGTGCGGATGCCAGGTGATGGCGATATCGGCGTCCTCGAACGCACCCGAACGCACCATGAAGGCTTTGGCCGCGCCGCCCTCTTCCGCCGGGCAGCCGTAATAGCGCACGCGGCCGGGCACCTTGTTCTCGGCGAGCCAGTCCTTGACCGCGGTCGCAGCGAGCAGCGCGGCGGAGCCGAGCAGATTGTGGCCGCAACCATGACCGTGACCGCCGGTCTCGACCGGACGGTGTTCGGCGACACCCGCCTCCTGGCTGAGGCCTGGCAGCGCGTCGTATTCACCCATGAAGGCGATGACCGGGCCGCCCTCGCCCCATTCGCCCATCACAGCCGTCGGAATGCCCGCCACCTTCTCGGTGATGCGGAAACCCTGGTGGCGCAGCTCAGCGAGATGCTCGGCGGAGGAGCGCGCCTCGGTGTAGCAGACTTCCGGCATACCCCAGACCTTGTCGCTGAGATCGATGAAACGTCCCTTGATCGTGTCGATGCCACGCCAGATGTCGCTGCGGTTATCCATTGCTTTGGTCCGTGATCTCTTGGTCCAACGAAGCGGCAATGGTTAGCAGCTTCATTGAACCCCGCCTAGCATCTCGCGGGACACCAGCCATGCGACCGGTGCCGGATCGGGCAACCGCCACCGACTTTAGGCGAACAATTTCTGTCAACTTTGGAAATCGGCGTCACGACACCTGGAATAGTTGCGGTCAAGTCTTTCAAGATGGCCTCCTCCGGCCTAAATTGTGCTTGCTTCGCGCGTTGTTCCGCAGCCACAGCGGAGTGATGCTCTCAGCCAGGAGAACTCCATGACCGTTCTGACCGAATGGAGAGTGCCACCGGCCAATCAGCCGCGTGCGAGCGACTACGGCTTCGATCTGGACCGTGCGCTCGCTTCCGTCGTCGGCCTGCACGCCATCATCCCATCGGACGCCTTCAGCGCGGAAACGCTCGGCACCGAGCGGGCCGGCAACGGGGTCGTGATCGATGATGGGCTGGTGCTCACGATCGGCTATCTCATCACCGAGGCGGAATCCGTCTGGCTTCATCGCGGCGACGGACATGTGGTGGAAGGACACGTGCTCGGTTTCGATGCCGTCACCGGCTTCGGCCTGGTGCAGGCGCTCGGCCGGCTCGACATCGAGCCGCTGCCGCTCGGCTCGTCGGCGGACGTCAGGCTCGGCGACCGCGTCGTGGTCGGCGGCGCCGGAGGCCGGACGCGATCGGTCGCGAGCCAGATCGTCGCCAAGCAGGAATTCGCCGGATACTGGGAGTATCTGCTCGACGAGGCCTTGTTCACCTATCCCGCCCATCCGAATTGGGGCGGCACGGGACTGATCAACGAGCGCGGCGAATTGATCGGCATCGGCTCGCTCCAGCTCGATCGTGAACGCGGCGGCAAGGCCGAGCACGTCAACATGGTCGTGCCGATCGACCTGTTGAAGCCGATCCTCGACGATCTCCGCAAGTTTGGCCGCGTCAACAAGCCGGCACGGCCATGGCTCGGGCTCTATTCGACCGAGATCGACAACCGCGTGGTGGTGATCGGGATCTCCGCCAACGGTCCGGCTGCTCGCGCCGAGCTCAAGACCGGCGACGTCATCCTCGCCGTTGATGGCGAGAAGGTCACGACCCAGACCGCCTTCTACAAGAAGATGTGGGCGCTTGGCGCCGCCGGCGTCGACGTGCCGCTCACCGTACACCACCAAGGCAGTGCGCATCATGAAGGCGTCACCTTCGACGTCACGGTAACCTCGACCGACCGCTTCAAGCTGTTGAAGGCGCCGAAGCTGCACTGATCCAGTCAAAGGAAGCGGAAATGACCGAGGCCGTGGTGGACGACATCGTGGC
Source organism: Bradyrhizobium guangzhouense (assembly GCF_004114955.1). Lineage (NCBI taxonomy): Bacteria > Pseudomonadati > Pseudomonadota > Alphaproteobacteria > Hyphomicrobiales > Nitrobacteraceae > Bradyrhizobium > Bradyrhizobium guangzhouense. The sequence goes on from NZ_CP030053.1 coordinate 6,607,472, forward strand.
CGTGCTGCCGCCATTGCTCAACGCGCTGGAAGCGCTAGGCTACTTCGCCCGGCATTTGCATCCGCCGGCTTTCGGCTCGGTCATGAACGCGATCGGCACGCCTGATGACGTGCTGCAAACCGCGCGCGCTGCGATTGGAGAATGGCCGGAGCAATTCGCCGGGCTGCGCGAGCGGCTCGATCTCGCCTGCAACGAGGCGCTGTCGGCCTTTGCCGGCATCCGCGACGTCGAGCGCGGCAATGGCGATCTCGGCGCGGTCTTCCGCGCGCTGCGCCATCTGCCTCGCGCGCAGGAGGCGCTGTATCCGCTGTCGACACAATTTCCGCCGGTCAGCAACTTCTTCCTCAACGCCGCCAATCGCGAGAATGGAGCGTTGCTGTCGCGGCTGGGGGCCGGGGCGAGCGAAGACACCGGCATCTTCCATGATCACAACGAGCCCGGCAGCCGGGGCGGCTTCTCGGTCTATGTGCCCGAATATTACACGCCCGATCGCGCCTGGCCGCTGGTGATTGCGCTGCACGGCGGCAGCGGCAATGGTCGCGGCTTTCTGTGGAGTTGGCTGCGCGACGCACGCAGCTTGGGCGCGATCCTGGTGGCGCCGACGGCGACGGGGCAGACCTGGGCGCTGATGGGTGATGACACCGACACGCCCAATTTGATGCGCATCCTCGAAACCGTACGCAGCCGCTGGACCATCGATGCCTCGCGCATGCTGCTATCTGGAATGAGCGACGGCGGCACCTTCTGCTATGTCAGCGGCCTCGACGGCGCCTCGCCCTTCACCCATCTTGCTCCGGTGTCCGCGACGTTCCATCCGCTGATGGCGGAGATGGCCGACGCTGAGCGACTCAAGGGCCTGCCCGTCTTCATCACCCATGGCAAGCTCGACTGGATGTTTCCGGTGCAGACTGCGCGGCAAACGCAAGCGGCATTGACCGCCGCTGGCGCCGATGTCTTCTATCGCGAGATCGACGATCTCAGTCACACCTATCCGCGCGAGATCAACGCCGAGCTGCTGCAATGGCTGAACGCGGGATGAACGAGGCGTCCTCGTCGGCGCCGCACTGTCGCGGAACCATCGCTCCGGGCCGACGTTATCCGCCCGACACACCGGAGGGTTCGCCATGCAGACTTTTCTCGGAATGATCCTGGGCGCGCTGCTGCTCGTCTGCGGCGTCTATATCTATGATTCCATGCAGACGTCGTCAGTCGCCAATGGCGAGGTCGCGATCGCCAATCGCACGATCGTGAACTGGGACGTCGCGAAGGCCGATTGGGACCTGCTGCGCGATCGCGCGCACAAAGACTGGGTCCGGATCTCGTCGAAGTAATTCGATCCGCCAGGCATGAACAAGGCGCCGTCGCGGGTTCGCGGCGGCGCCTTCGTCTTGGCTAGGACCGGCGCATGGCGATATTCAGTTCATCTTGGCCTTGCGGGCGTCGGCGATGACCTGCTCGAACTCATTGATGGTGAGCACGCCTGGAACGCGGTACTTGCCGACGATGAAGGACGGCGTGCCGTTGAAGCCGAAAGCTTCGGCCTGCTCGTTGTTGCGCTTGAGGATCGCGTCGATGTCCTTGGCGTGCGCGCCGAGGTCGCTCTTGAGACGATCCATGTCGACGCCGGCCGAGGCAAGCAGCTCGTTGATGCGCGATTCGGTCAGGCGCGAGCTGACGCCCATCATGGCGTCATGGGCCTTGTGATACTTGTCCTGGTATTTGGCGGCGAGCGCGATACGGGCGGCCGTCACCGAGACCGGCCCGAGGATCGGCCAGTCCTTCAAAACGAGCCTCACCTTGCCATCGTCCTGGATGACCTGGCGCAACTCCGGCTCGAGCTTGCGGCAATAGGGGCAATTGTAGTCGGACCACTCGATGATGCTGATGTTGCCGTCGGGATTGCCGGCAACGGGAACGTCGGGATCACGCAGCACCTTGGCTTCGGTCAGCACCTCGTCACCACCGGTGGCCGCACGCGCCAAAGTCGTCCCGGCCCACGCGAAGGCACCCGCGCCCATCATCGTCAGCGCCGTTCGGCGCGTCGGGATGAGTCTCTTATTCCTATATCCAGCCATATCTCGTCCCGTTTCGGTCCCATCTCCGCAAATACGCGTTGAGACCTCCAGTTGTTACGTCTCATATAGAGTGTCGCGGGGACGATGTCATCGCACCAGCAGCGTGACCATCAGGGGGACCAGGAACGAGGTCACCAGAGCGTTCAGACTCATGGCAATGCCGGAGAAAACGCCGGCGATCTCGTCGACCTGGAACGCGCGGGCTGTCCCGATACCATGTGCGGCGAGCCCGGCAGCAAAACCGCGGGCGCGGAAATCGGTCACGCCGGTGCGATTCATCAGCGGTGTCACGATAATGGCGCCCATGATCCCCGTGAGAATCACCGCAACCGCCGTCAGCGATGGATCCGCGTGCAGGGATTCCGCGATGCCCATGGCAACGCCCGCCGTGACCGATTTCGGTGCTAGCGACAGTACGACATCGCGTGGGAGGCCAGCGAGTTCCGCCAGCAGCACGACCGACACCACGGCCGTCACCGAGCCCGCAACCAGCGCGACCAGCATCGGCACGATGGATGAGACCACGCGCTTGCGGTTCTCGTAGAGCGGCACGGCGAGCGCGACTGTGGCGGGCCCGAGCAGGAAGTGCACGAACTGCGCGCCTGCGAAATAGGTAGTGTAGGAGGTCCCTGTTACCAGCAGGAACGCACCGATGATCCACATCGCGTGCAGCACCGGATTGGCGAACGGATGACGCCGCGTCGCCAGCGACACGGCATCCGTGGTCGCATAGACCAGCAGCGTCACCGTCAGCCACAGCAGCGGTGATTGCGACAGATAGACCCAGAGAGAGAACGAATTGTCCTTCATTGGACGTCCTGTTGTCGCAACAGACGGCTGACCAAGCGGAAGGTCAGGACGGTCACCAGCAAGGTCACGACCACCGAGGCCGAAAGGATCAGAATGATGGCAACGCCATGAGAGGCGAGCAGATCGAGCTTTTGCACGACGCCGACGCCGGCGGGCACGAACAGCAGCGACAGATGCGCCAGCAGCCCCTTGCTCGCGGTCTCCACGCCGTCGTTCCGCAGCGGCCCGCGGGCGAGCAGTGCATACCGGTCGCGGCCGAGCAGCAGGATCAGAAGCAGGAGCAGGCCGAGCACGGGCCCCGGCAGCGGCAGGCCGAGGCTACGGACCACGGCCTCGCCGATTAATTGGCAGAGCAGGAGAAGGCTGAGACTCGCAAGCATGACGCATCAAGGAATGCGCCGCAGGGCTTGTCAATGTTGCTAGAGTCGGGCCGCGCGCGGTTCGAGCGAAGCTCTTGCGCGAGGCAACATCGCCATCAGCGTGCCGGTCATCGCGGCGATCTGCGTGGTCTTGCCCTCATGTTCGGCAAAAGCTCTTGCTTCGCAGAAGGTGAGCGTACGACCGGGCTTGACCACTTCGGCCTTGAAGACGAAGCGTTCGCCGCGGGCGGGTGCGAGCAGCGTGGTCTTGAATTCGACCGTGAGGATATCGGCCTCCGACGGCATCAGGCTGAAGGCGGCGACGCCGCAGGCGTTGTCCAGCCCCGCGGTGATGATGCCGGCATGGACAAAGCCGTTCTGCTGCGTGAAGGCGGCCGAATGCAGCATGGCGAGCTCGACCTCGCCTGGCGCGAGGCGGACGATCACGATGCCGAGCGTACGCATCGCCGGCTGTCTCTCGAACATCGCGATCGCCGCCGCGCGATAGCCGGGGTTCTTCGGCTCGAACGCAGCCATGTCTCAGGCCTCGACCGGTTCGACAAGATATCGCAGCGCGGTCTCGCGGATGGCTTCCGCGAACGGGGCGGATTTGCGCAGGCCGCGGTCCATATGCACGGCCGTGATCTCGCAGAACGCAGCGATCTCGCCGGTCTCGGCGTTGGTCATGTCGTGCCGGAAACGGATCGACTTGTCGCGCAGCTCGAGCAGGTGACTGCGGACCTGGACGATGTCGCCGGCGAGCAGCTCGCGCCTGTAGGTGATGTTCTGCTGCACCGCCGCCATGCCGCGACCGGACGAACGCAGGAAGCTTGGCGTCAGTCCGAGCCGGGCGAACAGATTCCAATTGGCCTCGTCGAATTTGCTGACATACCACATGATGTTCATGTGGCCGACATGATCGCATTGCCAGGGATAGACCGTGCCGCGATAGGTCGCCTCCTGCTCCATCATCAGCCCCCCCGCGCGCGCGTTCTGATTTTGATACGGTAGCGTATCAAGCGCCGATCGCGTTAGCAATACGGCAGCGTATCAAGAACCGGTGAGGCTTCCTTCATGAACGACGGCAAGGGCGACGTCTGGGTCGAGGCAGGGTTCAAGGAGCTTGCCCGCGCAGGTGTCGAGGGTGTCAGGGTCGAGGTGCTCGCCAAGAATCTCGGCGTCACCAAAGGCGGCTTCTACCGCCGCTTCGCGGACCGCGCCGCGCTGCTCGAGGCCATGCTGCTGCACTGGCGCGAGGGCCGCTCGGCCTCGATCGCCCAGCAGACAAGCCTCGATGGCGAAGCGCCCCGCGAGCGGCTGAAGGCGGTGATCCAGCTCTATTCCGAGCGGCTCAATCCTGAAGGCATGGCCATCGAGCTGGCAATCCGGCAATGGGCGCGTTCGGACGAGAGCGCCGCGGCGGCGGTCGCAAGTGTCGATGCGGCGCGGCTCAGTCACGTTGCCGAACTCTATCGCGCGACCGGCCTTGCGGCCGAGGAGGCCGAGGCGCAGGCCTTCCTGTTCTACTGCTTCATCTTTGGCCAGAGCCTGTTGTTCGTCGAGCGCGGCCCGCGCAAGCGGTCTCAGCTCGTGGCGAGATCGGCCGAGAAACTGCTGGACTGAAACAAGAGGCCGGAGCTTGGCTCCGGCCTCCGCGTCATCACGAAGCTCAGGCGGCGCCCTTCAGCTTCTTGTTGCATTCGCTGTAATAGCCGCCGCCCTTTTCGATCCACTTCATGCCACCATTGCCGTTGGTGGTCTTGTTGGCATTGTACTGATCGACGCACGTGTGGAGGCGAGCCTTGCCGGCGGTCTCCTTGGCGTATTTCGGATCGACGGCGTTCGGGAAGATCGCCGGGCCGGCCGGCATGGTCGGCGCCGGAGCAGCAGCCGGGGCGGCTTCCTTCTTCGCCGTCGTGGTCGGCGCAGGCGGAGGTGCCGCCGGTGCAGCTGCGGTCGGCGCAGCAGCAGGCGTCGCATCGGCGCCGCACTGGGCCTTACGGAAGTCATTCCACTTCATGGTACCGAGCGAGCCGTCCTTCTTGGCGGCCTGATATTTCGCGCTGCACTCCTGCGAGGTCAACGCCTGGGCCGGTGCGCTCGCCACCAGCGCGGCAACGCCCGTTACCGCAATTGCACACAACAATTTCGCTTGAATGGTCATCCTTGGTCTCCCTCAGGGAAGCAAAACGAGGATTGCTATCCTAGCGTGCCGGCGACTTCGGACAAGGAAGCGATGGTGGTCGGGGCCAAAATATAGTGGCCGCTCCGTTCGGGTTATTCATGTGGCGTTCAGCAAGGCGGGCCGACGTTCGCGACCCTCCGCAACTCTCGCAAGAAGAGCCACATCATGACCCTCGCCTCCCGTCTTGCCGTCGTCGCGATCGCCTCCCTGTTCGCCACCGGCACCGCCTTCGCGCAAACAGCGGCGCCGGCGGCCAAGACCGATGCTGCCACCACCACCGACAAGAAGGCGCCGAAGGAGCACTCGGCCGAATCGCTGGAATGCTCCAAGCAGGCGGACGCCAAGGGCCTGCATGGCAAGGAGCGCAAGAAATTCCGCTCCGAGTGCATCAAGACCGCGAAGGCCGGCGGCGCTGCTGCGCCTGCGCCCGCCGCCGACAAGAAGTAAATCCGTCACAATCCTTTCCTCGCCTTCGGCGAGAGGCGTACGCATTGCGGCATGACGTGCCTGCAATTGTGCGCCTCTCGCCGATTTGCGATAAGGCGGCGTGAAGCAAATCACCGCCTCCCTTCCGTTCGTATGGCCGAGCCGTGCCAGGGTTTTGAGCACTGCGGAGACGCTTATCATCGGCGCAGCCGGTGGACTGGCGTTCCTTGCCCTGGGCTTGCCGGGCGGGTTGATCTCCGGATCGATGATCGCGGTCGGGATCGCCGCGATTGCGGGACGTCAGCTCTCGGTACCGCCGCTCCTGACCCAGACCGTGCTGGTGCTGCTCGGCATTTCGCTCGGCTCGGTCGTCTCGCGCCACCTGATCCAGCAGGTCAGCGCCTATCCGCTGACCATCGGGCTTCTGGCGCTGGCGACCTTCTGCTCGACCTTCGGCTCCAGCTATTACCTCCAGCGCGTCCATGGCTGGGACCGCACCTCGGCCTTCCTCGCCGGCAGCCCCGGCGCGCTCTCGCAGATCACCATCCTGGCGGTCGAGCGCGGCGCCGATTTGCCTGGTATCGCGGTGGTGCAGACCATGCGCGTGATTATCCTGACCGCGGCGCTGCCGATGGTTCTTGCGATCGCAGGCCTCGCGCCCTCCGCCTCGCCGTCTCTGACGGCAACGATCGCCTCGCCGCTCGATCTTCTGGAACTGGTTGGCGCTTCGCTGGCGGCGTCGCTGGTGCTACGGCTGATCAGGTTTCCGGCAAGCTGGATGTTCGGGGCGATGATCGCCTCCAGCGTGCTGCACGGCGCGGGCTGGGTCGATGGCGGCCTGCCGAACTGGGTACGCGGCGTGTCGCTGGTCGGCATCGGCGCACTGATCGGCAGCCGCTTTTCCCGGATGCGGATCAAGACGCTGGCCGGCCACATCAATGCTGCGCTCGGCTCATTTGCCGTAGCGATCGCCGTCTCAGCCATCTTCGTCGGCATCGTCGCACTCACCACGCAGGTGAAGTTTTCGGACGTCGTTGTTGCCTTCGCGCCCGGCGCGATGGACGCGATGCTGGCACTGGCGCTCACGCTGCACATCGACCCGATCTTCGTCGGCGCCCATCATCTGTCTCGATTTGTGTTCGTGACGATTGCGACGCCCGGCATCGTGCACCTGTTCGGCCGCACGCAGGACGACGTGGACGACTAGCCGCCCTTTGCGGCCGTCTGTCCCTTCAGCGCGGCAATCTGCGCCTCCAGCTCCGCAATCCGTTGATCCCTCGCGGCCAGCGCCGCCGCGACATCCGGGGCGTCGAACTTTTGCGGAATGTGCTGCGGGCAGTTGGTGTCCCAGGCCGCGATCTTGAAGAGAATCACCTGCTCGGGCCGGGCTCGATAGCCCTTCGGCATCAGCGCGTCCGTCAGCGCATCGTCATCCTCGACAACGCGCGCCTCGCCCCAGATCTTCACCCGGCGACGGTGGGCGTAATCCATCACGAAGATATAGGCCTTTGGGTTCTCGGACAGATTGCCCTGGGTCAGATATTGCTGGTTGCCGGCATAATCGGCGAAGGCCAGCGTCTGCTTGTCCAGCACCTTCAAAAACCCCTTCGGACCGCCGCGATGCTGGATATAGGGCTGGCCGTCGGCCGAGGCGGTGGCAAGGTAGAAGCTGTTGGCTTCAGCGAGGAAAGCCTCGAGGTTCTCGTCGACCTCGGTGCGCCAGCCGCGCTGCTCGACGCGGCCATAGGCCTCGCGCGAGCCCTTGCGCGCCTGGATCGCCTTCACCGCGGGGGTGAAAGCAACGTCGCTTGCATAGGTATGAACTGCAGTCATCGGAATATCTCCTGAAAATTCCGGCGCATCTCTGCGTATCTCCTGGCGTAAAATGGACCTTCCAGCGTTCAGAACAATCAGACGGCTTGACACTTCATAATTGCAATATATGCAATAATGCTCATGGACCGCCTTGATGCCATGCGCGTCTTCGTCACCGTCGCCGATATGCACGGCTTTGCGCCGGCGGCACGTAAGCTGCGGCTGTCGCCTTCGGCGGTAACGCGACTGATCGCAGCGCTGGAGGACCATCTCGGCGCGCGGCTGCTGCAGCGGACCACGCGGCAGGTGAGGCTGACCGACGTCGGCACACGCTATCTGGAACGTGCCCGTCGGATCCTTGCCGATGTCGAGGAGGCAGACGGCTCGGCCCGGGAGGAGCGCAACCGGCCGAGCGGGCGGCTCGTGGTATCGGCGCCGGTCGGTTTCGGCCGGCTGCATGTCGGCCCCGTGATGACCGACTATCTCAAGCGCTATCCCGAGGTGGCGGCCGAGCTCAGGCTGTCGGACAACCTCGTCAACCTCGTGGAAGACGCCGTCGATGCCGCGGTGCGGATTGGTCATCTCGCCGATTCCTCGCTGGTCGCGCGCCAGGTCGGCGAGATGCGGCGGGTCACGGTAGCAACGCCGGGCTATCTCAAGCGCCACGGCGAGCCGAAGACGCCGGAGGCGCTGGCCGGCCACCAGACCATTCTGTTCGGTCCAGCAACGGCGTGGCGCTTCGCGCAAGACGGCCGCGACATCGAGGTGACGCCGACCCCGCGTTTCACCAGCAACAGCGCCGACGCCGCCCTGCAATATGCCGAAGCCGGGGGCGGCATCACGCGGGTGCTGGCCTACCAGGCAGCCGAGGGCCTCAAGCGTGGGCGGCTGAAGATCCTCTTGGCGAAATACGAGCAGCCGGCGCTCCCCATCCACATCGTCTACCCGACCTCGCGCCTGCTCTCGGCCAAGGTGCGCGCCTTCATCGATCTCGTGGTGGAGAAGACCCAGTGGAAATTTGGCTAGGCTCAGCCGTTCTTTGGCACCACGCGGAACGTCCCGCTCGCCCGCGCGATCGCAGCGCCGTCGGCCTTGATCAGGCTCTGGGCAAAGCAGATCGTCTTGCCTGACTTGATCACGTCGCTCTCGATCGAACACCATTGGCCGACCTCGGCGGAGCCGACGAAATCGATCGAGAGCGAGACCGTCACGAACGAGGTGGTCCAGCCTGTCGCCTGTGCGCAGCTATAGCCCATCGCGTTGTCGGCGAGCGCTGTGATCAGGCCGCCGTGGATCAAGCCACGGCCGTTGGTGTGCGGCCTTGCCAGATGGAGGCCAATGACGACGGAGCGGTCGGTCTTCTTTGCGTAGAGCGGCTCCCAGGGTTGGGTGAGCGGGCTCTTGCGGGAGAGCGGCTCGAAGCCTTCGGGAATGGCGATGCTGGTCATGTGCGTCTCACGTTGCCGATTGCCAGCATTGAACGCGATGGACGTGACGGACGCATCAATTACAAAGTTTTAAACGGAGTTTGCGCGCGTGTTTGAAACCGACGGCGCCGCCGCCTCGGCACCACTGTCATCGCCCGCGAAAGCGAGTGATCCAGTATTCCAGAGGCGGCGCGGCCAGAATCGAGAAGCCGCAGCCTACTGGATGCCCCGCTTTCGCGAGGCATGACAGCGAGGGTCAGAACGGCAGTCCCACATAGTTCTCCGACAGTGACGTCATGGCGGCCTGCGACTGCGTGACATAGTCGAGCTCGGCGAGCTGGATGCGCGCGCCGATGCTGCCATTGTCGGGGAATTTGTGCAGCATCGAGGTCATCCACCAGGAAAACCGCACCGCCTTCCAGACGCGCGCAAGCGCCCTGGCGGAATAGGCATCGATGCCGGCGCTCGATTTCTCGTCGTAGAACTCACGGAGCGCACCTGACAGGTAATGCGCATCGCTGGCGGCGAGATTCAGCCCCTTGGCCCCGGTCGGCGGCACGATGTGGGCGGCATCGCCGCACAGGAACATTTTGCCGAAGCGCATCGGCTCGGCGACGAAGCTGCGCAAGGGCGCGATGCTTTTCTCGATCGAGGGGCCCGTGACGAGGCTGTCGGCCGCCTCCTGGTCGAGCCGGCGCTTCAACTCGTCCCAGAAACGATCGTCCGGCCACTGATCGACATGGTCGTCGAGCGAGCACTGCACGTAATGCCGGCTGCGCTTCATCGAGCGCATGGTGCAGAGCGCAAAGCCGCGGGCATGGTTGGAATAGATCAGTTCGTGGCTGACCGGCGGCGTCTCGGACAAGATGCCAAGCCAGCCGAATGGATAGACCCGCTCGAACTCCTCGACCGCCGTATCAGGCACGCTGGCGCGGCTGACGCCGTGAAAGCCGTCGCAACCGGCAATGAAATCGCAATCGAGCGTGTGGGTGACACCATCCTTGAGCCAGGTTACACGCGGGTGACTGCCGTCGAAATCATGGGGCTGCACGTCCTTGGCCTCATAAACGGTGGTGAGACCGGCGGCCTTGCGCGCATCCATGAGGTCGAGCGTGACCTCGGTCTGGCCATAGATCATCACCGTCTTGCCGGTGGCGGCCTTCATGTCGATGCGGTGACGACGGCCGGCAAAGGCGAGTTCGATGCCTTCATGCAACAGGCCTTCGGCATGTGCTCGTGCGCCGGCGCCGACCTGATCCAGCAGTGCAACAGTCCCTTCCTCGAGAAGGCCCGCGCGGATGCGACCGAGCACGTAATCCGGGCTCTGCCGCTCGAGAATGAAATTGTCGATGCCGTATTGGTGCAGAAGTTGCCCAAGCAGCAAGCCCGCCGGCCCGGCCCCGATGATTGCGACTTTTGTCCGCAATACTTGCTCCTCCCGATCCTGTAGGCTTTCGCCGCGGCTCGCTTGTCGCGTTGATCCGCGCAGGATAATTATAACATATAACGGTTGGGCAAAAGGGGAGGCTGGTCGCCCGGGCAGCGGCAAATCCATGCGACATCGCTGACTTAGATGACGCAGCAGATCCGGCTTGAACGCGCCGGCCAATTAGATAACATGTTAACTAACGAGACCGGGCCATCGAAGCCCGCCGTCACAAAGAGGGAGAGAACGAGATGAGGAAGGCCTGTCTGGCTTTGCTGCTGGCAGCAAGCGTGAGCCCTGCGTTCGCGCAGGACAAAACTGTTGACCTGAAAGTCTCGCACTGGGTGCCGGCGTCGCATCCCCTGCAAAAGTCGCTCGAAGACTGGGTTGCAGCAGTGAACAAGGATTCCGGCGGCACCATCACCGGCAAGGTGTTTCCCGCCCAGCAGCTCGGCAAGGCGTTCGACCATTACGACATGGCGCGCGACGGCATTGCCGACGTCACTTACGTCAACCCCGGCTACCAGCCCGGCCGCTTCCCGATCATCGGTGCCGGCGAATTGCCGTTCCTGATCTCGGATGCAAAGGGTGGCTCGGAAGGTCTGGACGCCTGGTACCGCAAATATGCCGAGAAGGAGATGAAGGACGTCAAGTACTGCCTCGCCTTCGTCCACTCGCCTTCGTCCTTCCACTCCCGCACCAAGAAGATCGTGATGCCGGAGGACGTGAAGGGCATGAAGATCCGCCCCGCGCACGCCACCATGGCGAATTTCGTGACCTCGCTCGGCGGCACCAACGTGCAGTCGTCCGCGCCTGAGGTGCGCGACATCATCGAGCGCGGCGTCGCCGACGCGGTGACCTTCCCCTGGGGTTCGCTGGTGCTGTTCGGCATCGACAAGGTAACCAAGTACGACATGGACGCGCCGCTCTACACCACGACCTTCGTGTTCGTGATCAACAAGGACAAATACAATGCGATGTCCGACAAGCAGAAGGCCGCGATCGACAAGAACTGCTCGACCGAGATGGCCGGCGTGGTCGGCGAGTATTGGGGCAAGTTCGAGGACGGCGGCATCGACAAAGTGAAGGCGGAGTCGGATCACGAGGTCTACAAGCTGACTCCGGACCAGACCGCCGCCTGGAAGAAGGCCGCCGAGCCGCTGGTCAAGACCTGGGGTGAGGGCGCCAAGAAGGCCGGCATCGATCCCGACGCGGCGCTTAGCGAGCTGAAGGCGTCGCTGAAGAAGTACAACGCGCTGGCGGAATAGTTTCCGTCGAAACAGAGGCGGCGGCGGGAATCGTTCCGCCGCCGTTTTCCTGCAAACTTGAGGACCCTTCACCCATGAAGCGCTCATGGATGGACCGCGTGATCGATTCGATCGAATGGATCGCCGCCGCGTTCGTCGGCATCGTCGCGCTCGACATCTTTCTGTCGGTGCTGCTGCGCAACACGCTGAACTATTCGATCCCCGACTCCTTCGACATCGGTCGCATGCTGCTCGGCATCCTGATCTTCTGGGGTATCGCGGCGACCTCCTATCGCGGCACCCACATCACTGTGGACCTCGTCTGGGGCAATGTCGGACCGCGCTACCAACGCTGGATCGACGTGTTCGCGACGCTGGTACTGTTGTTCGTCGTCACGGTGCAGACCTGGACGCTGTTCGACAAGGTGCGCGGCACCTACAACGACAATGTCGAGACCTTCGACATGCACATGCCGACCTGGCCGTTCTTCGCAATCGCCTGGATCGGCGACGTCTCGGCCGTTCTGCTGATCGCGATCCGCACCTACCGACTGATCTTCCATCCTGAAGAGATGCACGACCCCAAGTTGAAGGCGACCGAATAATCATGAGCACCGATGCCGTCGCCGTAATCGGCTTCATCTCCCTTTTCGCCTTGATGCTGCTGCGCGTGCCCGTCGGCATGGCCATGGGTCTCGTCGGCGTGTCCGGCTTCTCCTATCTGGTCGGCGCAACGCCGGCGCTGAAACTGGTCGGCCAGACCTCGATGCGCACGGTCACCGACTACACGTTCGGCGTCATCCCGATGTTCCTGCTGATGGGCTCCTTCGTCAGCAACTCCGGCATGAGCCGCGAGCTGTTCCGCGCCGCCAACGGTTTTGTCGGACACCTACGCGGCGGGCTCGGCATCGCGACCGTCGGCGCCTGCGGCGGCTTTGCCGCGATCTGCGGCTCCTCGGTGGCGACCGCCGCGACCTTCTCCGCCGTTGCCTATCCGGAGATGCGCCGCTTCGGCTATCCGCAATCGTTTGCCACGGGCGTGATCGCAGCCGGCGGCACCCTTGGCGCGATGCTGCCGCCCTCCACCGTGCTCGCCGTCTACGGCATCATCACCGAGCAGGACATCGGCAAGCTCTTCATCGCCGGCATCATCCCCGGCCTGCTGGCGATGACCATGTACATGATCACGATCTTCCTGATCGGCTATTTCCGCCCCGACTTCCTGCCCAAGGGCAAGGTGCTGCCCTGGCGCGAGCGTTTCGCCGGGCTGAAAGACATCTGGGCGCCGGTGCTGCTGTTCGTGTTCGTGATCGGTGGCCTCTACGGCCTGCCGTTCCTGCCGCGTTTCACCCCAACCGAGGCCGGCGGCGTTGGCGCGACCGGCGCGTTCATCATCGGCGTGGTCACGGGACGGCTCGATCGGGAGAAGATCCTGGCTTCGCTGCTCCAGGCGACGCGCACCGCGGCCGCAGTGTTCACCGTGCTGATCGGCGCACTGATTTTCGGTTATTTCCTGACGGTGACGCAGACACCCCAGAAGGTGACCGAATTCCTCACCGGTCTCGGCCTTGGCCCTTACGGCGTGCTGGCGCTGATCATGATGATGTATCTCGTGCTCGGCTGCCTGATGGACGCCATGGCGATGATCATCCTGACCGTGCCGATCATCTTCCCCGTGGTCACGCATCTCGGCTTCGATCCGATCTGGTTCGGCGTCATCATCGTGATGACCGTCGAGCTCGGCCTGATCCATCCGCCTGTGGGCATGAACGTCTTTGTCATCAAGAGCGTGGTGAAGGACGTCTCCTTCTCCACGATCTTCAAGGGCGTGATTCCGTTTGTAGCGACGGATCTCGTGCGCCTGGTGATCCTGATCGCCTTCCCGCTGCTGGCGACTTGGCTGCCGACGCGAATGATGGCGCACTAGCGAGGCGAAGCGATGACCACACCGACGCTCGAGACCAAATACGTCTTCACAATCACGGCGAAGATTAGCGACGTCGTCACCGTCGGCGAGACCGGCATCGGCGTCCGCCGCATCATCCCGATCATCGGCGGCGAGGTGAAGGGCGCGATATCAGGCAAGGTGCTCCCCTTTGGCGCCGACTTCCAGACCATCCGGCCCAACGAGCTGATCGATCTCGAAGCCAAATACGCGTTCGAGACCGACGACGGCGCAATCGTCTATGTCGAGAACAAGGGCATGCGCTTCGGCCCGGTCGAGCTCTTGCAAAAGCTCAAGCGTGGCGAGCCGGTTGATCCAAAGCTGATCTATTTCCGCACCGTGCCAAGATTCGAGACGGGGGACGAAAAGTATCGTTGGCTGATGGAGCACGTCTTTGTCGGCTCAGCGGCACGCCATGCTGATCGCGTGGTGATCGACGTTCATCAGGTGGTGTAACAACGTATCGACAAAATCTCTCGATGTGTATAAATACACACCATGAATTGCCGGGAGATTATCTCGGCCCTTCAAAGGGATGGCTGGGTCCAAGTGGCTCAAAAGGGGAGCCACGTGCAATTCAAGCACCGGTCGAAACCGGGCCGCGTGACCGTCCCTCATCCGAAGCGAGATATGCCGTTTGGAACTCTGAGAGCATCGAAAAGCAATCCGGCCTGAAGCTGAGGTAAGCGCCGTGCGTCATTATATCGGTTTGATCCACAAGGATACCGACAGCGATTTCGGAGTATCTTTTCCCGACCTGCCTGGAGTCGTGACCGCGGGAACCACGCTCGACGAAGCGCGCGATATGGCCGAGGAAGCACTGGCACTTCACCTGGAAGGCATGGCTGAAGACGGGGAAGCGATTCCCGAGCCATCATCGCTTGAAGCGATCATGTCGGACCCTGAGAACCGATCAGGCGTGGCCATTCTGGTTTCGGTCAAGAGCGACCAGCCAAAAATCGTGCGCGTCAATGTCACCCTGCCCGGTGACATCCTCGAGCAGATCGACAAATACGCCGAGACGCATGGGTACACCCGTTCCGGCCTGCTCGCTCAGGCTGCCAAGAAGATGATCGCGGAAATGGCCTAAGCCCTTCTCGCACACCATACTGGCCCATCTCGCGCGTCAGCGCCGCCTTTGCACATGCCATTGCGAGGCGCAGCATATTGACTCCTCCCAAATTCGTTATACAACATAACTATTCTGACAAGGACGCAAATGACACAGGGAAACGCCGAGACCGCTGGCGCGGGCGCCTCCGGGCTGCTTCAGATTGAGAGGGTGAACCGGGTTCTGACCGTGGGTCTGAACCGGCCGGCCAAACGCAATGCGCTCAATGACGGCATCATCCTCGAAATCGGCGAATGCTTTGCGTCCCTGCCCGAGGATATCGGTGCGGTGGTCATTCACGGCCTCGGCGACCATTTCTCCAGCGGGCTCGACCTCTCCGAGCTTCAGGACCACGACGCCACAGGCGGCCTTCTCCATTCCCAAATGTGGCACCGGGTGTTCGATCGCATCCAGTATAGCCGCGTCCCCGTCATCGCTGCGCTCAGGGGCGCCGTGATCGGCGGCGGGCTGGAGCTTGCCTGCGCGGCGCATATCCGTGTCGCCGAACCCTCGACCTATTTTGCCCTGCCCGAGGGGCAGCGCGGCATCTTCGTCGGCGGCGGCGGCTCGGTGCGGCTGCCGCGACTGATCGGCGTCGCCAGGATGATGGACATGATGCTGACCGGGCGCGTCTATAGCGCGACCGAGGGCGCATCCTACGGCTTTGCGCAATATGTCACCGAGGCCGGCAACGGGCTTCCCAAGGCGCTGGAGCTTGCGACCAAGATCGCGTCCAACGCACCGCTGACGAATTTCGCCGTGCTACAGGCACTGCCGATGATCGCGGAAGCCAATCCGCAGACGGGCCTCTTGATGGAATCGTTGATGGCCACCGTTGCGCAGAGCGACAAGGAAGCAAAGCGCAGGATTCGCGAATTCCTCGAGCACAAGACCGCCAAGGTGAAGCCGAAATCATGAGCGTGCAGCCGTCCTCTTCCAGCACAGAGCGCGGCGCGAGCCATTCTCCGCTGCGGCCCATTTCGTTCGGCGATCCCGTCGTCAATATCGAACGGCGCGACGACGGCACGATCTATCTGCGGCCGAAGCAACCGTTGGGCAACTATCCCGTCCGCATCACCGATCGTCTGCATCACTGGGCGACGACGACGCCGGATCGCATCTTCATGGCGGAGCGCGAAGGCGGCCGCGGCTGGCGCAAGATCACCTATGCCGAGCTACTCACCGCGAGCCGGCATATCGCCTCAGGCCTGGTCCAGCGCGGCCTGTCGGCGGAGCGGCCGGTCGTCATCCTCTCCGGCAATTCGATCGACCATGCGTTGCTGGCCTTCGGCGCCTTCTATGCCGGCATTCCATTCTGCCCTGTATCACCGGCCTATTCGCTGGTGTCGAAGGATTACGGCAAGCTCGCATATTTGATGAAGCTGCTGACGCCGGGCCTCGTTTTCGCCGAGGATGCCGAAAAATTCGCGGATGCGCTCGCCGCCAATGTCTCGCTCGGCACCGAGATCGCAGCGTCCTACGGCCATGTGCCGGGCCGCGACGTCACCCTGCTCGCCGATCTCGTGGCAACGCCCGTTCGCAGCGACCTCGATGCGCTGCATGAGAAGATCGGCCCCGACACGATCGCTAAATTCCTGCTGACGTCGGGCTCGACAGGCAATCCCAAGGCCGTGATCAACACCCAGCGCATGATCTGCGCCAATCAGGTGATGCTGCGCGAGACGCTTGCCTTCCTCAAGGACGAGCCGCCTGTCATCATCGACTGGTTGCCCTGGAATCACACCTTTGGCGGCAACCACAATATCGGGCTGACGCTCTACAATGGCGGCTCGATGTATCTCGATGCCGGCAAGCCGATACCCGGCGGCATCGAGGAGACCGTGCGCAATCTCCAGGAGATTTCACCGACGGTCTATTTCAACGTGCCCAAGGGCTATGAGTCGCTGCTGCCTTATCTGCGCGACGACCAGGGCCTGCGGGCAAAATTCTTCGACCGGCTACATGCGATGTTCTTCTCCGGCGCTGCGCTGTCGCCGTTCGTGTGGAACAGCCTCGACGAGCTTGCGGTGAAGGAAAAAGGCTACCGTGTGCCGATGCTCACCGGCCTCGGCGCGACCGAGACCGCGCCATTCTTCATGTCAGTCAATCCGCGCACCAGCCGCTCCGGCCATGTGGGCCTTCCCGTTTCGGGCAACGAGGCCAAGCTGGTGCCGAACAACGGCAAGCTCGAAGTCCGCGCCAAAGGGCCGAACGTGATGCCCGGCTATTGGCGCCAGCCCGACATCAGCGCAAAGTCCTTCGATGAAGAGGGCTTTTACAAGATGGGCGACGCGCTCAAGCCCGCCGACGCTGACGATCTCAACGCCGGCTTCGATTTCGACGGTCGTGTCAGCGAGGACTTCAAGCTCGCGAGCGGCACCTGGGTCAGCGTCGGGCCTTTGCGGGCGCGCCTCACCGCGGCCTGTGCGCCGCTGGTGCGCGATGTCGTCATCGCCGGCATCAACCGCGACGAGGTGTCCGCACTCGTCGTCCTCGATCTCGACGGTTGCCGCCTGGTCAACCCGACGCTGCCATCAGACAATCTCACCGTCACCGCGCGCGACCGCCTGGTGCGGGAGGCTTTTCGCGAGCGACTGACGCGCTTCCTCAGCCAGGCCACCGGCTCCTCGACGCGTGTCACGCGCGCGATCCTGATGGACGCACCGCTCTCGATCGACAAGGGCGAGGTTACCGACAAGGGCTCGATCAACCAGCGCGCCGTGCTCGAGCATCGCGGCGCCCTGATCGAGGAGCTCTACGCTGCCAATCCGTCTGACCGTGTGATATCGGTCGGCTAAGAATTTATCGAAGGAGAACGCCATGTTGTTGAAGGATCAGGCAGCCATCGTCACGGGCGGCGCATCGGGACTGGGCGCTGCCACCGCACGAAAGCTGGCGGCGCAGGGTGCCAAGGTCGCGGTCTGCGATCTCAATGCCAAGCTCGCGGAGACCGTTGCCGCCGAGATCAAGGGCGTTGCCGTCACCTGCGACGTCTCCGACGCGGCCTCCGCAGAGGCTGCGATCGCGCAGGCGACCAAGGCCCACGGCCCGGCCCGCGTGCTGGTCAATTGCGCCGGCATTGGCGTGGCAAAACGCGTGGTCGGCCGCGACGGCCCGATGGCGCTCGCCGATTTCGACAAGGTGATCAAGGTCAACCTGATCGGCACTTTCAATATGTTGCGCCTCGCGGCGACCGACATGTCCAAGCTCGAGCCGCAGCCGTCGGGCGAGCGCGGCGTCATCATCAACACGGCCTCGGTCGCCGCCTATGACGGCCAGATCGGCCAGTCGGCCTACTCGGCCTCGAAGGGCGGCATTGTCGGCATGACCTTGCCGATCGCGCGCGAACTCGCCCAGTTCGGCGTTCGCGTGCTGACCATCGCGCCCGGCCTGTTCCTGACGCCCCTGCTCGCCAATCTGCCGCAGGAAGCGCAGGACTCGCTCGCCGCCGCCATCCCGTTCCCGCGCCGCCTCGGCAACGCCGACGAGTTCGCCGCGCTCGCGCTGCACATGGTCGAGAACTCCTATCTCAACGGCGAAGTCGTGCGCCTCGACGGCTCACTGCGCATGGCGCCGAAATAAGGCGCTCAACGCATGTTCGTGAACCGGCGCGACGTCCAGATCCAGTGGGGTGACTGCGACCCCGCCAACATCGTCTATTATCCGCGTTATTTCGCGATGTTCGACGATTCGACGTCGACGCTGTTCGAGGTCGCCGGCTTCTCCAAGCAGGACTTGGTCCGCAAATACGGCCTCGTGGGTATTCCCATGGTCGACACGCGGTCCAAGTTCTACATCCCCTCGACCTATGGCGACTGGATCACCATCGAAACGCGGATCGAGAGCATCAAGCGCTCGAGCTTCGAGGTGAAGCACAACGTCTACAAGGGCGAGGCGCTCGCCATCGAAGGTTTTGAGACACGCGTCCTGGTCGGCCGCGACCCCGTTAACCCCGACAGACTGAAATCGGCACCATTCCCTCCGGAAATGGTAGCCAAATTCACAGGGAGCTAGTCCGGAGCTAATCGCCGCATCGCCAAAAGACGGGGCTGAATTCATCCCCGATTTCTGCTTTCAAAGAAAAACGTCAAGGGAGGAATTGATGAAACGCTTTTACCTGACTGCCGCCATCGCGGCAGCAACGCTGGCGCTGCCGGCTTTGCCCGCGCTCGCCCAGACCAACGAAATCACCATCGGCATCAGCGTGACCACCACCGGTCCCGGCGCCGCCCTCGGCATTCCCGAGCGCAACGCGCTGGAATTCGTACCCAAGGAGATCGGCGGCGTGCCGCTGAAGGTGATCGTGCTCGACGACGGCGGCGACCCGACCACCGCGACCACCAACGCGCGTCGCTTTGTCACCGAGTCCAAGGCCGACATCATCATGGGCTCCTCGATCACTCCGTCGTCGATCGCGATCTCCAACGTGGCGAACGAAGCCGGCATTCCGCATTTTGGTCTCGCGCCGTTCCCGATCACGCCCGAGCGCGCCAAATGGTCGGTGTCGATGCCGCAGCCGATCCCGATCATGGGCAAGGTGATCTACCAGCACATGAAGGCCCACAACGTGAAGACGGTCGGCTATATCGGTTACTCCGATTCCTATGGCGACCTGTGGTTCAACGACTTCAAGGCCCAAGGCATTCCGATGGGCATGACCATGGTCGACGAAGAGCGCTTCGCCCGTCCCGACACATCGGTGACCGGACAGGTGCTGAAGCTCGTCGCGGCTAACCCTGATGCCATCCTGGTCGGCGCCTCGGGCACGGCCGCGGCACTGCCGCAGACCGAGCTGCGCGAGCGCGGCTATCAGGGCCTGATCTACCAGACCCATGGTGCGGCCAGCATGGACTTCATCCGCATCGCGGGTAAGGCCGCCGAGGGCGTGCTGATGGCGTCTGGTCCGGTGATGGACCCGGAAGACCAGCCCGACAGCGCCCTCACCAAGAAGCCCGGACTGGCGCTCAACGCCGCTTATGAAGGCAAATACGGCCCGAACAGCCGCAGCCAGTTCGCAGGCCATTCCTACGACGCTTTCGAGGTGCTGAAGCGCGTCATCCCGACCGCGCTGAAGACTGCCAAGCCCGGCACGCCGGAATTCCGCGAGGCCATCCGCCAAGCCTGGCTGACCGAAAGGGACATCGCGGCAAGCCAGGGCGTCTATAACTTTACCGAGAAGGATCGCTATGGCCTCGACGACCGCTCGCGCATCCTGCTCACGGTCAAGGACGGCAAATACACGCTCGTGAAGTAAGCAGCGCCGATCTCCGATACGACGAGAGCCGGCCCATCGGGCCGGCTCTTTTCTTTGCGTCCAGCACGCTTGCGTCAGGCGGCCTGGCGCTGCGGCATCCAGGCGAACTCCGGATAGTAAGTATCCATCATCCGGTCCACATAGGCGGTAAGGTTCGGAAATCCTTCGGCGCGGTCGCGCAGGCTGGACTCGAAGAACGGCGTCAAGATGCCAGCGAGCGCGCCGAACGCGGTCGCATCGACACCGCTGGGCTTGTTGCCCATCAGATAGGATTTGTCGCCAAGCTGCACCGACAGTGCGAACAGCGAACGCACCGCGAGATCGACATCGTCGTCAGGTCCGTGGCGACCAAGACCGGACAGCAGGTAGTTCTCGGCGACGCGGAACTGCGCATCCTCTCGCAGTTTCTCGCGATTGTGCTCCGGCGCACCGTCGAAAAAATGCGCGGGCCCCTTGGCAAAATTGACCGGATCGACCCAGCGTGCGCCGATCAGCGCCCAGTAGACGTGATGCTCGATCATGCGCTCGAACGCCCAGGCCTGCGCGCGCTCCGCCAAGGAGAGGCCTGCGTCGAAGTCAAAACCGTAACGGCGCTCGATATGAGCGCGGATGAAGGTCGAATCGGCTACAGCCTCGCCGCCATCGTCGATAAAAGGCAGCTGCCCCTTGGGGGACGCCGGCGGCATGGCTCGCTCTTTCCGGTAGGGCAGTCCGGCCATCTTGAGCTGCACCTCGGTCTTTGTGACGAACGGGCTGATTTCCGGGAGGCCGAAACCGGTGCCAAAGCCGTAAAGCGTGATCATGCGAGCTCTCCTGAACCTGCCGAAAGAGTTGACGGAACTTAGTGCCGGGCTGCTGCCACCATGGTGGCAGCAGCCGTGATATCTTCTGCGAAACGGGCCCCCCGCCAGGCGCGGCCCATCACGTGGCTGACCAACGCGTCCGCAGCCTGGACCAGCGAACGTGCCACCACGGTTGCGATCGCGAGGCGGAGGTCGACGGCAGTGAGTTCGAGCCACGTGAAGCGGCCGAAGACCCTGGCATGCAACGAGGCCTGCGCTCGCCACAGCGGACCAGCCAGGCCAAGATGGAGTGGAGTGATCATGGACAAACCCTCTTCAGTCGATGTGTCGTCCCGGTATAGAACTCCCCTGCTGCCAACATCCTGTCAGCAGCCGCGCGCCGATTTCTGATCCGCCGTTCGATGAGAGAATTGTCATGAGACGCGCCGACCGGCTGTTTCAGATCATCCAGGTGCTGAGGCGCACCCGTAAGCCGCTGACGGCGGACGCGATTGCGGCTGAGCTCGAGACCTCGAAGCGCACCATCTATCGCGACATCGCAACGCTGATGGGCCAACGCGTGCCGATCCGCGGCGAAGCCGGCATGGGCTACATCCTGGAAAAAGGATTCGACCTGCCACCTCTCATGCTGACACCCGACGAGATCGAGGCGGCGGTGCTGGGCGCGCAATGGGTCGCAGGCCACGCCGATTCCGCGCTGGCACGCGCGGCCGAAGATTTGATGGCCAAGATCGCCGACACCGTGCCTGAGCGGCTTCGCCCCTTCGTGCTGGAGCCGGCGAGCCGGGCGCGGCCAAGCTGGAACAGGGAGCCTGATCGTCTGGACATGGCGCGCACGCGCACGCAAATCCACGAAGGCAAGAAGATCATGCTGCGCTACCGCGACGAGCAGGGTCGTCCCAGCGAGCGCATGATCTGGCCGATCTCGGTCGGCTATCTCGAAGCCGTTCGCCTGCTCGCAGCCTGGTGCGAGCTGCGCAGCGACTTCCGCAGCTTCCGCACCGACCGCGTCGTGGAGGCGACCTATCTCGACGAACGATATCCTGAAAGACGCGACGTGCTGCGCGCGAAATGGCGGCAGAGCCTGGTCTGGGGCCCGCCGAAAGACACATGACGCCGATGGAAGAGATCGATCAGTCGAGCTGCTGCCAGAGCTGCGGCGCCTGCTGCGGCTATTCGCAGAACTGGCCGCGCTTCTCGATCGAGAGCGACGAGGAACTTGCGTTGATTCCTTCGGGCCTCGTCAACGAGCGCCAGTCCGGCATGCGCTGCGAAGGCGATCGGTGTTCGGCGTTGCAGGGAAACATCGGCAAGGCGACCAAGTGCGGCATCTATGCGGTGCGGCCGGAGGTGTGCCGCACCTGCATGCCTGGCGACGCCGAATGCGCGATGGCGCGACGGAAATTCGGGCTGCCTCCGATAGAGACCGCTTAAGCGGGAACGGCTTCGCTGATCTCGTCGTCGATTTCATCGTCCAGCGGTGCGAGCACCGAGAGCGGCTTGGTCGACAGCGTGATCGGCTTGCGGCCCCCCGACAGCGACGGAGACGATTTGGCCGAGCCTTCGCGCGACAGCGCATAGAGCGTCGAGCCGACACGGCCACCGTTCTCGATCAGGTCGCGCTCGCTGCAACTGCTCGCGATCGCGACGGCCAGCGAGTGCAGATGGCTGCGGCGATAGCAAAACAGCGCCAGCCTGGCGCGGACGTCAGGGGAAACACTCTCAACCAACCTCGGCAGGCCGCTTTCATTGGCGCGGTACATCTCGCCAAGAAGCTCGTCGCGAACCGGGCAGAAATCGCTTTCAAAAGCGTCGCGGCTTGAAAACATTGCAGTTCTCCCTCGTGTCAGGAAGATGCCGCGCAATTCTCTAATGAAAGGTTAACCACCCTGGGCGGTAGTCACCCGGTGTCCTTGCTCTTATGCCGCGAATCAGAGCGCGCCACCCCTACCGGGTTGAGAACGGGGTCGACGGCGGGCGTTGCGGCCGTCCGTCAAGATCCCCGCCAATGGCGGGCACCTCGGGATGGAGCTCTCAGCCTCAATTCGCCGCCATGAAAATGGAGAGGCCGAACCCGGTCAGGTGGTGCAGCGCCTGGTCGACACCAATCAGGGTCCAGAACCAGGGGTGCTCCTGATTGACGCCGAAATTGGCCGAGACAAATCCCTTGGCGCGATCGATCGTGATGTGAATGACGAAGTCGATCAGCGCCACGAACCAGAATTTCGGCGCCACGATCAGGATCAGCGGCAGCGCAACCGCAAAGTGAATCAGGCAATGCACCAGAAGCGGCAGAGCCCAACCGTGCTTCTGGTCCTTGCCATGGGCCATCCAGGCCGTTTGCAGGACGAAATCGGCGATGATGTGCTTGAAGGTCAGAAGCAACATCCAGCCAATGAGCGCTTCAACCGGAACCGCCGATGACAGAGGTGGAAACGACAAAGCTGACGCCCTCGTTGACTCGAAAGGAAAAAATGGAGCGTTCAGCGCAACTTCTTCTTGGACCCGTCGAACCATCGGGACCGGTGATTTATGACATTTCCCGCGCCGGAATGCAGCCAGGGGGAACCGGAAAATCGTCAAGTGTGGCTAAACGGTGATAGGATGTTCAACCACAAGGGTTGGCCCGAGTAAGGTTACCTCCGGCGCAGAATTTGCTTTCCGGAACTGGAGCGCTATCATCCTGCGGTAGAGGATTATCGATCTTTTTTAAACGCTTACGAAATTTTCTCGCGGGCCGCCGGCGATGGCCGTGCCGCCCGCCATTCAATAAGGCCAGGTGCTGCCATGAGTGCTGAAGGCCCGACCTCGTCGACCGAGCCCCCGCCGCCGCGGCGTCCCAAAGTGATCAAGACCAATCAGCAGCAAGTGTTCTTGTATGTCGTGCTGACCCTGCTGCTGTCGCTGGCGACTGTCTGGGCGGGCCGCACCTGGGTGCACAATTCGGAGACGCTGACTTTTGCTGTTGGCAGCCCCAACGGCGACGAGGCCCTGTTCGCGAACAAGCTCGCCACGCTGCTGAAGAACAACGGCTCACGTTTCCGGATCAAGATCGTCAACAACCCTGACAACGCCAAGGCGATCGCGCAATTCGATCACAGGCAGGCCGATCTCGCCATCCTGCGCACCGACGCCAAGGTGCCGGTGCGCGCACGCGCGCTGGCGCTGTTGGAGCACGATTTCGTGCTTCTGCTTGGTCCCGGCAACAAGAAGATCAAGTCGCTGGCCGAGCTGAAGAAGAAGAAGGTCGCGGTTTTCGCCGACAGCGAGTCCTCGCTCGTCTTCGTCCGCAGCCTCCTCGATATCGCCCCCGACAGCCCCGACGCCGCCAAGATCCAGATGGCACCGCAGGGCACGACCCTGGACAAGCTGTTCGCGCCGGCCAGCGGCTTCAGCGCGGTGATCGCCATCGTCCACGCCTCCAGGGCGGTGCGCGACAAGGCCTACGAGCAGGTCGCCAAGCGTGGCGGCTTCACGCTGAATGCGATCGATGAGGCCAAGGCGCTGGCGCTCAAATTCCCCGGTATTTCCGACGAGACCCTGACGGCCGGCACGCTGTCTGCGTCGCCCGAGATTCCCGACGACGATCTCGACACGATCGGACTCGAATGGCTCCTGGTCGCGCAATCCAAGATGTCGGGGACCACCGCCGGCGACATTGCGCGCATTGTCTACGAGAACAAATCCGCGCTTGGGCTCGACAACGGCTTTGCGACCCACATTGAGCCGGCTTCCGTCGAGAAGGACGCCTACGTGATGGCGCATCAGGGAGCGGCCGACTACATCAACGACGACACCAAGTCGTTCATGGATAAATACAGCGACATGATGTATCTGGGCGCTGCCGCGCTCAGCGTCATCGGCTCGATCTTCGCCGCGATCTACGCCAAGATCACCCGCATCGCGCCGGAAAAGGCGAGCGAGCTCTCCACCGCCATCCTCTGCATCGGCGAGCGCATCGAGCACGCCCATTCGCTGGATCAGCTCGAATGCCTCCAGGACGAGCTTGAGAGCATCTTGCGCGGCGCGGTGATCGGCTTGCGCGACGGCACGATCAGTACCGACGGGCTCGATACCTTCAAGCTCGGTTACGAATTTGTCCGCGACGAGATCGGCATGCGCCGCGACTACCTCAAGCGCCACGCCAACGAGCTCGAGAAGGGCACCCGTCAGGCCCTCCCTCCCCCGCATGACGACACCAATGTCGTGGCGGTGAAGACAGCTCAGAGTGCCTGACCTATCGAACCGCGCCCGGGGCTCCCGAAGGCCGGGTTTTCTGACAAATCGCGGCCGGTCTCCGGCGGAACCGTGTCCCGAAGCAACCGTTGGTTAGGGGCACAACCGGAGAACGCACCATGCGTATGCTCCTTCTCGTCGTCTTGCTGGGGATGCTGGTCGCGGTTGGTTATTTCGCCTATTCGGCCATGTCAGTCGGAGGCGACCCGATCCCGACGGAAGGCTATGTGGCACTGGCGCTCGGAGCGGGGTTTTCCGTGGTCGTCGGCATCGGCTTGATGATGCTGCTGTTCTTAAGTAGCCGCCGCGGCTATGACGAGCCACCACATTTCAAGTGACCGCCTGATCTGCCCAGATTAGCCACCCTCGTCGAAGGCTGGCGCCTGTCGTTGACGGCCCCCGTGCGGACGGGCACTTTGGCGCCGAAGTCCCAACCCGGGGACCGCAAGAGCCAAGACCGAGCCGCCATCCCGCATGTCGAAGCCGATGTTTCCCGCCCTGGCCCAGTTCGTGGCCGCGACCGCCGGCCGCAACATGACCAAGGCGGCCTATGTGGCCGTGACCGTCGGCGTGCTCAGCATGGTGCTGCTGACGCTCGACCCGGCCTATGACACGGCACATCGCTGGGTCGATTTTCTGCTGTGGACCAGCCTCGTCTATTTCGTGTTCGAATGGCTGGTCCGGCTGCGCCATATGGCGCGGCAGGGGCGGCTGGGACTGTATATGTCCTCCTCCGCCGGGCTGGTCGACACCGTCGGGGCGCTGGCCGTGCCGGTCGCGCTCGTCCTCGGCGCCGAGCCCAAGACGGCCTGGTTGCTGAGCGTGCTGTGGGTATTGAAGGTCGTGCCTGGCATTCCCGGCCTGCGCCAGCTCCGCCGCGTGCTCGTGCTGGAATCGGGGCCGTTGCTCAGCGTGCTCGTGATTTTCCTGATGGTGGTCTTTCTCGCCTCCGTCGCCGAGTACTTCCTGGAGCGGGACGTGCAGCCGCAAACATTCGGCAGCGTCCCCGCCGCACTGTGGTGGGCGGTCGTCACACTGACCACGACAGGCTATGGCGACGTCGTGCCAGTCACGCCGCTCGGCCGCATGGTGGCGGCGCTGGTCATGATCTCGGGCCTCGGCGTGTTTGGCCTCTGGACCGGTATCCTGGCGACGGGGTTCGCAGCGGAGACGCGGCGCGATAATTTCCTCAAGACCTGGGAATCCGTCAGCAAGGTGCCGTTCTTCGCGGCGCTGGGCCCGGCGGCCATCGCCGACGTCACCCACATGCTGCGCACCATGGAGCTGCCGGCGCGCACCATGATCATCCGCAAGGGTGCGCAGGGCGACTGCATGTATTTCATCGCTGCCGGCGAGGTCGAGGTCGACCTGCCCGGCAAGAAGGTCCAGCTCGGGGAAGGCGCCTTCTTCGGCGAGATGGCGCTGCTCGGCAACAACATGCGCGGCGCCAATGTGTCGACCACGAAAGTGTCGCGACTCCTCGTGCTCGACCTCGTCGACTTCCGCGTCCTGATGGCACGGCACCCCGATCTCGCCGAAACCATCGACGCCGAAGCCAAACGGCGCACGCTGGAAAACAGGTAGTGGAGACAAGAATGTCGGAGACAGCCGACGCGGCCTCTGGCCCCGTGCTCGAAATCGACGGCGGCCGCGCGACCATCCGCCTCAACCGGCCCAAGCATCTCAACCGGCTTCAAGCCGAAGACCTTGGCGAGCTCGTCCGGGTGTTCGACCGGATCGAGGCCGATCCTGATATCCGCGTCCTGGTGCTGACCGGCACGGGACGAGCGTTCTCGGCCGGTTACGATCTCAACTCGGTCGCCGAGCGGGCGGTGAGTGCCAATGAGCAGCAGAGCGCGGGCTCGGCCTTCGAGGTCGTCGTCAACCGGCTCGAGGATCTCGGCGTGCCGACGATCTGCCGGCTCAATGGCGGTGTCTATGGCGGCTCGACCGACCTCGCGCTCGCCTGTGATTTTCGTATCGGCGTCGACACTGCCGAGATGTTCATGCCGGCGGCCCGGCTCGGGCTGCATTATTACAGGAGCGGCATCAAGCGCTACGTGACCCGGCTCGGCGTCGACAACGCGAAAAGGCTATTCCTCACGGCGCAGAAGATCAGCGCGCCGGAAATGCTGCGGATCGGCTACCTCACCGCCATGGTGGCGGTCGAGTTTTTGGACGAGGAAGTCGACAAGCTCGCCAACATCCTCGCCGGCAACGCGCCGAACGCGATGCGCGGCATGAAGCGCGCCATCAACGAATTCGCCCGCGGTGAGCTGGATGAGCGAGCGGCCGACCAGCGGCACCGCGACAGCATGCGGGGTGACGAGATCAAGGAAGGTATCAAGGCGTTCGCAGAGAAGCGGGCGCCGAGGTTTTGAGGGTCACTTCCGCTTCGACCGCATCGCGCGCGTTTGTACGAGCTTTGAATCGTGCGACAGCGCTTGATAGCGTTCGCCGTCGACAGCGTAGATCGCGATACGGCCTTCCCTGTCGGCATGCACGCCCCAGCCGTAGCGCTTGCCGAGGCCCGAGGCCCGCATGCAGGCCTGCCCCCGCGAGAAGAAGGCAGCGCGGGCGGCGTTCCGTTCCGACTTGGACGCCTTGGCTCCAAGCCCGCGCCCTTGCGCCGAGGTCGCAAAGATCACGTCGTCGGACGTGTACTTGTAAGGCGCGTTCGCGATCATCGCATATTGCAGTCCGGCCACCGTCGGCCGTCCCGCTCGCATCGGCGGCTCCTCACCCGAGCGCGCCGGACAATCCTCAGCAACCCGAATGAACGTGTCGACACAATTCGTCGTATGGATCGGCTTGGTCACGTGAACTTCGAGCCTCTTCATGCTCCCGCAGCCGCGGCATGCTGCACGGCCATCTCATCGTCCGCCGCACTGATGCGCTGGAACGCCGGTCGCAACGTAATGCGCTCGGAATAACGGACGAAGACGTCCTTTTTCGGCACGATGCCGAACATCATGGTCCAGCTGAATGCAACACCCCACAGAATATCGGCGGCAGTCATCCGCTCGCCAAGAAGATAAGGGCCGCCCGCGAGTTGTGCCTCGAGGGCACCCAGCATGGTGTCGTAATCGGCATAGGGCGACTGCGTGATCGGCGCCGGGTCGCGTTGCATAAACTTGTCGATCAAGGCGGGCTCAAAGGAAGAGCCGTAATAGGCGATCCAGCGCAGGTAAGGACCGCGCAGCGGGTCATTGGGCGCGGGCGCGAGGCCGGCCTGAGGAAAAAGGTCTGCAAGATAGATATAGATCGCGACTTGCTCGGTCACGAGCGCCTCGCCGTGCTTGACAGCCGGCACCTTCCCGAGCGGATTGATGGCGAGGTAGGGAGGCCTTCGCTGCTCGCCCGCCTTCATGTTGAGGACGTGGAGATCGTAGGGCGCCCCCAGTTCCTCCAGCAGCACGCGTGTGCCGGTGGCCCGGCTCTGCGGCGCATAATACAGCGTGATGCGGTTCGGATCGGTCATGGCGGGGCCTCTCGTCTAGCCGGCTAGCGATGGAGCCAATCTTTAAACGACGATACCTGACATCTAGTGTCAGGTATGGTTTAAGGGGCCATGCGCGCGAGCCGAATGTTGTCGATCCTCACCACTCTTCAGGCCAAGGGACAGGTCACTGCGCCCGAACTGGCGGAGGCCTGCGAGGTCTCGGTGCGCACAATCTACCGCGACATCGACGCGCTCGCGGCGTCCGGTGTCCCTGTTTATGCCGACCGCGGTGCGGAGGGTGGTTACCGCTTGCTCGATGGTTATCGCGTGCGCTTGAATGGGCTGTCTCAAAGCGAAGCGGGTGCGCTTTTCCTCGCAGGGCTCCCGGGGCCGGCCGCGGCGCTGGGGCTGGATGCTGCGATGATCGCCGCACAGAATAAGCTGATGGCGGCGCTGCCGGCGAATTTGCGCGAAGACGCCGGCCGGATGCAGGAGCGTTTTCATCTGGACGCGCCGGGCTGGTTTGGCGAAACGGAGGAGCCAAAGCATCTGCGCACCATCGCTGGCGCCGCGTTGCGCGGGACATTGATCAAGATTCGCTACCAGAGCTGGCGTGCGGAGAAGCAGCGTCACGTCGCTCCACTCGGCCTCGTGCTCAAGGGCGGCAGTTGGTATCTCGCAGGCCAGGTCGACGGCAGCGTGCGCACCTATCGCATCGCACGCGTGCTTGACTGCAGGGCGCTCGACGACCGCTTCGATCGCCCCGCCGATTTCGACCTCGCAGCTTACTGGCGAGACGCGACGTTGCGGTTAGAGGCCGAGATGCACCCGAACGTCGCGGTCGTGCGGCTCTCGCCATTCGGCGTAAAGCTGCTCGACGCGCTGAGCCAACCCTACGTCAGGGCGCGCACGCAGATTGAAGAAGTCGCTGACGCGGACGGTTGGCGCATCGCCAGAGTCCCGACGGGCAAGACATCATGGCATGCTGCGGCGGAATTGCTGCGGCTCGGTGCCGAAGCCGAAGTGTTGGAGCCCGCCGATCTCCGCGAGAAGATGGCCGAGATGACGCAGGTGATGGCGGCGCGCTATAGCGCGGCGCGCAAAGCCTGACGGCGTCGCATTTCGCCGCGACTGACGAAGCAGTTCTGAAACACGATTCTCACCTCGCCGTGTGAACGCAATCGCACTTCGGCTCGACCGAGAAGCAGGGACACAACACCGGCCTCGCGCCACACTGGAGAATGAGAATGTTTCGTAAGCTTGCACTTGGTCTGATCGCCGCCGGCTCGCTCGGCGCTGCCGCTCTTGCGCCCACCGCTGCTTCGGCCCACGGCTTCCACCACTACTGGGGTCCCGGTTGGGGATTCGGCGGCATCTACGTCAACACCGGCGTCAGCAACTGCTATCAGGAGCGCGTGGTCCAGACCCGCCACGGCGCACGCGTCCGCGTCGTGAATGTCTGCGGCTACGGAATCTACTGAGAACGACTGCTTCGATTGGCGTAACCCCGGCTGCTTCGCGGCCGGGGTTCGTCGTCTCAGCTCGCAAGCGCCGTCTGCGATGGGGAGGAGGCCAGTTCGGCCGCGCTGGCATTGCGCTGCGATATCCATCGCTCCGCGCGCGAACGTCGGAGGGACGGTGCAAAGAAGAAGCCCTGGGCAACATCGCAGCCGATGCGGCGTATGATCTCGAGCGCTTCGGGACTTTCTACTCCTTCGGCCACGACCTTCATGTTGAACGCCTTTGCCAGCGCCACCGACGCGTCGACGATCTTCATCATGTCCTCGTCGGATTCACAGCCTTTGATGAACGACTGATCGATCTTGAGCTCGCTGAAGGGCAGCCGCGCCAGCGCCGCAAGCGACGAATACCCGGTGCCGAAATCATCGATGGCCGTGCCGATCTTCTTGATCCGTAACCGTACCAGGATGTCGTTGGCGCGATCGACGTCGGCCATCGCAATTGTCTCGGTGATCTCCACCGTCAGCGCAGACGGAGGGATGTTCTCGCGGCGCAGGGTCTCCTCGATCCGCTCGGGCAGCGTCAGATCCGACATCAGCGAGCCCGAGATGTTGACGGCGATGGTGAAGCCCGGATTGCGCTCGATCAGCTTGCGGCCCTGCGACATCGCCGATGAAAGGATGCAGTCGGTCAGTTCGCTCATGAGACCGCCTTCCTCGGCAATCGGAATGAAAACCAGCGGCGACACCATGCCGAATTCAGCGCTGCGCCAGCGCGCCAGCGCCTCGGCGCCGATGACCCTCCCGGTCTGCAGTGCGATTTTCGGCTGGAACTCGACGAAAAACTCGCCGGCGGCGAGGCCATGCGCGATGCCGGCCGGCGTGACCGGGAGCAACGGCGAAGCCGATGTTGCAGCCCGGGGCGAGCGCTGCGGCAATTCGAGCGCGCTGCGCAGACGATTGAGATCGAGCGGCTTGGTCAGGCAGCCGCCGACCAACAGCTTCAGACCGTTTGCGACCCGGCGGGTCGCCTTCATGATACGATCATCGCAACCGCTGATGATCACGATCGACATCGCTTTGAGGTTTCGCTCGGCGACGAAGCGCAGCAGCTCCACCCCGTCCCGCTCTCCGAGTGACAGGTCGAGCGCCATGGTCTGGAAGGTTTCTCGGGCCAGGAGTTCGGTTGCAGCCTCGAAGGACGGCGCGACAACGGTGTCGTAGCCGAGCTTCGCACCGATCTTACTGATCAGAACCCGTTGCACCAGATCGTCGTCAACCACCAGAAGACGGCTTCTCGTCGCGCTCATTGCCCATCGCTCCAAACATCGAATGTTTTGATGGACGCAACGCTAGGACAGCGGGCTCACCCGGCCGTGAATACAAAACTGCTAAAACTTTCTCGATCCGGAAGGACTCGTTAGCCATGTTTTATCGGCCAACAGACCATTGATTTCATTTTGTATTCTTGCTTCGCCCGACAGGGATTGGCCGCGTGGTACTGGAGTGATCCTTGCCATCGCTACGTGCGATGAACACGCAGTAAAGCCCCCTATCGAAAGCCGGCAAACGCCCCACAGGCTTCGAAAAAGCCACTCCTCATGCAGCTTTCGCGGGGCCACCCTCCAGCTGCCGACGAAACCAGGCCCAGGTCTCGCGCGTCGTTTGAATATAACCGCGGCCGCGATAGACGATCTCGTCGTCGACGATGCCGTTCAGTTTGGGTAGGGCGTGAAACGGGATCGAGGGGTAGGCGTGGTGTTCGACATGGTAGGGCATGTTCCACGCAATCCATTTGACAATCGCGGCGGTGTAGGTGGTGCGGGTGTTCTGGAAGGCGCTGCGGGTACGCTCGCAGCCTGTGTGCTCGGCCAGGAGATAGGGCCGCAGGAAGAATTGCCCGATGATCAGCGGGACGATCCAGACCTCGAGCAGCAGGGTCGAGGAGAACCACAGTGAGAGCGCGAACAGCAGCACATAGACGAGGGCATAGACGCGTGCTTCGGTCACGATGATGGCGCGCTTGTTCTCGGGGATCCAGGGCACCGTGACCTTGCCGGTGACGGCATGGCCGAGCATGAGACGGAGGCGGCCCGCAACCTGGAGCAGACCGCTATAGGCAAGCGCGATCTGGGTCTCGGATTTCGGCTTCACGCCGACGATCAGCTCCGGATCCTTCTCGGGATCCTGAGTGTAGCGATGATGGTCCCAATGGAACAGGCAATAATATTCGTAAGGCTGCCCGATGATGAAGGCCGATAGATAGCCGACCGCGAGGTTGAGACCGCGGCTCCTAAACGCGGTCTTGTGTGCGGTCTCGTGCAACGCCATGAACAGGAAGGCGACGAGATAGCCCTGTATCGCCATCAGCGGCAACGCCCAAAGCACGCCATGGCTCGAGCTCACCTTCCAGATCAACGACCCAATCAGTACGACCATTGCGTAGTGGCAGAGGCTGCGCAGCGCGCCCTTGAGATCGGAGCGAACCGACAGTTCGCGCAGCATCGCCGGTGTCAACGGCTTCAAGCGGTGGCCGGGTTCTGGAGCGGAAACGGTCGCATCAGTCATGATCAGGGACCTGCATTACTTATTTAGAAGTTCTGCGATCTCGGCCTTGAGGAAGGCCCGGTCGCTCGGATTGTTGACGGGATTGCCGGCGCGGTGGCCGTGCAACGACGGGATCGGATGCAGCACCGCGGATTTTGCATTGATCAGCTTGCCGAGCTCGTCCTCATTGTCGCGCGCATCGAAGTAGCGATCGGTTGCGCCCGGCATCAGCAGCATATGGGCCTTGATCGCCGCCATCGCGCGATCGAGATCGCCGCCGAAGGCTGCGCAGCGGCTGATGTCGCCGCGCTGCCAAATTCCGATCTGCGCCAGCAGATCGTTGGCGTCGCGCCGCGCGAACACGGCGTCCCATGCGCGGACGAGATAGTCTTCCAACGAAGTGAAGCCCGCCTCACGCCAGAGCTCGTCGCGATAAAAGCCGTGCGACATCGCCCAGCCGGCGTAAACGCGACCCATGGCACGATAGCCGGCAATGGGCTTCTCGACGAAACGGCCGTCGCGAAAGGCAGGGTCGCCTGATAGTGCAGCCTTGACGGCTTCCAGAAACACGTAGTTGTACGGCGCGCATCGGCCGCTGCCGCAGACGACCGCAGCTCGCTCGACCATATCGGGGTGAAGCGCGGCCCAGTGGTATGCTTGCATGCCACCCATCGACCAACCGTAAACCAGGGCGAGCTTTGTGATGCCGAAACATTCGGTCAGCAGGCGATGCTGGACCGCAATGGCGTCGTGATAGGTGAGCTGCGGGAATGGCCAGTTGCCCGAGTTTGATGGCGAGGTCGACAGGCCGTTGCCGAATAGATTCGGAATGATGATGAAATAGCTGTTGGGATCGAGCACGCCGTCGGGCCCGATCAGCCACTCGGTGTCGTAATGTTGCGCGCTGAACGAGGTCGGATAGAGAACGACATTGTCCTTGGCCGCGCTGAGCCGACCGTAGGTCTTGTAGGCGAGCTTGAGCGAGGGAAACACCGTGCCGGACTGAAGCACGAAATTGCCGGCCTCAAAGATCTCGTAGTCGCGCTGCCCGGTCATGCGTCTGACTCCCGCTCACACGGCCACAAAACGCGGCCGCCGAAGCAACGATGCATTGATCGTGCCGGACCAGCAAACGCATCGTTGCGTCGCGCCTAATATCTGTACTTATAGTACAGATATTAGCGAAAAGCAACGGCCATCCCGACCGGCTCAGGCGATGGCGGCGATGTATCGCTCGACCGATGCCGCGAAAGCGGCCTTCGCACCGCTGGCGATGTTGCGGCCCCACCAGGCGCCATAAATGCGGTCGAAGGCGAGAGGCTCGACCGCAGCCGCAATCCGCCGCACCGCGGCGGCGTTGAGCGGCATGTAGTTCGGATAGGAGTACATGAAGCTGACGAAGCGGCGATCCATCGTAACCTGCGCAATGTCGCCGGTCAGCAGCACGCCCTTGCCGTCGGCACCAGCCGCATCGTGCAACATGGTCGCGCCGGCGAAATGGCCGCCGGCCCGCAACAGCAGCACATCGTCAGAGATGCGATGCTGATCGCCGCTCCAGTGCACGATGGCTTGATGCGGACGCGTTACCCATTGGCGGTCGTCGGCGTGCAGATAGACCGGCACCCCGCCGAACGCTTCGCTCCAGTCCGCGAGCGCTCCATAGTAATGCGGATGCGAGATCGCGATCGCTGTCAGGCCGCCGATCGATTTGACATGAGCGATCGCCTCCACCGTTGCCAGCGGAATGCAGTCCCACATCACGTAGCCCTCGCCATCGGGGACCAGCAGCGCGCGCTGAGCGATCGCAAAGCCGGGCTCGAGCGCGATGCCGGTGAGGCCGAGATCGTCGCGCCAGACGAGGCGGTGACGCTCTGTCAGCGCATCTCGCGTGAGGAAAGCCTGGCCTTTCCAGTTCACATATTGTCGCTCATCTTCGCAAATCGGGCAGAATGCCGGTGGCTTTCCGGCGTCCGGAAATTGTGCGCCGCAGGTTTCGCAGGTCCAGAGGGGCATAGCGTGATCCAGAACGAGAGGGGACGCCGATGAGGTGACGTCGCGCCCCTCCAATTGCAAGTCTGGAGGAACCAAACGCTGACAGCACATGTTACTTTTCGGACCGCTCCGGCACGCGGCCGGCCATTTCCACCTGCACGAGACTTCATGCGATCGGCAGCATCACGTTCAGCGTTTCGATGACATCGCGCCCGTCCCGCATCTGGCCCCTGTTTGCCGTCAATTTCTTCATGGCCGACATGCAGTCCGGCATCGGGCCGTTCGTCGGCGTCTTCCTGCAGGAGCGCGGATGGGCCACCGGCTTGATCGGCACGGCGCTGACGATCGGCAATGTCGCGGGCATGTTGGTGACGACGCCGATCGGTGGCTTCATCGATTCCAGCCGCAACAAGCGGCTGTGGGTGGTCATTCCCGGAATCTTTGTCGTCCTCGCCTCCGCCATCATCCTGATCTCGCAGAATTTCTGGGCGGTGACGTTTTCGCAAGTCGCGCAATCGCTGGCGAGCGCTGCAATCGTCCCGGCGGTGACCGGCATCACGCTCGGCATCGCCAAGCAAAAGGGCTTCAATGCGCTGAACGGACGCAACCAGGCCTTCAACCACGCCGGCAACATGGTCGGTGCGGCGCTGTCGGGCTATCTCGGTTACGTCTTCGGCTATGTCGCGGTGTTCGTGCTCGCGGCCGTGTTCGGTGCCATCGCAATCGCCTGCGTGCTGATGATCCCGGCAAAGGCGATCGACGACCGTCAAGCCCGCGGCGGCAAGGAGGACGAGAGCAAGAACCCGCCGGATGCCATGTCCGTCCTCCTCAAGCACAAGCCACTCCTGGTTCTGGCGCTTGCGCTTGCCATCTTCCATCTCGGCAATGCAGCCATCGTCCCGCTCTATGGCCTCGCGGCGGTGGCGCAAGAACAGGCCAACGGCCCGAGCTTCGTTGCGACCACCGTCGTCGTTGCGCAGGGCGTCATGGCGGTGACGTCGCTGGTTGCCATGCAGGTCGCGGGAAGGCGCAACTACTGGCCGGTAATCCTGGTCTCCTTCATGTTCTTACCCGTACGCGGCGTGCTTGCGTTCTTCGTGACGGGATGGTGGGGCGTGGTCCCAATGCAGGTATTGGACGGGATCGGCACCGGATTACAGACGGTCGCCGTCCCCGGCATGGTCGCGCGCTCGCTGGACGGCACCGGCCGCATCAATCTTGGCCAGGGTGCCGTCATCACCGTGCAAGGCGTTGGCGCGAGCTTGAGCCCTGCGCTCGGCGGCTGGATTGCACAATGGATCGGCTACGGCCCGACGTTTTTGCTGCTTGGGAGCTTTGGCCTTGCCTCGACAGCCCTGTGGCTGGCGTTCGGCGCGCACGTGAAAAAGTATTGAGGCAACGGCCTTACGGATACTCCACCACGATCTTGCCGAAATGCCCACCCTTCCGCATCAGCCGCAACGCGTCGGGCACGGCATCGAAGCCGAACGCCCGATCGATCGTGGGCTTCATCCCGTTACAGCCGATCGCGGCAGCCATCCCCTCAAACATGCGACGGCTGCCGACGGACAGGCCGATGACGTGCAGGTTCTTGGAGAAAAGGGTCGGGATGGCAACTTGCTGCGAGAAGCCGGAGAGCACACCGATCACGAGAATGGTGCCGCCGACCCTGACAGCCTCGAGGGATTGAGCAAACGTGTCCTTGCCGCCGACCTCGACGACATGGTCGACGCCGCCGGTCCATTCCGCCGCCGCCTTGCCCCACTCCGGCACCGAACGATAATTGATAGTGTGATCGGCGCCGAGCGCCTTGGCGCGTTCGAGCTTCGCATCACTTGACGAGGTCACGATCACGCTCGCGCCAGCGAGCTTTGCGAATTGCAGCGCGAAGATCGAGACGCCGCCGGTACCTTGCACCAGCACCGTGTGGCCGGGCTGCACCTTTGCCTCTTCGAACAGCGCGCGCCAAGCAGTGAGTCCGGCGCAGGGCAGCGTCGCGGCTTCCTGGAAGGAGAGATGCGCTGGAATGCGGCTGACGCCCTCGGCATCGAGCACCATCACCTCCTGCAACACGCCCGGCCGAGTGCCGCCGAGCGCATAGCGGCGGGCAGCCGCCGATACATTTCCATCGATCCAGGATTGGAAGAACATCGGACAGACCCGATCACCAACTGCGACGCGGCTAACGCCGTGGCCAATCGCGATCACCTCACCAGCACCGTCCGAGAACGGGATCAGCGGCAATCGGGTGACGCCGCCGTTGCCCTGGATCGTGAGCAGATCGCGATAGTTCAGTGATGCCGCCTTGATCCGAACAGCAACTTGGCCCGGGCCTGGTACCGGTTCAGGCAGATCGGTCAGCTCCATCCCCTCGATCGACCAGTCACGCGCGACTTGCCAGGCTTTCATGGCGATCACTCCAACTCAGGTGCCGAAGTTCTTCTGGATCGCCTTGTCGAGCGTCTCGCCGCCGACGAAGCGCTGGCGCAGTTCGCGCTTGAGCAGCTTGCCGCTCGGGTTCTTCGGCAGGCTATCCACGAAGATCACGCGCTTCGGCACCTTGAAAGACGCCATCTGGCCGGAGCAATGCCGGATGACGGCGTCCTCATCCAGCTTCTCCCCGGTCTTGATCACGACAATGGCCGTGACTGCCTCGATCCAACGCGGATCAGGCAAGCCGACGACCGCAACCTCGGAAACCGCGGGAATGCGGTAGACCATCTCCTCGACCTCGCGGCTGGCGACATTCTCTCCGCCGGTCTTGATCATGTCCTTGACGCGATCGACCACGGTGATGTGGCCCTCTTCATCGACGGTGGCGAGATCGCCGGAGTGAAACCAGCCGCCCGCGAAAGCCGCCGCGGTCTTCGCGGGATCGTTGTAATAGCCCGACAGCAGATGCGGCGAGCGGTGCACGATCTCGCCGACCTCGCCGATCCCGACGTCCTCCATCGACGTGTTGACCACGCGCGTCTCGACATTGAGCACCGGCTTGCCGGCCGAACCGGCCTTGCGCAACTGGTCCTCCGGACGCAGCACGGTCGCGAGTGGCGCGATCTCGGTCTGGCCGTAGAAGTTCCAGAATTTTACGGCGGGCAGGCGACGCTGCAGTTCGAGCAAGACTTCCACCGGCATGATTGAGGCGCCGTAATAGCCCTTCTGCAACGTCGACAGATCGGTCTTATCAAAGTTCGGCGAACGCAGCATCGCGATCCAGATCGTCGGCGGCGCGAAGAACGACGTGATCTTGTGTGCCTGGATCAGCGCCAGGATGTTGTCGGCAGTCGGCTTGCCCGTGATGACGCCGGAAGCCCCGAGATAGATCTGTGGCCCGAGGAACACGTCGAGCTGGGCGCAGTGATAGAGCGGCAACGCATGCAAGAACTTGTCGTCGACGCCCATGCCGCCGTCGATGATGCAGCTGACATACTGCCACATCACGGCCTCATGGGTCAGCATCGCGCCCTTGGGCAGGGACTCCGTGCCGCTGGTGTAGACGATCTGCGCGAGATCGCGGCTATCGACGGAGGCCTCGAGGTACGAGCCATCGGCATCAAGCAAGTCATCGAAACTGGTGAGTCCCGCGGGCGCGGTGGCGGGATCCTCGCCCGGCAGCCAGATCATTTTCTCGACGGCGCAATTCTTGGCTGATGCGGCGCGGGCCGGCTCGACGAAGTCAGGGCCAGTCACGAGCAGCCTGGCGCCGGAGCTCTTGAGGATGAAATTGATCTCGTCCGGATTGAGCATGAAGTTGATCGGCACCAGCACCGCGCCGATCCGCGCCACGGCAAAGCGCAGCGCCGCGAAGGCATGGGAATTGCGCGAGAGCACGGCAAGGCGATCGCCCTTCTTGACGCCAAGCCCGAGCAGGCCGCGGCCGAGCCGGTTGCAGATCTCATCCATCTCCGCGAAGGTCCAGCTCACGCCGCCGCAGCTCACCGCGAGCCTGGCCGGTTCGCGGCCTGCGGAGCGACGCAAGAGATCGCCGATGGAATGCTCGCGCGCTTTCGAGATAGTGGCTGCAATGTCGCCGGTCATGTGTCCCTCCGTGTGATATCTTGATTTGTTCGATTTCTTGTTTGAAATCTTGCGTCTTGTGGGTTTGCGCCATCTGTGCCGAGCCGCGTAGGCGTGCTCGCTGCCAGCGACGAACCTGACATGCCTCGCGTGTTAAAAGTCCGCTAGCGGCGCCGCAAGTCCGACGGGCTGTGCCCGAACTTCCTGCGAAACGCCGTGCTAAAATAGGACGATGAATTGAATCCCAACTGGTAGGCGACCTCGGTGATCGACAGGGACCGTAACTCGGGACGCGTCAAGACGTCGTAACAACGCTGAAGCCGGCGATCCAAAATCCATTCGGACACGGAGACATCGGTGAGCCGGAAGAGATAGTGCAGGTGCCTGAGCGAGACGCCATTGCTCTTCGCGATCCTCTCCAGCGACAGATCGGCGTCGGTGAGGTGCTCTTCGATCCAGGTCTTGACCGAGCGCAGACGGGCCTGCTGGGCGCTCGCGTCCTCGGAGAATTCATCCCGATCGCCCATATCGAGCGTCAGCGCCAGCACATCCATCAATTCGCAGCCAAGGCGTGTCCTGGCGGTCTCGTCCAGGGACGCACCTTCCGCGGCAAGGGTCGCGCAGAATTCGGCGGCGATCCGCCCGAGACCGCGGCTCGTCGCCATCGTGGTCACGACGGGCAGACGCCCCTCGCTGAAGCGGTCCGAAAATTCCTTGCGAGGGATCTCGAGATAGAGTGACCGGACCCTGCCGACGCATTCGAGATCATAGGCTTCTGACGCCGAGAAAATTGCGCCGACGCCCGGATTCGACAGCAATGTCTGGCCGGCCTGCAGCACGTTGACCCTGCCCTGCTGGACGAATTCGACGTAGTAGCAATCCTTGTCGAGTTTTGCGATGTGCCGCTCGCGCCGCGAGATGCGTTGCTCCGACAGCAGCACATCCGTCATCGTGACCGCACCGAAGTGCGCCTCGCGGATGAAGCCGTGATAGTCGGACCGCTCCTCGGCATTCACGTCGACATGAACGTAGACATCGCAGATGGCGCCTTGCCAGGCGGCATATCGCTTCGATGGCTCCAGATCGTCTGTCGAGAACACCAGGTTCATCGTCCGCCCACCCGTCAAACAGCCATGATGAACGCCGTTTGTGCATTGCACAAGCTGGCTTGTCGGCGAGATTCTAGATCGCCGCCGCCTACACGCAAGACCGGTTTGCGCGGACAAGCAAAAGCTTTGCGCTCCGGAGCAAGCAGGGCTCGGGCATGTGGCCTATGAAGAACAAAAACCGGTCAACGAGCTAGGCAGGAAACGTTCGCTTGCGTCAGGACAGATCAGCTGCTGCGCAATCCGTCGTGTTGCTTGAATGGCGATGCCCGTGAGCGCGACCTGGCCCTCGCCGATCACGACGCGGTACACGCAGCCGATCCAGACCATCGCCGACATCGAGGCGCGGGAACGGCAGCCGTACGATTCCCTGATCCCTGCCCGCAATCTGCATGATCTGTTCGAGGCCACCGCGCGCCTGCACCCGGATCGGCCCGCGCTGACGGTCCTGAACAAAGGCGCACGCGAGCCCGGCGACGTCACGCTGACGCATCGGCAATTGCGCGCGCAGATCACGCGGGCGGCAAACCTCTTTCGGTCGCTCGGCATCGACGTGAATGGGGGTACGATCGCGTTTCTCTGCCCAATCCTGCCGCAGCTTTTCCCAGCTCTGCTGGGCGCCCAGATCGCGGGCGTCGCCAGCTCGATCAACTATCTGCTGAACGAAGATGCCATTGCCGACCTGCTCGGAGCACAGAACGCAGCCGTTCTCGTGATTGCTTCCGAAGCGGCCGACCGTGCGATCTGGACCAAGGCGGCCAATATCGTGAGCCGCGTCGCCTCGCTCAAGACGGTTTTCGTGATGGGAGCGCACGGTCGCCTGGCCGGCCGTGCCCTCAACTTCGACGAGGCGGTCGCGACGATGCGCGACACCATGGACTTCGAGCCATCGCAGGATCGCGAAACGGTCTATGCGCTTTTCCACACCGGCGGCACGACGGGACGACCCAAATTCGTCCGCTTGACACATGGCAACCAGATCCACGCAGCCTGGAGCTTCGCACAGGTTCATGGACTTGATGAGCTGGATGCCGCCATCAATGGCTTCCCGCTGTTTCACGTCGGCGGCACCATGACCGTCGGCCTGTCGATACTGGCGGCTGGCGGCCACGTGATCATTCCCTCGCCCGACAGCCTCAGGAGCCCGGATGCGATCCGCGACTATTGGCGCACGGTCGAGCGGTTTGGCGCGACCATCGTCAGTGGCGTGCCGACCTCGATCGCGGCGCTAGCCGAAGTGCCGATCGGTTCATCCGATATCAGCTCCGTTCGCATGGCCCTTACCGGTGGGGCGGTGGCGCCGAAAGCCGTCAGCGAGAGGTTTGAGGCCCGGACCGGCATCACGCTGTTCGAGACCTATGGCATGACGGAGACCGCGGCGGCGATTGCGTTCAATCCCGGCCGCGGCACATCCGTGCAGGGTAGCGTCGGCTTCCGGGCGCCGTTCGCGCAGACGAAAATCGTCGCGCTAACCGATGCGACCCTCAAGACGGAATGCCCGCCACTCACCAGCGGCCTCGTTCTCGTCAGAGGACCGCAGGTATTTCCAGGCTATCTCGATCCCCAGCACAATAAAGGCGTGCTCACCGACGACCATTGGATTGTCACGGGCGACGTTGGCTATCTCACGGCCGATCAGCGGCTGGTGCTCACGGGCCGCGAGAAGGACCTGATCGTCCGCAGCGGCCACAACATCGACCCTGCCGCCATCGAGGACGTCGCAAATGCCTTCCCCGGTGTCCAGATGAGCTCGGCCGTCGGCATGCCGGACGCCTATGCCGGCGAGGTGCCTATTCTGTTCGTTGTCCCGTCTCCCGGAAAGAATGTCGACATGCCGCAGCTATGCGCGCATCTCGAACGCAACGTCAACGAGCCTCCTGCCAGGCCGAAGCGCGTCGTCCTGCTCGAGGCCCTTCCCGTCACGGCGGTCGGCAAGATCTTCAAGCCTGCACTTCGGGATCTTGCTGTTCAGGAGAAAGTCAGATCCGAGATCGATCGTATCTTCGGTCGGGAGACCGGGGCAGACATTCTGGTCGACAAAGATGCCAGGTTGAATACGCTGGTCACCATTTCGATCTGCTCCAACGACCAAGAGCGGGTGAAGGCGCTGACCGAGAGCCTGACACCCCTTCCACAGACCTATCGCGTCGAGACCCGATCGTCATGACGGACCCGCAGAAGCCGACGCCGAAGAAAGGCAATTTGGGGATGAAGCGCCTCCGGTTCAACCAGCAAGAGATCGTCTTTGCCGTCTTTGCCTTGCTGTTCGTGGTCTTCTCGATCTTCCTGAATGGCTTTTTGACGGCCGAGAACATGCTGACGCTGCTCCAGAACGTGGCAGTGCTCGGTATCCTCGGCCTCGCCATGGCGATCGTCGTGATCGGTCGCGGCATCGACATCTCGCTGATCGCAGCGCTCGCGGTGCCTCCCGGGCTCGTGCTGCAAATGGTGCAGAACGGCCATTCACTCCCCTTCTCCTTGCTGATCGCCGTCCTGATCACCATCGCCTTCGGCGTCGTTAATGGCTGGCTGATCGCCTATGCCGAGGTCCCCTCGCTGTTTGCAACGCTCGCAACAGGCCTGTTGCTCGCCGGTCTCGGGCAAGCCGCCTTGTTCCAGCTCGACGTCGTGCAGTGGAGTTCGGGCATGAACGGCTTCGAGCGGCTCGGTCAGGGCACCATTCTCGGCATTCCCACATCGATCGTGATGTTCGCGATCGCCTGCATCGTGGTTGCCGTCCTGCTGCGCCAGACGCGTTGGGGGGCCTACATCTACGCGATCGGCGACAACCCTTACGCCGCACGTGTCACCGGCATTCCCTCCCGCCCGATCATTGTGCTGCAGTACGTGATCGCGGCCCTGATCGGCTGCTTCGCCGGTCTTGTGATGGCCGCATCGGTCAATTCGATGCCGACGCGCGTTTTCAACTCGACGCTGATCTACGACGTGATCCTGGTGGTCGTGCTGGGCGGCATCGGCCTCTCCGGCGGTCGCGGCGGCGTCTTGAACGTCATCATCGGCACGCTGCTGATCGGCACCATGCTCAACGGCATGACCATCATGGACATCTCCTACGCCGGGCAAAACCTGATCAAGGGCGTC
Organism: Bradyrhizobium guangzhouense; assembly: GCF_004114955.1. Lineage (NCBI taxonomy): Bacteria > Pseudomonadati > Pseudomonadota > Alphaproteobacteria > Hyphomicrobiales > Nitrobacteraceae > Bradyrhizobium > Bradyrhizobium guangzhouense. The sequence goes on from NZ_CP030053.1 coordinate 6,650,257, forward strand.
GTCCTGCTGCTGGCCGTCATCACGGACTCCTTCCTGAATCCGCGCAACGAAGAAACGGCACAGCAAGGCGATATCTGAACGACCAACAATAACGAAAATTACAACCAAGGAGGAAGCAATGACCAACCTTACAAAGGCTACACTCGCCGCACTGGCACTCGCGGCACTGACCGCACCGGCCCTGGCCCAGCAGGGCCTGGACGAGCCGTTCCAGAAGCCGTTCAAGGAAGCCCTCGCCGGCAAGACCGTGGCCTATGTGCCGGTGGCGATGAACTTCGATCTCACCGAGGGCTGGTACGCTGGGCTGAAGAAGGAGCTCGAGCCATACGGCGTCAAGTTCGTGATCCGCGATGCCAACTGGAACACCAATGCCGGCGCGCAGGCCGTGACTTCGCTGATCACCGAGAAGCCGGCCGTGATGGTCGTCCATAATCCGGACGTGCAGACTTACGCCAAGCTGCTCCAGCGCGCCGAAAACGAGGGCATCTACGTCATCCAGATCAACATGGGCTCGGCCTATCGCAGCTCCGCCTTCGTCGGCGCCAACTGGGTCGAGATCGGCGAACGCCAGACCGAGGCCGTGGTCAAGGCCTGCGAGGGCAAATCGAACAAGATCGCGATCGTGCAGGGCGCGCTCTCGGCCGCCGCGAGCGCCTACACGCTCAAGGGCGTCGAGAACGTTCTCGCCAAGCATCCGGAGATCAAGGTGGCATCGAGCCAGGCCGCCGACTGGGACGCCGCTAAGGCGAAGGCGATCACGCAGACGGTGCTGAAACAGAATCCCGATCTGTGCGGCATCGTCGGCCTCTGGGACGGCATGGACATCGGCACCGCTGCCGCAGTGAAGGAAGCTGGCCTCACCGGCAAGGTGTTCCTCGCCACCTCGGGCGGCGGCGAACGCAAGGGCGCCTGCGAGCTGGTGAAGTCAGGCGCGTTCGATCTCGACATGAGCTACGACGTGCCGACCCAGGCGGCGCAGATGGCCGGCACAATCAAGTGGTTGCTGTCGTCGGGCGCCAAGCCTGGCTCGATCAAGGGTTCGGAATACACCACGCTGATTCCGATCACCAAGGAGAACGCCGATAGTCCGACGGCCTGCTGGAATCTCAGCGACCTCAAGAAATAGTCCGCTCCAGAGCTCGTGGTCCCCGGGATCAATGCCCGGGGATCTCGCCCTCAATATCCCTGCCCCTGCTGGAATGCCGATGCGCGACACAATCACAAGCCTGCGTTACCGCTACTGGCCTGATCATCTTCTCGGTGAGATCCTGTCCAAGCGGTGGACTGAGACGGCCATCCCGGTCATCCTTCTCTTGATCGTCGGCTTCGCATTCAGCCGGTCCATCGACAACTTCTTGTCGCCGGCGAGCCTCGCCGACACCGCGCGCCAGGCGGGTGAGATCGGCTTCATCGCGCTCGGGCTTGCGCTGGTCGTCATCGTCGGGGGCATCGATCTGTCGGTCGGATCGATCTTCGCACTGACCGATTTCTGCGCCCTCTATCTGCTCGACGTCGCCGGCTGGCCTGTTCCAGCCGTTGTGATCGCGACGCTGCTCTGCGGCGCCATGCTCGGTGCCGTCAACGGAATCCTGGTCGGATATCTGCGGTTGCGCGCCTTCATCACCACGTTGATCACGCTGATCATCTACCGTTCGGCCTACGATCTTCTGATCCAGCGCTACTCCAACGCGATCGCTTCGGCCTTCCCCGATATCCCGTCCTGGGACTTCATCGGCGCCGGTTCTGTTCTTGGCATTCCCACAGTGGCACTGGTCTATATCGTCATCGCGATCTTCGGCCACATCTTCATGACCCGTTTGCGCCCGGGCTGGCACATCACCGCGATCGGCGGCTCGCGCCGCTCGGCCTACAATTCGGGCATTCCCGTTCGTCGCACCATCGCGCTCTGCTACGTCGCGAGTGGTGTGTTGACCAGCATCGGCGCGCTGTTCTTCGCCTCCCGGCTCGGCACCGTCGGCGGCGACATCGGCGTCGGCCTCGAGGTGATCGTGCTGACTGCGACCGTGCTCGGCGGCATCACGCTCGGCGGCGGCAAGGGCTCGGTCGCCAAATCGGCCGTGGGTGTGCTGATCGTGCTCCTGATCACCAACGGCCTCACCACCATGAACGCACGCGGGGGCGTCAACCGCATGGCGCTGGCCGGCATCCTGCTCGTCGCCGCGATGGTTGACATCCGCTGGCAGAAGAACCGGACCCGCATCATCAGCAAGGTCTATGTCGCGCCGACCTACCACGAGTTACCGCCGCCACCGCCGACCGAAATCGGACAAGGTGGACCATTCGAGCAGAACGACAAGCTGCGCGACGTTGAGGCGATCGGCCTTGGCCGGATCGAGGCGCCGGAAGACGTCATCCTCGATCGCCATGACAATCTCTATGCCGGCTCGCGCCACGGCGACATCATGCGCTTCCTCGCGCCGGACTATCAGAAAATGGAGGTGTTCGCCCATATCGGCGGCCAGCCGCTCGGCATGGCCTTCGATCGCGAGGACAATCTCTACGTCTGCATCGGCGGCATGGGGCTTTATCGCATCAAGCCCGACGGCACCGTGGAAAAGGCGACTGACGAGACCAACCGGAGCCTACGCTCGGTCAACGACGACAGCCGTCTGCGGCTCGCGGACGACCTCGACATCACAGATGATGGCCTGATCTTCTTCTCGGAAGCCACGGTCCGTTACGAGATGGACGAATGGCCGATCGATGGCTTGGAGGCACGCGGCAATGGCCGCATCATCTCCTATGATACCAAGACCGGTGCGACACGCACAGAGCTGCGCGGCCTCAAATTCCCCAACGGCATCTGCGTCGCCAGCGACGGCCAGTCGATTCTGTTCGCCGAGACCTTTGGTTGCTCGATCAAGCGCTATTGGTTTGCCGGCCCGAAAAAGGGCGCGGTCGAGGTCGTCATGGACAATCTGCCCGGATACCCCGACAACATCAATCTCGCCTCCGACGGCAATTATTGGCTGGCGCTGGTCGGCATGCGCAGCCCCTCGCTCGACCTTGCCTGGAAGATGCCGGGCTTCCGCCGTCGCATGGCCAAGCGCGTTCCCGTCGACGAATGGCTGTTCCCCAACATCAACACCGGCTGCGTGGTCAAGTTCAACGAGCAGGGCAAGATCGTCGAGTCGTTCTGGGATCTGCATGGCGAAAACCATCCGATGATCACCTCGATGCGCGAGCATCGCGGCTATCTCTATCTCGGCGGCATCCTCAATAACCGGATCGGCCGCTACAAGCTCGACAATGCCGATCCGAATTTCGTCCAATATGACAAGCGGTGGGGGAAGCAGTCGTGATCGCGGCCGTCAGAGACTTCGCCAACCGCTTTCTCGGACGCGGCGACGCAACCATCACAGTGCCATCCTTCGACGGCGCGCTGAAGCCGAACCAGAAGCTTGAAGCCGCCGAGATATTGCTGACCTGCGAGTCGCCAGCGGATCTTGCGACTGACGGCAGCACGCTCTTTATTGCAGACGGCCGGAGGCTGTTGTCGCTGAACGGCGACTCGGCTTCGGAATTGCGCAGCTTCGAGCAGCCGATCTCTGCGCTCTGTGCCCTGCCGGGCGGCGGCCTTGCCGTCGCGCTCGGAGGGCGCGAGGTGCGCATTTACGACGGCCCCTCGGCCGGGCAGCCGAGCGCAACCTTTGCCGATGCGGCGTTCAATGCGATCAATGCGCTCGCTCTGGCGGGTGACAACTCGCTGATTGCGACGGACGGCTCGGCGACATGCAATGTCGACGATTGGGCGCGTGACCTGCTGGAGCTCAACCGCAGCGGCCGCGTGTACCGGCTCGATCCCGGCAGCAGGACCGTGACGCTGATGGCTCAAGGCCTCGGCTATGCCTTCGGTGCCTGCGCCCATGGCAACGCCATGCTTGTCAGCGAGAGCTGGCGCCATCGCCTCGTTCTTGTCTCACCCGGTGCGTCGCCGAAGATCGTGCTCGCTCACCTGCCCGTCTATCCATCACGGCTGTCAAAGGCCTCGGGCGGCGGTTACTGGCTCACCGCATTCGCCGCGCGGACTCAATTGGTCGAGTTCGTCCTACGCGAACCCGGCTACCGCCGCCGCATGATGGCCGAGATCGCGCCAGAATATTGGGTCGCGCCGCGGCTGCGCTCAGGGCGCTCGTTCAAGGAGCCGATGCAGGGCGCGCATATCAAAACCATGGGCGTCATCAAGCCGTGGGCGCCACCGCGCTCCTACGGCCTCGTCATCCGTCTCGATGCGGACGGGCAGCCGCTCTATTCGCTGCACAGCCGGGTCGACGGCATCAACCACGGTGTCGTCGCGGCTGTCGAGCTGGGCGGCGATCTTGTCCTGATCGCCAAGGGACCTGGCCGCATCCTGAAACTGTCCCTTGCCGGCCTTGCCGAGGAGATCAGGACATGAGCGACATCGCACTTTCGCTGCGCAAGGCGACGAAGCTCTACGCCGGCGTCCCCGCCATCGACGGGGTCGACTTCGATCTGCGCCGCGGCGAGATCCACGCGCTGGTCGGCGAGAACGGTGCCGGCAAGTCGACCCTCACCAAGGTGATGGCCGGCGTGGTGACGCTGACGTCGGGGACCATGGCGGTCGACGGTGCCGAAGTCGCGCCGAAGACGCCGCTCGAGGCGCGCAATCTCGGGATCGCCATGGTGTTCCAGGAAAACAGCCTGGTACCGACCATGACGGTGGCGCAAAACCTGTTTCTCGGACAGGAGAAGTTCTACAACCGCCTGCGCGGCATCTACATCGCCGCGCAGCAGTTTCTGCAATCGCTCAATTTCGATGTCACGCCGACCGCGACCGTCAGCGGCCTTGGCGCGGCCAAGAAGCAGATGGTCGAGATTGCGCGCGCGGTCCTGCACCGTGCCAAAGTCATCATCTTCGACGAGCCGACCGCATCGCTGACGCCTGAGGAGAAGAAATATTTCTTCGACCTTGTCCGCGATCTCAAGAAGCGCGGGGTCTCGATCGTCTTCATATCGCACGCGCTGGAAGAAGCGCTGCTGCTCGCCGACCGCATCACGGTGCTGCGCGACGGCAAGCATGTCGTCACCGACGATGTCGCCAAGTTCGACCGCGCCGCGATCGTGCAGGCCATGGTCGGGCGCGACCTCTCCAACACGCTCTATGGCACGCGCAAGAGCAGCGTGCGGCCGGTCGGCGCGCGGGTGCTCACGGTGCAGAACCTGAAGATGGCGCCGATGGTGAAGAACAACTCGCTGTCGGTGTTTTCCGGCCAGATCACCGGCGTATTCGGCCTCGTCGGCGCGGGCCGCACCGAAACGTTCAAGATCGTCGCCGGCGTGCTCAAACGCGACTTCTTCCATGGCGGCGAGATCCTGCTACACGACCAGCCGGTGCGCTACCGCGTGCCGGCGCCGGCGGTGAAGGCCGGCATTGCCTATGTCACGGAGGATCGCAAGGTCGAGGGCTTTTTCGAGACCTCTTCCATCGCGCGCAACATCTATCTCGGCCTGCTATCGAAGTTTCCGCGGGGACGCATGATGCTGTCGCGGCGGGAGACCGATGCGGTCGGCAAGACCTGGATCGAGCGGCTGAAGGTTCGCGCCATCAGCAACGACGGCAAGGTGGTCGAACTGTCGGGCGGCAACCAGCAGAAGGTCGTGATCGCGAAGTCGCTGGTGCAGGAGCCCGAGTTGATCATCTTCGACGAGCCGACCCGCGGCGTCGACGTCGGCGCCATCGTCGAGATCCACGAGCTGATCAACCGCCTCGCCGACGAGGGCAAGGCGGTGGTGGTGATCTCGTCCTATCTGCCCGAGATCATGGCGCTGTCCGACCGCATCCTGGTCTCGCGCCAGGGCAAGGTGGTGGAAGAGTTCTCCGCGCTGGAAGCGACGGAAGAGAAGATCATGTACGCGGCGATCCACTGAGGACGCTTACAGCTTGTGCCCTTTCTGGCGCAGCGCCTCGATCAGGCGTTGCTTCAATTGGTCGGAGGCCTTCTGGCTGACATCCTGGGCGATCTGCGCGCTCGCCTGCGCCAGCGCGTCAGATTGCGCCAGGAACTTCTGTCCGGCCGGTTGGGCGTAGAACGCCTCGATCTGGCGCAACTCGTCCAGTGTGAAGCTTGCGGCATAGATGGCGGCGATCTGGTCGACCATCGCGGTGAAGAATGGCGCGTAGATTTCGGCGCCCGGCGCCGTCATCGCATCATAATCGCGCTCGATCTCCGGCCTGTCCTGCGCCACCACCGGCCGCAGCTTGAGCAGCAGCTGGGGCAGCAGCGTGCGATATTGATCGGCGACCTTCAGCGTCGCCACGAGCTTGCGCGCCGCATTCATCGCCTCCGGCGACGGCGCTTGCGCGAAAGCGCTGCCGACGAGGAGCAGGAGGATACCTGCGATCGCGAGCAAACGTCTGGACATGGACCTCTCCCCTCAGCGGCGCGCCGGCGCGGCAGGCACGATCTCGACGGCGGCGGTTTGGGGGTCTTCGACCTCCGACACTTTTACAAACAGGTTCGGCACACGCTCGGCGCGATCGAGCAGCCAGGCGACGCCGATCATGATGATGATGCCGAGGAAGGAGACCGCGAGCTGCTCCCAGACGCCCTTGGTGTATTGCGTCAGGATCCAGTGCGCGGAGAACGACAGGAACACGCCGAGACAGAAGATCGGCAGCGAATGCTGGCCGCAGAGGATGATCGGACGCAGCCACGCCGTCTGCAGTGCCTTCCAGTTGCGCGGGAGGAAATACGTTACCCAGATCGCCAGCGCCAGGAAATGCGTGAGGCGCAGCATGTCGAGGTCGGTCTTGTCAATCGGGTAGATCGCCTTGATCATCCATTTCGGGATCATCGCCTCGAGCGTATGGATGTGCCAGGTCATCACAATGATGAAGGCGAAGACGAGCCAGGCCGCGGCCAGCGTCATGGCGGCCTTCGACCACACAAATTGGCTGATCTTCTCGATCTGGCCGATGCCGCACCAGGCGGCGAACACGAACATCAGCTGCCAGCAGAACGGATTGAAATACCAGGTCGTGCCCGGCGGGTAGGAGGCGACGTTCCAGTCGAACCAGCGCGACAGCAGGTAGAGCACCACGGACGCCGCCAGCGTCAGGTTCGGCCGGCGCACCAGGCACCAGACGATGAAGGGCGAGGCGAACACCAGCGTGATGTAGAGCGGCAGCACGTCGAGATTGACCGGCTTGTATTTCAACAGGATCGCCTGCCCGATCAGTTCGTCCGGATGCGCCAGGAAATTGAAGACGTTGAACTCGTGCTCGTACATCGGATTGTCGAAGCGGCGCGCGGTGCGGGCGATCTGCGCGGTGAACAGGAGGAACAGCATGATGTGCGCGACGTACATTTCCGCCGTTCGCGTCCACAGCCGCTTCAGCGCGGCGAGGAACCAGCCGCCGGCGATGATCGGCCCGTAGATCCAGCCGACCAGATAGCCGGAAATGAAGACGAAGAACTCGGCGGCGTCGCTGAAGCCGTAATTGCGCAGCGTCAGCCAGGCCACGACGTCGTGGGGAATGTGATCGAGGAAGATCATCCACAGCCCGATGCCGCGGAAGAGGTCGAGCCGCAAGTCGCGCTCGACCGGCGCCAACAGTGCTGCCTGGTCCCGTATGATCATGGCCCCGCCTCGTCTGGTGGGCGTCGCGCCGTCGCGGCGCCGGCGAAATCAGATGCTAAAAAAGATCAATCAAAAGGTCACCTAACCCTGCGGTTAGAGCGCCAACGGTAACCGACCTTGGCGCCCGCGCAAGGGACTTTGTCGTCACAGCGTCCCGGCAGCACGCGCAAAGCTCAGAACAACCCCATGCACAGTAGCTAAATCCTTGCATCGCCAGCAAGAATCGTTCGGCCCGTCGGGCAAGCGCGCGGCGAGCCCGATTCCGCCTCAGGCGAGTTGATCGCCACCGGCGAGCATGCTGTTCAGCATCGCCTCGGCTTTCTCCCGCAGCGGCTTTGCACCGCTTTCCGAGGCGATGGCGATCGCAGCGCGGAGCGCAGCGAGGATCATGGTCCGGTCCTCGCTCGCGGGCGGCGTCACCACGGCCTCGCCGAACAGGGCCTCGGCCTCGAGGCCGGAAAAGCCCTGCTGCCGCGCGGTGTTGCGCGCCTCGCGCAACATGTTCTGCGCCGCCCGGACATCGCCGAGCTGGTTGGTCGCAAGCGCCAGGTAGATCGAGGAGCGCAGCACCGCCGAGGTATAGCCGACGGCGCGCGCCTCTTCGCGCGCTTCAGTCAGCATGCGGCGCGCCCGATCGAACAAGCCCTGCTCCAGATAGGCCATGCCGAGATGGCAGGCGAGCACCGGCACGAACAGCCGGATGCCATGCTTCTGCGCCAGCACAAAACCGTCTTCGAGAACGGTGGCGGCCGCTGCCGCATCGCCCCGGCCCAGCATCAGCCAGCCGCCGCTATAGGCGGCAGCGACGCGATCGTAGGGACGGCCGGTCTCGTCCGCGATCGCGGCGGCCTCGCGCTGAAGCTGCTCGGCGGCGTCGAACTCCCCCAGGACGGTGTGGGTGATGCTACCCATCATGCAGCAAAGGACCAGGAGAGACTGCGGCGTCGTCCCGATCGGCGCACTGGCTGCCGGGCCGGCGAGATGGGCGCCAGCCGTGGCCAGCATCTCTTTGGCGCCACGGTACCGGCCGGCCAGAAAATAGGCCTGACCGAGACCGTATTGCGCGAGATTACGCCAACCGGGATGACCGGAGCTTTCTGCCAGAGCAACGACCTCTTCACCGATCGCAACGGCCTCGACCGGGGCGCCATAGAAGTTCTGGGCGCCGGCCCTTACCGTCATGGCGGCGACCTTCCGTCCGATATCGTCGATCGCGCCGGCGCGCCGTTCGGCCTCTTTTCCCAAGTCCAGCCATTCGGCGACCTGACCGGATGCGATGAACGTTGCCCGCGCCTCCATCCGAAGATCGATGGCGTCGATCTCCCGCATGCGGGTCGCCGGTGTCTTGTCGAGGGCGACCATCGCAATCTCGAAATAATTGGCGGCATCAGCGAAAGCCGAGCGGCCTAGCCATTTTCTTCCTGCGCTTCTGCCGTGGTTGAACGCTTTGTACCAATCCTTGGCCCGCACAGCGTGATAGCAGAGCGTATCGGGCTCATCGGCACGGCTTTCGTCGCTCTCCAGCGTCGCAAGAATGCGCGCGTGAATATCGTCGCGCACCTTCTCGACCATCGATTCGTAGGTCACCTGGCGAACCATCTCGTGGCGAAACTCCAGCGAATCCTCCAATTCGCTGTCGATTCGAACCAGCAGCTCGGCGCGATCGAGAGAGACAAGACAGCCGCGTAAGGCGTCCTCAGGCAAGAGCGAAATGTTCCGCAGCGTGGCCTCGCTCGCACGCGCCCCCAGTGCGGCCGCGACCTGCAAGACGGAGCGCTCCTGCTTCGGCACCCGGTCAAGGCGCGCCGCAATCACACCCTGAATGCTGCTGGGAATGCCGAGCTCGTCGATCGGGCGCACCAGCGCGAGGTCGCCCCATTCGCCGCGCAAGGTGCCGCTGTCCTTCAGCCCGCGGCAGACCTCCTCGATGAACAGCGGCACGTTGGCCGTGTGGGAAATGATCCGGCTCTTCAGATCGGCATTGGTCGCCGAGGACCCGAGCATGTCGGACAACATTTCCAGCCCGGAATCGTCGTCGAGCGGCCGCATCGCGACGACCTCGGCGCGGCAGCGTGCAATCCAGACGGGCATCCCGTTCGGGCGGGTGGTGAGAAGCACGAGGAGGCCGGGCACCGGCAGCGATGCGATGGCGGCCACAACGCCGTCGCTCGCGCGGTCGATCCAGTGCAAATCCTCGAGCAGGAGCAACGTCCGCTGGCGACGAGCCATGGCCGCGACGACGGCACAGCTTGCATCGGAGATCGCGCGTCCCCGCGCGTGAGGCTCCAGCTCGCTCCATCGCTGATTCGAGATCGGCACATCGAGCACCGCGTCGAGTGCGCATTGCTGTATCTCTGGAAGGTTCCTCCTGGGATCTGTCGGACTTTCGGTGCCCTTGGCAATCGTGTCCAAAGCAGTAAGCAAAAACCGCTTGAGCGTGCTGAACGGAGCCCCCTGGAGGTTCGGGCTGCACTCGGCGTCGATCAACCGCCAGCCGTTGGCCTTCTGCGCCTGGGCAAATTCATGAGCGAGCCGCGATTTGCCAATACCGGCATCGCCGAGCAACAGAACCGTCTGACGGGTCGCCCCGGCCCCCTCCGCAGCGCGCGCCAGAAGTGCCCGCTCGGTCGCGCGGTCGACAAAGCGGGAGACGCTGCGCGCCCGTCGCACTCGCCAGCTCGACAGGTCGCTCGCGCCCACAATCCGGTACACCGGCACGGGCTGGCTGAAGCCGCGCAACAACTTGCCACCCAGAAACTCGAAGCGGACATGCCCTTCGGCGAGTGCCTGACAGGCTTCCGACACGTAGATCTGATTCGCCTCAGCCGCCGCCTCGAGGCGCGCGGCCAGATGCTGAGCCGGCCCCCCCATCTCGTAGACCTTGGAGAACTCGCTTGCGACCATGTAAGCGACAACATGGCCGGAGTGGACGCCCACGCGCACCTGAAGCCCTGCATCGCCAAGACCTGCAACACGCCGGACCAGCTCGATCGCCGCATGGCAGGCCAGCGGAGCATGATTGTCGTCCGCAATCGGAGCCCCGAACACAGCCGCAACTCCGTCCCCTAGCTCCTTGCTGACGATGCCTCCGAACTGACGCACCGCACCTCTCATCGCGACCAGGGCCGGCTCCAGGCGCGAGACCGCCTCCTCCGGGTCTAGCTCGGCTATGAGCCCCGTCGAGTCGATGACGTCGGCGCGAAGAATCGTCACGAACCGGCGTTCGCTGTCCGGCTCCGAACGACGCACAGGCTCCCCGCATTTGGAGCACCAGTTATCGCCTGGATCGATCTTCGACTGACACGCGACGCATTGCATTTCTGTGCCTTCCGAGGTCCATGCGCCAGTCTACGTTGATCAGCGCACGCGAAAACCTTGGCGCAAGATTACCTATCGGAAGATTCATGGCAATCGAACTCGAAAGAAGTATCGCAACATCCAGGCAGCCCGTCTGGACGAAGCATGGTTGCGAATGGTAGCTTTTACGCGCGCGAATATGGGGCCGCGCATTCTGGGGGCGCCGAGGCTTTCGTTCCGGCCAACGAGCTTTGCTGGGCTGCACGTTGCCCTGATTAAACAGATCACAGCGAAGGACTGGGCAATGGGCGGACGGACGTACAACGGCAAAGCTTTCAAAGACTTGATGAATAGCAACTACTACCCGCTGAGCAACATGAAGAAGAGTGTGGCCAAACTCAAGGCCTCGGAAGACATTGATCTGCCTACCCTGGAATACGGACAGTACCATCTAATTCTGACGCCGGCTTCGAAGTGGCCGCAAGGCAGTGCCAAATACTGGCACAAGGAGAAGGGCCGGGCTCGCGTCGACCTCAGTACCCAACCCAACACCGCGCCCCTGTCCAAGGACGAGCCCGGCGTCATACCTCTGACCCGGTGCGACCTGCTCGATGCCTGCGTCCGGAAGTGCTTCAACTCCGAGCCGCCGATCCCGATGAAGACCAACATCATCACCCACGCACCGAGCGATGCCTATGCCCATAGGCACGAGATCCGCTTGGAGTGGGAGTACAAGAAGGGCTCGGACAAGCCGACGCTGCTGCATCTGACGATGGTCTGTCCGTACAGGCCAGAGAGGGATTGAGCTTGGGCTGATCCTGGGCCGGCAGATCGACGAAAGGGAGGATTCGTTGCCGCAGCCCGCTCGCCAAACCGCGAAAGAGCTGCTCGACGGACCGATTCTGCCGACGCTGCTCTCACTTGCCTGGCCGAATGCGCTCGGGTTTTCGGCCGGAGCGCTCGTTGCGATCGCCGAGACTTCATATATCGGCAGATTGGGGATCGAAGCGCTGGCCGCGATGGCGCTGGTATTTCCCCTCGTGATGTTGACCATGAGCATGGCCGGCGCAGCCATGGGCGGCGGCGTAGCGGCAGCTATTGCTCGCGCACTCGGTGCCGGCGACCGTGACCGGGCCGAGGACCTAGCGACGCACGCGCTCCTGATTGCGATCGTCTTCGGCCTCGCCTTCATGTTGGGCATGCTGGTCGGCGGCCGGCGATTGCTCGAACTATTGGGCGGCCGGGGCGACGTGCTGGAGCAGGCAACCGCGTATAGCCGAGTTTATTTCGGCGGAGCGGTGCTGATCTGGCTGGTCAATATTCTAGCCGGTGTCTTGCGCGGCACAGGCAACATGAAACTGCCGTCGCTGTTGGTCATCAATTCCGCGATCTGCCAAATCATCCTCGGCCGCACGCTGGGTCTTGGTCTCGGGCCGGTGCCGCAGTTCGGAATGCCGGGCGTCGCGACGGGATTGCTGATTGCCGGAACCACAAATATTGCGGCGATGTGCTGGTATCTGTTCTCTGGCCGAGGTCGCATCGCGCCGCGCCTACGCGGATTTCGCATGCAATGGGCATTGTTTGCCGACATCCTCAAAGTCGGCGTCGTCGCCTGTTTCTCCCCGCTGCAAAACGCACTGATCAACCTCATTCTCGCTCACCTTCTGGCCGCGTTCGGCACCGCTACCCTTGCGGCCTACGGCATCGGCACGCGCCTTGAATATGTGCTCGCGACCATTGCCTTCTCCTTCGGCGTCGGCTCAGTGCCGATGATCGGCGTCGCGATCGGCGCAGGGCGCACGGCGCGCGCTCGCAGGGTGGCCTGGACGACGGGGCTCGTGGCCTTCATCGTGATCGGCGCACTAGCAGGCGCCGTCGCGCTGGTCCCAGACCCCTGGATAAGTCTCTTCATCGACGACGCCAGCGCACATGCCGCCAGCCGGCAATTTCTCCGGACCGTCGCACCTTTCTATGCCCTTATCGGACTGGCCTCGGCGATGTACTTCTCGTCGCAGGGCGCAGGTAACGTGCTTGGCCCAGTGCTGGCGCAGACGGTGCGCCTCATCTTCATCGCGCTTGGCGGCTGGTATTTAATGTCAAAGGCGGCAACCCCAGGAAGCTTCTTCGCGCTGATCGCCGCATCGATGATGTTGCTCGGTACCCTTTCTTGCGTAGCAGTTGCGCTTACGCGCTGGGGACCGAAGGCCGATACGAAGCGTTAGCTGAACTTGGCGAGCGGCGTCCCATTCCTATCGGCAACTCCTCGGCGCGAGGTCGAGCAAGGCGCTGCATAGTTTGCTGACCAGCGATTCCTGATCTGGACAACTCACTCTTAAGTAGTATCATTCCAGTGTCATGCGAGGCGCAGGCTTCAAATCGAGGGACGATAGGCTCTCGTTCAAGCCGAAACGTTTTGCGTGCGGCGTATCTTTTCCACGGAAGCCATCGAAGGGGTCGAATGCATGGGTATGGTAGCTTACAGAGGCCGACCGTTTAGGGACCTGATGAACGCGAACTATTATCCTTTGGAGAACATGAAGAAGAGCGTCAAGAAGCTCAAAGCCTCGCCAAACATTCACCTGCCGACACTGGAATACGGCCAATATCAGCTGATACTAACGCCGAAGAGCAAATGGCCGCAAGGCAGCGCGAAATATTGGCACAAGGAGAAGGGCCGCGCCCGGGTCGATCTCGAGGTCCAGCCGAACACTACGCCCCTATCCAGGGACGAGCCCGACGTCGTTCCGCTGACCCGATGTGCGTTGCTCGATGCCTGCGTCCGCAAGTGTTTCAATTCGGAGCCGCCAATCCCGATGAAGACCAATATCATCACGCACGAGGAGAACGATCCCGGCGCAAACACCCATGAGATCCGACTGGAGTGGGAGTATGAGGGAGACAGCAATACGCCTTCGTTGCTCCACCTCACGATGGTCTGTCCGTATAAGCCAGCGCGCGATGCCCGGGTTCAATCTATCGAAGCCGGCGAAGGTCTGAGCCTGGGCTAGATCGCGGAACCCTTGGATCTAGGCTCGGCGAGAGTCTTCGAAGACATCAAGGCGCGGGCCGGCATGTTACCGGCCCGCTTCTGTCGAACCAGAGGGGATCACTGGAGCGGCGACCGGGCTCAATCGAGCCGCCATTGCTGCCACTGGCCCCGTGCCTCAGGCGGTGGGTTTCGCAAGAGCTCAAAGCCATCGTGCGAGCTGGGCCGCTGGAGCATCTCTACTCGCTAGCGAAGGCCGCCGGTGACGTGAAGTGTCTCGCCGGTGACGTAGGACGCATCGTCGGATGCGAAGAAGGCCACCGCGGCAGCGATCTCCTCGACCTTGCCGATGCGGCCAAGCGGGGTCGTGGATTCGATCCACTTGCGCATGTCGCCCTCGTGCAGGCCCGCCGACACGACGCCTTCTGTTGCGATCATGCCGGGATTGACGGCGTTGACGCGAATCTTGCGCGGCGCGAGCTCCTTCGACAGCACGGCGGAGATCGCATCCACCGAAGCTTTGGTCGCGGTGTACACGGCGGTGTTTGCCGGCGCGATGGTCGATACGCCGGAAGAGATGTTGATGATACTTCCACCACTGGCGTTGAAGTGCTTCGCCGCTTCACCCGAAATCAGCAGCAGGCCGAGCACGTTGAGGTCGAAATGTTTGTGGAAATGCTCGGGCGTGATGGCCTCGAGCGGGGCGAACTCGTAGACGCCGGCATTGTTGACGAGGATGTCGATCGCACCGAACGCCTTCACCGTCTCCGCGACGACGTTCTTCACGTCCTTAGGCTCGGCCAGATTGCCATGGACCGCGACGGCTTTGCCGCCCTTGGCGGTGATGGCGGCGACCACCCGGTCGGCGGCCTGCTTGCTGGAGCTGTAATTGACGGCAACCGCCGCACCCTCGGCCGCGAGCCGGGCGGAGATTTCGGCACCTATGCCCTTGGATGCGCCGGTCACCAGCGCAACTTTGCCTTCGAGTCTCTTGGTCATCGCATGTCTTCCATCGTTCGGCGGGATGCCGATATTCAATAGTTCAATACTAGTGAACCATTGAACTCATTCAAGGGAGGTGCTATATTTTTGAGCATGGCGCAGTTCGTTCACCCGGCGCGGGAGGAGATCACACTGGCCGGGGTGCTTGGCGCGCTGGCCGATCCCATGCGGCTGCGTATCGTCAAGAGTCTGGCCACGCAGAAGGATTGCATGTCGTGCACCGAGGCGGCGCCTTGTCCCGACATGGCGAAATCGACCCTGTCGAACCATTTTCGCATTCTGCGGGAGGCCGGCCTGGTCCGGACGTCAAAGCAAGGCGTCCAGCACCGCAACGTCCTGCGCGAGGAAGACATCAACGCGCGATTTCCGAAGCTGCTCAAGATGATCCTGAGCTTTCCGGAGTGAAGCATTCGCGCTGGACGCGGAGGCTTATTCGCGCGTGGCGAGTGAGGGTTCTTCCTCTTGTGGATTGTCCCGTTGCGGAGACACCCTCTCCCCGACCCTCTCCCGCAAGCGGGAGAGGGAGTATAGTGCCGATGCCGCCGCATCGTGCAACCATATGCGATAACTCTCCCCGCTTGCGGGAGACGGTCGGCCGCAAGCAGCGATCGATTCAACCCAAGCCGTTCCGCTTTAGCTCTCGAAGAAGCCGGGATGCTTCTCCACGAAGGCCTGCAGCTCGCGTGCGACGCGGTCGAGATGGTTCGCCATCTCGCGTCTGGCCTTTTCCGGATTGCGATCTGCAATGCCGCGGAAAATCGCCTCGTGCTCCGTGTAAGTGCCTTTGGGGCGACCCGGCTCGGGCAGCAGCGTGCGGCGAACACGCTCGAGGTGAGTTCGGATCGGGTCGAGAACCTCGCCGACCCGCGCGAGGCTCAGGCTCTCGGTCATCTGGCGATGAAACCTGGTATCGAGCTCGTGGAAGCCTTCGAGGTCTCCACTCGCGATCGCAGCTTTTTGATAAGCGAGATTCTGACCGAGCGTGGCGATCGCATCATCCGACATGCTGGCCGCGCAGACGCCGACGATTTCGACCTCCAGCGCGCGACGCATCAGCATCCACTGCCGGACATCCTCGAGATGAATCTTGGCGACGTAGGAGCCGCGCTGCGGCTCGACCACGACCAGGCCCTCGAAGGCGAGCCGGTTGACCGCCGTCGTGATCGACAGCTTCGACACGTCGAAGCGCGCGCACCATTCGTTCTTGTCGATCGGCGTTTCCGGTTGAAGCGCGCCCGAGACGATGGCGCGCTTCAGCGCAAGATAGGCCTGATCGACTTTCGAGCCGCCGGTGCTGCGCCCGCGCGCCGCCCTCGCGCCGCCACTGAACCCGCCGATTGAATGCATGCTGTGTTCCCCCGGCCGATCTACACATTTCGTTGCCGCGATGCCAATCGCGCGGCCAAAAGGCTTGACGAGCATCAACTGATATAACTAGCATATCAGTCAACAAACAAGATCGTCACCTGCGGCTCGATGTCTTCTCTGGGACCGACGGCACGCCGGGAGGAAAGCCAATGGAGCCACGTTTCGGCGCGCTCGGGGCGGACGAAGAGCGCGGTGCGTCGCGCTCGTCTCGCGTGGTCGAACTCGGCAGCCGCGCCGGCGTGCCTGAAAGCCACGCCGTCCTCCGCGCGGAGCGGATCTCCAAATCCTTTGCCGGCGTGAGGGCGCTCCACGACGTCGACTTCGAGCTGCGCCACGGCGAAGTGCACGCGCTGATGGGCGAGAACGGTGCCGGCAAGAGCACCCTGATGAAAATCCTGGCCGGCGTGCACACGAGCTACGCCGGCACCATTGCGGTCGAGGGCCAGGCTGCGGCCTTCAGCGGCGTGCGCGATGCCGAAGAGGCGGGCGTTGCCATCATCCACCAGGAGCTCAACCTCGTTCCCGAGCTGAGCGTCGCCGACAATATCTTCCTCGGCCGGGAACCGCTGATCGGCGGCGTCTGGATCGACCGGCGCCGGATGGTCAGAGCCGCCGAACGCCTGCTGACGCGCCTTGGCGTCGCCATCGCGCCTGATACCAGGATATCGGGCTTGCGCGTCGGCGAGCAGCAGCTCGTCGAGATCGCCAAGGCGCTGTCGCTCAACGCGCGCATCCTCATCATGGACGAGCCGACCTCGGCGCTGTCGTCGTCGGAATGCGAGACGCTGTTCAAGATCGTGCGTCAGCTCGCAAGCGAAGGCGTCGCGATCATCTACACCTCGCACCGCATCGAGGAGGTGATGGAGCTTGCCGACCGCGTCACCGTGCTGCGCGACGGAAGGGGCGTGGTGACGGCCCCAATCGACGAGCTCTCGCGCGGCGCCATCATCTCGGCGATGGTCGGCCGCGAGATGGCTGCGAACGAGCGCGGCATAGCCGTGAAGGATGGCGCGGTCGTCCTTGCGGTCGCAGACCTGACGCTGGATACGCTCGGGCCGCACGGATGGCGGCGGACGCTGCACGGCGTCAGTTTCGAGCTGAAGCGCGGCGAGATCCTCGGTATCGGCGGCCTGCTCGGGTCCGGCCGGACCGAGATTCTGGAATCGATCTTCGGCGTGGCGCGCGGCTGGCGGAGCGGCCGCATCGCGATCGAGGGTGCGGCGGTCGAGATCGCCTCTCCCGCCGACGCCTATCGTCTCGGCGTCGCGCTCGTCAGCGAGGACCGCAAGGAGCGCGGGCTGCATCTGGCCGCCTCGATCTGCGACAATGTCGCGCTGCCCTCGATCGGCGCGCTCTCGCGATTTGGCCTGCGCGCCTTCGCCAGGGAGCGCGCACTCGCCGCCGACATGGTCAAGCGATTGTCGGTTCGCTGCACCGGCATCGGCCAGGAAGCCGCCGCGCTGTCCGGCGGCAACCAGCAAAAGGTCGTGATCGGCAAGTGGCTGGCGACCGAGCCGCGCATCCTGCTCCTCGACGAGCCGACCCGCGGCATCGATATCGGCGCCAAGCAGGAGATCTACCGCTTGATCTTCGATCTCGCCGCACAAGGGCTCGGCATCATCGTGGTCACCTCGGAAATGCCCGAGCTGCTGCTGTTGTCCGACCGCATCCTCGTGATGTGCGAGGGACGGCAGACCGGGATCCTCGCGCGCGAGCAGGCGACGCAGGAGACTGTGATGCGCCTTGCGGCGCCTGGCATGGCGAACTGGTCGCAGGAAGCCGTATCATGAAAGCCTTGTTCCGCCTGCTCTCCCGCACCAAGCTCTATTGGGGTCTCCTGCTGATCTGCCTGATCGGCGCCCTGATCTCGCCGCACACCTCGTCCGGCCACAACATCTTCCTGTCCTACGGCAATCTGACCGACGTGCTGCGCCAGGTCTCGATCACCGGCCTCGTCGCGACCGGAATGACCATGGTCATCCTGCTCGGCGGCATCGATCTGTCGGTCGGCTCGGTGATGGGCTTTTCGACGGTGATCTGCGCGATGCTGCTGACCAAGCCCGGCTGGACCTCGGCGTCCGTCCTCGGCGTGCCGGCGGCGATCCTCGTTGGCGGCACTGCTGTGGCGCTGGCTGCGCGCTTCGTGTTCTCCGGCCTCGCGCGTGGCCGCGACGTCAGTGCCGGACGGCGACGCGAGATCTCGCTGCCGCGCTGGCAGAGCATCGGCCTGCCGGGATTGCTGGGCCTCCTCGCCGCCGTCGCGATCGGCTGGTGGACGATCAACCAGGTGCCGGGCAAATTCGGCGTTCTCGGCGTGCTGGTGATCGCGCCTTGTCTCGCGATGCTGCTCGGCGGCATCAACGGCCTGTTGATCGTCGCCGGCCGGCTGCAGCCGTTCATCGCCACGCTCGCGATGATGGTCAGCGCACTCGGCATCGCGCGACTGACCGCGGGGTCCGACAATGCAGTGGTGCCCGTCTACACCGGCACCAATGCGACCGAGGCCTTCGAGCTGCTGCGCTCGATGCTGTGGGGCGTGTTGCCGGTTCCGAGCGTGTTCTTCCTCGCGGCGATCTGCCTGTTCGGGGCGATCCTGCGTTTCACCACCTTTGGGCGCTATGCCTACGCGATCGGCGGCAATGTCGAGGCTGCAAAGCTGTCCGGCATCAAGGTCGCGCAGGTGCAGCTCACGGCCTATTTGCTGTCGGGCCTGCTCGCGGGGATCGCCGGCGTGCTGTTCGTCGCGCAATACCGGCAGGGCAAGCCCGACGCAGGCACCGGCCTCGAGCTCGACGCCATCGCCGCCGTGGTGATCGGCGGCACCAGCCTGATGGGCGGCCGCGGCGGCCTCGCCGGCACCTTCGTCGGCGTCCTGATCTTCGGCCTGCTCTCCGACATCCTGCAGCTCCAGAACATCGACTCCAACGTCCAGCTGGTGATGAAGGGCTTGATCATCGTCTGCACCGTGCTGGTGCAGGAACAGAATCTCGGCCAGCTCGCCGCACGATGGCGGCACCGCAAATCGGGCGAAGCACAGGCCGATCCGAGAACGGTCGAAACCCATCGGCCGCCAAGCGCCGCAAAGGCTGAACTCGCAAGGGAGGATCTCGATGAAGCGTCGTGAATTCTTGAAGCTGTCGACCACCGCGGCAGGTGCCGCAATGACGATCTATCTGCCCGCCGGCTGGACGCCGGCCAGGGCTGCCGGCAAGTCGAAAGTCGGTTTCAGCCAGTGCACCACGCTGGAGCCGTGGCGCGTGCAGTTCAACAAGGACATCCAGGCTGAAGCCAAGAACCATCCCGACATCGACCTCATCATCACGGATGGCCAGGACAAGACCGAGAAGCAGGTCGCCGATTGCGACAATCTGATCGTGCAGCAGGTCAACGTGCTGCTGATCTCGCCCAAGGAATCGGCCGGCCTGACCGGCGTGGTCGAGAAGGCCATCGACGCCAAGATTCCGGTCATCGTGCTCGACCGCAATGTCGACACCAAGCGCATCACCCAGTTCATCGGCGGCGACAATGTCGCGATCGGCAAGGCGGCCGGCGAGCACGCCGTGAAGCTGCTCGGCGGTCCGGGCAAGGCCGCCGGCAACGTCGTCGAAATCTGGGGCGGCATGGGCACCCAGCCCGCGCACGACCGCCACGACGGCTTCCACGCCTTCACCGACAAGGAGCCCGGCATCAAGTACCTGCTCAACAACCAGTCGGGCGACTGGAAGCAGGACAAGGCCTACGACATCATGACGACGGCGCTGCGCAACAACGAGAAGATCGACATGGTCTATGGCCATAACGATCCGATGGCCTATGGCGCCTATCTCGCCGCCAAGGACGCCGGCCGCGACAAGGACATCAAGTTCATCATCGGGATCGACGGATTGCCTGATGAAGGCGTCACCTGGGTCTCCAAGGGCCAACTCACCGCGACGTTCCTCTACGCAACGCCAGGCGCGGAAGGATTGAGGCAGGCGGCAAAGCTGCTCAAGGGCGAGAAGCTCCAGCCCGTCATCACCCTGCCGACGATGCTGATCACCAAGGAGAACGCGCCCGACATCCTGAAGAAGAACGGGCTGCTCTGATTTGGCCACACTGAAATGCGTGTTGGAGAGCCGGGTGCGTCGTTGCGCATTCGGCTCTCTGTTCGTCTTGCGGCTGTCTTGCCGCAACAGCTCGACATCAGGCGGTGTCGGCCATTTTCCCCGAGGTTCGACATGAGCGCTGACATCTTCGCCAGGCAGGATGGCGTCTGGCTGAATGAACCGAAACGCTGGACCGCGCAGGGCGACAGCCTCGCGCTCGTCACCGACAAGGCCACCGATTTCTGGCAGAAGACGCACTATGGGTTTTGCCGCGACAGCGGCCATTTTCTGGGCTTTCCGACCGCGGCGGCGTTCACCGCCGAGCTGCGGATCCAGGGCGACTTTCAGGAGCTCTACGATCAAGCCGGCATCATGGTGCGCATCGATGCGCAGCACTGGCTCAAGGCCGGAATCGAGTTTTCGGACGGCCGCGCGATGCTCTCGAGCGTCTTGACCATTGGGCAGTCGGATTGGGCAACCGCGCCCTATGAGCACGATGCCGGCGATTTCCGGATGCGCGTCACCGTCGCCGACGGCGTCGTTCGATTGCAGGCGTCGGCTGACGGCAGGACCTGGCCCCTCGTCCGATTGGCGCCGTTCGCCGCGGCGCGATCCTTTCTCGTCGGGCCGATGGCTTGCACACCGGAACGCGAGGGATTGCCGGTCAGGTTCACGGGATTTTCGCTGAAATCGCCGCTCGGCAAGGATCTGCACGATCTCAGCTAGCGAAGCCACCCTCTCCCGGCGGCGGCCGGCGCCAGAAACACCGCTCGCGCCGGCGATTCAAACCTGCTATGTTTCAACCATAGATTTCGAGCTCGATTTCATTGTAGCCGCGATTGCGGCGGCGAAACGTCCGCGATGGGCGTCCAGATAACTCAAATACCGGTGTTCAGGGCCGAAGGGTAACCGAAGCGATTGATCAGGCGGAAGCGGCCGTCTGCCCTCGAGGCGGATCAACGCCGCACGCAAAACACGAGGGCAGTGCCATGCTGGTTCGGAAGAACGTCTGGGAATTAGGCGGCGACTGGGCTGATCCGATTCTCTGGTATGCGCGCGCGGTTGGCGCGCTGAAGCCCAAGCCGATCAGCGATCGAACCAGCTGGCGCTTCTGGGCCGGCATGCACGGTTACAACCAGGGCCTGTGGGAGTTCTATGGCTACAAGGCGGCCAAGGAAAAATTGCCGGCGAAGGCTGATTTCGACGAATTCTGGCAGCAATGCCAGCATGGCAGCTGGTATTTTCTCCCGTGGCATCGCGGCTATCTGATCGGGTTCGAGAAGCTCATTCGCGCGACCGTCGTCAGCCTCAAGGGACCGGCCGACTGGACCTTGCCCTACTGGAATTATTTCAAATCCGGCCAGAACGGCTTGCCGCCGGCGTTCGGAAGCCCGGACTGGCCCGACGGCAAGGGCAACAACCCTCTCTTCGTCGAACAACGGTGGGGGCCTGACCCCAAGAAGCCCGGCAAGGTCTTCGTCCCGCTCAATGCGGTGAACCTGGATGCGATGGGCATTCACGAGTTCACGGGTGTGGCCAGTGGCGGCGATCGCGGCTTCGGCGGCGTCGACACCGGCTTCGAGCACGGCGGCACCAAGCATGGCGACATCGAAAGCCAACCGCACGACCAGGTTCACGGCCTGGTCGGTGGGGAGAAGATGTTCCCGAAAGCGAGCCCCCGGCCATTGCCCGGATTGATGTCCGCACCGGATACGGCGGGCCTCGACCCGATTTTCTGGCTGCACCATGCGAACATCGATCGGCTTTGGCAAAGCTGGCGGCTGAGCGACCACAGAAACACCGATCCGGAAGAGAGCAGCTGGAAGAAGGGGCCTGCCAGCCACGGCAAGCACCAATTCGTCGTGCCGTTGCCGGACGGTTCACCCTGGGTCTACACGCCGCAACAGATGTCGGACTTTGCCGGCGTAGGCTATACTTACAGCGATTTCTCGCCGGCCGGCACGCCGCTGGCAGCAGTTGCCAGCGCGACGGCGGCACCGTCAGGAGCGGCTACGATGGCGAAATCGACCGGAGCGGCAGTCGAGGTGGTTGGCGTCAGCGCAAAGGCGCTTGCCGTTGCAGGAAACGGTGCGCAGACCTCCGTCCCGGTCGAACCGCAGATGCATGCGAAAGTCGCGAGCAAGATGGCCACCACGGCCGCGCCGGGTGCGCGGGAGGAGCGGGTCTTCCTCAATCTGGAGAACGTGCGCGGCTATTCGGATGCGACCGTCCTGCAGGTCTATGTGCACTTTGCGGGCAAGGACGGCACGCCGTCCGCGGAGCGGCAAGTCGGAAGCATCGGGCTGTTCGGCATCACCAAGGCGACCGAGACGGATGCCGGGCATACGGGCGGCGGCTTGTCCTACGCGCTGAACATCACCAAGCCCTACCAGGAGTTCGCCGGTTCGGCGAATGTCGATCTCGCGAACATCGGTGTTCGTCTGGAGGCCGTCGCGCCGGTGCAGCAGTCGGCCGAGGTGAGTGTCGGCCGCATCAGCATCGTGCGGCAAGGCGACTGACGGCAGCACCATGACGCCCGCGGCCTATGAGCGTCTGCAGATCCGAATCCCGCTTGCCATCGCCGCTGCCGCCGCGTGGGCGGCGGCCGCGCTGTCGCATGAACGCAAGCTCGTCGCTTTCTGCAGCAGCGACGTCTGGACCGCGATATCGCTCGACCAGTTTGCGCTGGCCATCACGTTCTCTTCGCCTGCAAGCCTCGCCGGCGAATGGATGCTGATGGTCGCCGCGATGATGATGCCGATGCTTGCCGGCGCCGTGGGACACGTCCGCGCACGAAGCCTGCCTCGCCGGCGCAAGCGGTCGCTTGCGCTCTTCGTGATCGGATATTGCGCGATCTGGGGCGCTTGCGGCATTCCGATCGTGCTCGCAATGCTGACGCTCCGACTCATGCAGCTGTCACCGGTGGTGACGATCGCGCTGGTGGGAAGCCTAATTCTGATCTGGCAATTTTCGCCCGCGAAGCAACTCTGCCTCAATCGCTGTCACGACCAGCCGCCGCTCGCAGCCCATGGGATCGCGGCGGACCTCGCCGCTCTCGGATATGGCGTCACGCAAGCGATCTGGTGTTGTGGAACATGCTGGGCGCTGATGCTCGTTCCGTTGATGGCGCAGGACGGGCATCTCTTCGCCATGGCCGCAACGAGCGCCTATTTGATCGCCGAACGCCTGGATCCGCCGCGGCGTCCCGCCTGGGAGATACGCTGGCCATCGACCATCGTCAGACTGCTGTGGTTCCGGCTCAGCCTTTGGCGACGCTCGGACAACGCGGGACGTGTCCGAGCCTGATCTGCGGGATCGCCCCGGTTGCACTGGCAAAAAAACCCGGCAATCCGTTCAGATTGCCGGGCTCCATTTGGTTGCGGGGACCCGCAGCAGACGCATCCCAAGACTCCCGCAAATCGTCATTTCTCTAAGCCTTTGAGAGCTAGGTCACTTCACCCATCACGTCGAAGCCCGCGTAGCAGGTGCATTAGAGGTTAGCGACCGAGTTCGTCACGAATCGATGTTGACAACGGCCCTCTGAAAGGACAACATTAGCGTGTATTATGGGCATTGTACTATCACGAGAGATTAAGGGAGAGAAACATGGCTACCGGTCCTCACGTACAATTAAAGCCGGAAGAGATTACCATCGACAAGGACGGGAAAGTGGTGATCAACAACCATTCGTTGTCTTCACAGCTGTCGTCTGAATTGCAGAAGATCAAGAACGGCGGCCCTGTCACAACCGGCTTTATCAAGATCGATATCATTTGTTGATCGTCACCGCGCGTAGACCGCATCGCGCCGGTTAGCCGCTTGCGGTCTGCGACACGCTCAATGCCTTACGACATGACAATAGACTTTTTTCTCGGTTTGCCATCTCGAGGTTCCGAGCATGTTAGATGCTGGCTTTTATCAGACCGATGCTTTCCGCTTTGCGATCAATGATAGAATCCTAGAACTTATCTTGCTCCCTACAGAAGCGTGTAATTTTCGCTGCACATATTGTTACGAAGATTTCTTGCACGGTCAAATGAAAGACGAAATTGTGACGGGGATCAAGGCCCTGATTTCACGTCGGATAAATGATCTCGACTGTTTAAAAATCAGCTGGTTTGGCGGTGAGCCGCTCCTCGCTCGGTCCACCGTTTTAGAAATTTCGAAGCACGGCAATGATTTGTGCGCGGCCAACGGCTTAGTGTTCATATCTGACATCACGACTAATGGAGCTCTACTCTCACGCAGTCTGGTCAACCAGTTGTGGTCTGTGGGGGTGAGAGATTTCCAAATATCACTAGATGGTCCGAAGTATAGACACGATGGCACTCGTCTACGCGCAAACGGGCGGGGATCCTTTGATCAAATCTGGGCCAATTTGCTAGGAATAAAGGAAAGCGGCTTAAGGTTGAACGTGACGTTGCGGGTTCATGTCACCACTGACAACCTTGGAGATATGCCTGATTTTTTTACAGAGCTTGATCGCACATTCCTGAACGAGGACGACCGATTCTCTGTGATCCTAAAGCCGATCGAGCGCCTCGGCGGAAAAAATGATAATGCTATTGGTGTATTGTCGGCTGCGCAACGCAACGACCTAATCGCTACCTTCGGGCAATTGGTCCAGGCAAAAAGGTCATCCAGCGTCACCAAGAAGAACGAAGACCATTTAATCTGCTACGCTGCAAGACCAAATTCCCTCGTTATTAGATCTGACGGCCGAATCGCCAAATGCACAGTAGCGCTTAGAGATCGGCGCAATGTGATAGGAATGCTGTCAGAGGATGGTTTTTTGCAGGTTCAAAACGATAAACTGGCGCCTTGGGTTCGTGGCCTCGCCAGTCTTGATCCTTCGGAGCTAGAGTGTCCTTGGGCCAATTTTCCAATCACTGGATAATTTTAGGATAAACGCTTGCCCCACATCGATGTCGACACAGATCAGCTGGATCAGTGTCGCTCACGGATTCTATCCGCGTGCGCATGCATCATGACGGGGTCTCGCGGGTGGCCAGCGGTCATTTCAGAGCTGGAGCCTTTTCCGCGAAAATGGCAGCTCTTTGTTCTAAGAAATGTTTCTAGCGAATTGGCAACGGCAATGTTGCTTAGTAATACGGGCCTACAGATTGCACCGTACTTGGTTGAAAGCTTTCGGGCGTTTCCGCGTTCTGCTCTAACGGGAGCTAGAG
The DNA here is from genome assembly GCF_004114955.1 of Bradyrhizobium guangzhouense. Taxonomy (NCBI): domain Bacteria; kingdom Pseudomonadati; phylum Pseudomonadota; class Alphaproteobacteria; order Hyphomicrobiales; family Nitrobacteraceae; genus Bradyrhizobium; species Bradyrhizobium guangzhouense. The sequence goes on from NZ_CP030053.1 coordinate 6,675,804, forward strand.
GTTATGCCGCCAACTATGTCACTGCTGAACTATATCGAAGAGCCTGCGGCCAAGAACTTCTTAAGGCAGACATTGGCATCTTTCCTCTCCCTCCAAAAGGATTGGATGCTTTATCAGACTGGGCGAGCGACGCTGTGTCACTTGCTCTCCCGATGTTTGCAGACGTACACCAACAATTTCGACTAGACGCAACATCTTTGGCGCGCTGCGCGTGCCTTTCCGCCATGCGTGAGAATTTGCTAAACGCGGTCGCTTGCCTCCGCTGGTTACGACTGATGGTAGCTAAAGGCGAATTCCAAACCTTCGACAAACAGCTTACACAATATTTGACTCGGCCCGGACAGAGGGGAGACGTCCGCTTTCAACTCTCGATCCTGTATCATGCTAGTGCGCAGACCAGCGATTGATACACCATCTCGTGTTGCCCTTGCGCAACGCGTGCTTGGATGGATCATAGCGCGAAAGGACTTATTCCGCTTAGCGATATCTGATGACGCTAGTCGCGTGCGGCTGGTGAAGCCGCTCGGCGAACTGACCATTCTCGCCGGCACTGCTAAGATGCTGTCCAAGCAAACGATAATTCCTAACGCTCTATCGGACCAGTTACTCCAATTTTGTTGGGACGAATTGAATGGGGGCGATCTGCTTGCCGAACTCATTCGGCGTTATCCATCCTGTCTCATTTTCGTGTCTGTCTATGCCGTGTTATTTTCTAACGGCTTCTTTTGCGAGCGATTGCATGCAGCAATATTAGAGAAGACGAGCGTTAGAGGATATTGTGAAATCGAGCTTCCAGCTTGGCAGCAATTAGATGTAGGAGTTGCCCTCGACGAACTTGGTATTACATCTCCTTGGAACGTTACTGAGCTTTACGAACGTACTTGGCTCGGGCAGAGACTCGAACCTTGGTCTGCATGGCCAGGGGCAGCGTATTCTGTTACTCATACCGTGTTCAGCGTCACACGAATGGGGCGAGCCACCGACAAACTTCCAGAAGCGTCCCAAGAGTATCTTCGTTTATGGATGCCCGTGTGGCAGGTCTTCTACGCCCAGCTGCAACAATTTGACTTACTTTCTGAGCTCGTAGCGACAGCACATTGCGCAGGCTTTCAATGCGACGACGTCGACTTTTTTGAGATTCTTAAATCGCATCAATGCAAGGATGGACATATCCCCTCTCCAGAAGGAGCAACTCGCTCGGTTTGTATTGGTGAGACGGCCCCCGAAAGAATCTATTTCTTAGAGCAGTATCACACATCAATAGTTGCGCTTCTTGCGATGCTATTTGAGCTAGAGCACGGGGCAGAAAGACCGGACAAATGATTTTCGCCGAGGGCGAGAAGAGGTTTCTCACGCCGTGCGATCGACCTACCTTTTTGCCGTTTATCGATGAGGCCCAAAAGCTATCCGAATTTTACGATTGTAAAGCTTCTCTATTTGATAGGAGCGACCGCAGTCTGGAAGAGATATTTTGGTTCCTTAATAGAGTTGCCCTTGTCTGCCATAGGGCAAGCGAGACACGATTAGCGCGAAGATTGTGTTGTCAAGAGCTCAAGCTGTCTTCGAGTTTATATTCCGCGACCACTCGGGACTGGCCTCTCAAATTAAGTCTACAGCCGTGGATAAATCTCGCACGCTTGGATTTCTCTGCCGGGCATCTGGACACCGCTGTTTTTCGACTGAGGAAGCTTCAGTGGTGGAGCGAAGGCATTTGCTCATTCAAGCTTGGCCGCATTGAGGTGCCAAGCGAGTGGATTGACCGAATGGAGCAGATCGAGCCGGGACTACGGGCTTTTCTTGAGAACGCAACTACCGTTGAGATGCTTTGGTTTCTCGCAAAGTCGAACCGCTGGGATAGAGTTGTCTCACTGGTTGAGCTGTTACCCGAAAAGCTATCAAAGCTATCGGTGGCGCAGGAGGCCTATGTATTGGGCTTAACGGAAACGGCCGGCATTCAGCGTGGCCTGAATAGAGCGATAAAAAAGGTCAACGAAGAAACAGGCTGGGGTCGATTAGTCTTCGCTGTACGAACCGCTCAGCTGCTGCAGAAGAAAGCAGACCCTTCTACCGGCATCTACGTTCTCGGTTTAATTGAAGCTGTGTTCGAGACACTTCACGGCTCCTTATCAGCCGAACAGGTGAAAATATTGCTCCAAGTTGCGCGGCTCGCCTTGGAGACAAAACTCTCCAGCGAATTAATAGAGCGATTTAATGTGGAACTGCTCAATCTCTGCCTCAATACAAAGGACGTACTTGTCGTGGCCGAAGCACGGGAATTTTTCCTGCGCTGCACCGATGTCGATAAATCAGCTGTGAACAAATTGTGCGAGGGATGGCGTGCGAACACTGAAGCAGTGGGATCTAACATCGTCCTTGAGCAGCTTCTCCATCGGGCTCGAGAATGCGTCAATCTTGTCAAACTACCATTGGACTCGTGAATCCAGCGTTGATCCGTAGCGGAGATCGTAGCAGGCACCCCAGACCTGCGCCGATTGAAATTTTCTCCAATTGTCGGGCTTTACTCGCCTTCGACAGCCAACCTCGCCTTGGCTGACGGTCAAGTCGTGAAACCGTTGAAGGCAGGCACCTCTCCTCCGATGGTCTAGCACGAGGTACTCATGATCCGTGCCGAGCGCGCCGCTAGCGCCCAGTGCTGGAGGTCCTTGGCGACGTGACGCTAGACGACGCCGCTTCGGGCGAACGCAACCGAGGCAAAGGAAGGACCTTCGTTGTCCTTCGTTCGTCGTCGCTGTTGGTTGCGAGTTCAGAGGTAGCAGAAGACAAAAAGCCCTCGAAATCAAAATGATTTCAAGGGCTTAATGTTTTTTGGTTGCGGGGATAGGATTTGAACCTATGACCTTCAGGTTATGAGCCTGACGAGCTACCGGGCTGCTCCACCCCGCGTTAAACCGTTGCGCGCCTTCTGAAAGTGCCGGGGACGGTGGATTGAGGGCCAGCGCGGTGCGCGCGGCTTGCTTCTCCCGTCCCGAAGGCTTCCCTGGAAGGCAACCCCGGGCAGAGCCCGTCGGGTGCGGGGGGTATGTACCAACCCGGGCTGTCTTTGGAAAGGGCTGTGGGGACGTTTTTTTCGACTTTGTGACAGCTAACGGGTGCCGATTCCGGCCGATTTGCCGCACACTTGCCAGAAGTTCCACAAACCGCCAGCTTGCGGCAACAAAACAGCGGCCAGACGCCGGACAGGGAGGAGCGCCATGGACAAGATTGTGGACCGCCCCCCGGCGAGCGCCCCGCTGGCTGCGCTGACGGACGCCTTCCAGGCCATGGTTGCCCGCTCGCGGGCCGAGGCGCCGGCCGATTGCGCCGAGCGGCTCGACCGGCTGGCGCGGTTGCGCGCCGTGGTCGCCGACAATGAAGAGCGTTTCCGGCAAGCGATCTCCGCCGATTTCGGCCACCGTTCGGCGGTCGAGACCACCATTGCCGAGGCGATGCTGGTATTCTCGGAAATCCGGCACGCCGCGAAGCATTTGAAGACCTGGATGGCGCCGCAGCGCGTGGCAACCGCGCTGCAATTCCTGCCCGCACGCAACCGGCTGATGCCGCAGCCGCTCGGCGTCGTCGGCATCATCGCGCCCTGGAATTACCCGCTGCAGCTCACGCTCGCGCCCGCGATCGGCGCGATCGCGGCCGGCAACCGAATCATCATCAAGCCGAGCGAGCTCGTGCCGCACTTTTCGGCGTTGCTGAAGGAGACAGTCGCCGAGAAGTTCGATGCCGGCGAGTTGCTCGTCACCGGCGTCGAGGACGAAGTCGCGAAGGGTTTCGCACATCTGCCCTTCGATCATCTCGTCTTCACCGGCTCGACCCGGGTCGGGCGGCTGGTCGCGGAAGCCGCCGGGCGCAATCTCACGCCTGTCACGCTCGAGCTCGGCGGCAAGTCGCCCGCGATCATCGATGCGTCAGCCGATCTCGACGAAGCGGCCGAGCGCATCGCCTATGGCAAGCTGCTCAATGCCGGGCAGACCTGCATCGCGCCCGACTATGTGCTGGTGCCGGAATCCACGATGCAGGGTTTCGCCGAGAAGGTGCGTGCCGCGATGCGGCGCATGTTCGGCGCTGACCCCGCCAACAAGGACTACACCTCGATCATTTCCGACCGGCACTATGCACGGCTCGAGGCGCTGGTCGCTGAAGCAGCGCAGCATGGCGCAAAGATCCTGCAACCGGCGAAGGCCGACGATCCCAACTGGAAGGCGCACCGCAAATTTCCACCGACACTGATCCTCGGCGCGACCGAAGACATGGCGGTGATGCGGGAGGAGATCTTTGGTCCCGTGCTGCCGGTGCTGGGCACGCGCGAGCCGGCCGACGCCATCACCTTCATCAACCGCCGTGACCGGCCGCTCGCGCTGTACTGGTTCGGCAAGGATCGCGCGGCCCGTGACGAAGTGCTGACGCGCACCGTCTCCGGCGGCGTTACCATCAACGACTGCCTGTTTCACTTCGCGCAGACCAACCAGCCGATGGGCGGCGTCGGCGCATCGGGCACCGGCGCCTATCACGGCGAATGGGGATTCAAGACCTTCAGCAAGCTGAAGCCGGTGTTCTATCGCTCCAAGTTCAACCGCCTTGCCGATCTCTATCCGCCCTATGGCGGCAAGATCGCGCGGCTGGAGAAGATGATGCGGTTCATGTCGTAGGTCTCAACGCTGTCATTGCGAGCGCAGCCAAGCAATCCGGACTGTCACGGTGGAGGGATTCTGGATTGCTTCGCTGCGCTCGCAATGACGAAAAACAAAGAACCTTAATGGGGGGAAAATCAGTGACTGACACATTCGATTTCATCGTGGTGGGCGCGGGTTCCGGCGGCTGCGCCGTGGCGGGGCGGCTGACGGAGGATGCGGCGACATCAGTGGCGCTGCTCGATGCCGGCGGGCGCAACGACAGTTGGCGGATCACCACCCCGTTCGGGCTCGCGCTGCCGTACAGCGCGGCCAACTGGGCCTTCGATACCGTGCCCCAGAGGGGCTTGAACGGCCGCATCGGCTATCAACCGCGTGGCAAGGGCCTTGGCGGCTCCTCGGCGATCAATGCCATGGTCTATATCCGCGGTCACCAATGGGACTACGACCACTGGGCCTCGCTCGGCAATGACGGCTGGTCGTATGCGGACGTGCTGCCCTATTTCAAGCGCTCGGAGAACAATTCCGATTTCGACGGCGAATATCACGGCAAGGGCGGCCCGCTCCATGTCAACCGGCTGCGCTCGGACAATCCGATCCATGACATCTTCCATCAGGCCGCGCGCGAGGCGCAATTCCGCATCCGCGACGATTTCAACGCGGAGGACCACGAAGGCCTCGGCAGCTACCAGGTGACGCAGCACAAGGGCGAGCGCTGGAGCGCGGCGCGCGCTTATGTGAATCCCCACCTGGACAAGCGCACGAACTTACGCGTCGAGACGGGGGCGCACGCCACGAAAATCCTGTTCGAGGGTGGACGCGCGGTCGGCGTCGAATATGTGCAGGGCAAGCAAAGGAAGCAGCTGCGCGCCGGCCGCGAGGTGATCCTCGCCGGCGGCGCGTTCCAATCGCCGCAACTCCTGATGCTGTCGGGCATCGGCGATGGCGAGGCGCTGGGCAGGCACGGTATCGGCGTCACGCATCATCTGCCGGGCGTCGGGCGCAATCTTCAGGACCATCCGGATTTCGTGTTCGTCTACGCCTCCGACTATCCGCACTTCGTTCACGCCTCGCTCGGTCGATTGCCATCGCTGCTGCGCGGCATCCAGCAGTACCGCAAGGAGAGACGTGGCCTGATGACCACCAATTTCGCCGAGTGCGGCGGCTTTCTGAAGACGCGGCCCGATCTCGACGTGCCTGACATTCAGCTCCACTTCGTCATCGCGATGCTCGACGATCACGGCCGCAAGAAGCACAAGGAGGCAGGCTTCTCATGCCACGTCTGCCTGCTCAGGCCGAAGAGCCGCGGCAGCGTGTGGCTCAGAAGCGCCGATCCGCTCGCTGCACCGATGATCGATCCGAATTTTCTGGGCGAGCCGGAGGATCTCGAGTCGATGGTCGCGGGCTTCAAGACCACGCGGCGGCTGATGGAGACGCCTGCGCTGCGCGCGCTGCAGAAGAAGGACATGTTCACGTCGGACGTGCGCACCGATGACGACATCCGCAACGTTTTGCGCAACCGCGTCGACACGGTCTATCACCCCGTCGGCACCTGCAAGATGGGCACCGACGCCATGGCCGTGGTCGATCCGAAGCTGAAGGTGCACGGCGTGGACGGCTTGCGCATCGTCGACGCCTCGATCATGCCGACGCTGATCGGCGGCAACACCAATGCGCCGACGATTATGATCGGGGAGAAGGCGGCGGATATGATCAAGGGAGAGATGCGGTAGCGCGCGGCTGTCGCGTCATTCTCCGCTGTCGTCCCGGCGAAGGCCGGGACCCGTGGCCACAGGGAGTAGTTTGGCGAAAACTGGTCGTGGCGCGGTATTGTCACCTACGCTTCATCGATAGATAACGCGGTATGGGTCCCGGCCTTCGCCGGGACGACAACCAAAGATATTTTCTTTACCGACGTTGAATAGTCATGGAGCGGATGCAGTCTTTCAGCCACGGAGCCGCAAAATACAGACGATTTTAGCGATCTGAAACCGGAACGATCGGTTCGGCGTTCATTCGTTCCATGGCAGGGTTTCGCTCATGAACAGTTTCGATCTCGCGGTCTATGCGGCGCTCGCAATCGCCATCGGCTTCGGCTTCAGGACCGGCCTGCTCGGCAGCGCCATGACCATCCTCGCTTATCTCCTCGCGGCTCCCATTGCGGTAGCGCTGATGCCGCTGATCGTGCCGCAGATCGCCGGCAATCCGAACGCGCCGCTCGTTCAAAACTGGACCTGGTTCTTCGGCATCTTCATCGTCGTCGGCATGCTGTTCGGCTATATCGGCCGCCTCGCGCTGAGCGACACGATCCGTGACGCCGGCATCGGCGACCGTCTCGGCGGCGCCGCGCTTGGCGCCGTCAGGGTCGGGCTCGTCGCCACCACGCTGGTGCTGGTGTTCGACCAGATCGTGCCGCCGAACCACCAGCCGCCCTTCCTCGTCGGCTCGCATCTGCGGCCGCTGTTCTCGGCGGTCGGGCAGATGGGCTTCAAGTCGCTGCCGCCGGAAGCCGCCGAGGCGATCGACCGCCTCAAGCAGGAGCGGCGCATCTAGTGCATCGCCGCAGCTCACGCCATGCATTTTGACGCGGGCATTTCCCTTATCAGCGGCGCTGATGTTGGCTAGAGTGCGCCCGTTCAAAACCTGCTGCTATTTTCGGGAGTGAAACAGTGGATCTTGGGATCAAAGGTCGCCGCGCCATCATCTGCGCATCCAGCAAGGGCCTGGGCCGCGCTTGCGCCTTCTCGCTGGCGGACGCCGGCGTCGATGTCACGCTGACCGCGCGCGGCGCTGACGCGTTGAAGAAGACGGCCGACGAGATCCGGAAGGCCTATCCAAACGTGAAGGTCACCGAGATCGTCGGCGACATCACGACGCCTGCGGGGCGCGAGGCCGTGCTCAAGGCCTGCCCCGAGCCCGATATCCTGATCAACAATGCCGGCGGCCCGCCGCCCGGCGATTTCCGCAACTGGACCCGCGACGACTGGATCAAGGCGATCGACGCCAACATGCTGACGCCGATCGAACTGATCAAGGCGACCGTCGACGGCATGATGGCGCGCAAGTTCGGCCGCATCGTCAACATCACCTCGGCCGCGGTGAAAGCGCCGATCGACATTCTCGGCCTCTCCAACGGCGCGCGCGCCGGCCTCACCGGCTTCATCGCCGGCCTGTCGCGCAAGACCGTGATCAACAACGTCACCATCAACGGCCTGTTGCCGGGCCCGTTCGAGACCGATCGCCTGACCGGCACCGCGAAGGCCGAGGCCGACAAGCGCGGCACGACGCCGGAAGCGATCCTGGCCGAGCGCGCCAAGCTCAATCCCGCCGGCCGCTTCGGCCAGCCCGACGAGTTCGGCTATGCCTGCGCCTTCCTCTGTGGCGCCAAGGCCGGCTTCATCACCGGCCAGAACATCCTGCTCGACGGCGGTGCCTTCCCCGGCACGCTGTGAGAGCGGTCTGGTCCGAGCAGACGGGACCGGCGGTCGACGTTTTCACCCATGGTGAGATGGCGACGCCGGTCGCAGCCCCGGGCGGCATGACGACCTGACGTCCATCGATGGCTACGCTACCGGCGTCGTCCGCTCGTCGCTCCAGTCGATGCCGAGTTCGTCCATGCCGTCGGCAAGAAGATCGCCCAGCATCGGCTCGCCCAGGAGGTACTGCACCGCCTCGCGGCGGGGCGCCTTGTATTCGGCGCGAGCCTCGATGGCGCGGGCGCGGAGATCGTCCCACTCGTCGACATCGCCATCGCCGCGGCCGAGCCACATCAGCGTGACGAGGTCAAGCTGCTCGTCCTCGTTCAGCGCCTGAATGAAGCCGGAAAGCTCGGCTGCGACCGGATCGGACGAGCTATCTTCGAGCACGTCGATCTCGTCATCATCAGAGGGATTCGATCCCGAGTCCGGGTCGGAGGCCCCCTCCTTGACGTCGAATTCGCGGGCCTTCTCGATGATGAAGGCGACCTTGTCGGCGGAAATCGCAAGCTCTGGCATGGGCTCCCCCTGGGATTTCGATGGGTTCCTCACATAACGCAACATCGCGACAGATGATCCATTGCGTTCGCCCGCGGAAGACCGCATCTTTCGCGAAAGCAAGAAAATGGGGGCGCGCCGCATGCCATGGACAGTGGGCAAGGTCAAAATCACCAAGGTCGTCGAAATGGAGACGGTCGGCTCGACCCGCTTCATCCTGCCGGCCGCGACCAATGATGAAATCCTCAAGCTGCCCTGGCTGATGCCGCATTTCGCCACCGAGGAGGGCCGGCTGAAAATGTCGATCCATTCGCTGGTGGTGGAGACGCCGGCGCGCCGCATCGTGGTCGACACCGGCCTTGGCAACGACAAGCAGGGCCGCGGCGTCCCGGCCTGGAATAGCCGAAATACGCCGTTCCTGGAGATGATGACGGAAGCGGACTTTCCGCCCGAGAGCATCGACACGGTGCTGTGCACGCATCTGCACGTCGATCATGTCGGCTGGAATACGAAGCTGGTCGATGGCAAATGGGTGCCGACGTTCCCCAATGCGCGCTACCTGTTCGGTAAGACCGAATATGACTATTGGCGTGACTATACGGCCGAGCCGGACAAGGTCGCGGTGTTCAACGATTCCGTGAAGCCTATCGTCGATGCAGGCCTGGCCGAAACGATCCCGAGCGATCACCGGATCTGCGAGGAGGTCAGCGTGATCCCGACCCCGGGCCATAGCCCAGGGCATATGAGCGTCCTGATCGACTCCGGCGGCGAGCAGGCACTGCTCAGCGGCGACGTCGCTCATCACCCCTGCCAGATGGCCCATCTGGACTGGTGCTCGGTCGTCGATACCGACATCGTTCAATCGGCGGCGTCCAGGCACAAGGTATTCTCGCGCTTTGCCGACACTCCGACGCTGGTGATCGGCGGGCACTTCTCGGCCGGGCACATCAAACGGGACGGCGACGCGTTCAGGTTCGAGGCGCTGCAATCGTAGGGTGGGTTAGACCTGCGGCTGCGCGAAGCGCAGTCGAGGGCGTAACCCACCCTACGATCCGGGGCCACCCTACAATGTAAGGGCTGCAATGCACCCCTTTTCGGCGGTTGAATTTCCCGCCGCGCTGTTCCATGAAGCTGTTTAACCGATCAGTCCATCTCAAGGGAGAAACGAGAATGAAGCTTGTTCGTTACGGCGAAAAGGGTGCGGAAAAGCCCGGCCTGATCGACAAATCCGGCCAATTGCGCGACCTGTCGGCGCATCTGAAGGACCTGACCGGCGAGGCCTATTCGCCTGATACCCTGAAGAAGCTCGCTGCCATCGACCCCGCCTCGCTGCCCGCCGTCTCCGGCAAGCCGCGCTTCGGCGCGCCCGTCACCGGCATCTCGAAATTCGTCGCGATCGGCCTCAACTACAGCGACCACGCCAAGGAGACCGGCGCCGCCATTCCGACCGAGCCTATCATCTTCATGAAGGCCAACACCTCGCTGTCAGGCCCGAACGACAACGTCGAGAAACCGCGCGGCTCGACCAAGCTCGACTGGGAGGTCGAGATCGCCGCCATCATCGGCACCCGCGCCAAATATGTCTCTGAAGCCGATGCGCTGAACTACGTCGCCGGCTATTGCGTCTGCAACGACGTCTCCGAGCGCAACTTCCAGACCGAGCGCCTGGGTCAGTGGACCAAGGGCAAGTCGCACGACACGTTCGGCCCGCTCGGCCCCTGGCTCGCCACCAAGGACGAGATCAACGACGTGCAGAACCTGTCGATGTGGCTCGACGTCAACGGTCAGCGCCGCCAGACCGGCTCGACCAAGACCATGATCTTCTCCATGGCCAAGTGCGTCTCCTACGTCTCGCAGTTCATGACGCTGCTGCCGGGCGACATCATCACCACGGGCACCCCGCCCGGCGTCGGCCTCGGCATGAAGCCGCCGACCTTCCTCAATGTCGGCGACGTCATCACGCTCGGCATCGAAGGCCTCGGCGAGCAGCGCCAGGAGATCGTTGCGGCGTAAGGCTTTGCTCTCTCCCCGTCATTGCGAGGAGCCCGCGACAAAATTGCGAAGCAATCTTGCGCTGGCGACGAAGCAATCCAGACTATTTCCACGGAGACGGACTGGATTGCTTCGCTTTGCTCGCAATGACGGAAACCAATTGTCGGTCATCGCCGAGGACATTTCCCATGAAACTCTCCTTCTCCGCCGCCTCGCCCTTCGCCCGCAAGGTGCGCATTGCCGCGATCGAACTCGGGCTGATCGACAAGATCGAGTTCACATCGGCGACCGTCGCACCTGGCACGGTCAACGAGGACTATTCGAAGATCACCCCGCTGAAGAAGCTGCCGGTGCTGATCACCGATGACGGCGACGTCATTCTGGATTCCTACGTCATCGTCGAATATCTCAACGAGATGGCCGGCGGCAGCCTGATCCCGGACTATGGTCCGCGGCGCTGGAAGGCCAAGACCAATCATTCGCTGCTCAACGGCATGCTCGATTCCATGCTGCTGTGCCGCTACGAGAAGATGGTGCGGCCGCAGGGGCTGCAATGGCAGGCGTGGTCGGACGACCATTGGAACCGGGCCTGGACCGGCATGGCGCGCTTCGAGAACATGCCCGAGGTGCTGAACGGGCCGTTCGACATTTCGCAGATCGGCCTTGTTTGCGTGCTCGGCTATGCCGACTTCCGCTTCGCCGATTGCGGCTGGCGCAAGGCCTATCCGAAGCTCGACGCCTTCCATCAGAAGATGCTGGAGCGTCCCTCGGTGAAGATCTCGGTGCCGCCGGCCGCCTGAAGCGAGATGATGATCGTCTCGCTTTAGGCTTGTTGTTTGAGCATGATCTTGTCGGAAAACCGCGGCACACTTTTCCGGATCATGCCGTAACCAGCGGGTGTTCTCATGAGCCTGAAATACGCGGTCGGCAATCTCACCATTCAGCGCATCATCGAGCAGGAGACCTCGTTCGTCCCGGCCCTGGAAATGTTGCCGGGATTGACGCCGGAAATCCTGGCCGAGAACCGGGCATGGATGCGGCAGGCACGCGCGCTCGACGATCAGGACGTGCTGATGCTGTGCTTCCAGTCCTACGTGGTGAAGACGCCGCACCACACGATTTTGATCGACAGCTGCATCGGCAACGACAAGCCGCGGCCCAATCGGCCGAAATGGAACATGAAGACCGACGATACGTACATGCGCGCGCTCGATGCCGCAGGCGTTTCGGTCGATGACATCGACTTCGTGATGTGCACGCATCTGCATGTCGACCACGTCGGCTGGAACACGCGGCTGGAGAACGGCCGCTGGGTGCCGACCTTCCCAAGGGCGCGGTACCTTTTCGCCAAGCAGGAATACGACCACTGGTTCGCGGAGAATGCCAAGGCCGAGATACCGCCCTTCGCCGACAGCGTGCTGCCCGTGGTCGAGGCCTCCAGGCACGAGCTGATCGGCAATGATCATCAGATCGGCGACCATGTCCGCATCGTGCCGACGCCGGGCCATACGCCCGGCCACGTCGCCATCGCAATGGGACGGGGCAAGGACGATGCGGTGTTTTCAGGCGATCTCATGCACTCGCCCGTGCAGACGCTCTATCCTGAGCTGTCGATCAAGTTCGATGTCGATCCGGCCAAGGCGGCCACGACGCGGCGCAGCTTTCTCGAGCGTTATTGCGACACCGACACGCTGTGCTGCACCGCGCACTTCCCCTCGCCGTCGGTGGGCAAGATCAAGCGCAAGGGCAGCGCGTTCGTGTGCGCGGCGGTGTGATTTGGCTGAGATGCCGAAGGGTGGGTTGGCTCTGCGGCTGCGCGAAGCGGAGACGCCGAGCATAACCCGCCTCTTTGGGTTCTGCGGAGACAGAAGTGGTGGGTTACGCCCCGCGCCGCGCAATCCGCGGGGCTAACCCACCCTACGATTCCACCCGTGTGGAGACAGCGATGACGACACTCCCCGACATTCCCCTCCCGGCCGGCATCCGCTCGCGTTATGTCGACGGCATCAACGGCCTGCGCATGCATGTGCTCGAGGCCGGCTTCGAGACCAAGGGCCGGCCCTGCATCCTGCTGCTGCACGGCTTTCCCGAGCTTGCCTTCTCCTGGCGCAAGGTGATGCCGACGCTGGCCGAGGCCGGCTATCATGTGCTCGCACCGGACCAACGCGGCTATGGCCGCACCACCGGGTGGACCGCAGACTACGATGGCGATCTGACGCCGTTCTCGCTCCTCAATCTGCTGCGCGATGCGCTCTCCCTGGTCTCTGCGTTCGGCTACAAGCAGGTCGATCTCGCCGGGCACGATTTCGGCAGTCCGGTAGCTGCCTGGTGTGCGTTGGTCCGCCCCGATGTGTTTCGCTCGGTAACGCTGATGAGCGCGCCCTTCGGTGGGGCGCCGTCGTTACCTTTCAACACGGTCGATGCTCCGGCCAAGCCTGCCGTCGAAGATCCCGTGCATCGCGAGCTCGCTTCGCTGCCGCGACCGCGCATCCACTATCAATGGTACTATTCGACACGCGCGGCGAATGCCGACCTGCTGCACGCACCGCAAGGCCTGCATGATTTCCTGCGCGCTTATTATCATCACAAGAGCGCTGACTGGGCGGACAACAAGCCGTATCCGCTGAAATCATGGTCGGCGAGCGAGCTTGCAAAGCTGCCGACCTACTACGTGATGGACCTTCACGAGACCATGCCTGAGACGGTCGCAAAGGAGATGCCATCGCGCGCCGCGATCGCTTCCAACCAATGGCTGCCGGACAGCGACCTCGCTTTTTACGGCGCCGAATATAGCCGCACCGGATTCCAGGGCGGGCTGCAATGGTATCGCTACGGTACGTCGGGGATGCTCAATAGCGAGATGTGCCTGTTTGCCGGCCGCAGCATCGACGTGCCCTCCTGCTTCATCTCGGGCCAGCAGGATTGGGGCACATATCAGCGCCCCGGCGTGTTCGAAGCGATGCAAGCCGGCGGGTGCACCAAAATGCTCGGCTGCCATCTCGTCGACGGCGCCGGCCACTGGGTGCAACAGGAGCAGCCGGCCGAGGTCAGCCGATTGCTGCTGCAATTTCTCCGCCGCGCCGCAGCAGCCTCCGCGAACTGACCAACGCCACCCTCCCGCCACAAGGCATTAATCTGCAGTTCAGGGAACATTCGGCAATGTCTGACGTTGCGGGATACCGGAGCTGCGTCCGGCGACCATGGAGACGACAATGGACAAGAAGATCGCTGGACTATTGGGAGCGGTGGCGACGCTCGGAACGCTCGGTGCCGCACAGGCTGCGCCGGCGCCGACAGACGCCCTGCAGGCGAACTCATACGCCGACCTGCTCGAGCCGATTGCGAACGCGAGCGCGTTGCTGCAAGCCATCGATGAATCGGCTCCGCCAAAAACGAGCGAAAATGTTCAGCTCGCTCAGTTTTTCTATCACCATCATCATCACCACCATCACCATCACAGCTTCTATCGTCGTCGCTATTACGATGCGCCGGTCGTGGTGGTCCCGCGCTATCGGCGGTACCATCACCATCATCACCACCACCACCATCATCACAGCTTCTATCGCCGCGACTACTGAGGTCGCAGCGGGCCGGGAATGGACGAACAGGACCTGCGGGTCCTGTTTGCTTTTGGTGACGGGAAACCGGGAAAGCTCGGCAGGTCCGCAGCAGGACCGGAAACGATTATCCGTTTCGAGCCTTGTCCTTCGCCGCGCGGTGCAGGTGCCGGTAAGTGCCATCGAATACCGTATCGGATGACGACGTCCACTCGGTGCCGGCCGCCAGTTTGGGCCGATTGGCGTAGATCCGGCGGGCCTGCAGCTCGCGCTCGGCTGCTTCCTCCTCGCCCATGGGCTCGAGCTCGAAATTCGCTTCCTCGGGGATGACGATGATCTGAGCGAAAGGCTCGTTGGGCCTGAAGATGTGGGTTCGGCCCTCGGCCGGCGCCTTGAAGACGCAAAAGAACATCATGGGCCACCAATTGCGGATCAACGCAGGGACGGCAATCGGCACGGTGTCAGTCGGATCGGCATAGAATCGCGGATGCGGCTCGGTGCGAACAGCCATGCCTTTTGCGACCTTGAGATCGAGCAGGATCTGATAGGTGTAGAAGGCGTCACCAAACTTGCGAAACGGCGGCCATTCCGCGCCGCCTTCAGGCGGCTCACCCCAATCGGCCTCGAGCACCAGGTGGCCGTCCCTGGTCGTGACGTGAAGCTCGAAATCATAGGGATAGAACAGCTCGATGCCGTATTGCGCGCCCTCGGAAAAGGGCACGCAGTGCCAGACCTGCTCACGCGAACCGTCAGCGCGTGGTTCGCGCTTGCCGGCCCATCCGGGAATCTCGAGCTTGGTCCGGCGCGGCGCCAGCCGCGGATCATTCAGACGAAATTTGACCTTGTCCATCATTTCACCCGTCCACCCACATTCAAAGCTTCGAACCTGTACTTCGGGACCTGGTTCCATGCACCCACGCGTCGTTGTGACGGCCCTTGGGATGCAAGCCTTCGCGCGGCTCGCGTGAATTGACCCTGAACGAATTGCAGCCTATATCGATTTAGAACGTTTCTAAACTACATCAGGCACCGTCAGTGAAGAATTTTGCCGATTTGACCGAGCGTGAAGTGCTGGCGGTCGCGATTTCCTCCGAAGAGGAGGACAGCCGCATCTACATGACTTTCGCCGAAGATCTCAAGGAGCGCTATCCGGATTCGGCCAAGCTCTTCGAGCAGATGGCCGAGGAGGAGCGCAGCCATCGCCACATGCTGCTGGAAATGTACGAGCAGCGCTTCGGCCAGCATCTGCCCCCGATCCGCCGCGAGGACGTCAAGGGATTCCTGAAGCGCCGCCCGGTCTGGCTTACCAAGAACCTGCCGCTCGACACCATCCGCAGGGAGGTCGAGACCATGGAATTGCAGGCCGAGCGCTTTTACGTGAAGGCTGCCGAACAAGCCCAGGATGTCGGCGTGCGCCGCCTGCTCGGCGATCTCGCGGAAGCCGAGAAAGGCCACGAAGAGACCGCTGCCAAACTGACAGACCAGATCCTGAGCTCCGACGTGCGCGCGGAAGAAGACCGCACCAACCGCCGTATGTTCGTGCTGCAATATGTGCAGCCGGGCCTCGCCGGCCTGATGGACGGCTCGGTCTCGACACTGGCGCCGTTGTTCGCCGCGGCCTTCGCCACGCACCAGAACTGGCAGACGTTCCTGGTCGGCCTTGCCGCCTCGATCGGTGCCGGCATCAGCATGGGCTTTGCCGAAGCGCTGTCCGACGACGGCTCGCTCACAGGGCGCGGATCCCCCTGGCTGCGCGGTATCACCTGCGGCGCGATGACGACGCTCGGCGGGCTCGGCCACACCGCGCCCTATCTCGTGCCCGACCACTGGGCCAACGCATTCTGGATCGCGACCGGTATCGCCGGCATCGTCGTGTTCTTCGAATTGTGGGCGATCGCCTTCATCCGTGCCCGCTACATGGATACGCCGTTCCTTCAGGCCGTGTTCCAGATCGTGCTCGGCGGCGCGATCGTGCTGGCGGTGGGAATATTGATCGGGGCGGCATAGGCGATGGCGTTGAAGCTGATACGCTCATACATTGCGGTCGCGAACCTGACCGGCGCAATGGTCCTGCTTGCGTCGAACGCCCATGCCACCGACGAGATTCAGGTCTACAATGCCGGCATCGCCGAAATCGGCCAATTCACCATCCAGCAACACCTCAACTATGTCGCGCTTGGACAGAAGGATCCGCCGTTTCCCGGCGGCCTCGCCTCCAACCACAGCCTCAACGGCACCCCGGAATTCGCCTACGGCGTGACCGATTGGTGGGAGGTCGGGCTCTATCTGCCGTTCTCCGTTCAGGACGAGCGCTTTTATTCGGACGCCTTCAAGCTGAGAACGCTGTTCGTTTCGCCGCACGCCGAGCAGCGCAATTTCTTCTACGGTGTGAACTTCGAATTCAGCAACGAGACGCCGCCTTTCTCCCAATCCCGTTTCTCGATGGAGATTCGCCCCATCATCGGCGTGCGGAACAGCGACTACGAATTCATCGTCAATCCGATCGTCGACGTCCATTTCGGGAAATTCGCGGAACAGCATTTCACTCCGGCCGCTCGCATTGCGCGGAAGTTCGGCGACGATTTGTTCGCGGGATTCGAGTACTACAGCGATCTCGGCCAGATCGGAAATTTCGACAAGCTCTCCGACCAGCAGCACACGCTGTTTGCCGTCACCGACTTCAAAGCCGGTGTGTTCGATGTGAACTTTGGCGTCGGCTACGGGTTGACACCGGCGTCCGACCGGCTCGTGGTCAAGACCATCATCGGCTACGCCTTTCCCGTGCCGGGGCAAAAGCCGGACGGCTCCACGCGGATGAGCAGCGGGCCGATCAATCCGTTCACTCATGCCGCAGCTCGGAGCTTCCAGCCCTGACCGGCGCTGCACCAACCTCAGGTCTCCTCCATGATGCGCCACCTCCAATACGGCACTCCGGCCAAAATCTTCCATTGGTGCATCGTCGCGCTGCTTGCCGTGCAATATCCGATCGGCTGGCTGATGCCCGATCTCCATCGCGGTATGACCCCAGGTGCCGGCATGACGTTCCATGTGTCGATCGGGATCACGATCCTGGTGCTGACCGCTCTCCGCCTTGTCTGGCGGCTCACTCATCCGGTCGCGCCCGAAAGTTCTCTTCCCGCCTGGCAGCGCCTGAGCTCCGAGGTCGTGCACTGGCTCCTCTACGCGCTGGTGCTGGCGACGACGATTTCGGGCTGGCTGTTTGCCTCCTTCCGCGGCTGGACCTTGTCATTCTTCTATCTCGTGCCGCTACCGATGCTGGCGTCCGACAACGCCGCGGCGGGCCGGACCATCGACGGCCTGCACCAGGCGATGGAATGGGCGCTCCTCGTCACCATCGTTGTTCACATCGCGGCCGCGCTGGCGCACATCTTCTTCTATCGCGACCGCGTGATGCAGCGAATGCTCCCCGGATAGCGCCCAAGACAGCATCGGGACAGCGTCAGGACAGATCAACCGCGATCAAACGGCGGTTGCGGCATCGGTTAAAACTGCGCATCATCGCAACCAATGAAGCGCAGGAGCATGTCGTGGCGAAATCGGAATGGAGTTTCAAGAGCGCGCTCGAGCTGTCGGCCGCATTGAGGGCGAGGAAGGTCTCCGCCGTCGAGCTCACGCAGGATGCAATCGGTCGCATCGAACGTCACGACGGCAAGGTCAACGCGATCTGCGTCCGGGATTTCGACCGTGCGCTCGATCAGGCACGCGCGGCCGACGCGGCGCTGACCCGCGGCGAGCGCAAGCCGCTGCTCGGCCTGCCGATGACGGTGAAGGAATCCTACAACATTGCCGGCCTGCCCACGACCTGGGGCAATCCGGCGCAGAAGGATTTCATCGCCAAGGAAGATTCGCTGCCGGTCACGCGGGTGAAGGAGGCTGGCACCATCGTGCTCGGCAAGACCAACGTGCCGCTCGCGCTCGCGGACTGGCAGAGCTACAACGACATCTACGGCACCACCAACAACCCCTATGACCTCGGCCGCACGCCGGGCGGCTCCTCCGGCGGCTCGTCTGCGGCGCTCGCCGCCGGCTATGGCCCGCTTTCACTCGGTTCGGATATCGGCGGCTCGCTGCGCGTGCCGGCCTTTCACTGCGGTGTCTACGCGCACAAGCCGAGCTTCGATCTGTTGCCCTCGCGCGGCCATACGCCGCCGCCGGCGCCGCCGCTGGCTTATGAGCGTGATCTCGCAGTGATCGGCCCGATGGCGCGGAGCGCCGGCGATCTATCCTTGTTGCTCGACGTCATGGCCGGCCCGGACCCGCTCGACAACGGCAAGGCCTACAGGCTCGAGCTGCCTGCGGCACGTCACGGCACGCTGAAGGATTTCCGCGTCCTCGTGGTCGATACCGATGCGGTTCTGCCGACCGACGCCACCGTGCGCGGGAGCATCAATACGCTCGCCGACAATCTTGCCAAGGCCGGCGTCAAGATCGAGCGCAACAGTCCGCTGCTGCCGGATTTCGCCGCGTCCTCGCGCCTCTATATGCGCACGCTGCTGTCGTTCCTCGCCGCCAGCTTCACGCCCGAAGTCTACGCGGGCGCAGTTGCAACGGCAGCCACATTGCCGGCCGGCAACGATAGCCTGCAGGCCGAACGCCTGCGCGGCATCGCGCTCAGCCATCGTGACTGGCTGATAGCGCGCGGCGGCCGGACACGGCTGCGCGCGCAATGGCACGAGCTGTTCAAATCCTTCGATGCAGTGATCTGTCCTATCATGCCGACACCGGCGTATCCCCACGATCACTCGGAGGACCAGGAGCAGCGCCGGATCAGGATCGACGGCAAGGAGCACGTCTATACCGACCAGCTCGCCTGGCCCGGCATCGCCACGCTGCCCGGCCTGCCCTCGACTGCGATCCCGACCGGCTTTGCGCCTGATGGGCTTCCGGTCGGCGTCCAGATCGTCGGCCCCTGGCTGGAGGACCGCACGCCGCTCAAGCTGGCCGAGCTGATCGAACGCGAGTTCGGCGGGTTCGTGCCGCCGAAGATGTTTGATGATTGACGTCGCCTGAGGAGAGCACCATGAGCCGGGACCTCGAACAGCTCACCGCACTCAACCGCACCTATGTCGCTTCCGTGCAGAACTGCGACGTCAAGCGCTTCGACGAGATCCTGGCGCCGGAGTTTTACTGCTCCAACCCTGATAAGACGCTGGTCGACCGTGCCGCCTTCCTGGAGCAAACCGCGCGGCCGATCGCGATCCGGAACCTGCACGCATTCGACGTCATCGTCCGCATCATGGGCGACTTCGCCATCATCCATGCGGCGACGAGCTACACCACGGCGGACGGCCAGCAGGCGACCGGGCGATATACCGATTGCTGGGCGAAGAAGAACGGGACGTGGCTGGCGGTGTCGGCGCATGTGTCGCGGTGATGTAAGGTAACCCCTCCCCGCACTCCGCTGTCATGCCCCGCGAAGGCGGGGCATCCAGTATGCCGCGACGGAAATTGGGTCACACAGCTATCGCCGCGGCGTACTGGATCGCCCGGTCGAGCCGGGCGATGACACCGTCATCGTGGCAACTAGTTGTCAAACACGATCACGCTGCGCAGCGTCTTGCCGGCCTTCATGTTGGCAAAGCCCTCGTTGATCTCGGAGAGCTTCAGCTTGGCCGAGATCCAGTCCTCCAGGTGCAGCCGGCCGCGCAGGTAGAAATCGACCAGGCGCGGCATGTCGACGCGGAAATGGTTCGAGCCCATCGAGGAGCCCTGGATCCGGCGCTCCCTCAGGAAGTCGAAGCCGTGCAGCTCGATCTTCTGGCCGAACGGGATCATGCCGACGATGGTGGCGGTGCCGCCGGAGGCCAGCATGGCGAAGGCCTGCTCGGCGGTCTCCTTGCGGCCGAGCACCTCGAAGGAATGATGCACGCCGCCATTGGTGAGATCGCGCACCTGCTTCACCACATCGCCGTCGGCCGGGTTGATGATGTCGGTCGCGCCCAGCTTGGTCGCGAGCTGAAGTTTTGCCGGATTGGTATCGATGGCGATGATGCGGCCGGCGCCGGCGATCTGCGCGCCGTTGATCGCTGCCATGCCGACGCCGCCGCAGCCGATCACCGCCACGGTCTCGCCGGCCGTGACCTTCGCGGTGTTCACCACCGCGCCATAGCCGGTGATGACGCCGCAGCCGATCAGCGCGGCGAGATCGAGCGGCATCTCCTTCCTGATTTTGACGATGGCGTTTTCATGCACCAGCATCTGCTCGGCGAAGGACGAAAGATTGAGGAACTGGTGCAGCTTCTCCGGCTTCGACCACTGCATCCGGTCTGAAACGCCGGGCAGCATCTTCACCGTGGTGTCGGTGCAGAGCACGGTGCGGCCGGTGGTGCAATTGTCGCAAGTGCCGCAGAACACGGACAAGCAGGTGACGACGTGGTCGCCGGGCTTCACATAAGTGACATCAGAGCCGACCTGCTCGACGATGCCGGCGGACTCATGTCCGAGCACCGCGGGCAGCGGATGCGGATACAGGCCTTCCATGAAGTGCAAATCGGAATGACAAAGCCCGGCGACAGCGGTGCGGATCAGGACCTCGCGCGGCCCCGGCTTCGGCAGGCTGACATCCTCAATGACCAGAGGCTTGTTGACTTCATAGAGGACGGCGGCCTTCATCGAGCACTCCCTGTCGCTTTTCTTGGTTGGTGGCGCGCAGCCTACGCTGACAGAACGAGTTCGCCAACCTCGCTCATGCCGGCTGAACTGTCGCCGAGCAGGAGCGATCCGATCCTCGCCTGCACGACATTTTCCGTCAGCCGGAACGGATCGCTCGGCGACACCCGGTGATCGATCACCAGCCGCGACAACAGCAACCGGCGCGCATCGCCGCGCATGTCGTGGATGCGATGCGCCTCCCAGGCGAGCGTCACCGCACTGGCGACATGATAGAGCAGGCTGGTGGCGCGGCGCGCATCGGCCTCGTTCTCGGACTTGCCCGCGACCTCCCGCGCGAAGCCGACCGCGCGATCGACGAGGCCGCGCAGATGATCGCGCCAGGCTTGCGGCACCGAGGCACTGTCATCGAGACGCGCATGCAGATCAGCCGCAAGCGCAGCTTCGGCGCCGTGGCGGCCGACCGCGCGCCGGAGCGCATCGATGGCGACGATGTTGCCGGTGCCCTCCCAGACCGAGCCGAGATGCGCGTCGCGCAGCAGTCGGGGCGTCGCGAACTCCTCGATATAGCCGATGCCGCCGCGCATCTCGAGCGCATCGCCGCAGACCTTTCGTGCATCGCGCGTGGCGCGGAACTTCAACGTCGGCGTCAGGATGCGGAGCAGCGCCGCCGCATCCTGGCTGCCGGCCTCGGCGCGGTCGAGCGCATCGGCGGTGAGGAAGCTCATCGACAGTGCCTGCTCGACCGGCAGCATGATCTTCAACATCTGGCGGCGGCCGAGCGGAAGATCGATGATCCGGCGGCCGAACACGACACGGTTCTTCGCCACGATCATCGCGTCATGACAGGCGCGGCGCATCAGCGCGGTGGATTTGACGCCGTTGGAGAGCCGCGAGGAGTTCACCATCTCGGCCATCTGCACGAAGCCGCGATCGAGCTTGCCGACGGCGTAGGCGATCGCTCCTTCGAGCTTGATCTCGCCCGAAGCCATCGAGCGGGTGCCGAGCTTGTCCTTCAGGCGGACGATCCGGTAGTGATTCTGCGAACCGTCATCGAGGAAGCGCGGCATCAGGAACAAGCCGACGCCCCGCGTGCCGGGGCCGGCGCCCTCGGGGCGCGCCAGCAGCATCACGACCTTCGCGTCGGCGTTCGAGCAAAACCATTTTTCGCCGTAGAGGCGCCAATGATCGCCTTCCTGCACCGCGCGCGTCGTCAGTGTGCCGACGTCCGAGCCGCCTTCCTTCTCGGTCATGAACTGGCCGCCTTGCGTCAGCTTGCTCATGTCGGTCGAGGTCAGGCCGTCGAGATACTTTGCCTTCAATGCTTCGCTGCCGAAATTGGCCAGCAGTTTTGCGCAGCCGTCGGTGACGTTGATCGGGCAGCCCATGCCGAATTCGGTCTGGTTGAACAGAAACGTGAAAGCGTGCTTGGCAACCACAGGATATTTGTCCGGCCAGCCCATGATGCCCGTGGCGATCGAGAGCGCATGGATGCCGAACTCGCCGAAGGCGGCATTCTCCAACTCGCGATAGGCCGGATGATATTCGATCCACTGCACGTCGCGGCCGAATTTGTCGCGCTGGTGCAACACCGGTGTGTGCCGGTCGGCGAGCCGCGCACATTCGTCGAGCCGGCCGCCGGCGAGTTCGCCGAGGCGGTCGAGATGCGGCTCGATGTGACGGAAAAGCGCCTCCGGCAGATGGATGCGCAGGAGGTCCGTCAGCGCCTGGTCGGCGCGGTAGAAATTCATGCCCGACGTATCGGGCGCCAGCAGGCCGGGTTGCTCGGCCGCGATATCGTTTGGCTGCGCTGCGACCGGCGTGTGCATGGCCGTCCTCTTGGTTTCCGCCCGGCGGCGATTCTTATCGCTTGCCGCTTGAGATGATGTCGATCATGCTCCCGTCGCGAGAGGCGATAAAGCCGCAAATTGTCAGGGAGGCATGATCGCCGTGAAGGAGCAATTCGCTCTGCGGAATTGTGATCGGCCCCGCTGGTTGTCCGCGATGGCCATGCATAGATCAACGCTATCCCGTCCCCGAGAGATCACATCATGGAACATCCGAAATACAAGATCGCGCTCATTGTCGGCGCCGGCGAAGGCCTGAGCGCCTCGCTGGCGCGGCTGCTCTCCGCGCAGGGCATTCGCGTCGCGCTGGCCGCGCGCAAGATCGAGAAGCTGGGTGCGCTCTGCAGCCAGACCGGCGCCAAGGCCTATGCCTGCAATGCCATCGAGCCTGAGGAGGTCGAGCGCCTGTTTGGTCTCGTCGAACGCGAGATCGGCACGCCCGACCTCGTCGTCTACAACGCCAGCGGCCGCTCGCGCGGGCCGTTCGTCGACCTCGTCCCTGCCGACGTCGCCAACGCCATCGCCGTCAGCGCCTATGGCGGCTTCCTGGTCGCGCAGCAGGCCGCCAAACGCATGCTGCCGAACCAGCACGGCGCGATCCTGTTCACCGGCGCCTCGGCCAGCGTCAAGGGGTACGCGCAGTCGGCTCCGTTCGCGATGGGCAAGTTCGCGCTGCGCGGCCTCGCACAGAGCATGGCGCGCGAATTGTCTCCGCAAGGCATTCATGTCGCGCATTTCGTGATCGACGGCGGTATCCGCAGCGCGGCGCGCACGGAAGCAGCGGATAGGCCGGATTCGATGCTCGACCCCGATGCGATCGCGGAGAGCTACTGGAACGTGCTGCAGCAGCCGCGCAGCGCCTGGAGCTGGGAGCTCGAGCTGCGGCCCTGGGTCGAGAAGTTTTGAAATGATAACGTAACCACAACCGTCATTGCGAGCGAAGCGAAGCAATCCAGGAATATCTCCGCGGAAACAGACTGGATTGCTTCGTCGCTTCGCTCCTCGCAATGACGAGAGGAGAAAGCGGAATGACCACCGAAACCACCGTCGACACCGGCACCAATGAGCTCCTCTGCGTCATCCGTGACCGCGTCGCCATCATCACGCTGAACCGGCCCGACGCCCGCAATTCGCTGTCGGATGCGCTGACGCCGGCGTTGCGCACGATGATCCGCAGATGGGGCGAGAGCCCTGACGTCGGCGCGCTGCTCATCACCGGCGCGGGCGAGGCGTTCTGCGCCGGCGGCAACGTCAAGGGCATGGGTGCGCATCGCGATCCCAGGAAACTGGAGATGTCGCAGGAAGAGCGCATCGCCGATCTCCAGGAGCGGCAGCGGCTGCTCACCGGCGCGTTGGTCTCGGTGCGCAAGCCGACCATCGCCGCCCTGCCCGGCCCCGCAGTCGGCGCCGGGCTCGCCATCGCCATGGCCTGCGACATCCGCATCGCCGCGCAATCGGCCTTCGTCGCCACCGGCTATGCGCGCATCGCTCTGTCGGGCGATTACGGCATCGCATGGCTGCTGACGCGGCTGGTCGGCACCGCGCGGGCGCGCGAGCTGCTGTTCACCGGCGACCGCGTCGACGCCGCGCGTGCCGAAGCCATCGGTCTCGTCAACCGCGTCGTGCCCGACGATAAATTGCAGACCGAAGCGTTCGCATTGGCAAAGTCGCTCGCCGAAGGCCCGCGCCTGGCGCTGCGCTACATGAAGGACAATCTCGACGAGGCTCTGCTGTTCGATTTCGAGACCGCCAGGGATCACGAGGCCGAACGGCTGGTGCGCCTGACCACGACCGCCGATCACAAGGAGGCGGTGCAGGCGTTCATCGAGAAGCGGAAGGCGGTGTTTACGGGGAAGTAGGACCGTAACAAGGACCGCCATTCCGGGGCGATGCGCAGCATCGAGCCCGGAATCCATTGGGCTGCAAAACGCGCGGCGAAATGGATTCTCAGGTGCGCAATTGCGCACCATAGATTCGCGCTACGCGCGCCCCGGAATGACGATAGGTGAGGACCGCAAAAACAAAAAAATGCCCGGCGCTGGCTTGGCCAGGCCGGGCTTGGAGTGGTGTCAGGCCGAGGCTGAGGGGCGTTCGACCTGACGGGAAAGCGCGGCGAGACGCCAGCTCGCGCAAGGAATGTCAATTGGCGCGATATCGATCTCCTTGTCGAAGCGCACCAGCTTCCAGTCGTCGGGATGATTGACGAAGGCAAAACCGGATTTGCGCGCAAGCGAGATCATGGTCTGGTTCGAGCGCAGCGTGTCGCCGAAGATGTGCTCGGCGCCGAGCGCCGCAGCGCGGCATTCGAGGTTCTTCATCAGCGCGGTGGCGATGCCGTTGCCTTGCCAACGATCGTCGACCGAAAGGCCAAACTCGAGCGTCGATGTCTCGGCGTGGAAGGCGTAGCGCGCCTCGGCAACGATCGTCTCGAAGCCATCGACCATCTTGGTTACGACCACGGTAAAACGCTCGCGCGTTCCGACGTCGAGAAACTCGTTCAACAGCCCGTTCGGCAGTTCACTCAGCGCGCCGAAGAAGCGGTTGTAGCGGGAGCGTGTCGTCAGCGAACGGAAATAGTGCTGAAGCTCGTCGGTGTCACCAGGCTCGACGAAGCGCACGTTGAGCGGCTCGCCCTGCCGGGTGTGCAGCGTATCCGAGTATTGCTTCAGATCTTCCAGGCGATAGGTGCTCATGACACGAGACCTCGAAAGAGGGACCGCCGGCGCCCCTGTGAACAGGCGGCGCCGGCCTGACGGCCTATCAGGCCCGCCAGAAGGGTTTGTCGGCCTCATAGGCAATGTCGGTCCAGGACAGGCCGACGTCGTGGAGATCGCGGGCGGTCCAGTTGGTCAGCTCGCGCCGGGTGCGGTAGCGCTCGTGCCAGACATGGAGGGTCTCGCTAACCTGCTGGATCAGGCCAGGTGCATGATGATTTGTCATCGAATTCTGGGTCAACGTAGACATTTTCAGCTCCTTGAGCTAACTTGACGGCTAATATCTGCCTTCGAGTGCGCTGCGACAAACGACAATTTGTACCTCTTCGCATGAAATAAACTCATGCATCCTGTTGCCAAATGACTGCCAGATTGCCGTCCCTGAACGGATTGCGGGCGTTCGAGGCTGCCGCGCGCCATCTCAGCTTCACGCTGGCCGCCGGCGAGCTGAACGTGACCCAGACCGCGATCAGCCATCAGATCCGCAGGCTCGAGGAGGAGCTCGGCGTCCGTCTGTTCATCCGGCAGAACCGCGCGCTGGCCTTGACGCCGGAGGCGCGCGACTATCTCCCGGGCGTTCGCGCCGCCTTCAACGACCTTCGCCTGGCCACCGACAGGCTGCTGCGCAAGGACGACGACAAGGTGCTGACGGTCTCAACGATCGCTTCGCTCGCCGCGAAATGGCTGCTGCCGCGCCTGACCGATTTCCAGGAGACCCATCCCGGCATCGACGTCCGCATCACCACCTCCACCAGCCTCGTCGACTTCCAGCGCGACAATGTCGATGCCGCGATCCGCTACGGCAGAGGCCAGTGGCCCGGCGTGCGCGCCGACTGGCTCATGGCTGACGAGCTGTTTCCGGTGTGCAGCCCTTCTCTCCTTCGCAACGACAAACCGCTGCGCACGCCGGAGGACCTGAAGGATCATGTACTGCTGCACACCAACAACGGTGATGACTGGCGTCTCTGGCTGACGGCGGCAGGCCTGTCGACCGGCATCTCGCGGCAGCCCGGCATCACCTTCGACATGACCTTCGTGACGGTGCAGGCTGCGATCGACGGCATGGGCGTGGCGATGGGACGAACCTCCTACGTCAAGGACGACATCGCCAAGGGCCGGCTCGTGGTTCCCTTCAAGATCGCGCTGCCGGCCGACGCCGGTTTCTATCTCGTCTCCCCGGAGGGCCGTCGCGAGGCGCCGAAGCTTGCCGCCTTCCGCCAATGGATGATTGCGGCAACGCATAATAAAGCCTGAAAAATCATCAGCTTCCGGAGCAAAATGGGTTGACTCGCAAAGCCTCGCGCGAGAGGGGTTAGTCAGATTGTCGCAGCAACAATCTGTCGCCTTGCCGTGAAAATGAGTTCCGGTCCGGCCACGTCTTCCAGGGGAGCAACGTCATGGCTGGACCAGCAGCATCATCAAATCCGGTAGAGCTCAGGTCGCGCCTCGGCGCGATCCTGCGCGCAACATCAGGTAATTTCCTCGAGCAGTTCGACTTCTTCCTGTTCGGCTTCTATGCGCAGGATATCGCAAAGGCGTTCTTCCCCGCCGCGGACGACACTGCGGCCCTGCTCAACGCTTACGGCGTGTTCTGGCTTGGCGCGCTGATGCGCCCCGTCGGCGCCATCGTCCTCGGCTCCTATATCGACCGTATCGGCCGCCGCCAGGGCCTGATCGTCACGCTCGCGCTCATGGCGCTAGGAACCGTGGTGATCGCCTTCTGCCCGTCTTATGCAGCGATCGGCGTTGCCGCCCCGGCCATTGTGCTGATTGGCCGGTTGATTCAGGGTTTTTCCGCTGGCGTGGAGCTGGGCGGTGTCTCCGTTTATCTGTCCGAGATCGCAACACCGGGCAATCGCGGCTTCTACACCTCCTTCCAGTCCTCCAGTCAGCAGGTCGCGATCTTCGTCGCGGCGATCCTCGGCTTTATCCTGCGGGAAGCCATGCCCGGTGACACCTTCCTGGATGTCTTCGGGGGCGTCGCGAAGTGGCGCATCCCGTTCTTCGTCGGCTGCATCATCATCCCCGTGATTTTCTTCCTGCGGCGTTCGCTCGAGGAAACGCCGGCGTTCCTGGCCATGAAGAAGCATCCGACCGCACGCGAGGTGTTCGCGTCGGCGATCGCGAACTGGCGCATCGTCATCCTCGGCATGATGATCGCGGTGCTGACCACGACGACCTTCTACTTCATCACGGTGTATGCGCCCGGCTTCGGCAAGCAGCTCAACCTCTCGCCGACCGGAACATTGCTCGTGACCCTGCTCGTTGCGGTGACCAACTTCATCTGGAATCCGGTCGGGGGCGCACTGTCCGACCGGATCGGCCGCAAGCCCGTGCTGGTGACCATCGCGGTCCTGTCATTCCTGACCGCCTACCCCGCGCTGTCCTGGCTCGCGGCAGCTCCCACGCTGGGGAAACTGCTGGCCGTCCAGATGATGTTCTCGTTCTACTTCGGCGTTTACAGCGGCACGATGCTGGGATGTCTGGTCGAGATCGTGCCGGCCCATGTCCGGACCACCTGCTTCTCGATCGCCTTCGCGCTGGCTGCCGGCATCTTCGGCACGTCGACCCCCGCCGTCGCGACCAAGCTGATCAGCATGACCAACGGCGACAAGGCCTCGCCGGCGTACTGGCTCATGTTCGGTGCCGCGCTCGGCATCATCGCCGCGCTGATCGTCTATCGCGGCGGCAGGCAGAGCGTGCCGGTCTATGATACGGCCGTCGAGCCGGCGACAGGGCATTAGGATGGTGTCATTCCGGGGCGCGACGAAGTCGCGAACCCGGAATCCATTTCTCCAAGCATTCCTGACGCGCGATGGAGTCCGGGCTCGATGCTTTGCATCGCCCCGGAACGACGGCGGGACCTACAGCTCCACCACCACGTAGTCGCTTTCGACCTTCACGGGTATCGTCTCCGCGACATACGGACCCTTCACCACACTCGCGCCCGGCTCGACATGGGCGGGATAGGCCTTCACGCGGAAACGGCGAGGGTCGCAATAGGACTGGCCGGTGCGGATGTCGAACTCCCAACCATGCCAGGGACAGCGGATGATCTCACCCAATTTGGTGTATTCGATCTCGCCGGGATCCTTTGACTGCGCGAGACCGATCAGCGGGCCCTCGCACAAGGCCGCACCCTGATGCGGGCAGCGGTTCATCAGGCCGAAATACTCGCCCTTGATGTTGAAGACCGCGATCGGCCGTCCGTCGATCTCCAGAAATTTTCGCGTGCCGGGCGGCAATTCGTCGACCGCGGCAACCACATGCCGCGCCATCAAGCAATCCCGTACAGCTTCTTGGCATTGCCGAGATAGAACGCCTCGCGATTGGCTTCGCTGACACCTGCCGGCAGCACGCGCGACGGCTCGTCATAATCCCAATGCGGATAGTCGGTCGCGAACAACAGACGGTCCCAGCCGATCCACTTGATGACGTCGAACAGATCCTCGCGGTTTTCAGGATCCTCCATCGGCTGTGTGGTCCACCACACCTGCTCGCGGATATATTCCGACGGCGGCCGCTTCACATGCGGCACTTCGCTCCTGAGCCGCTGCCAGACCTTGTCGAGCCGCCACGCCAGTGACGGCGCCCAGCCGAAGCCGGCCTCGATCATCACCATCTTCAGTTTCGGGAAACGCTCGAACACGCCCTCCAGCACGAGGCTCGCCAGCGCCGATTGCTGGCACTGCGAATGGCCGACCATCTCCTCGATGTAGTAGGACGGCCAGCCCGATGGCGTGATCGGATTGCCGCCGAAGCCGAAGGCGTGGACGCCGACCGGAAGCCCCGCCTCTTCCGCGGCCTGATAAATCGGCCAGTAGCGGCGCTGGCCGAGCGGCTCGACATTGCGGCTGAGCAGCAGCACCTGAACGAAGTTCTTGTCGCCGGCTCGCTCGCGAATCTCCGCAGCGGCCGACAGCCCGTCCTCATTGCCGACGACAATGGACGCCTTCAGCCGCTTGTCCTTGCTGGTCCATTTGTCGATCTGCCAGTCGTTGATCGCCGAGCACAGAGCCGCCGAAAGCTCGTGATTGCGGATGCCCTGCCCGGTGTTGAGCGGATTGAGCACACCTAACTGCACGTTGTTGGGATCGAGCAGTTGCTTCTGCATGAAGGAGAGTGAGGAGCCCTGCGGGCCGCCTTCGGGCGGATAGGCATCGCGGCGCGAGGCGTTTGGCTGGGCCTTCGGGTAGGGAGGGCCTTCCATCATGCCCTGATAGGCATGGACGCCGTAGATCTCGAGATGATGCTGCCAGCGTTTGGCGAGGTAAGGATAAAGCTCGGTCCGGGTCGCGCGTGCCGGATGGATGTCGCAGTCCGCGATCGCGGTCTTTGTCGTCGGAGGGGAAGCGGCTTCTAGGCTCTCGCGGAACTGGATATTCATCGCCTTGCCTCCTTTGGCAGCGGGCTCATTTCAGGCGGGGATAGGTAGCGAGCGGATTGTCGATCATGATCTTGCGCACGAGATCGGGGGTGAGACCCTCGGGCAGCGCGTCCTGGCCGTCGAACTGCCAGTGCGGATAGTCCGTGGAGAATAGGACCAATTCGTCGGACTGCATATGATCAAACAGGCGAATTAATGTCGCCTGGTCCGGCGGCGCATCAAATGGCTGTAATGAGAAGCGGATGTTGCTGCGCACAATGTCCAGCGGCGCGCGATCCACCCAAGGCGTCTCCATCCGCACTCCGCGCCAGAACTTGTGCAGGCGCCAGAGATAGGGCGAGATCCAGGAGACGCCGGACTCCAGCATCACCATCTTCAGCCGCGGATATTTTGCGAACACGCCCTCGACGATCAGGCTGGTGAGCTGGGTCTGGAACGCCTGGGCCTGACCGACATAGTCCTCGATGTGATAGGAACCCCAGCCGACGGCGGTCGGCGGATTGTGATAGGCGGAACCGGCGTGGATGCCGACCGGCAGGTCGAGCCGCTCCGCAGCCTCGTAGATCGGCCACAGCGCGCGCTTGCCGAGCGGGATGTCGCCCATGACAAGCATCAGCACCTGTACGAAGCGCTTGTCCTCAGCACAGCGCTCGATCTCGGCGACCGATTTCTCGACGCTTTGCGTCGGGATCACGATCGAGCCCCGCAGCCGGGAGTCGCGATCGAGCCATTCCCTGGCGAGCCATTCGTTCAGCGCGCGGCAGAAGGCGGCCTGCATGTCTTCGGAGAACACCATCTGCACGCCGTAAAGCGGATTGCAGATGGCGTGCTTGAGTTGGAAGGGATCGAGCACGTGGCGCTGCATGTCCTCCAGGCTTCCGCCCGGCTTGCCAGTCTCGGGACGCCAATCGGGCCGCGCCACGATCGGCGAGTTCTTCGGATAGGATTGCGAGACGAGGTCGACCATCCCGCGCGTCGTCACCTGGTCGCGCCAATAATCGTTCAGGTAGGGCAGCAGGCTGGTCAGATGCGGCACGGCCGGATGCACATCGCAATCCACCGCGCCGGCGATCAGGGACGCCATGACGTCTCCCTTCTCACGTTTTCTCGTCTTGTCTTGTCTTGTCTCGTCTCGTCTCGTCTTGTCTTGGGCAGCGCTTGGCCGCCCCGCTTTGTCAGCCATTCAAGCAGGCCTGACCCTCGCCTGCAACTCGGCCAAAACAGCTGTCATATGCTAGGAAGGCTGAGCTCGGTTGCCAAGGGAACAAGGGGTGCGGGGATGAAAGAGCTCGTCGGCATTGCGGAACAGGTCGCTGCGAAACTGATCGCGCGCCAACAGACCATTGCGGTTGCGGAATCCTCGGCCGGAGGCCTGATCGCTGCAAGCCTGCTCGCAGTGCCCGGAGCCTCGGCCTATTTCCTCGGCGGCGCCGTGGTCTACACCCGCGACGCCAGACGCGTGTTGATGGATATTTCGGACGACGGCATGAAGGGCTTTCGCTCGTCCTCGGAGCCCTACGCAAAACTCCTCGCCGAGCAGATGCGCGGCCGCTTCGGCGCCGACTGGGGCTTGTCCGAGACCGGTGCAGCCGGCCCGACCGGCAACCGCTACGGCGATGCCGCCGGCCACAGCTGCATGGCGGTGGCGGGACCAGCGACGGACGTCATGACGCTGGAGACGGGCAGTCATGATCGCTTCGCCAACATGCAGGTGTTCGCGGCGACGGCGCTGAAGTTGTTGCTGAAGAAGCTGGAGGGGTGAACTGCTCTTGCGGCTCTCGTGAGTCGGGACGCTATCGCCGCATACTCTCTGTCATGCCCCGCGAAGGCGGGGCATCCAGTACGCCGCGGCTTATCGATTCAACAGCGGAGTATGGCGCGATAGCTACCGCCCCAAATGCCGCACAAAAATCCGCACCACATAGCCTTTGAACCGCGGCGCCTCGTCGTAGAGGTCTGATGCGATCCGTTCGATGGTTTCGCGTAGCGAGGTGAACTGCGCTTGCCGGGCGCTGCTTTCAGTGCCCTGCATGCCCGCGAGCTCATCCATTGCAGCGTCGCTGATCTGGCAGTCCACGACGTCATCATCATTCAACATGGTGAAACGGAAGGCCAGACGTTCGAGGTCGTGGCCGATGATCCTGTCGCTCAAAAGCGGCATGCAATTGTCCCGTTCGCGCCCCCGAACGGGACAATGCTGAAATTTACGTGACTTGTCACCTCGCTGGTGGTTCATAGCCGGCCTTCCTGGCCGACTTCAGTACGCGAGAGCAGTTCCAGTGGGCTTGTTCAACGCGGCTGCCAGGGACTTGTACTCCTCGCAATCCGTCCCGCAGATGGCCGCGATCCGGCTGAGATGAAACATCGCTTGCTCGCGATTGCCCTGCTCGAGCTGCCACAGACCATAATATTGCCAGGTCAGCACGTGGTTCGGGTCGATCGTCAGCGCGTGCTCGTACCAGATCTGCGATTGTTTGTAGTCACCGAGCTTGCGGTAGGAGTAACCGATCAGGTTCGCGACATTCGCATTGTCGTCGTGGCCGAGCGACTTCAACTGGGCGATCGCAGCCGTGTAGTCGTTGCGATCGTAGATGGTGTCGTAGGCGACGCGATATCCGGCGGCAAAAGCCGGATCATCGATACTCGACTGGTTGTTGGCCTTCTTGCCCTTCTGGGTCGCTTTGGTGTGGCTGCGCCCAGGATAGGTCGGGGCCGGCGTGTTCTGGCTGGAAGCGGGATGCGCGAAGGGATCCATACCGCCTCCGCCACCACCACCACCGCCGCCTCCACCTCCGCCGCCTGCGGCCCAAACAGGTGCAGATCCGGCTGCGGCAACGAGCGCCGCGAGATACGCGCCGCGAACGGCAAGCCTGATGATCGGACTGACCATTGTGGTCTCCTGATGTCTGCTCAAACACGCCCCGGACGAGATGATAACCCTGCTTCGGCAAGGATATTCCCGCGACAGGCACGCGGGCACACCACGAGCGCGGCACGACAGGCGTGCTGCCATTGTTAGGCAGCCCGGGCCGGCTTACTGGAACGCGACTTCGGCAAAGCTACGAAGCTTGCGCGAATGCAGCCGCTCCGATTCCTGCTGTTTGAGCCGTTCCAGTGCCTTGAGACCGATTTCGAGATGCTGGCCGACGCGGCGGCGATAAAATTCGCTGGCCATGCCGGCAAGCTTGATCTCGCCGTGCAGCGGCTTGTCGGAGACGCAGAGCAGCGTGCCATAGGGCACGCGGAAGCGGTAACCGTTGGCAGCGATCGCGGCCGATTCCATATCGAGCGCGACCGCGCGCGATTGCGACAGGCGGCGAATGACCTCGGACCCCGAGATCTCCCAATTGCGGTTGTCGACGCTGGCCACTGTCCCGGTACGCATCAGACGCTTGAGCTCGAAACCTTCGAGACCCGTGACGTCCTCAACCGCCTGCTCCAGCGCGACCTGCGTCTCGGCCAGCGCCGGGATCGGCACCCACAGCGGCAGCTCGCGATCGAGCACATGGTCCTCCCGCACATAGCCATGCGCGAGCACGTAGTCGCCGAGCCGTTGGGTGTTGCGCAAGCCGGCGCAGTGTCCGAGCATCAGCCAGGCATGCGGCCGCAGCACCGCAACGTGATCGGTGACGTTGCGCGCATTGGACGGACCGGTGCCGATGTTGATTAATGTGATGCCGCGATAACCGGGCGCGACCAGATGGAAGGCCGGCATGTTCGGCGTGCGTGCAGGCGCGGCCCCGGTCGTGCTTCCGTCGCCGCGCGTGATGACGTTGCCAGGTGCAACGAACGCGTCGAGCCCGGCTTCGCCGGACTGCAGCCGCTGCTGGCAGAGCTCGGCGAAGGCATCGACATAGAATTGGTAGTTGGTAAAGATCACAAAGTTCTGGAAATGCTCGGGGTCCGTGCCGGTGTAGTGGTAGAGCCGGCGCAGCGAGTAGTCGACGCGGGCGGCGCGGAACAGCGAGAGCGGCTCGGGTGCGCCTGCCTGAAGCTGGAACGTACCGTCGGCGATGGAATCGTCCATCGTGCCGAGATCAGGAACGTCGAACGCGTCGCGCAGCGAACGCGTGACCGGTGAATTCTCGCTGGTGGTGATGGCCGCTTCGATGTTGATGTCGCGGCGATAGGCGAAATGGATCGGGATCGGCTCCGCGGATTCGCCGATCTCGACGGGCACGCCGTGGTTCTGGATCAAGAGACCAATCTGTTCGGTGAGATAGGCCCGGAACAGATCCGGCCGCGTCACGCTGGTCTCGTGCACGCCCGGTCCCGCGACGAAGCCGTAGGAGAGACGCGAATCCAGTCGCGCATGCGTCGCGGTGGTGAGACGGACGAAGGGATAGTAGGCCCGCACCCGCGTCGTGATCGCCTCGCCCGAGACATAGGCCTCGAACCGGTCGCGCAGGAATTTTGTGTTGCGCTCGTAGATCTCTTCGAGGCGCGCGACGGCCGCGGATGCATCGGAGAAGGACTTCGTGGCGATAGCGGACGGGGTTTGCATCGTTCGACCGGCGGGATGTTGGACCTGAGTCGAACTATAGCAAGAAGCAGGTGCCGTAGGGTGGGTTAGCGCAGCGTAACCCACCACTTCCGCTTCGGCGGATAGAGAATTGGTGGGTTACGGCTTCGCCTAACCCACCCTACGAGATCGGCGAGATCGATCTACGGCGCGCGTCACTTCTCGCGGAAGGCCCGCATGAACTGGTCATGCAGCGGCTTCAATAGGTAGGACAGCATGGTGCGGTCGCCGGTCTGCACGAAGGCCTCCACCGGCATGCCGGGGATCAGCTTGGAATCACCGAGCTTGGCGACCTCTTCCGCCGACATCGAGACGCGGATGGTGTAGTAGCTCTGGCCCGTGCGCTGGTCGGTGGTGACGTCGGGCGAGACGCGGCTGACGACGCCAGTGAGCTCCGGCGTGGTGCGCTGGTTGAAGGCGGACAGACGCAGCAGCGTCTTCTGGCCGATCTGCAGCTTGTCGATATCGACCGGATTGACCTTGGCCTCGACCTGGAGGTCGTCGGTCTGCGGCACGATCAGCATCAAGGTGTCGCCGGCGGTGACGACGCCGCCGACGGTATGCACCGTCGATTGCAGCACCATGCCGTCCTGCGGGGCGCGGATGTCGACGCGCCGGAGCTGGTCTTCGGCCGCAACCTTGCGCTCGATCAGCTCGCCGCTCTTGTCGTTGGTCTCGCGCAGATCCTTGGAGACCTCGCTCACCATGTCCTTGTCGACCTGGATGATCTGCAGCTCGGTCTCGGTGATCTTGCCCTTGGCCTGCGCCCGCGAGGCGATGTACTGCGCGCGCTCGCCGTTGAGGCGGGCGGAGTCGCGCTCCAGCGTGGTCAGGCGCGAGATCTGCACCAGGTGCTTGTCGTAGAGATCGCGCACGCCCGTGAGCTCCTGCTGCACCAGCGCGATCTCCTTGTCTTTGGCTTTCTCCTGCGCGACGAGGCCTTCGATCTCCTCGTTGAGCTGCTGGATGCGCTCGCGAAGCTGGGCCTTCTGGCCGGCCCTGCCGTTGACGCGGACGTCGAAAAGCTTGCTTTCGCTGTCGAGCAGCGCCTTGACGTCGGGATCGTCGGCGCGATCAAGCAGCGAAGCCGGGAATTGGATCTTGTCGAGACCGCGCTGCTCGGCCTGGAGGCGTGCCGCACGCGCCTGCGCGGCATCGAGATTCTTGGTCACGATGGCGAGATTGGCCCTGGTGACGGTGTCGTCGAGCCGCACCACGATATCGCCGGCCTTGACCACGTCACCGTCGCGGGCGCGCACCTCGCCGACGACGCCGCCGGTCGGATGCTGCACCTTCTTGACGTTGGATTCGACCACGATCTGACCGGGCGCGATCAGCGCGCCCGAGATCAGCACCGTCGAGGCCCAGCCGCCGAGGCCGACGGCGAGAAACGCCACGATTCCGAGCCCGAGCAACAGGTGAAACCGGATCGAGTCCCGCACGGTCTTCGTCGCGGCGGGCTTTGTCCCGCCAACCGTCATCGTGCTCATGCTTTGGCCACTCCGCCTTCGCTGACGACCTTGATCGGCGCCGGCGGCGCGACGCGGGGTTGCAGCACCTGGGCGAGCACCTGCTCCTTCGGACCGAAGGCCTGCATGCGACCGTCGCGCAGCACCAGGATCTGGTCGACCGCCTCGACGCCGATGGGACGGTGCGCCACCACGATGACGATCGCGCCGCGCTCGCGCGCGCTGCGAATGGCACGGGTCAGCGCTTCGTCGCCTTCGGTGTCGAGATTGGAATTGGGCTCGTCCAGCACGATCAGGAACGGATGGCCGTAGAGCGCGCGCGCCAGCGCCACGCGCTGGGCCTGGCCGGCCGAGAGCGAATTGCCCTGCTCGCCGACTTGGGTGTTGTAGCCCTCGCGCATCTTGATGATCATCTCATGCACGCCGGCCTCCTTGGCCGCCGCGATGATGCCGTCGGAGCTCGCCTCGGGATCGAACCGGCTGATGTTCTGCGCGATGGTGCCGCCGAACAATTCGACGTCCTGCGGCAGATAGCCGATGTGGCGGCCGAGCACGTCACTCGACCATTGGTCGAGCGCCGCGCCATCGAGCCGGACCTTGCCGCGGACCGGTTGCCAGACGCCGACCAGCGCGCGGATCAGCGAGGATTTGCCGGAGCCGCTCGGCCCGATCACGCCGAGGCCGTTGCCGGCTTCGAGTGCAAAATTGACGTCCTGGACGATAAGGCGCTGGTCGCCCGGCGCCACCATGGCAACGCCTTCGACCGAGAGGCGGCTGGTGGGCGCCTGCAGCTGGGTCGGAATCGTCTGCGCCGGCATCTGCTCCAGCAGACGGCTGAGGCGGTGCCAGCTCTGGCGCGCGGCGACGAAGGATTTCCAGTGCGCGATCGCGAGATCCACCGGCGCCAGCGCGCGGGCGGACAGGATCGAGCCGGCGATGATGATGCCGGCGGTCGCCTCCTGCTTGATGACGAGCGTGGCGCCGACCGCGAGCACGGCCGATTGCAGCATCATGCGCAGCACTTTGGCGATCGCGCCGAGGCCGCCGGAGACGTCGCTCGCATGCTGATTGCCGGCGAGGTATTTTTCATTGGCCGCGCTCCAGCGCGCGTTGAGCCGGCCGGCCATGCCCATCGACACCAGCACTTCGGCGTTGCGGCGGCTGGATTGAGCGAGGTCGTTGCGCTGGGCGGCAAGGCCCATGGCCTCCTTCGCCGGCTGGCGGGACAGGAACTCGGTGACGAGCGTCAGGCCGACCAGGATGGTGGCGCCGACCAAGGCGGTCAGGCCGATCCAGACGTGGAAGGCGAAGCAGATGCCGAGATAGAGCGGCAGCCAGGGCAGGTCGAAGAACGCGCTCGGTCCCATGCTGCCGAGGAAGGAGCGGACATTGTCGAGGTCGCGCAGCGGCTGCAGGCCTTCGTTGCGGTTGCCGACCACGAGCGGCAGCCGCACGATAGTGTCGAACACGCGCTTGTTCAGGGCTTCATCGAGCGCGGTGCCGACCCGTCCCAGGATGCGGCTGCGGATCATGTCGAGCACGCCCTGCGCCATATAGAGGCCGCCGGCGAGGACGATCAGGCCGACCAGGGTCGGGATGCTGCGGCTCGGCAGCACCCGGTCGTAAACCTCCAGCATGAAGATCGACCCGGTCAGATAGAGCAGGTTGATCATGCAGCTCATGAAGGCGACGCCGACGAATGCGGTGCGGCAGGCACGCAGCGCGTCACCGAGCTCTGAACGGCGGAGGCCGGGAACGGCTGCCATCAGTCTGATCTCTTTCGGGTGTGGGGCAGAACCCCTGAATTCAAAGGCAAATCGAGGCGTACGCGCCGCGGATTAATATCGGGTTCTCCCCGCTTGCAATGCAATCAAATTCATCCGGGCCTCGCCACATCTACTGCGGTCAGCCCAATCCGCAAGTCCGGTATTTCACAGTCATTGCGGCTTTTTCGAGTAAAGACAAGCGCCTCCCGCCAAGGGCGCTGGAAGGCGCGCGGGGGAGAGGCGCAAGGTTCCGATCGATCGAACCGCTAGAGCCGGCCGCCGCCGCGGACCAGCCGGACCACCAGCAGCAGGATGATGGCGCCGATGGCGGAATAGATGATCTCCGAGACCAGCCCGACGCCGATATGGATGCCGAGCCTTGGGAACAGGAAGGTCGCGACGAACGCACCGGCGATGCCGATCACGATGTCGCCGATGATGCCGAACCCGGCGCCGCGCACAACCTTGCCAGCGAGCCAGCCGGCCACCAGGCCGACGAACAGGATGACGATGAGGCTTTGACCTGAAATGTACATAAGATGAAGTCCCTCTCCGTGAACGCCGCCATGGAACCGGAACCGGGATGAATGGGGTCTGAATGCCCCCCCGGAGGCCCCCTCACGGCAAAATCGCGAAAACAACCCCATGCACAGTAGAAATGGCCTTGCCGCGATGCGCGGGGCGGATTGTGCCAAGGGCGTACCGGCGCAAGGGATTTTTGGATTCAGGAGGGCACCGGCTCCGCCAGCACGCACCTTGCCGTCCTCCCCGGACCGACCTCGACATTGTCAGGCAGC
The DNA here is from genome assembly GCF_004114955.1 of Bradyrhizobium guangzhouense. NCBI lineage: Bacteria > Pseudomonadati > Pseudomonadota > Alphaproteobacteria > Hyphomicrobiales > Nitrobacteraceae > Bradyrhizobium > Bradyrhizobium guangzhouense. The sequence goes on from NZ_CP030053.1 coordinate 6,714,099, forward strand.
TGCTCGAGGCAGCGGGGCTGGGCTACGGCGCAGCGGGGCGCGAAGGAGCAGGTGTGCGGCTTTTCGGCCAGCGAGGGCGGGGTGCCGGGGATGGTTTCGAGCCGCTGGCCCCGGCTGGCGCCGTGGATGGTCGAGGCGAGCAGGCCCCTGGCATAGGGGTGCACCGGGGTGCGGACGATATCGCGAAGAGTCCCCTGCTCCACGATCTGGCCGGCATACATCACCGCAACGCGGTCGCAGATCTCGATCGCGACGCCGATGTCGTGGGTGACGAAGATGACGGACATGCCGAACTCGCGCTGCAATTCGCGCAGCAGCAGCAGGATCTGGATCTGCACGGTGGCATCGAGCGCGGTGGTGGGTTCATCCGCCAGCAGGATCCTGGGACGGCAGGCGAGCGCGAGCGCAATCATCGCGCGCTGGCGCATGCCGCCGGACATTTCGTGCGGATACGCATCGAGCCGGCGCTTTGCCGAGGGGATGCGCACGATGTCGAGCATCTCCAGCGCGCGTGCGCGCCCTTCCGCATGAGACTTGCCCTCGTGGCGCACCACGCTTTCGGCGATCTGCGCGCCGATGGTGTAGACAGGGTCGAGCGCGAGCGCCGGCTCCTGGAAGATCATCGACACGGTCTGGCCACGGAACGAGGACAGCTCCTCGTCGCTCATCGCGAGCACATCGCGGCCCATGACGTTGACCTTGCCCGCGATCTGCGTGCGCTTCTTCGGCAATAGCCGCATCAGCGCGCGCAGGGTCACGCTCTTGCCCGAACCGGACTCGCCGAGCAGGCCCAGCACCTCGCCGTCACCGAGCGAGAGATTGAGATCGTTCACGGCATAGACCGTGCGCTCGCCGGTGAAGCGGATGTTGAGGCCTGAGATCTCGACGAGCTTTGTCATGACGGCAGTTTTGGCAACCTCTCGTGATAGTCGGTGGCGCGCTGGAACGCGGCGCCGATGGTCAGCAAAGTCGCCTCATCGAAGGAGCGGCCGATCAGTTGCATGCCGACCGGGAGGCCGCTTCTGGTAAAGCCTGATGGCACCGTCAGCGACGGCAGGCCCAAGAAGTTCACCGGGCGCGTGAACAGCGCCAGCCGCTGCAACAGTGCCGGCGCATCCGGTCCGCCGCCGACATCGCTCTCCTCGATCGTCGGCGCCGGCACCGGGGAGGCGGGCGCGATCACCGCGTCGACGCCGGCGGTCGCCGCATTGTGCGCAGCGAGCGCCGGGCCACGCCAGCGCATCGCCTCGAGATAGGTGATAGCGGGAACGGCAAGGCCGTTCTGAAGCCGCATCAAGGTTTGTGGGCCATAGTCCTGCGGCCGCTCGATCATCCAGCGCTTGTGGAAGGCGGCCGCCTCCACGGCGAGCACGAGCTGGGCTGCGGCCTGCAATTGCCGCTGATCCGGCAGTTCGACCTTGACGATGTCGGCGCCCTCGCGCTTGAGCACCGCGATGGTCTCGTCCAGCACGCGCGCGACCTCGCCGTCGAGATCATCGACATAGTAGGATGCTGGCACGCCGATCTTGAGACCTTTGAGCGAGCCCTTGGTCGCGGCGACGTAGTCCGAGAGCGGCTCCTGGCTCGTGGTCGAATCCTCGGGATCGGGACCGGCGATCAAGGCCAGCAGCAGCGCGCAATCTTCCGCGGTGCGGGCGAGCGGGCCGACCGTGTCGAGCGATTGCGACAGCGGCATCGCGCCGGCGCGGCTGACACGGCCGACCGTGGTCTTCAGCCCCGTGACGCCGCAGAAATGCGCGGGGAAGCGGATCGAGCCGCCGGTGTCCGAGCCGAGCGCCGCATAGGTCAGACGCGCGGCGACCGCCGACCCGGAGCCCGAGGACGAGCCGCCGGTGATATGCGCAACGTTCCAGGGATTGCGCACCGGGCCGTAATGGGCGTTGTGGCCGGTCGGGCCATAGGCGAATTCGGCCAGATGCAGCGTGCCGAGCCTGACCTGGCCGGCGTCCTTCAGCCGCTGCAACGCCGTCGACGTCACTGATGGCACGAAATCGCGGCGGATCAGCGAGCCGCAGGTCGCGACCTTGCCGGCATCGTAATACATGTCCTTGTGGGCCAGCGGCACGCCATGCAGCGGGCCACGCACCTCGCCTTTCGCAAGCTGGGCGTCGGCAGCGTCAGCCGCCTTCAGCGCGGCTTCAGACTCGATCGACATGAAGGCATTGAGATGCGGCTGCCACTGCGCAATGCGATGCAGCAGCGCGCGCGTCACCTCATGCGAGGAGACCTGCTTCATCGCGATCGCACGCGCGACCTCGGTGAGCGTCATCAGGGCGGGCTCAGTGCTCATTTCGACACCTTCGTGGCTTGCGCGAGCGGATAGAGCGCGGGCTCGAGATCGAACGGCAGCGTGCCGGCGATGGCCGCAAAGCCTTCGAAAGCAGGCCCGATGGAATTGGAGATGCGCGTCGCAATCTCCTCGTCCACGGGGACGCCGGCGACTTGCGTCGTCGCCTGGATTTCCTTTGCCGTTGGTCTCGTCATGCGGTTTCCTCTCTGGGGGCACGGCTATGGCCTGATCCCGGAATGGCCATGTAGCAGGCGGCCTCATGGCCCATTCTATCCAGCGCGGTGAGCTTTGGCGTCGCATTTGCGCAGAGCGGCTCCGCAAAGGGACATCTGGTGTGGAAGCGGCAGCCCGTGGGCGGGTCGATCGGATTGGGCGGATCGCCCGAGATCGGCGGCTTCTCGGTGCGGCGGTCGGGGTCCGGGGACGGCATCGCAGCAAGCAGCGCGCGCGTATAGGGATGCGCAGGCGCATCCCAGACCTGGTCGACCGGACCGAGCTCGACGACCTCGCCGAGATACATCACCAGCACACGGTCCGAGATGTAGCGGACGACGTTGAGATCGTGGCTGATGAAGAGGTAGGTCAGCCCGAACTCGCGCTTGAGGTCGGCGAGCAGGTTGAGCACCTGCGCCTCGACGGATTTGTCGAGCGCGGAGACGGCCTCGTCCAGGATCACCAGCCGCGGCGACAACGCCAGCGCGCGGGCGATGTTGACGCGCTGGCGCTGGCCGCCGGAGATCTCGTGCGGATAGCGATTGGCGAAATTTGCCGGGACCAGGCCGACCTTGCCAAGCAGCTCGCGCGCCAGCGCGCGCGCCGCGCCATCGGCCATGCCATGGACCTTGGGGCCGAACGCGATCGACTCCTCGATGGTCAGGCGCGGATTGAGCGAGGCATAGGAGTCCTGGAACACCATCTGCATGCCGCGGCGCAGCTCGCGCAAGGACAACGACTGTCCGACGGTCATGCCGTCGTAGATGATGTCGCCGTCATCGCGCGGCATCAGATGCATCAAGAGGCGCGCGGTGGTGGACTTGCCGCAGCCGGATTCACCGACGATGCCGACCGTCTCACCCTTGGCGACGGAGAAAGAGACATTGTCGACGGCGCGCACGGTGCGCTTGGCGGCGAACAGGCCACCACGCACCGGGAAGTGTTTTGTCAGCCCGTTGACCTGCAACAGCGGCTGCGCGACGCCGCCGACGTCCTCGACCGGCTCCAGCATGGCGACAGATCTTGTGGTCTCAGTCATCGCGGCGGTCTCCCACCTCTCCCCGACGGGGAGAGGTCGCGCCGAAGGCGCGGGTGAGGGGGCGCGGCAAACTCGGTGGAGCGTAACCCCTCACCCGGATTGCATCTTGCGATGCAATCCGACCTCTCCCTTCGGGAGAGGTGTACGGAGGACCCCGCGCCAGTGTGCATCTGCGTCATCACTCGCTAGTTCCTGATGTCCATGGCGCTGCGCAGGCCGTCCGAGAGCAAATTGAAGCAGATCGAGACCGCGAAGATCATCGCGCCCGGCAGTGCGGCCACCCAGGGATTGACGTAGATCGCGGTCCTCAGCGTGTTGAGCATCAGGCCCCATTCCGGCTCCGGCGGCTTGGTGCCGAGGCCGAGGAAGGAGAGACCGGCCGCCAGGATCATCGAGACCGAGATGAGGCTGGTGGCATAGACGAAGATCGCGCCGAGCACGTTGCCGAGGATGTGCACGCGCATGATGGTGAGCGGCCCGGCGCCGGAGGCGCGCGCGGCTTCGACGAAATCCATGACGCGCACGCCCGTCGTGACGCTCTCGGCAACGCGGGTGATCTGCGGCACGAACACGATGGTGAGCGCCACGATGGAGTTGAGGATGCCGGCACCCAGCGCACCGGAGATTGCAATCGCCAGCAGCACGGAGGGGAAGGCGTAGAACACGTCCACCGTGCGCATGATCGCGGTGTTCAGCTTGCCGCCGACATAGCCGGCAATGATGCCGAGCGAGGTGCCGATGCCGAAGGCGAGAATCACGGGCAAAATGCCGATCATCAGGGACAGCCGCCCGCCATAGACCAGCCGCGCCAGCATGTCGCGGCCGAGCTCGTCGGTGCCGAGAGGATAGCCCGATGTGCCGATGTGGCGGAGCCGGCGGATCATCGAGCCCTTGTAGGGATCTTCCAGGCCAAGCCAGGGCGCGAGGATCGCGGCGACGAAGATCAACAGCAGCACGATCGCGCAGGCCATGCTGACCTTGTCGCGCAGGATACGACGGCCGACGGTCGCCCAATAGCCGCGCGCCTTGGTCGCGGGCGCGCCCTGCAGCGCGGCGGCGGCGGATAGCGGGAACTCGCTCATGGCCGCGCTTCCATCGCGTGAAGTCGGTGGAAGCCGCGGGCTCGCCTAACCTCTCCCGCTTGCGGGAGAGGTCGGCGCGCAGCGCCGGGTGAGGGTTTTCTCCTCTGGGGGGATCTCGCGAGAGGAGACACCCTCTCCCCAACCCTCCCCCGCAGGCGGGGGAGGGAGCGCACCTTTTGCGTGGTTACAACCGGGTTCATCCCGCTAGCCCCGCTTGATGCGCGGATCGATCGCGGCTTGGGCGATGTCGACCAGGAGATTGAGAAAGACGAAGAACAGCGCCAGCACCAGGATCGTGCCCTGCAACAGCGGCAGATCGCGCTGGAAGATTGCGGAGTTGAGCAGGAAGCCCGAGCCCGGCCAGGAGAACACGGTCTCGATCAGGATCGAGCCGCCGAGCATGTATCCAAGCTGAAGACCCATCACGGCCAGCGCGGTGGGCGCGGCGTTCTTGATGACGTGGCGGAAGACGCCGCGCTCATGCAGGCCCTTGGCACGCAGCGCCTCGACGAAATCCTGACTGAGAATATCGCCGGTGAGCGCACGCACGGTGCGGGTGACGATGCCCATCGGGATGACCGACGTCGTGATCGCGGGCAGCACCAGATATCTCAGATGCGCCCAGTCCCAGCCCCAGGAGTTGGAGCCGTTCGGCCCGGCCCCGACCGCGGGCAGCCAGTTCAGCTCCACCGAGAAGACGATGACGAGCACCATGCCGAGCCAGTAATGCGGCACTGAGACGCCGGCGATGGCGAACGATGTCGCGAGCTTGTCGATCCAGGTCTCGCGGAAATAGCCGGCGATCAGGCCGAGCAGGATGCCCATAGTGAAGCCGATGACGGCGGCCGCAATCGCCAGCGTCACGGTGTTGCCGACCGCGCGCATGACTTCGGCGAGCACGGGGCGCCCCGTGGCGATGGAATTGCCGAGATCGCCATGCAGCGCGCGCAAGAGCCAGAGGCCGAACTGCACCGGCAGCGGCCGGTCGAAGCCATAGGCGGCGCGGAGCTGCGCCGCGAGCTCCTGCGAGGCATCGGCGGGGAGCACCGCGACCAGCGGATCGCCCGGCGTGATGTGCACGAGCAGGAAGCACACCAGGGCCACGCTGATGACGATCGGGATGACATAGACGATGCGTCTGGCGATGTAGGCGAGCACTTTTTTCTTCTCTTCCCTTCCCCCTTGTGGGGGAAGGTGGCGCGAAGCGCCGGATGAGGGGTATCTATCCGCGGATACAGCATCATCAAACAAGAGAGAGGGCCATCCGCGGAGAGATACCCCCTCACCCGGCTTCGCTTCGCGAAGCCACCCTCTCCCACGAGGGGAGAGGGTGCACCGAGTTCGTTGCTACACTTACGGCACCATCGTAATCGGCGAGAAGTCGATGAACCAGCTCTTCGGCTGGATCACGCCTGTCACTTTCGGGCTCATGGCGCGCGGGCCGACGTCGTGGGCGACGTAGAGGAAGGCGGCGTCATCGACGGAGGCTGCGTGCAGCTCGGCGAGCGCGGCGTCGCGCGCGGCGGGATCGAAGGTCTGCCGCGCCTTCTTGACCAGCTCGTCGAACTTGGGATCGTTGATGAAACCCCAATTGTTCGAGACCGGCGGGGCCATGCCCGATTGCAGGAAGCGCACCAGCGCGAAGAACGGGTCCATCGCCGCATAGGTGACGTTGATCGCGTTCGCGCCATTGGCGCTGGGGTCCTTGGCGCCGCGGCGCCAGTTGGTGAACAGCGTGTTCCACTCGATGACGTCGAGCTGCACGTCGAAATAGCATTCGGCGAGCGCCTGCTGGAGGTATTCGTTCATCGGCAGCGGCTGCATCTGGCCCGAGCCTGACGCAGACGTCTGGATCTTCACCGTCAGCTTCTTGTTCGGACCGAAGCCCGCCTCCTGCATCAGCTTCTGCGCGGCCGGCTTGTCGTATTTGATCTCGAAGGTCGGCTTACCCCGCCAGGGATGGCCGGGCTCGAACGTGCCCGTCGCCGGCACCATCAGGCCCGCGAGCAAGCCGTCCCTGAGGCCTTCGCGATCGATGCAGAGATTGGCGGCCTTGCGGACGCGGATGTCGTTCCAGGGCGAGCCTTCGACGCGCGAGAACTGCCACGGCCAGACATGCGGCTGCTCATTGGCATAGAGCTTGAAGCCGCGCTGCTTGAGCTCGGGCAGCGCATCGGGCGCCGGCGCCTCGATCCAATCGACTTGACCGGACAACAGGGCCGCGGTGCGGGCATTGGCCTCCGGCATCGGCAAGAGCACCATCTTGTCGATCTTGGGCACGCGGGCCTTGTCCCAATAGTCAGCGTTCTTGACCAGCTCGAGCCGCTCGCGCGGCGTGAAGCTTGCCATCTTCCACGGGCCGGTGCCGGCGGCGTCCTTGGCAAAGGCGGCCCAGGCGGCCTGCGACTTGGCCTTGGCGTCCGCGCCTTCCGCCTTGTCATAGAAGTGCTGCCACTTCGCCGGGCTCGCCATGAAGAGATTGGTGAGGTTGATCGGCAGGAAGCTGTCGGGCTCCCTGGTGGTGAGCTCGACCGTCATGTCGTCGATCTTCCTCGCGGAGGCCAGCGTCGGCATGCGCGAGGCCGTGACGCCGACCTGGCTCGGATCGAATTGCGGCGCGTCCTGCTTCAAGACCTTGTCGACGTTCCACACCACGGCATCGGCATTGAACGGCGTGCCGTCATGGAAGGTGACGCCGGGTCGCAGCTTGAAGGTCCATCTGGTCTTGTCTGACTCGTCGACCTTCCATTCGGTGGCAAGGCCTGGAATCACCACGCTCGGCTTGTCGGCGGAGGACAGGTCCCAGCCGGTGAGCGCGTCATACATGGTAACGCCGGTGAAGCGGTTGCCTTCAAAACCCTGATCGGGCTGGCCGAGCGTGCGCGGAATGTCCGCCGCGGTCATGCCGATGCGCAGCACGCTCTCGGCGCTGGCCGCGCGCGGCCATGCGGCCGCGGTCGCGAGGGCGAGCGCAGCGATCAATGCTGCACGCGCCGTTGTTTTGATAAGCATTGCCGTCGTCCTTTTCCTGGAAACGATGATTATTTTTGATGCAAACGTATGCAATGGCTATGCCAGCGGGGACACTTATTCTGCAAATTGCCCCTGCGACGACAAGTCCTTGTGATCCCGCGTGTGCATGGGCATCGCGCTGCCTATTCTGGCATCAAGATTGCAACGTTTGAGCCCGACCTCTGCTTGAGTTTTCGCTCGAGTTTTCGCTTGAGTTTTTCCTGGGAGCTTTGGGCCATGCGTATTCGTTTAACGACCTGTCTCGCCGCGTTTGCGCTGGCGATATCAGCACTCTCGGCGCGCGCCGAAACGGTGGTGCGCTACGGCATCTCGATGGCGGATATTCCGCTAACGACGGGCCAGCCCGATCGCGGTGCCGGCGCCTATCAGTTCACGGCCTACACGATCTACGATCCGCTGGTGGCGTGGGAGATGGACGTCGCTGACCGCCCGGGCAAGCTGGTGCCGGGGCTCGCGACCGAATGGAAGGTCGACGACACGGACAAGACCAAGTGGCGCTTCACCCTTCGCAAGGGCGTGAAGTTTCACGACGGCAGCGACTTCAACGCCGATGCGGTGATCTGGAATCTGGACAAGGTGCTCAACGACAAGGCGCCGCAATTCGACAAGCGCCAGAGCGCGCAGGTGAAGACCCGCCTGCCCTCGGTCGCCAGCTACGCCAAGATCGACGATTTCACCGTGGAGATCACCACCAAAACCGTCGATTCCTTCTTCCCCTATCAGATGCTGTGGTTCCTGGTCTCGAGCCCGGCACAATATGAGAAGCTCGGCAGGGATTGGGACAAGTTCGCAAGCCAGCCCTCCGGCACCGGTCCGTTCAAGCTGACCAAGCTGGTGCCGCGCGAGCTCGCCGAGCTCAGCAGGAATCCGGACTATTGGAATCCGAAGCGCATTCCCAAGGTCGACAAGATCGTGCTGGTGCCGATGCCGGAGGCGCTGACGCGCACCAATGCGCTGCTTGCCGGTCAAGTCGACCTGATCGAGACGCCGGCGCCGGACGCCGTGCCGCAGCTCAAGGCCGCCGGCATGAAGATCGTCGACAACGTCACGCCGCATGTCTGGAATTATCACCTCAGCGTGCTGCCGGGTTCGCCCTGGACCGACATCCGGCTGCGCAAGGCGCTCAACCTCGCGATCAACCGCGACGAGGTCGTCGGCCTGATGAACGGGCTTGCCAAGCCGGCCAAGGGCCAGGTCGACCCGTCGAGCCCGTGGTTCGGCAAGCCGACTTTCGACATCAAGTACGATCTCGCTGCGGCAAAGAAACTGGTCGAGGAAGCCGGCTATTCAAAGGAAAAGCCGCTGAAAACCACCTTCATCATCGCGCAAGGCGGCACCGGCCAGATGCTGTCGCTGCCGATGAACGAATTCCTGCAGCAGAGCTTCAAGGAGATCGGCATCGACATCGACTTCAAGGTGGTCGAGCTCGAGACGCTCTATACGCATTGGCGCAAGGGCGCGGCCGACGAGATGAACGCCGGCATCACCGCCAACAACATCGCTTACGTCACGTCCGATCCGCTCTACGCCATCGTGCGCTTCTTCGCCTCCGACCAGATCGCACCCGTCGGCGTCAACTGGGGCGGCTACAAGAACCCGGAGGTCGATGCCCTGATCAACCAGGCCAAGCAGACCTTCGACACCGCCAAGCAGGACGAGTTGATCGCGAAGGCGCATGCGCTCGTCGTCGACGACGCCGCGCTGGTCTGGGTCGTCCACGACACCAACCCGCACGCGCTGTCGCCGAAGATCAAGCAATTCGTGCAAGCGCAGCACTGGTTCCAGGATCTGACCACGATCGGGGTGGAGTGACGGGCGGCAAGCACAGGTGTCGTAGGGTGGGTTAGCCGCAGGCGTAACCCACCTCTTCTGTCCCCGCGGAAACCAAAGTGGTGGGTTACGCCTTACAGACGCGCTTCGCGCATCTGCAAGGCTAACCCACCCTACAAACCACATCCCCTACTTCGTCAGCAGCGCGTACGCCCCGGTCCAGTCCTGCGGTGGCGGATTGGCCTCGAAATTCCTGATGCGCGCTTCGTACAGCTTGAACAGCTTTTCCAGCGTGTCGGCGTCCTCGCTGCGGCGGCCGCGCTCGATGGCGTCGAGTGCGCCCTGCCAATCGCGGTTGCGGTAGCAGCCGAGCATCTCGATGGTGATGTTGCGCAGGCGCTGGAACGCGGCCGAATGCATCACATCCTCGCGGCCGGCGATGGCATAGATCACCTCCGGCTCGGTCTTGCCCTTGACCATGATGAAGTCGAGCTCGAGGATCGCGAACTTGTCCTTGGCGGCCAGCGCCGTGCGGGAGCCGACGATGATGGGGAAGCCGTATTCCTTGGTCTGGCCTTCCAGGCGCGAGGCGAGGTTCACGCTGTCGCCGAGCACCGAATAGTTCTTCTTCAGGTCGGAGCCCATGTTGCCGACCACGCCGATGCCGGTGTTGAGGCCGATACCGACATTGAGCGGGATGTAGACGTGGCCGCCGTCGGCCGCTTCCTGCTCGCGCTCCTTGTTGACGACGTCGATCTTCTCCAGCATCTGGATCGCGGCCTCGCAGGCGTGGACCTGATGCCCGGCATCGTCGAGCGGCGCGTTCCAGAACGCCATGATGGCGTCGCCCATGTACTTGTCGACGTAACCCTTCTGTTCGATGATCACGTCCGTGAGCGGAGTCAGGAAGCGGTTCATCAGCGTGATCAGGCCTTGCGGATCGTGCTTGTAGCTCTCCGAGATCGTGGTGAAGCCGCGCACGTCGGAGAACATGATCGTCATCTCGCGTTCCTCGCCACCGAGCACGACCTTCTCCGGCGATTGCGCGAGCTGCTCGACCAGCACCGGCGACATGTACTGGGCGAAGATGCCGCGGATCTGCACGCGCTGGCGCTGCTCGCGCACGAAGCTCGAGAAGATGAAGGTGAGGTAGATCGCCGTGGTCGACAGCAGCGGATAGGTGAAGTCGATGAGATAGCGGTACTTCGCGTAGAAGAACCAGGACACGCCGATCAGGATCGCGGCGAACAACGCGCCTGCCAGCACCAGTCTGACAGGTCCGAGGTTCGGCGTGAAGATGATGACGAGGATGCCTATGATCAGCGCGGTGATCAATTCGACGCCGAGCGCATAGTTCGGCCGGGAGATCGCGGCGCCGGTCAGCACGCTTTCGAGCACCTGGGCGTGAATCTCGACACCCGGCATGGCCCGCGACACCGGCGTGGTCTTGATGTCGTTCAGGCCGACCGCGGAGGTGCCGATCAGCACCAGCTTGCCGGCAAGCTTGCCCCGCGACACCGTGTTGTCGAGCACGTCCGCCGCCGAGACGTAGATCGAGGGGTCGTGGCGGGCATAATGCACCCAGAGCTGGCCGTTCTCGTCGGTCGGAATCTCGACACCCTTGATGCGGATGGCGCGAATACCGGTCTTGTCCGTGCGCACCAGCAGTGTCGGTGTCCCCGTGACCACGCGCAGGATCTCGAGGCTGAGCGACGGCATGGTCTGGCCCTGCGCGCGCATGATCATCGGCACGCGCCGGATCAGGCCGTCACGTTCAGTTCTGATCGTGAACAGGCCGCGGCCCGCCGCAACCTGCTCGATGATCGGCACGTTGCGCAACAGGCCCGGAAATTCGAACAGGAAACGCTCGGCACCGGCCTCACCGACCGTTGCCACGCCGGTGAAGGGAAGCGTCTTGTCGATCTCCGACGTGATCGCCGACTGCCCGGTCTCGCCCAGCACCACACGTGAGCGCTTGATCGCCTCCGAAAGGACTTGGTCGTTGCTCGGCAGCTCGCGCAGCCTGGTGCGGGTAACGTCGTCGAGATAGCGCATCTGGCTGGCGACCAGATCCGGATTGAGCCGGTCCGGTTCGGAAAACACCACGTCGAAGCCGATCGCCACCGCACCGTTGTTGGTGAGGTCGGTGATCAAGTCCGCGATCCGCGTGCGCGGCCATGGCCATTGGCCGAGTTTGGCGAGACTCCTGTCGTCGATGTCGACGATGGTGACCGGCCGCACCCCCTTCTTGTCGCGCGGATCGACCAGCTGGAACATGTCGAAGGTGCGCAGCCGCAGCTCCTGGACCGGCGGCGGATCCCAGACGCGCAGACCTGCGAAGACGACCAGCAGCCCAAGGCACAGCAGCCGCGCCAAGCCGAACTTTCGCGCAAACCACCGGCGCAGGATCTTGAGACGTTTCATGTCAGTCGCGCTTCCTGCCGCGCATCGCCTCCGATCGACCGATCATGGAGCCTCTCTGCGCGGTTGGCCATTGCCTGATGCGGAGGATTATGGATTTTTTGCCGCGGTCAAGCTTCGCGTTCATCGCCGGGCCGGTCCGGCGCTCATCAGGTGATGTGGAAGATGAAATCGCTGGCCTTGAGATTTGCGGTCAATTTCGACAGCAGAAGGGACTCATGTTCCGTCACCGAGCCCTCGCCCGCGCTGATCTGCTGCTGCCAGGTGACCAGCGTATCGCCGGACTGCTGGGCGATCGTGAGATCGTGGATCGAGCCGACGTCCGAGAACTGGCGCAGGTCGATCCTGTCGACGCCCTCGATGAAATCGGTGATGGTGTGCGCGTAGTCGGCGACGGGATGCCCTTCGCCGTCGAACCCGGCCGAGCCCGGCGCGAACACGAACTGATCCTGGCCGCCGCCGCCGGTCAGCGTGTCGCCGGTCGTCGGCGCAAAGATCACGTCCTTGCCGCTGGTGCCGGTGAGGGTGATGCCCTGGCTGGTATCGCCAGCCTCGTCGAAGATGAAGTTGACGGTGTCGTGGGCACCGGTGGTCTTGTCGGTCACCGTGAGCGTGATCTGGTCCTGGTCGGGGGCCGGATCACCCGGTGAATAGGTGACACCGTCCGCCAAGCCGAGATTGATGGCGCTCAGCGAGCCCGATGTCGTCGGGAGATGGACGCTGCTGGTGTCGGTCGAGGGCGTGGGCGAGGTCGTCGCCGTGAGCGTGAAGGTGTCGGTCGAGGCGCCGGCATCGCTGTCGACAACCGACAGATCCTTGATGGTGTCGGTGCCGAGGTCTCCGTTGTGCGAGACGGTGAAATTGTCGGTGTCGATGACCGGCCCGCCACCGTCGACCTTGACGGCGACATCGCTGGTGAACGTGTTGGTGTCGCTCAGCGGCCCGGAGAGGCCGGTTGCCTGATCGACCACGGTGCCGCTGACATGCAGGCTGAACTCGCCGGTGTAGTCGGCCGGCGCCGTCATCGTCAGCGGAGAGGCACCGAGCGAATCGATATCCGCCGAACTGATCAGCCAGTGGCCGGCCTCGGCGCCGGTCCCGGGCTGACCGACCGAGAACGTCGCGCCATCCGGGAAGCCGGACAGGTCCAGCGACATGTGCTCCGACCCGTCGGTATCGGTGACCGCGGTGAGGCCCGACAGGGCGATGGGCACGCCGTGCTCGCCCTCGAAGGCATTGGAGATGGTGACGTTGCTGACCGTGGCGTCGTGCTGGCTGTCGTTCGCCTCACGGTTGGTGATGGTGACGAGATTGCCGGCCGCGTAGTCGCTGAAATCGGATGTATAGCTGCCGACGGCCTCGCCGGTGCCGTGATCGACGATCACCACCGTTTGATGCGAGCCGTCATCGGTGATGGTCGCGTCGTAGACCGTGCCCTGGCTGAGGCCAGCCGTCAGGTTGACGTTAGCGCCGGTGGCATTGTTGGTGATGATCAGGCCTTGGCCCCAGCCGAACATGAAGGACAGGCCGTTGGCCGGTGAGCCGAACGCGCCGGTCGTCCCGTCGGTGCCGTCGGTGACCGCGACATAGGGACCGATGCCGTCGTCGAGGCTGAAGCTCAGGCTGACATGCAGCGGCGTGGCTGCCGTCGGGGTGAAGCCTGACGTCGTCTCCAGATAGCCGTGATCGTGCAAGACCACGCCGTTGGCCGTTGGCGTCACCGACGCATCATCGGCGGTGCCGGGCACCGACGGCAGGACGACCTGCCATTTCGTCAGGTCGATGCTGTCACCGGTCAGGCTGTCCGCGACATAATTCACCGCGAGCGCCTTGAACGCCGGCGGGTCGGTCACCGGAGTGACTTCAGTGTTGAGCGTGGCCGGCAGGGTCGAGACGCTGGAGCCGATCGCGGGAGACGTGATGTCGATCAGGACGGGCGTGGCGCCACTGGCGCCGCCGACATAGGTGTCATCAAGGGCGTGCACGTCGAGACTGCCCGGCACGCCGCTGTAGTTCGCTGCTGGCACGAAGCGGAGCAACGTGTCCGTGGCCAGGACCAGCGCACCGGTGTCGCTGACGCCGGAGACATCGATCCACTGATTGCCGCCCGCAACCTCGTACTGCCAGACGCCCTGCGCGGCGGTGGCGTGGTCGGCCGTGATGGCGACAGCTTTGAGGCTCGCGCCGTCGTCGACGTCGTGGAAGCCGGCGGCGAACAGCTTGCCGACGCTGGACCCGGCCGGCGCGGCGGTATCTTCGCTGACCGCGGCGAGCGTCGCATTGTCGAGCGTCGGCGCATCGTTGCTGCCGGCGATGTTGATCGTGACGACGCCGTTGCCGGTGCCGGTCGGCGCGTGGCCGTCGTCGGGCACGATGGTGTATTGCAGCGACAGCGTGTGGCCCGCGGCGAGGAAGTCGAAGGCCTGGCTGCCGGAATTGAAGTTCCAGGTAAACTGGGCGTGGGTTGCGGTGCCGTTCAGGATGTCGCCGGACTGCACGGTGAGATAGTTCAACAGGTCTGTATTCGACAGCCCGTCGATGCCGTCGGCTTGCAGGGTGCCGTCGAGATAGACCGAGACGTGATCGCGCGCCACGGTGACGTGATCGGTGGCGTCGGGGTCGGACACGGTCAGCGTGCCGTTCGTGCCGAGCCCCGCATTGGTCTCGCTGAGATCGGCACCGGCGCTGTCGCCGGCCTTGGCCGCGATCGCGGGGGCGTCGTTCGCGCCTGAAATCGTGACGGTGATCTGGGTCGTGTCGGTCTTGTGGCCGTCATCGAGCGTGACGGTGGAGACCACCGTCGCGGTCTGGTCCTGCCCGAGGAAATCCAGCGCGCTGTCGGCGATCGAATAGCTCCAGCCGACGGTGCCGTTGTTCTTGCCGCTCAGCTGCAGCGACAGGGCGCTTTCGAGTGCGCTGATCTGGTCCGGCGTCAGCGTCAGAGCGGTGTGGTCGCTGTTGAGCCAGGTCACATCCTGGTGGGTGACATTCACCGTCGGCCGATCGGTCAGGTCGACGTCGGTGAAGGCGATCGAGCCGGTCGCGGCAGGCGACGGATCGTATGTCGTGGAGGCACCGGTGGTGTCCGCGAGCTCGGCGAAGCTCGCCGTCAGCGTGGCGCCGTCGGTTGTGAATTTCGGCGCGTCGTCGGCGGCGTTGACCGTGATCAGCGTATGATGCGAACCGTCATCGCTGCCCGCGAAGACCGCGTGGCTGTAGTCGGCGCCGGTCAGGGTCAGGCTGATGTGATTCCCCGCGGCATCGGTGATCGTCAGCGTACCGCCGGTGCTGGCGTCGTCATTGGCGAGATAGACCGCGCTGGTGCCGGGGCCGTAGTCGATGCTCGACAGGTCGATCTTGTCGGTGGCAGCCAATCCCGCGATCGATCCGCCGAAATCCGTGGTGTGGATGTCGAGCTCGGCGCCGGTGCCGCCGAAGGTGATTGTCTGCGACACCGCGGCGTCGACCACGAGCGTCGCGCCCGTATCGATCGTGACCGAGCCGGAGCCGGACAGCGAACCGAACAGCGACAGGGTTCCGTCGGTATGGATCTCGATCGTGTTGGTGTTGGTGATATTGCCGGTGATCGAGGCGGAGCCCCAACTCTCGATCTTGCCGGAATTGGTGATGCCAAAGGTCAAACCGTCCGCGCTCGAGACCAAGGCGCCGTCGTGGAGGTCGATCTCGCCGGCATTGTCGATCTTGGACAGCGTGCCGAACGCGCTGGTGCCGGACACGGTCCAGATGCCGGCCGCCTTGTTATCGAAGGTGGCGCTGGCGACCCAGATGTTGCCGTCGATGTGCCCGCTGTTGTTGATCGCGATCGCGCCGCCGGTCTCGACGATGGCGTAGGTCGTCGATGCAACCGATGTGGCATCGACGGGCCCGATCGTGCCGGTATTGTCGATCGTCGCGATGCCGGTGTCGCTCGTATTCTCCTGGATATAGATCGCAGCATGGCCGTCGGCGCCGACCACGTAGCCGTGGTTGGTGATGTATGTTGCGCCGGTCGCATTGTCGTCGTTCTGCGTGACGCTGATGCCGGTCGCGCCTGTACCGGTGAGATGGCCATCATTGACGATGGTGATATTGCCGGCGCCGGTGGCAAGGGCGGACAGGCCGACGGCACCGGTAGCCGAGCCCTCGTTGGTCACACTGACGTCGCCGCCGCCGTGATCGGAGGCACGGATCGCGGTGCCGGCGGCGGTGATCGACGAGGTCTCGCCGGTCGAGACCGTGACATTGCCGGCGCCCCAGGTGAATGCCTGGATGCCGTAGCCGGCGTCGGCCGTGATCGTGGCATCGCTGTCGACGATGACATCGCCATTGACCGCGCCCGAGAAAGTAGCGTTGCCGCCCGGCTTGTAGCCGGCGATGATTCCGCCCGGCGTGGCGCCGTCGTTGTTCGGCGTGGTGCCTGAATGGATCGTACCGTGGGCCTCGACCGTGATCGCGCTGTGCAGATCGCCGTCGATCGCGGTCGCGTAATTCACTGCGACGATGCCCGAGCTGTCCGCCGTGATGCTGTCGCCCGTCGCCAGCGTGACGGTGATGTCGCCGGCATCGATGCTGTAGGCCTTGATGCCGTAGGCCGTTGCACCCGAGATCGTGACGCCGGTGCCCAGCGTCACCGCGATGTCGCCGGTGCCGCCGCTGAGGGCGGAGGCCTGAATGCCGTAGCTCTTGGTGCCGGAGACAGAAATCGAGGTTCCGGCGAAGCTGTTCACCGTGACGTCGCCGTTCCCGTAATTGTAGGCGTCGATGCCCGAGCCTGCCCCGGCGGTGATGTCGGCGTAATTGTTGACGACGACCGTGCCGCTGACGCCGGTATTGGCCGCGCTGCCATTCGTCGAGCCGGCATAGCCGGCCTGGATGCCGGCCGGCGGATTGCCACCGAGGTTTGTCGTGCCGCCGGAATGGATCGCGCCGTGCGCATTGACCGTGACCGTGCTGTCGTCGCCACCGTCGAGCGAGGTCGCGCGATTGACCGCCACGATGCCGGAGCTGCCCGAGGTCACGACACTGCCGGCCTCGGTGGTGACGGTTATGTCGCCGGTGCCGTAGCTGCGCGCCCGGATGCCATAGATCGAGGTCCCCGTGATATCGCCCCCGGCATCGATGCCGACGTCTCCGTCACCTTGGGTCGTCGCGTCGATGCCAAACGCGCCACCGGCGGCCCCGCCGAGCTGGGTGATCGAAATGTCGCCGGCGTTTGCGGCGTTGAAATTCTGGACGAGGATGCCTTCGGAATTCGCACCGGTCCCGCTCGCCTTGCCCGTGACGTTGTTGATCGTGATGTTACCTGCGCCGGTCACATCATCGACCAGATAAATCCCGCGGCCGGAAACACCGGCGATGTCTCCATTCACGGTGAACGAGATGGCGTCGCCCGCAGCAAGGCCGGTAATGTCTCCGGTCGCCGTCAACGAGATGTCGCCGGTGCCATTCTGGGTGACGGCGACGCCGCTGGCCGCTCCCGTCAGCGTGCCGGTCGGCGTTATCTCGATATCAGCGCGGCTGTCGCTCGTGCCGCCCGACGCCGTGAAGTCGAGGGCGTCGCCACTCGACGTGGCGATGTCGGCATCGCCCGTGACCGTGAATGTGCCGCCGGTCGACGACTGGCCGGCAATGGTGCCGGTGAAACCGAGACTGGTGTGGTCGAGCTTGAGCGTATCGGCGCCACCGGCAAAGGTGACGGTCTGGGCGTCCGCGCCGGCAAGCTCCAGCGTCGCCTTGTCGTCGATCACCAACTGACCGACGCCGGTGAGGCCGCCGGAGAGGTTCAGCGAGCCGGCCTGCACCTCGATGGTGCCGGTATTGGTCACGGCGGCCGAGATCGAGTTGGCGTTGGAGACGCTGAAGAGATGGCCGGAATTGCTCAGCTGACCGCCGTTGATCGCGACGATATCCGACAGATACAGCTTGGAGGTGCCGTCGACGGTGACAGTCCCGCCGTCGTTGGTGACGGTCAGCGACGTGAGCTTCAGGATGCCGCCGCCAACGGCCTTGAGATCGGCGGTGTTGACGATCAGCTCGCCGGAGATGTCCAGTTCGCCGCCATTGGCCTGGATCAGGTGGCTGTTGATGATCTTGTGGCTCACGAGGGGATCGATCGTCAGCTTGCCGCCGGTGACGGTGATCGTTCCGGTGTTGGTGATGTCGGCATTGCTGATGGCGCTCGTGCCGGTGGATTCCAGCGTGCCGGCAATCGTCACGGTGCCGCCGTCGATCGTCGCGGTGGAGAGATCGAGTGTCGAGCCCGACTCGATCGACACGGCGCCGTCGGTGTTGGTCACATCAGTCGAGATCAGCTTCAGCGTGCCGTCGTTGATCGCAGCCAGCGTGCCGGTGTTGGTGACGGCCTCGGTGTTGATGTCGAGCTCGGCGTTGTTGGCCCTGATCGTGCCGCCGTCATTGGTGATCAAAGGGGTGGAACTCGTCGCCACCAGCGTCAGCAGTCCGCCGAGCGTCGATTCCAGCAGATAGAGGTTGGAGATGTTGGCGTCGGTAATCGTGGTCGTGCCGGACGAAGCGAGCGTCCCGACGATCGTGAGTGCGCCGCCTGTCAGGGTGGCGTCGGCCAGCGTCAGCTTCTTGCCGGTGTCGACCTTGACGGTGCCACCATTGGTGATCTTGCTCGCCGACACCGTGACGTCGTCGAGCTTGAGCGTGATGTCGCTCGCAACCGTCACGGCCCCCTTGTTCAGGCTTGCGTTGCCGTCGATCGTGCTGTCGCCCGTGACGTTGATCGTACCGCCCGAGAGGCCGCTGTAGATGTTGACGGTGCCGCCTGATATCTCGGTGCCCGAGAGGGTCAGGGTCTGGCCATCATCGACCTGCACCGTGTCGTTGTTGGTGACGATGTCGTTGAGCAGGGTTGCCGCGCCCGATATCTCCAGCGTGCCGTTATTGGTGACCGGGCCGCCCTGGATCTTGGCGCTGGCCTCGAGCTTGACGACGTCGTCGAGCTCGAGGCCGGCATTGTCGGTGATGACAGAGCTGGACACCGTGATGCCGTCCAGCGTCAGCTTCGCATTGGCGATGACTGCGCCGGTGCTCAGCGTCGCGCCGCCATCGATCTTGCTGGCGCCGGTGACATCGATCGTGCCGGCGCCGTTGACGGTGCCGCCAATGATCTCTGTGCCGGAGAGCTGCAGCGTCTGGCTGCCGTCGACCTGCACCGAGCCGATGTTGGTGACGATATCGTTGAGCAGGGTCGCGGCGCCTGAGATCTCCAGCTTACCGTTGTTGACGATCGGGCCGCTGCCGCCGACCGAGGGACCTTCGGCAAATTCGACCGGGCCGATTGCGAAATCGTTCGGCGAATATGTCGCGCTGGTCAGCACAAATTTGACCATGGCGATGTCGGCGCTGCTGCTGATCAGGTCGATGAAGATCGCCGAACCGTCTGCGTTGCCGTTGCTCACGCCACCTTCAGTGACCGTGCCGATCACGTTGCCGCCGAGGTCGTACGCGATGATCTCGGCGGTGAAGCTGCCGTAGTAGTCGGCCTGTATCTGCGCACCCGCCGAAGAGACCGGCGTTGCGAATTTGATGGTGATGTCGGGCCCGTTCTGATCGTCCCACAGGAGGTGGGTTCCAGGCGCAAAATTCCCCGACCAGCCCGAACTTTGATCGAGCCGCGCAAAGACGCCGCCAGCGGAAGAGACCGTGCCGCCGGTGCCATCGGTCGCGACGATTTGGCGCGGACTGCCGACTATGGTGTATGGGGTGCCGAGTTGTCCCCAGTTGAACTCCGCCGTGGCGGGGCCCCCACCCGTGGGAGCGAAAACGCTCGAACTACCCTGGATCACTGCGCCGCCGGTGAGCTTCACGGTGCCGTCGATCGTGATGCTGCCCTTGTCCGAGATCGTCGCGCCGTCGACCGTTGCGGTATCGAGCGTCAGGGTTGTGCCAGCCTCGACTGTTACCGCGCTCGTGCTCAGCGTCGCGCCGCCGTCGATCTTGCTGGCGCCGACGATGTCAATCGTGCCCGTGCCGTTGATGGCGCCGCCTGAAATCTCCGTGCCCGACAACGTCAGCGTCTGACCGCCGTCGACCTTGACCGTGCTGTTGTTGGTGACGACATCGTTCGACAGCGTCGCAGCGCCTGATATCTCCAGCGTGCCGTTGTTGGTGACCGGACCGCCCTGGATCTTGGCGCCACCCTGAAGCTTGACGGTGTGATCGAGCTCGATGCTGGAATTGTCGGCGATGACGGAGCCGGACACCGTGATGCCGTCCAGTGTCAGCTTGGCTTCGGCCGTGACTGCGCTCGTGCTCAACGTGGCGCCGCCGTCGATCTTGCTGGCGCCAGTGACGTCGATCGTGCCTGTGCCGTCAATGGCCCCGCCGGATATCTCGGTGTTCGACAGCGTCAGCGTCTGGCTGCCGTCGACCTGCACCGTGCCTTGGTTGGTCACGACGTCGTTGAGGAGCGTCACGGGGCCCGCGATCTCCAGCGCGCCATTGTTGGTGACCGGGCCGCCCTGGATCTTGGCGCCGCCCTCGAGCTTGACGGTGTCGTCCAGCTCGATGCTGGAATTGTCGGTGATGACGGAGCCTGACACCGTGATGCCATCCAGCGTCAGCTTCGCATCGGCCGTGACCGTGGCGACGGTGAGCGTGGCAGCCTTGTCGATTTTGCTGGCGCCGGTGACGTCGATGCTGCCGTCGCCCTTGATAGTGCCGCCGCTGAGCGTGGCGCCGTTCAGGGTCAACGCGGCATCGACGATGACGTTGCCGCTCGAATTGTCGACAACCGAGCCCGGACCGATCGCGAGTGCGCCTGCGAGCACCTCGATGGTGCCGGCATTGGCCACTTGCTCGCCGTCCAGCGCATTGCCGGTACCGGTAACGTTGAGGGTGCCGTTGTTCGTCAGGTTGCCGTTGCTGAGCACTCCGTCGCCGGTGAGGTCGAGCTCGCCATTGTTGGTGACGGTACCGCTCGTCGAGCTGTAAATGAAGGTGAACGTGCTGCCGCCGCCATCGCTCTCGGCATTGACCAGCACCGGTATCTCGGTGACGACGGTAATCGCGCCGCCGTCGATCGTCGCGCCATTGACGGTCAGCTTGCTGTTGGCATCGACCTTGACGTCGCCGGCATTGTTGATGTGGGAGCCATGGTCGATCGTCAGCGTGTCATGCGCAAATACTTCGATGACGCCACCGGCGTTGTTGAAGCCGGTTTCGTCGGCGAACTCCGCCGCACCCTTGACATTGACCACGCCGGAATTGTTCAGCGTGCCATTCTCGATCAGGTTGATGCCGTCGAGCTCCAGCGTGCCGGAAATATTGACCGTGCCGCCGTCAATCGTCACGGCGTTGGCGACCAGCGTCGCGCCGAAGCCGACCTTCACGGTACCGCCCGTGTTGGCGATGCCGGTATCCAGCGTCAGCGTGCCGCCGGAAAGGTTGATGGTGCCTGAATTGACAATGGTGGTCAGGGTGTCGATCACGCCGCCCGCTTCCAGCGTTAGCGTGCCGGCGTTGTTGATCGCGGCGGTATTGGGGACGACCACGTTGGACTTCGGCCGGGTGATCGTCTCGACATCGATCGCGCCGCCGACGAAAACGGTGCCATCAGTCGCATTGGTGAACCGCGCGTCGGCATTGAGCGTGAGCGCCCCTGCAAGCGTCAACGTGCCGTGGTTGACCACCTGCGGCGCCGTGTGGTGCACCGTCGTGTCGTAATCATCCATCGTCAGCGACTTGCCGAATGCCGCGACGTCGATCGTGACGGGATAGGACGGGGTCAGGCCATGCAGCTGATCGGTAATGACGATGACATCGTCGCTGCTGGTCGGGACCGTGCCGGTTTCCCAGTTCGCGGCGTCCTTCCAGAAACCGCCCGAGGGCAGGTTCGTCGCGATCCAGACCACCGCCGGGGCGTCCGTGCCCGTGATCGTGACGGTGATGGTCTGCGTTGAGGTCGCGTTGTGCTCGTCGGCGACCGTCACGGTGTAGACCAGCGTCAGCACCTCGCCCTTGGGAATGAAGTCTGCGAGGTAGACGGGCAGATCGGCCAGCGACCAGTTGATGGTGCCGGTACCGGTGCCGGTTGAATCGAGGCCGCTCGCGATCGCAACCGACATGGCGTTCTGGAACGCGGCAAGCGGGCCCGGCGGCACGGTGGTGCCATCAGGCAGGCTCGCACCGGTCAACGCCACCGATACGGTGTGGGTGTCGGTGAGGTCGACATCCGTGAACGTGAGCGTGCCAGTGGTCGGAACGTTGGTGGTGAGCGGCCCGCCCGGCACGCTGGTGCCGCCGGAGAAGGTGATGGTCGGCACGCTGGTCGTGATCACCGGCTTGTCGTTGCTGCCGGTGATCGTGATGGTGATCGGGATCTGCCTGATTTCGGGTTGGACCGAGAAATTGTTGTTGACGCTGACGATGTAGGTCAGCGTCAGCGTTTCGCCGTCGGCGAGGAAGTCGAAGGCGTGGTCGGCGATCGAGTAGGTCAGGGTCGCAGAACCGTTGTTGTTGTTGCCGCCGTCGGCAACCACGGCAATCCTGATCTGCGTCGCGGCAATATCCTGCTTCTGCAGAGCGGTGAGCGAGGGGGTGACGTCGTGATGCCCCGAGTCGGTATAGGTGAATTTCGACGGATCGACGTCCACCGACACCGTCGGCCGATCGCCCAGGTTCTGGTCGAGGAAGTTGATCTTGAAGATGATGATATCGGCAGGCACGGCATCGCCGGTGACGTCGGCGCGGTCGCCGGTCGCGTGCGCGTGCTCAGGCATGACGAACGCGGTCACCACATTGCCGTTGGCGTCGAGGACGCTCGCGAAGGGCGCGCCGGGAATGCGGTCGACTCCCTTGTCCGATCCGCCCTGCGCCAAATTGCCGCCGGTGCTGACGGTATTGACGAAGGTCGCGGTTGCGGTGGCACCGGTGTCCGTCTTGATCAGGACAATGTCGCCGTTCTGCGTGATCGAGTCGGTAGAGTTGTTGGTGAGCTTGGTGTTGGTGTTGTTGTCGGTGAACTTCAGCGTGAACACGTCATTGATCAGCTTCTGCACGTCAGGCGACAACAGCGCATTGGTGACCGAGACGTTGCCGCCGCTGATCTGGATCATCTGGCCGGCCTGGTTGACCGTCGCGATCGGCAGCAGCGTCAGCTTGTCGAACAGGATGTAGGAGCCGGTGGTGCCGTTCGGCTCGACCAGCACCTGGAAGTTCGCCTGCGGCTGCGGATCACCGCCGCCGGCGGGGACGACGAAATTGATCTCGGTCAGCACCGCCGTACCGCGGATGCCCATGGTCGCGACCGGCGTGTCGATCTTCATGTCGCCGTGCTTGGCGGTCTCGCCGGCGACGAAGGTGATGGTGCCCGCGACCAGGCTGAGCAGCGAGGAATTGTTCGACCCATTGGGGTCGTAGACCATCTCGTTCAGCACCATCCGCGCGTTGGAGGACAGGCCGAACACGGTGCCATCGATGAAGGTGATGCCGAGCGTCGAATCCGAGCCGGTCGAGACCACGTCGCCCTTCTCGACGTTGTCGCCGTTGTTGAGGATCACCGAGACGCCGTTGCGGACCACGGTCGCGCTGCCGGTCAGCTTGGTGACGTGGCCGATGACCTGAGCCACTGCGGCGCCGGGCGCGGCCTGCGCGACCTGGACGTAACCGGTGAGCGCACTGACAATGTCACCGGTGAGATGAGCGCCATCGGGCGAGGCGATCGCCGCGCGCTTGTCGCCCCTGAAATAATCGTGAACGACGAAGTCGTGGCCGTCGCGCGAGAGCACGAGATCGAGTCCGGCGCGCTTGAAGTCGCCGTGGAAGATCAGATTGGGGTCGGCGATGACGACCGCGCCGTCAGGCACGTGGCCATGTGCCGTTGCAGTAAAAGACTTGGCGGTAAACGAATCGACGTGATCAGAGGCGGACGAACGAAAGCCTTGGCCATCCAAAAAGCCCTGGCCATCCGAGGTGAGCGCGGCGTCAAATTTGCCAGCGTAATTCAACCGGGCACCGTGAAAAGGGTTAAAATCTAAGTAAGTATCGACCGCCTAAGCTTGCATAGCATTACCAAGTCCTTAGCGAAACCATCTATTGCTTGTGTGATTTCGTATCACTTGGCGGCGGAAGCCTATGCCTACGGCGACATCAAAAGATAAACCGAAGTAAATCTTGCAGAGATTTCAGGTAAATCGTCGCTGGCTCAAGTCTATATTCCACTAGATTATGCTTTCCAAGGTATTAACCATTTGGCGGATACTTGCGTCATCTTTTCTTCGTAGTACCCCGCGCGATACTGCGGCAAATACGGAGCTAAATCTGTGACCCAACTAACAGAACCCGCAAAATAGCTGGTCATTAGCCATAGAAGCAGAATCGGCCGCCCCACAACTTCCGACTGCAATTCAGTCGATTTCGCGGCGGCAAAGGCCCCGCTCCAGGCCCGTAAAATTTTACGCAGTCCGGGAAGGGCCGGTTGAGCCTGTCTCACGCTATTGAGCGCCCTGCCGAGCGCGTTAAGCAGAACAAAACGGCCCGTCTCGCACTATCTCCGCGAAAGCAACAAGCCCGGCACGTTCAGGTCGAGGGGGACCAAAGCGAAGCCGGATAAGGGGATGTCAGATGGAGACCGCTGCTCGCTCGCGCGCCTGGCGCGCTATCCTTGTGCTGTGCGGAGTGATCCTGCTCGGATCCGCCGCCGATCTTCGCGCCGCCAATTTGCTGTCGCCGGGCGCCGGCGTGCTGATACGCAAATCTGCCGAGCCCTTCGGCGTGTTCGCCTTCGCGATTTCCAGCGGAGGGATGCGGCAGAAATGGCTGGGATTGAAGGAAAAATTCGACGACGACATGGTGCAGCTGGCGCTGTGCGACGGCGACCGCGACAATTGCGCCTCGCCCGCGGCCTTGAGGCTGCTCGCCATCGTCGACGAGGCCCGCAGCCGCGACGGCCGCGCGCGGCTCGGCGAGACCAATCGCGCCATCAACCTCGCCATCCGCGCCGAAAGTGACGGCGCCGTCGACATCTGGAGCTCGCCGCTCGAGACCTTCCAGCGCGGCGCCGGCGATTGCGAGGATTACGCCATCGCCAAGCTGGCCGCATTGCGGCTTGCCGGCGTCGCCGCCGAGGACCTTCGCCTCGTGGTGGTGCGTGACATCAGGAGCGGCGAAGGGCATGCAATTGCCTCCGCAAGGCTCGACGGCCACTGGCTGATGCTGGACAACCGCCGCATGGCGATGGTCGAGGATGACGAGGCGCGCAACTACCAGCCGCTATTCGTGCTCTACCAGTCCGCCGTGCTGAGATATGTCGGCGAACCCGTGCGGCTGGCGGGCATCGACAGCCAGCGCGTGTCGACCGAGGCGCATTGATCCATCCGGCCAGGGCCCTTCACGTAGGCCGCCCCGCCGCACCCCATTCCGTCAGGCGGCCTGGAACTGCTAGCATGGTGCCAACCATGCTGGGGATTTCTGGAATGCGGTTCATCGCGTTGACTGTGCTTGCGCTGCTGGCGTTGCCTGCGGCGCCAGCTTTGGCCCAAACCGGCGCGTCCGCTCCCTCCATCGCCGACAAATTGCCCCTGTTCGCCAGGAACAATTGCCAGCAGATCAGGGATCCCGGCAATCAATTGTTCTGCGGCGATGCCGAGCTCTCGGCCGCCGCCGAGAAGCTCTCGACCGCGGTGGAGGCGCGGCTCGCCCGCCTGCCCGATCGCCTGCCCGCGATCGAGGAGAACGCGATCTGGATCCGCCAGCGCAACCTCGGCTGCGGGATCGTCGGCCAGACCGCGGTGCGCGATGACGAATTCGAACGCGTCAAGGCCTGCCTGCTCAAGGTCACCGAGGATCGCGCGGCGATCGTGCGGGATCCGGATTTCGACTGCCTCGCGGCCAACACCGCGGCCGGCGCGCTGATCTGCGCGGACCCGTCGCTGGCGCTCACCGAGACCGAGCTCAACAGCCAGGTGCTCGCACTGATCGGCAGACTGGACCCGACCGCGGCGCGCTTTGCCTTCGCGGAATACGGCCGCTGGACGCGCGAGCGCGACCGCAAGTGCAATCTGGTCGGCAAGGAGAACGTGCCGCTCGAGGAGCTCGGCTCGGCGGAAGATTGCCTTGCCGACTATCTCAAGCACAAGACCGACGAGATCGCCGCCGCCAAAGGCGACCCGAAGAAGGTGTTCGGCCGGCAGGTCGCAGCCAAGGAGCCCGACACCGATGCCATCGACTTCTGCGCCGCGCGCATCCACGCGGCCAATTCATGCCGCAATTTCCTTCGCATCAACCGCGTCTACGCGCTCGACAGCCAGGTGAATGACGGGGAGGCGCAGGTCACCGGCGAGATCGAGATGGTCGTGCTGGCGCCCTTCACCACCTGCAGCAGGGTCGCGTCCGCCTGTACCGGCACCTGCTGGGACGCCAGCACCGGCCGCCCGCAACCCGGGGCCACCAACAGGGAGCGCTCCGCTGCCGCTTTCAATGTCACGCGCCGCCTGCGGATCCAGCGCACCTTCGCGTTCGTGAAGGCAGCCGACGGCTGGCGTTGCCGCGAAGACGAGCTGGCACCGGTGAATTCGGGCACCGCGGGCGGGGGATCGTAGGCGCTCTTTACGGATCGCTGCCGCGCTCCCATTTGCAGGTGACGCTGCAAGCGACCGCATTTGCGGCAGCGCGATTCACGGGGCCGAAACATGTTCGGGTCATGGTCGCGACCGATGCAGAACCTGTTGGTGTGGCCGTCATGAAGCCGGACAGCTCGGCGCTCGAAGTCCGAGGGTTAACGAAGCGTTTTGACCGCCTGGCGGTCGATAGCCTCGATCTCACCATTCATGCCGGCGAATTCTATGCGCTGGTCGGCCCCAATGGCGCGGGCAAGACCACCACGCTGCGCATGGTTGCGGGCCTGCTCAGGCCCGATGACGGCGGCGTCTCGATCTTCGGCATCGACGCGCTCGCCCATCCCGTCGCGGCCAAGCAGGTGATGGCATGGGTCTCGGACGAGCCGATGATCTATGACAAGCTCACCCCGCTCGAATATCTCGAATTCGTCGCCGGCCTCTGGGGCATTGCGCCCTCGGTCTCGAAGCCGGTCGCCGAGGAGCTGGTGAGCTCGCTTGGGCTCGCGCCGCACCGGCACGAGCGCTGCGAGGGTTTCTCCAAGGGCATGCGCCAGAAGGTGGCGCTCGCCGGCGCGCTGGTGCACGATCCCCGCCTCATCATTCTCGACGAGCCGCTCACAGGCCTCGACGCCGTCTCGGCCCGCCATGTGAAGGGACTGCTCGGGGAGCGCGTCCGTGCCGGCTGCACCGTGATCATGACGACGCATATTCTCGAGGTCGCCGAACGCATGGCCGATCGCATCGGCGTGATCGCCGCGGGCCGCCTCGTCGCCGAGGGCACGCTGACCGAACTGCGTCAACAGAACGGCCATGCCGACACCAGCCTGGAAGATCTCTTCATCGCGCTGGTGACGCTCCAGGACGCCGCATGAGCTCGGCGACCGCGCTGTCCTGGTTTGCCCGTCACGAGCTCCGCCTCGCCTGGCGCGAATGGTTCGCCATGATGACCGGCGGCCGGCGCCGGCGCGCCCGTGCCGCGGTGATTGGCCTCCTGTTCTTCGCCGCACTGCTGCATGTGCCGGCCTGGGCCGTGATCGGCCGCTTCGCCAATCTGCAGCTGCCGCTCGACAAATCCTCGCTGATCGTGATCTCGGCGACGATCCTCCTCGCCTGGACCTTGATGCTGTCGCAGGCGATCGAAGCGGTGACGCGGGTGTTCTACGCGCGTGCCGATCTCGATCTCATCATGTCCTCGCCGGCAACGCTCGCCAATCTGTTCTCGGTGCGCATCGCCGCGATCGCGCTCAGCGTCACGATGATGGCGCTGCTGTTCTCGACGCCGTTCATCGACGTGCTGTTGATCGGCGGCGGCGTGCGCTGGCTTGCGGCCTTCGGCGTGGTCATCGCGATGGGCCTGTCGGCGGCGGCAATCGCGATCGCGATCACCATCCTGCTGTTTCGCCTGATCGGCCCGGCGCGGACGCGCTTCGTGGCCCAGATCCTGGCTGCGATCATCGGCGCGGGTTTCGTGATCGCGCTCCAGGTCGCGGCGATCATCTCCTACGGCACGCTGTCGCGCTTCACCATCCTGACCTCGGGCACCCTCGCCGCGCACGCGCCCGACGTGGACAGCATCTGGTGGTGGCCGGCGCGGGCGACCATGGGCGACGTCGAGGCGCTGCTGCTGCTTCTCGCGCTGGGGCTGATGCTGCTCGGATGCGTGATGGCGATCTTCTCCGGCCGCTTCGCCGACACCGCGATCGACGCCGCCGCCTATGGCACATCCAGCCGCAAGCGCGCCAGGGAACGGCCGTTCCGCGGCGGCTCGCGGCAGCAGGCGCTGCGGCGCAAGGAGTTCGTGCTGCTCTGCCGCGATCCCTGGCTGATCTCGCAGACCCTGATGCAGCTGCTCTATCTGGTGCCGCCGGCGCTGCTGCTCTGGCGCAGCTTCGGCGACAGCTCCGCGGCACTGACGCTGATCACGCCCGTGATCGTGATGGCTGCGGGTCAGCTCGCCGGCGGGCTCGCCTGGCTGACGATCTCGGGCGAGGACGCGCCTGATCTCGTCGCGACCGCACCGCTGACACCCGCGAGCGTCATCCGCGCCAAGATCGAGGTGGTGCTGATCGCGATCGCCGCCATCTTCAGCCCGCTGGTCGCGGCGCTGGTTTTCGCGTCGCCGTTCCAGGCTGCGATCACAGCCACCATGATCATCGTCAGCGCGGCCTCGGCCACCGCGATCCAGCTCTGGTTCCGCGTCCAGGCCCGGCGCAGCCAGTTCCGCCGCCGCCAGACCTCGTCGCGGCTTGCGACCTTTGCCGAAGCCTTTTCCTCGATCGGCTGGGCCGCCACCGCCGCGCTGCTGCTCACGCTGCCGACCGCCGGCATCGTCAGCGGATTGATCACCGCGGGCCTTGTTGCCGGCACCTGGAAGTTCAGCCCAAGGCGGGAGTGACGGTGCGATATTGACGCGCTGTTGATCGCATCCTGTTGGCGACGCACTGGATTGCACGCTAGACTTTCCCTTGAAGTCATCGGGGACGGGATCATGCGGCGATTGATTTCGGCGGCATTTGCGCTGTTGAGCGCTTGTCTCTCACCCGCCCTCGCCCAACAGCCATCACGCAGCGAATGTCTCGCAATGGCGAACGCCGCGCCCCGAGCCCTGCCCGTAGCCTTCCGGCAAACCGCGGCGGCGCCGGAAGTCGAGATCACCTATGCCGGCCACTCCACCTATTTCATCGACACGCCGGGCGGCGTGCGCATCGCGACCGACTACAGCGGCGCCTATCAGGTCGGCCGCCTGCCTGACGTCGTCACCATGAACCGGGCGCACAGCACGCACTATTCTCTCAATCCGGACAAGCGCATTCCGCACGTGCTGCATGGCTGGGGCGAGGACGGCAAGCCGGCGGCCATTTCGGAGCGCGTCGGCGACACCTTCATCCGCAACGTCACCACCGACATCCGCCGCTATTTCGGCGACGATTCCGGCACCGACATGATCCGCGACGGCAATTCGATCTTCATCTTCGAGGTCGCCGGTCTCTGCATCGGCCACCTCGGACATCTCCACCACAAGCTCGACGACAGCCACTTTGCCCAGATCGGCCGGCTCGACATCGTGATGGTGCCGATCGACGGTACCTACACCATGTCGCTCGATGGCGTCTCGGAGATCACCAGGCGCCTGCGCGCCTCCGTGGTGTTGCCGATGCACCGCTTTGCGACCCCGCTCGACGAGTTCATGCAACGCATCGGCAACCAGTTCGAGATCGACCGCCGCACCGAGCGTTCCTTGCGGATCTCGCGGGACACGCTGCCGGCGACACCGACGGTGATCATCCTCGACGGGGTCTGACGCAATTTTCTCCAAGTCGGCGCCGGTCTGTTCGTGTTGATCTCCGCGCGACAGGAGATCGACATGACCGACTTTAAGAGATTGTTGCACGCGGACGGCCCCAACCCCGAGCACACGGCGGCGCTTCAACTCTACGGCCGCTTCGTCGGCGATTGGGACGCCGAGATCACCGCCCACGGCGCTGATGGAGCCAAGCACACCGCGCCCGGCGAGATCCATTTCGGCTGGGTGCTGGAGGGGCGCGCGATTCAGGATGTCTGGATCATTCCCCGTCCCGCCGATGGCTCCGCCTTCCCGATAGCCGGCAATTGGTACGGCACGACGCTGCGGGTCTACGACCCCACCATTTCCGCATGGCGGATTTCATGGGTCGATCCCGGACGCTGTGTGTTCCGCCAGCAGATCGGCCGTCCGCGCGGCGAAGACATCGTGCAGCAAGGTACGACCGAAGCCGGCGACCTCACGCGCTGGAGTTTCGTTGAGATCACGGCCGATTCCTTCCACTGGCTCGGCGAGATCAAGCCCGCGACAGCGACCGATTGGCGGCTGGTGGCCGATGTGAGGGCGACGCGGCGCAAGGGCTGACGAAACTTTCGCCGTGCGCGCGACGGAGGGCGCAGTTGCGCAAGGCGCGCTGCTGCGTGACGAGATCAGGTGCTAGGCTCCCGCCATAAAAAACCAGAGGGAGTGAGCGTCGATGGCTGCAAGCGGTCTGCCCGCCAACACCAGCGGGCTCTTCGTCGAGCCCCGCGAGGACTGGCTCGCGCAATATCAGGAAGAGATCATCGATCCCTCCAGGCCGATCGTC
Source organism: Bradyrhizobium guangzhouense (assembly GCF_004114955.1). Lineage (NCBI taxonomy): Bacteria > Pseudomonadati > Pseudomonadota > Alphaproteobacteria > Hyphomicrobiales > Nitrobacteraceae > Bradyrhizobium > Bradyrhizobium guangzhouense. The sequence goes on from NZ_CP030053.1 coordinate 6,744,662, forward strand.
GATCCGCATCATCATCTCTGGAATCGCGGCCATCGCTATCTGATCGAGGAGATGGCCGCCGACATCGCCTCCGGCCACAACATCATCGCCACCGTCTATGTCGATTGCCGCTCGATGTACCGCGCGCACGGACCCGAGGCGTTCCGGCCCGTGGGCGAGGTCGAGTTCGCCAACGGTGTCGCCGCGATGAGCGCGAGCGGCGGCTACGGCAAGGCCGCGATCTGCGCCGGCATCGTCAGTCATGTCAACTTGCTGCTCGGCGATGCGGCGAGGCCCGTGCTGGAGGCCGAGATCGCCGCCGGCAACGGGCGCTTCCGCGGCATCAGGCATTCCTCCGCCTGGGATCAGGACCCCGTCGTCGCCGGCATGTATGCAAGCCGGCCGAAGGGACTGTTGCAGGACCCGGCCTTCCGCAAGGGCTTTGCCTGCCTTGCGCCGCTTGGCCTCAGCTTCGATGCCTGGCTGTTTCATCCGCAGATCGGCGAGCTAACTGAACTGGCCCGCACCTTCCCCGACACCAAGATCGTGCTCGACCATTGCGGCGGGCCGGCCGGGGTCGGCCGCTTTGCGGGACGGCGCGAAGAGGTGTTTCCGGAGTGGCGTGCCTCGATCCAGGAGATCGCGAAATGCGAGAACGTGGTGGTGAAGCTTGGCGGACTCGCGATGTGCCTGCTCGGCTACGACTTCCATCTGCGCGAGAGGCCGCCCTCATCGGAGCAGCTGGCCACGGCGTGGAAGCCTTATATCGAGACCTGCATCGAGGCGTTCGGGCCGAAGCGCGCGATGTTCGAAAGCAATTTCCCGCCCGATAAAGGTCAATGCAGCTATCAAGTGATCTTCAATGCGTTCAAGCGCATCGCAGCATCCTCGAGCGATGCGGAGAAGACGGCGCTGTTCTCCCAGACTGCCAGGGACTTTTACCGGCTCGAGCTGCCGTCATGACGCAAAAGAGGGGCCGGGATGTTGGTCCCGCCCCCTCTTCCGTCGTGGCCGCTGGGAAGCGTCCTTGAATTTGATGAGGACTAGCCCGCGCCCATGAGCGTCGCCGGACGGCGCTCGCCGGGCGACAGGAACATGCGCTTGAGCTTGTTGATGACGCGGATCATGAAGCCGATGACGGCGGGGTTGGTCTTGCGGCAGAATGCGATCTTCTTGACGTGGCCTTCGACATGCCACTTGGCATGCGCACCGTCGCGGAAGAAGATGACGTCGCCGACGCCGTAGCGCTTCGGCGGCATGCCGTCGCTCTCGAGCACGATCGATCCTTCCAGGATCATGATCGTCTCGTCGAAATCATAGTACCAGTTGAAGCGGCCTTCGGTGCAGGACCAGATGATGGTCGAGGAGGTGCCGTCCGAACTGGTCGAGAGGATGTGCGAGCGCGACACCGGGTTGCCTTCGATGATCCAGGCCGGCTCGATCGGCCGCAGCTCCAGATCCACATCACAACTACCGATTTCAATCAATGCCCGCGACATCTGCTTCCCCAGGAGGTACAATATGATTAACCGGGGTTAATCCCGGATTGTTTCGAAAGATGTTAGGAACGCTAGTCGCCGGCTTTTAATTCTTCCTTACGCAGGCACCGATAATCCACCGCAAGTTGCAGATGCGCACCTGATAACGTCCCGATTCTCCTGCAAATTCGTGCACATGAACCCATCTTTTCCGGGGTGCGACAAAGTGCGCGGAACGACCTGAGAAGGAGCCCGTGATGCCCCTGACCCCGGAGGTCCTGACAGTCCATGGCGACGTCGTCGCCTGGCTCGGCAGCCTTGATGTCTCATTCGCACCGGACGAAGAATCCTGGTTCACCGTCGACGGCGTCGAAAGCCCCCGGCAGATCGGAATTGACGCCTCAGGCGGCGCCTTCGTGCAGCTGCCGTCGCAAAATGTGCTCTACGTCTCATCGGAAGGTCGCGCGGGTATCATCGCCCGGAGCTTCGAGGCGTTCATCCAGCTCGTCGTTGCCCGCCCCTATTGGCTCGACATCCTCAAATTCTCCGCAGGCGGCGATCTCCCACAAATGCGGCGCGCGGCGGATGCGCTCGAGGCGACGCTCGAGGACGAGGACGACGTCAACGAGGCGAGAGAGGAAATCCGATCGCGCCTCGACCTGCCGGAGGCGGACGATCCGGTCGGCGCGCTCTACGATGCGGTCGCGGCGTCCGACGCCATCGTGCGAGCCATGGACGGCTGCCCGTTCACGACGCTGTTCAACCGCTTCAACATCGACAACAACCCGATGCTGCGCAACGCGGCGGCGTGAGTGACCGGGACGTTGGCTCGTTGTTCACCTCTCCCCCCGGGAGAGGTGTAGAACGCCGGAGGCGCACGACCTGCTTACTTCGCCCACTCGCCCTTGCGGAATACCGGCACCTTGCTGCCATCGGCCAGGATGCCGTCGATGTCGGTCTCGGCCGAGCCGATCATCCAGTCGATATGGATCAGGCTCTGATTGCCGCCTTGCGCGGCGATCTGCTGCGGCGTCAGCTGAGCGCCATTGATGAAGCACTTCGAATAGCACTGGCCGAGCGCGATGTGGGAAGCCGCATTCTCGTCGAACAACGTGTTGTAGAACAACAGCCCGCTCTGCGAGATCGGCGAGGAATGCGGCACCAGCGCCACTTCGCCGAGCCGACGCGCGCCCTCGTCGGTGTCGAGCACCTTGTTCAGCACCTCTGCACCACGCGAAGCCTTGGCATCGACGATCTTGCCGTCCTCGAAGCGCACCGCGATGTTGTCGATCAGCGTGCCCTGGTAGGACAGCGGCTTCGAGCTCACGACATGACCGTAGACCCGCCGGCAATGCGGCGTGGTGAACACCTCTTCGGTCGGAATGTTGGCGTTGCAGCTGATGCCGTTCTTGGAGAGCGAGGCGCCGCCTTCCCATTCATGACCGTCGGCAAGGCCGATGGTGAGGTCGGTGCCGGGACCTGAATATTGCAGCGCGCGGAAGCGCTGGCCGTTGAGCCAGTTGGTGCGCTCGCGCAGCACCGCATTGTGGCTCGCCCAATTCGCCATCGCGTCCTCGCGATCGACACGGGATGCCGCGAAGATCGCGTCCGCGAGCTTGCCGATCGCGACCTCCTCGGGATCTTCAGGGAACACCTGCTCGGCCCAGGACGGGCTCGGATAGGCGATGATGTTCCAGTTGGTGTCGAAATTGACGATCTTCTCCAGCGCCGGCTGATAGGCCATGGAATTGGCCTTGCTGGCGCGCGCGACCTTGGACGGATCCTCCCCCGACAGCAGCATCGGATTGTCGCCGACAATGGCGAGCCGCGCGGTGTTGTCCGAGAACGCCTTGGCCATGCCCTCGTAGAGCCAGTTGGCGGCGCGATCAAAGCTATTGTCCTGGCCGTAGCGGTAGCGCGCCAACGTCATCTCTTCGTCGGAGAGGATCGGCGTCACGATACCGGCGCCGGCCTTGTAGGCGTGGACCGCGATTCGCCGCACCAGCGGCAGCGCGATCGCAGGCGCCGTGAGAAGAAGATCCTGTCCCGGCCGCAAGCCCAGTCCCACCTTCACCGCTACCTCGGCCAGCCGGTCGAGCTTCACGGGATCGATGGACGTGGCGGAATTGCGTTGATCGGTCATGCCGGGCCCTCTGTCGGAATCTACAGTTCAATCTAAGTCTAGCATCACGGGGCACAAGTGTGCGAGCGCCTTGCGCGACCTGAAAGATACGCAGTTTCACGCATCTTGGTTTTCAACGCGTTGCCGATCTCAGCACCCGATCGACCATTTCAGGCGCAAGGCCGAGGTAATTTTTCGGTGAAGTGAGGGCCTCAATTGCGGCGCGATCGATCCTGACGGAGACGCGGGTGTCGGCCGAGAGCGCGTCTGCGAGGGTCAGACCCTTCTCGTTGGCGAGCCGGCAGGCATCGTAGACCACGTCGTGCGCCTCCTGCCGTCCCATCTGCGGCGCCAGCCCCATCATGACCGCTTCGGCCACAATCAGACCGCGACTAAGGGCGAGGTTGTCGTTCATCTTCGCCTCGTCCACGATGAGGCCGGCGAGCGCGAACTTCGCCTGGTGCAGCGCGCCTGCGGTCAGCACGAAACTCTCGGGGATCGCCATCCATTCGGCGTGCCAAGGACCGGTGGCACGCTCGAAATCCTGCACCATGGCATCCAGCATCAGGCCCGCCTGCTGGCGCACGGCCTTGCTTGCGGCAAGCATCAGCTCCGACGAGATCGGGTTGCGCTTCTGCGGCATGGTCGAGGAGGCGCCGCGCCCCTTGACGAAGGGCTCGTAGACTTCGGCGAACTCGGTCGAGGCCATGATCATGATGTCGAGCGCGATCTTGCCGAGCGAGCCGGTGACGAGCGCGAGGAAATTCACGGCTTCCGCAAACCCGTCGCGCGCGACATGCCAGGTCGAGGCGGGGACACCGAGCTCGAGCTCGGCGCAGAGCGCCTCCTGCACCTCGAACCCCTTGTCGCCGAGCGAGGCCAGCGTGCCGGCTGCGCCGGCAAACTGGCCGACTAGAACGCGCGGCTTCAGTTGAGCAAGACGCTCGGCATGACGGTCGAACATCGCAAGCCAGATCGCGGTCTTGTAGCCAAAGGTCACCGGCAGCGCCTGCTGGAGATGGGTACGGCCGGCCATCGGCGTGTCGCGATGGCGCCGCGAGAGATCCGCGAGGATCTTTCGCAGCTCGGCGATGTCGCGTTCGATGATCTCGAATCCGGCGCGCAACTGCAGCACCACGGCGGTATCCATGATGTCCTGCGTGGTCGCGCCCCAATGCACGTAGCGGCCGGCCTCTCCGCATTGCTTCACCATCTGATGCACCAGCGGGAGGATCGGATAGCCGACGATGTCGGTTTCCTGCCGCAACAGATCGAAGTCGAGCGCTGTGACATCGGTCCGCGCCGCGATCTGATCGGCGGCCTCCCGCGGGATCACGCCGCATCGCGCCTCCGCCTTCGCCAGCGCCACCTCGACCTCGGCGTAGCGTGCGACCAGCGCGACGTCGGAAAACACCTCGCGCATCGCAGGCGTGCCAAAGGCATCGCGGAACAGCATAGAATCGAGCACGGTGGTCGAGGCGGAAAAAGCGGGCATGGGCGTTTTCTTTATGGTTGGCGCTTGGGTGGGGTAGCTTACGCGGGAGGTGGCATTCGGCAATGAGCATTCATTGCTCGACACACGTTCTCGGTGTTCGCCCATACGACAGATGTCGTCCTGGCGAAAGCCAGGACCCATTGCCCCAGAGAGGGCTTGGCGAAAACTGGGAGCTGGTATCGATACCGACCTTCATCCGCCCCCACTCGGCCACGGGGCCTGATCGCAATCTCCAGAAGCTGCATCCACCCTGCTCCCTGACAGGACAGGGTGGATTGCTTCGACAGATCGGACGTGCCGCCCTCTACTCTTGCATCATCTCGCCGCTGCCGCCGAACTCGGCTGGAAAATCCTTCAGCTTCGGCAGACCGTCGCGCATCGGCAGCACGGTCTCGGCATAGTTGACGTGGACGCCGGGCGCGAATTTGAGCGTCGGGATCGTGGCGGTGAAGACGTCGATCATGCCGAGCGGCGGATGATTGGTCATGAGATGGCCGCCGCACTTCTTGCAGAATTTGCGCTCACTGAGCGGCGTCTTGGCGTAGGTCGCCACATGCTCGGCGCCTTCAGTGACGCGCACGGCTTCCGGCTTCCACAGGCTGAACGCATTCACCGGACCGCCCGACCAGGAGCGGCAGGACCGGCAGTGGCAATATCCCATGGCTTCAGGCTCGCCCGTGACCTCGAGCGCAACCGCGCCGCAGAAGCAGTTCCCGACATGTGTCATCGTGATTCTCCGTTTATTTGTCTTTGAAAGCAGGCAGGTTCCTCCGTGCCTTGGTGCCACATCCTCCTTTCGAAGGACACGGTCGAGGCACGCGAAGGTTACACTGACTTTCGCCAGGGAATAAGCATCGACACCCGCTGTTTGCGCCGCCGGTACTCGTCGCCGAAGAGATCGTCTTCGCCATGCAGGACGAGATCATCGGGTACATCGTCACGGCGATCGAACCGGCTCCGGAGCCCTTGAAAGGTGAAACAGGACGCGCTGTACATTTTTTGTGCTGACACTGTCGAGACTTTCATCTTGCGGCACGGAACGGGACCGTGTGAGCCTCGCGCCCGGATGGGGACTGGGATGGGTCGGCCGTCGCTTCTCGCGCGAGGACGTCGCGAAGCGCTTGCGGCCGGTCGCGCTTGAGAAAGATACGACATGTCGAAACGAGTGTTGCTTGGTCTCCTCCTCGCTTGCGGGCTCACGGCCTCGGCGCTGGCGCAGGAGCCGAAGACGGGCGGCGTGATCAATGCCGTGATTCAGCCCGAGCCGCCCGGCCTGATGCTGGCGATGATCCAGAATGGTCCGACCCAGATGGTGTCGGGCAACATTTTCGAAGGCCTGTTGCGCTACAGCCCCAAGCTCGAGCCGGAGCCGGAGCTCGCCGAGAGCTGGAGCGTCAGCGAGGACGCCAAGACCTATACTTTCAAGCTCCGCAAGGGCGTCACCTGGCACGACGGCAAGCCCTTCACCTCGGCCGACGTGCTGTTCTCGATCGAGATGCTGAAGCAGACCCACGCACGCGCCCGCAACAACCTCGCGCAGGTCGACAAGGTCGAGGCGCCCGACGATTACACCGTCGTGTTCACGCTGAAGCAGCCGTTCGGCCCGTTCCTCGGCATCTTCGAGGTCGGCTCGATGCCGATGGTGCCGAAGCATCTCTACGAAGGCACCGACTGGAAGACCAATCCTTACAACAACGCGCCTGTGGGCACCGGCCCCTTCATGTTCAAGGAATGGCAGAAGGGCTCGTTCATTCGCCTCGTCAAGAATCCGAACTATTACGAGAAGGGCAAGCCCTATATCGACGAGATCTACTGGCAGATCATCCCCGACGCCGCCGCGCGTTCGGTGGCCTATGAAACCGGCAAGGTCGATGTGCTGCCCGGCGGCTCGGTCGAGAATTTCGACGTGCCGCGGCTGTCCAAGCTGAAGGACACCTGCGTCACCGGCGCCGGCTGGGAGTTCTTCTCGCCACTGGCCTGGCTGTGGCTCAACAACCGCCAGGGCCCGCTCGCCGACAAGCGCGTGCGGCAGGCGATCATGTACGCGATCGATCGCGATTTCGCCAAGGACGTGATCTGGAACGGGCTCGGCAAGGTTGCGACCGGCCCGTCGGCCTCGACCATCAAGTTCTACACCGGCGACGTGCCGAAATATCCTTACGATCCCGCCAAGGCCAAGGCGCTGCTGAAGGAGGCCGGCTACAAGGGCGAGAAGATCCGCCTGTTGCCGCTCGCCTATGGCGAGACCTGGCAGCGCTGGGGTGAAGCCGTGAAGCAGAACCTGATGGACGTCGGCATGAACATCGAGACCATCTCGACCGACGTTGCCGGCGGCAACCAGAAGATCGGCGACTGGGACTACGACATCGCCTTCACCTATCTCTACCAGTACGGCGATCCCGCGCTCGGCGTGGGGCGCAATTACGTCTCCAGCGCCATCGCCAAGGGCCAGGTGTTCAACAACGTCGAGGGTTACTCGAACCCGGAGATCGACAAGCTGTTCGCCGACGGCGCGGTCGCAACGCCCGATACCAAGCGCAAGGAGATCTACGAGAAGGCACAGAAGATCCTGGTCGAGGACGTGCCGGTGGCCTGGATGCTCGAACTGCAATTCCCGACCATCATGCGCTGCAAGGTCAAGAACCTGATCACCACGGCGATCGGGGTCAATGACGGCTTCAAGGACGCATGGCTCGACAAGTGAGGGTGAGCGCTGAGGCATCGGCGGTGCTCACCTCTCCCGTAGGGAGAGGCATAGGCCGCCATTGGCGGCCGTTTTCAAGAACGCCGAAGCAAAGCTTCGGCTATGTCGCATCGCAAGATGCGATCCGGGTGAGGGGCAGCGTTCCCTCGTGGGACCTGATCCCCCTCACCCGCGGCTTCGGCGCGACCTCTCCCCGTTGGGGAGAGGTGTCCCTCGCGGCGAGACTACCTCAATCAACTGGCATGCAAATCTAAATGCTCTCCTTCGTCGCTCAGCGTGTCCTCAAGGGCGTGATAGTCCTGCTTGCGATCATCGTCCTCAATTTCTTCCTGATCCGGCTGGCACCCGGCGACCCCGCGGTCGTGATGGCGGGCGAGGCCGGCGCCAGCGACCAGGTCTTCGTGCAGCAGCTCCGGGAAAAATTCGGCCTCGACAAGCCGCTGCCCGAGCAACTGTTGATTTACGTCAAGGGCATCGCGACCCTCGACCTCGGCTTCTCCTTCCGCCAGCAGGCGCCGGTCGCGAAGCTGATCGCGGAACGGCTGCCGGCGACGCTGCTATTGACGCTGACCGCTTTCGCGATCTCGCTGGTCCTCGGTGTCCTCTTCGGCACCTTCGCCGCCCGGTTCGCCGGGACCTTCCTCGACACCGGCATTACGATCTTCGCATTGATCTTCTACGCCATGCCGATCTTCTGGGTGGCGCTGATGGGCATCCTGCTGTTCTCGGTCACGTTCGATTGGCTCCCGAGTTTTGGCTACGAGACGGTCGGCGCCAATCTCACGGGCTTTGCCCATATTGTCGACGTCGCCAAGCACCTGATCATGCCGGCGATGACGCTCGGCCTGTTCTTCATGGCTACCTACACAAGGATGACGCGCGCCTCGATGCTGGAGGTGAAGCGGCTCGACTTCGTCAAGACCGCGCGCGCCAAGGGCCTTTCCGACGCATTGATCCAGCGCCGCCACGTGCTGCGCAACGCGCTGCTGCCCGTGGTGACGCTCGCCGGCGTCCATGCCGGCACGCTGATCGGCGGCGCCGTCATCACCGAGACCGTGTTCGCATGGCCCGGCATCGGACGGCTGATGTACGACGCGTTGCTTCAGCGCGACTACAATCTGCTGCTCGGCGTGTTCGTGACCTGTTCGGTCATGGTGCTGATCTTCAACCTCATCACCGACCTCGTCTATCGCCTGGTCGACCCGCGCATCGAATTCGCCGCATGAAACAATTCTGGACATCGATGCTCAAAAGCCCGAGCGGGGTGATCGGGCTGATCATCCTCCTGCTCGCGATCTCGGTCGCGGTGTTCGGACCGTTCCTGTTCCCGAACTCACCCTGGCGCATGGTGCAGCGGCCGTTCCTGCCGCCCTTCACGCTCTCCACAGTGCCGCTCGGCACCGATGCGCTCGGCCGCGACGTGTTCGCCGGCATGATTTTTGGCGCACGCGTCTCGCTCCTTGTCGGCCTCGTCTCGACGCTGGTTGCACTCGTCGTCGGCGTTCCCATCGGCGCCATGGCCGGCTATTTCGGCGGCAAGGTCGACGACGCGCTGATGCGCTTCACCGAGTTCTTCCAGACCATTCCGAGCTTCGCGCTCGCGATCGTGCTGGTCGCGATCCTGCAGCCGTCGATCTACTCGATCGTCGCCTCGATCGCCGTGGTGAGCTGGCCGCCGGTCGCGCGCCTCGTCCGCGGCGAGGTGCTGTCGCTGCGCACGCGCGAATACGTCCAGGCCGCCGTGGTCACGGGGCAGTCCCACAGCTGGATCATCCTGCGCGAGATCCTGCCCAATGCGCTGTCGCCGGTGATCGTGCTGGCCTCGCTGATGGTGGCGACCGCGATCCTGTTGGAGTCTTCACTATCCTTCCTTGGCCTCGGCGATCCCAATATAATCTCCTGGGGCTACATGGTCGGCGCCGGCCGCACCGTGATCCGCCAGGCCTGGTGGATCACCGTCTTTCCCGGCGTCGCCATCCTGATCTCGGTGCTCGGCCTCAACCTGATCGGCGAAGGCCTCAACGACGCGCTCAATCCGCGGCTCTCGCGGGAGGGACGCTGACGATGACCGCCCCACCCGCCGTCTCGATCAAGAACCTCAGGATTGCCCTGCCCAAAGGCGCCGAACGGCCCTTCGCCGTCGACGGTGTGTCGCTGGACTTGCGGCCCGGCAAGATCGTCTGCGTGGTCGGCGAATCCGGCTCCGGCAAGTCGATGTGCGCGCACGCACTGATGGGCCTGCTGCCGGACACGGTGTCCATTGCCTCAGGCGAGATCCAGTTCGAAGGCCGCGACCTGCTCGAGCTCGATGACAACGGCTGGCGCGACCTGCGCGGCCGCCGTCTCGCAATGATTTTCCAGGAGCCGATGACCGCGCTCAATCCGTTGATGCGCATCGGCGACCAGATGGCCGAGATGTTCGAGGCCCACGACCTGCTGACGCCCAGGGAGCGACGCGCCAAGGCGCTGTCGCTGGCGCGCGAGGTCGGCCTGCCCGACCCCGAGCGCATCGTGCGTGCCTATCCGCACCAGCTCTCCGGCGGCCAGCGGCAGCGCGCCATGATCGCAATGGCGCTCGCGCTCGAACCCGCCGTTCTGGTCGCGGACGAGCCGACCACCGCGCTCGATGTCACCACGCAGGCGCAGATCCTCAAACTGATCCGCAACCTCCAACGCAACCGCAACATGGCGGTGATGTTCATCACCCACGACTTCGGCGTCGTTGCAGATATTGCCGATCAGGTCGTGGTGCTCCGCCATGGCAAGGTGGTCGAGGAAGGCCCCGCCGCGACTGTGTTTGACAATCCGCAGCACGACTACACCAAGGCGCTGCTTGCCGCCGTGCCGTCGATGCATCCGCCGGCGCGCGCGCCGCTCGACGATCGGGCCAAAGCCGTCGAGGTGATCGGCCTGGACAAGACTTACGTCACCTCGGGCGGCTGGTTTCGCGAAGACCGCCGCGTCGATGCTGCGCGCGCGGTCAACTTCAACATCCTCAAGGGCGAGACGCTGGGCCTGGTCGGCGAATCCGGTTCCGGCAAATCGTCGGTCGCGCGGCTCGTGATGCGGCTGATCGAGGCCGATCGCGGCACGGTTCGGATCGGCGACACCGACCTCAGCTCACTTTCCGGCAAGGCACTCCGCGCTGAACGCCATCGCATCCAGATGATCTTTCAGGATCCGTTCGCCTCGCTCAATCCGCGGCGCAAGATCGGCCACATCATCGCCGACGGCCCGATCGCATCCGGCCTCGATCCGAAAGTCGCGTTCGACCGTGCCCGAAATCTCCTCAAGATGGTGGGCCTCGATGCCGGCGCACTCGAACGCTATCCGCATGAATTCTCCGGCGGTCAGCGCCAGCGCATCGGCATTGCGCGGGCGCTCGCGCTCGAGCCCGAGATCATCGTCGCCGACGAAGCCGTCTCGGCGCTCGACGTCTCGGTGCAGACGCAGGTGCTCAAACTGCTCGAAGATCTCAAGGCGCGCCTCGGCCTCTCGATGCTGTTCATCACCCACGATCTGCGCGTGGCCGCGCAAATCTGCGACCGCATCGCGGTGATGCAGCGCGGCGGCATCGTCGAGCTGAAGCCGACGGCACAGCTGTTCGCCGCGCCGGAGCACGCCTATACGCGCGAGCTGCTGGCCGCGGTGCCGGGGCAAAGGGAACGTGCGCCGACCGCGTGAGGCGCAGTTCCGTCCGGTATCCCGATCCGCTTAGGAACAGATCGGTCACGGGCATTTTATCTGATGTGACCGACTGCCCGGCTGCAACGATGAAGCCGGCGCCCCACATCCGAATGAAATGATTTCCATCATCTGATGATGGATTGGACACCTATTGGAGACCGAAATGGGCCAGATCATTCAGTTTGTTTCGAAGTCCGAGCGCGAGCGTCTTCGCCTCATCCAGGAAGCGCGCGCGATCTACGATAGCATTTTTCCGCCGGCAGATTCGGCGGGCGAGCAGTCGAGCGGAGTTGCTGCGCGGCAGAGCGACAGGGGCAACCTCGCATGATCAAGATCATTGCCGTGCTTTGCAGCCTCGCTTCTCCGTCCAATTGCCATGAGCAACTCGTTACCAGCTCCGACTTTGCGCAGGTCTCGGTTCAGTCCTGCCTGATGGGCGCGCCGCAGCTCGCCGAATGGATGAACCAGCATCCGGCCGAACGCCTGGCGGCCTGGCGCTGCGTGATCGGCCAGCAGGACGGCCGGGGAATTTAACGCCGCAGGGCCGCCCCTCAGGGACGATCCGGCTGAACCGTGACGAGCATTCCTCGCCGAGCTAGAGTGGCGAAGTTGCTCGACAGAGGGGACGCCGGATGGAGGTCGCCAGCCTCGTTCTTCCCGTATTCGCGATCATCGTCACCGGATGGCTCGCCGGGGCGTCGGGCTATCTCTCGCGCTCGCTCGCCGACGCGCTGGTGCATTTCGCCTACAATGTCGCGATGCCGGCGCTGCTGATCGTCACGATCGCGCAGGAGCCCGCACGCAATCTCCTGGAATGGCGTTTCTTGCTCGCCTTCGGTGGCGGCTCCCTGATCTGCTTCGCACTGGTCTTCCTGGCGGTCCGTGCCGGCGGCCAAAGCGATCTCGCCAGCGGCACGATCCAGGGCATGGCGGCGGCAATGACCAATACGGGTTTCGTGGCGCTGCCGATCCTGCATGCGATTTACGGCCAGCCCGCCGTCCTGCCTGCCGCGGTGGCAACAGTGTTCGTCGCGGCCGTGATGTTTCCGATCACGGTCATCCTGCTGGAACGGGGCGCGCGCGGCACCGCGCATGTCGGCGGGCTCGCAAAGCAGATCCTGCTCAATCCGATGGTGCTGTCGACGCTCATCGGCCTCGTCTGGGCGACCACGGGCCTGCCGATTCCGGCCGCCGTCGCGACCTATCTGAACATGATCGCCGCGGCGCTCACGCCGTGCGCGCTGTTTGCCATCGGGCTCGGCCTTTCGGTCGAAAGCCTGCGCTCCAGTCTCGGGACATCGTTCGCACTCGCGGCCGTGAAGCTGGCGGTGATGCCGCTGATCGTCTACGGCCTCTGCGTGATGACAGGCCTCAATCCGCTCTACACCGTCGCCGCCGTGATCTGCGCGGCCGTGCCGACGGCGAAAACCGTTTACGTGCTGGCGCACGAGCACAAGGTCGAGGAGAAGCTGGTTGCGGCCACGGTCTCGATCACGACGATGCTGTCGGTTGCGACATTGCTGGTCGCGCTCTATCTCCTCTCGGGCCTTGCGGCCGTTGCGCGCTGAAGGCGGCAGAAGCCGCCCTTGTCTCGCGTGGGCCGAGCGGCCTTCCTCTATCTCTTGTCAGACCGACACGGCGTGCCGTTCGATCAGATCGGCTATCGCGTCGATCGAATCCAGGCGTGTCAGATCGAAATTGATGTCCGCGAAGTTGATGCCGTGGTCGATCTCGATCGTCATCACGATCTCGACCGCGTCCAGCGAATCGAGTCGGCCGCTGGAGAACAGCAAATCGTCGTCGCGCAGCGGGCTCGTGTCGCCCTTCATGTCCAGCCGCTGCCGGATATAGCCGCGCATCCGCGAGCGTACGTCGTTACTCATGCATTGACTCCCAGGAGGTAGAGGAAGAACTGACCACGCTGCAGGATCGAATGCTGGCGGTCCAATGGTGCGTCGAACACGTGCAGTGCGCAGAAGAAGAGGACGACGCCGGCGCAGGGCAGCGCGCGGCCGCGCAGCCATCCCTGCTGCGCTCGTGCCGTGCGGGTCCGCAATTGCGACAGCCCGAGGCCGGTCGCCAGAAGCAACGTGTAGACCGCGTGCGAGGCCTCGCCGGCCAGGGCGTTCGAAAGCCCCATCTCCGCGACGAGCCTGATGTCCCGGATGAAATGAAACAGCAGATTGCCGAGACAGGCCGCTGCGAAGGTCGCAAAGAACATCCGCAGCTTCCGATGGGTCCTGAAGTACCGGAGGAAGGTCGGATAGAAGAAGTGGTCGACCAACAGTTCCTTGTAATAGAAATAGTAGCGGTTCCAGAACTCGATGAGCGTCGTCGCCTGCAACGGACGGTACGTGTTGCGCAACAACCCGAAGCCCGCCAGGCGCGCACAAGCGACGATGATGCCGCTCCAGATGGAGATGCTCAAAACGTCCTCGGCGAAATTGTCGAGCAGGCTCGCATAGCAGAGGACGCGCGGAAAGCTTGCCCCTGACAGAAAATTCAGGAACGCCTGGTCGAACTCGGGCACTCCGAGTTGGGTGTGAACGACAGTCTTGAGTGCGCTCAGGCAGGCGAGAAGCAGCAAGACCCAGACGAGGAGCTTCAGAGCCTTGAGCTGCGTGACTGCGAGCTCTTCGGCATTGCGGGCCTCGAACTTGCGCAGGTAGGATACGCTCTTGCCGAACGGCGTCAGCGTCGATCCCCAGAACGGATAGAACACGCCCAGCTGCAGCGCCACCGCGGGCGGACTGACCGCCGCGGCCTCGTTCAGGGCATAAGCGAGAAACCAGATATAGGGCAAAAGGGTCGCGAGGAACGACCAGAGCAGCAACCGCGGCATTCCCGCCGCGATCGGCGTCTCCGCGACCAGCACCAGACCGACGAAGCCTGCGCTGAGGAACAGCGCCGGCCAGCGAAACGGCGTGAGCTTGACGAGATGGCGATAGGCCTTGAGGAGGCCCGTACAGGCAACGACGACGACGGCGATCATGCCGGCCGCAAGCCATGTTTGATCGACGCCGGCAATCCTCTCCTGGCTCGCAACGCGTGCAACCAGTTCAGTGTCGACGAGAAAGCCCGCGCGGCAGAGCATCAGCAGGGTGGCCGCGGGAATGACCTGCCAACGATAACCGCCTGCATAAGCGCAGGCTGCGGCCGGCAGCCCGACCAGAGGATCGAAGCCGAGAAGAGCAAGCAATGCAGCGAAGACGGCGACGAGCAGGATCCGGCCCGGCCAAGTCTGCGCCAGCGCGCGGATAGCGGGGTCCTGGTCGATCGCGGGTACGACGCGCGGCGACAGCCATTTGCGTTGCAAGCGGCTTGTGCGTTGCAAGCGACTTGGCGCCGCTGCGCCCTCTGTGACGATGGGTTGGGTCACTGGATGCCAACCGATCAGGACGCCTTGGCGAGGGCATGACCGGGCCCGAGCAACTCGGCGACGGCGCGCCGGTCGGCCTTGCCGTTCGCGTTGGTCGGCATGGCTTCGAGCCGGACGAAGCGGGAAGGAACCATGTAGCCAGGAAGCCGCGCCTTGCAATGAGCGAGCAGATCGGCCTCAGGCAAGTCTGCGCCTGAATACGCCGCGACGAGACGCCCTGGGCCGGCTCCGTCCCGAAACACCACCGTCAATGCGCGCGTAACGTCCGGATGGGAGGCGATGGCGTGATCAATCTCCTCGAGCTCGATGCGGTAGCCGTTCAACTTCACCTGGTTGTCGGCGCGGCCACGAAAGCGCAGCACACCGGTGCGCGCGTCGGATTCGACGAGATCGCCGGTGCGGTACAGCACGGCGCGATGGCCGCCGGTGACTGGATCCTGGCGAAACCGGCGCGCAGTCTCCTCGGCATTGTTGATGTAGCCGAGCCCGACACAGGGCCCGCCGAGCCACAGCTCGCCGACGTCGCCGGGCGCCACGACCTTCAACTCGTCATCAAGGATGCGGTAGCTGAAATTGGGATTCAGCCGGCCCAGCGGCGGCAGCCCGTCTGCAGTCTCGAACACATCCGCGGTGATCTCGAAGCCACTACAGATGCAGCTCGTCTCGGTCGGGCCGTAGCAGTTGACGAGCTGTGCCTTGCCGGCAAAGGCCGTGAAGAAGCGGCGCAGCCGCGCGAGCGGAAAGCCTTCGCCACCGAACATGAAGCGCTTGACGCCCGGTAGCCGGTCGGGCGTCAGCAGGTTCATGGAATCGAGATACATGAAGAGGGTCGGCACCGCGAAGAAGAAGGTGCAGCCTGCCCTCGTGATCTCCTCGACCAGATCGGCGGGCCGTCGTCCCTTGAGAGCATCGAGCGCGACAATCGCCGCGCCGTTGAGAAGGCCCGCATAAATGTCGAGCACCGAATTGTCGAAATAGATCGGATTGACGTTGGTGAGGCGCTCGCCTGGCCCGATATGCAGATCGGATCGAGCCCAGTCCGCCAGGTGCAGCACGCCCTGATGCGGGATGACGGCACCTTTGGGTTCGCCGGTCGATCCCGATGTGAACATCACATAGGCAGGATCGGCGCCGGTAATGGCCCTGGTCTCCGGCATGTCGTCGCTTGCAAAGCCTGCCAGCTCTTCATGCAGCCTCGCACGCGCCGGCTCATCGCCGATCACCACCCGCGTGCCGTCGCCCTCGCGCGTGCTGACGATCAGCACCGGCGCGCATCGGCCAAGCATCCGTCGGGCCCGCTCGGCGGGCGCTGCGGTATCGAGGAAAGCGTAGGGCGCACCAATCTTGAGGCAGGCCAGCGCCAGCGCATAGGCTTCGACCATCTTCGGCAATTCGATGCAGACGACTTGGCCAGCTTCGACGCCGCGGCCACCCAGCCAGCGCGCGAGACGATTGGCCATGATATTGAGAGTCTGGAACTCGTAAATCCGCCCCTCGCACAACAACGCAGGGGCCGAAGGCGAGGTCTTAACGATCTCTTCAAACCTCAATCCGAGATTGTAGGCCGGCACCGGCATCTGACTTCCCGTCTTGTTCTGCCGGAGAACGTCCGGGACGGACGAGCCACGGCGGCCACTGTGGTGGCCTTCCTTGTTGCGCCGGAGCGTCGATGCGCAATTCAATCAAAAGATGTTTTCTGATCAGAAACAATTCTAAGGAGAGAATCTTTAACGGATCGTGAAGCGCCGATCCCGTTGGCAAGTTTCTGATTGGAACCGGCGCGGGCGCAATGGCACTCGGCGTCAGCGATGATGGCAGGCAGCCTCATTTGGGATTGGTATTGCTCCAGGTCGGGACCGCGTTGGTGACGCCGACCGACGGCCAACTGTAAGTTCCGATCGATGGCGCCGTGACTGTGCCGACCGTCTGACCCGACGACCCGTATGACGGCCTCGGCTGGGCCGCGGTCACGCCCGGACTGCCATAGGTTGGAGCCAGCACGCTCGTGCTGTGGTGGCTGCTGGATCTGTGCTTCTTCGCTTCGGCTGCAAAAGGCGCCGCCACCAGCCCGATGGTGACGAACGCCGCGATGGCGAATTTGATACTTGTCATGGCCGATCCCTTCGTCGTCAGGGCCCATTTTGCCATCTGTTCATGTCGCGGACGATTTTCCAGAGGGACGCATTCATAACTCCGTGCGCACGTGAAAAGTGCCGGAGGCTGGCGCCGCAAGGACTGGCGCCGCGCGATACGCGCCTTCGGATCGACCCGAATCAGCGCTAGGGCATGGCACTGACTTTTCTGGACACGAGTGACATGACCGGCCCCGAGCTGAAGCAACTCCGCAACGACCTCTCAGACGCCATCGAGCGGAAGCTCACCGCGGCCGACATGGCGAAATTGTGCGCGCTGCCGGAGCAGGGCGGCGCCGACACCATCCGGCGCTGGGAGGTGAGCGGACCGACGCCGGCCGCGACCAAGGTGCTGCGTGTGCTGGCGATGGCAAGCGAGCGCTATGCGATCCTGGAGAAGTTCGACATCTTCGATCGCCACGACGTGCGCGTGGAGGACCGCCCCGCGAAGCGCGCGGCGTTCCGCGCGCAGATGCGTGACGAGGTGCGGCGGCGTCTTGGTTAACAAGATGCGCGCGCAGGTTACCGCAAACTGCGCGAATTAAGCCTTCCTTCACCACTTCTTAAGCCGCCATTAAGCACGAAAATCATTTGCAGCCCAATAAGTTAGGTTGGGCACTGCTGTGCCACGCATGTGACAGCATTTTCATCAAAAGCGAGCTATGTGCAAAACCAACGCGGCGCGGACTGCGCGCCTGCCGGGGACCTGAAGTGTTGGAGTTCAAGACTATGAAGAAGATTCTGTTTGCGACCGTTGCGCTGCTCGTGGTGGGTGCGGCTGCGCCGGCGATCGGTGCCGATCTCGGCGCCCGCCCCTATTACAACAAGGCGCCGGCCTATGCCGCGCCGATCTACAACTGGACCGGCTTCTACATCGGTGCGCATCTCGGCGGTGCGTTCTCCAGCGACAATAACTTCAACGGCCTCTCCACCGGCAACAACGGCAACGGCCGTTTCCTCGGCGGTCTGCAGGCCGGTGCGGACTGGCAGGTCAACCCGAACTTCGTGGTCGGCGCCGAAGCCCAGTATTCCTGGCTCTCCGGCAATGTCGGCGCGGTGTTCCCGGGCGGCGTGGCCTACACCAATAACCAGCGCGGCCTCGGTTCGATCACCGGCCGCGTCGGCTACACCTGGGGCCCGGGCCTGGTCTACGTGAAGGGCGGCTACGCCTATTCCGACAACAATGAGAAGGTGACCGTTGGCGGCGTGCCGACCGGCTTCATCATCTCTGGCGATCACAGCAACGGCTACACCGTCGGCGCCGGTCTCGAATACATGTTCGCACCGAGCTGGTCGGCCAAGGCCGAGTACCAGTATTACAATTTCGGCGACGCGCACTTCACCGCGGGTCCGCTCGTCGGCACCGGCAACTTCACCACCGACGACCACACCTTCAAGGCCGGCGTTAACTACCGCTTCAACTGGGCAACCCCGGTCGCCGCACGCTACTGATCGCGCCTGAAAAACGCTGATCGAGATCAAGGGCCGGCATCGCTGCCGGCCCTTTCATTTTTCGCTCTGCGGAACTGCCAAGCATTTGTGCAACTTGCGATTTTTTAACCCGCGCCGCGGATACTGCGCAGCGAAAATAAGAGATCACGGGTGTGGGGGATTTTTCGATGGCAATCCGTCTGAGCTTGGGCCGTTTCAAGCCGCGCTTCAAAATGCCGAAATGGGGATTGCGTGGCAGCCTGATCGCGGCCTTCGCCGTGATCGCGGGCATGGGCCTCGTGATCGCAGCCGGCGCCGGCTTCGTGTTCAACCATCTCGGCTCGACCATGATGGATTTGAGTGGCCGCGATATCCCGCGCCTCGCCGCCAGCCTTCAGCTCGCCTCGCAGAGCGCGACGCTCGCAGCACAGGGCCCCGGCCTGCTCGCATCGCCCACCGACGACGCGCTGAACGATCGCACCAAGAACGTGAAGGACATCCAGCAGCAAGCGATGGCCAAGCTCGGCGAGATCATCGAGCTCGGCGCAGACCAGCAGACTGCGACTGCGCTCCGCGACACCGCCAAGAGCATCGATGACGCCACGCAAAGCCTCGTCTCGGCGGCGCGCGAACGGCTCGACACCGGCGCACTGCACGAGAAGCAGTATGAAGCGCTGCGCAAGGCCCAGGTCGCCTTCGTCGGCGCCGCCGGCCCCGCGATGCTGGATACCCAGACGCGCCTGAACGCGATCCTCGGTTCGGCGGAAGTGTCGGCCGATGACGCCACCGAGGCCGCGCGCACTGTCGCCCAGGTCTCGACCATCTCCGCCAACGGCAATCTGATGGCCGCCGACATGATGGCGGCACTCTCGGCCAACAGCAGCGACACGCTCGAAGCGATCGAGAAGGAATTCAAGACCACCCGCGACCGCGTCAAGTCCAACCTCGAGGACCTCCCGAACATTCCCTCGATGCAGGCGGTGCGCGGCGCCGTGGAGAAGCTGTTCACCTTCGGCGAAGGCAAGACCGGCGTGTTCAAGATCCGCCAGAAGGAGCTCGATTCGATCGATTACGGCCAGACCATCCTGGACGAGACCCGCAAGCTCAATGTCGGTCTCGGCATCAGCGTGCAGGCGCTCGTCGACGGCGTGCAGAAGGAGACCAACGCCTCGACCTTCGGGGCTCGCCAGGAGATCTCGCTCGCCACCACCGCAATGCTGGCGCTGGGCGGACTGACGCTGATCGGCTCGGCGCTGTTCGTCTGGCTCTATGTCGGCCGCAACATCCTGCGCCGCATCCGTGAGCTCCAGCGCGCGATGCAGCTGCTCTCCGCCGGTGACCTCGACACCGAAATCGTCCGCTCCCGTCAGGACGACGAGATCGGCGCGATGAAGGAGACCCTGACGGTGTTCCGCGACAGCATGATCGAAGCCCGCTCACTTGCGGGCGAGCAGGACAAGGATCGCGTCGTCAAGGCCGAGCGCGCCGCACACATGGAGGCGAAGATCGCGGAGTTCGAGGGCACGGTGCGCGCCGCGCTCGACAATCTCGCGCAATCGGCCAATTCGATGCAGGCAACGGCGCAGAGCATGTCGACCACCGCTGACCAGTCCAACGCGCTGGTGAACGCGGTTGCCTCCGCCGCGGAGGAGACCTCGGTCAACGTGCAGACCGTGTCGTCGGGCACCGAGCAGCTGTCTTCGTCGATCGAGGAGATCAGCAAGCAGGTCGTCACCTCGGCTGCGATCGCCAAGAAGGCGGTCGACGAGGCCGGCGCCACCGACACCACGGTGCAGAGCCTTGCCGACAGCGCAAGCCGCATCAGCGTCGTGGTCGACCTGATCCAGACGATTGCGTCGCAGACCAATCTGCTCGCACTCAATGCCACCATCGAGGCAGCGCGCGCTGGCGAAGCCGGCCGCGGCTTCGCGGTGGTCGCGTCCGAGGTGAAGAGCCTCGCCAGCCAGACCGCGAAGGCGACGGAAGAGATCCGCACCCAGATCGTCAGCATGCAGCAGGTCACGACCTCCGCCGTCGGCGCCATCCAGGGCATCGGCCGGATCATCGGTGAGATCAACGACGTCACCACGACGATCGCAGCTGCGGTCGAGGAGCAGGGTGCCGCGACCCGCGAGATCGCCCGCAACATCCAGCACGCTGCGGGGGGTACCAGCGAGGTCTCCAGCAACATCGTCGGCGTCTCCACGGCTTCGGCCGAGGCCGGCGCTGCGGCCACCGAGGTGCTCAGTGCATCGGATGCGCTGCGCCGCGAGGCCGACATGCTGCGCGGGGAGATCGACGCGTTCCTCAACAACATGCGGGCGGCTTGATTGTCGTTCCGGGCGCCTCGAAGAGGCGAACCCGGAATCTCGCGCAACAATCTCCAGATTCCGGGTTCGCGCTTTCGCGCGCCCCGGAATGACGTGCCTTCTGGCCTTGCGCTCCATCCGGGCTACGGAATACGGCCGGAATGTCCGCCATGCAGGCGGGCTGCGCGTCCTTTTTCGGCTGGCGCCCCGCCCGCGCTGGGTTTAAGCGGGTACCATGAACGCAAAAACCGATACCGTGCAGTCCTCGGCCGAGGCGCTGCGCTATCCTTGGGACCAGCATCCTGGCCACGACCAAGTCGTGGAGATCAGGCCCGGCGTGTTGTGGGCGCGGCTGAAGCTGCCGTTCCGCCTCAACCACGTGAACATCTACCTGCTCGCCGACGGCGACGGCTATGCCATGATCGATGCCGGCTTCGGCAACGAGGAGACGATCGAGGCCTGGACCAAGCTGTTCGAAGGCCCGCTGAAGGGCGTCAACATCACGCGCCTGATCGTCACGCACTCCCACCCCGACCATGTCGGTCTCGCGGGCTGGATCGTCGAGCGGTTCAAATGCCCGCTGGTGATGTCGCAGGTCGAATATCTGCAATCGGTCTATCACCAGAACCGCGGCACCGAGGAGCGGCGCGAGGCGCAGCGGCTGTTCTTCCGCCGCCACGGCATGGACGAGTCGCTCACCGAGAAGCTGCTCGGCCGCGGCCAGGATTATCTCAAGCGCGTCTCGGTGCTGCCGCCGTCCTACCGCCGCATCTCGCATGGCAACGAGGTCGTGATCGGCACGCGCCGCTTCAAGGTGATCACCGGCGGCGGGCATGCGC
This sequence comes from Bradyrhizobium guangzhouense, assembly GCF_004114955.1. NCBI lineage: Bacteria > Pseudomonadati > Pseudomonadota > Alphaproteobacteria > Hyphomicrobiales > Nitrobacteraceae > Bradyrhizobium > Bradyrhizobium guangzhouense. The sequence continues at coordinate 6,766,217 of NZ_CP030053.1, forward strand.
TCGACCAGGTGATGCTCTATTGTGCCGACGACAAGCTGTTCCTGTCCGCCGACCAGGTGCTGAGCAAGATCTCTCCGAATGTCAGCGTGTGGGCGGTCGAGCCCGACCAGAATTCGCTCGGCGAATATCTGGCCTCGCTCGCAAGCCTCACCACCACCCTGCCCTATGATTTGCTGGTGCTGCCCGGCCACGGCGTGCCGTTCTACGGATTGAAGACGCGCATCAAGCAGCTCGCCGATCACCATGAGGAACGCTGCCGCCTGATCGCGGAAGCCTGCCGCGAGGTGCCGCAGACCTCGCGCGCGCTGGTGCCTGTCGTGTTCAACAAGCACGTGCTGGACGAGCACCAGATGGGCTTTGCCGCCGGCGAGCTCGTCGCCCACGTCAATTACATGATCGTCGAGGGCCGGCTGACCGCCGAGACCAAGGACGGCGTGCTGCAGTTCAGGACGACGTGAGTGGTCACCGTCGTGGCCGGGCTTGTCCCGGCCATCCACGTTCTCTTACATGAAAGCAAGTTCGTGGATGCCCGGGGCATCTGGCGCGAAGACGCGCTTCGCGCTTTTGCCCGGGCATGACGAGTTTGCGGAAGCATCTCACTTCATATTCGCGATCGCGTGCAGCGCCGCGATGTAGCCGAACGGGCCGAGTCCGCAGATCACACCCGTTGCGACGAACGAGATCTTCGAGTGGCGATGATATTCGTCACGGGCGTGGATATTGGAGATGTGGACCTCCAGCACCGGACCTTCGAACGTCTTGATCGCGTCCATGATCGAGACCGAGGTGAAGGACAGCCCGGCCGGATTGATGACGATAGCGTCGGCATCCTGCCGCGCCGACTGGATCAGATCGACCAGCACGCCCTCATGGTTGGACTGGTGAAAGGCGAGCTTGAGCCCAAGCCGGCCCGCCGCCTCCTCGCAGCTCGCATTGACCGCTGCGAGGGTCGTCGTGCCATAGATGTGCGGCTCGCGAATACCGAGCATATTGAGATTGGGACCGTTCAGGATCATCACGCGCTTCATGGATAGGCCCTTTTGGGTTAACCGCCGGACCGCTTGCCGGCCCTGCGAGGGAATACCGGCGGGAGCGCCGCTCGAGGAGCGGCCAACCCGGCACATGCGGCAGATATTGCACAGCACCATCGAGCACTGTCGCGAACTTGATCGGAATCAAGTTTCAGATCGCACGATAGGGCATTTTGCCCAAATGCCCCTCACGGCCAAATGTGGGATAGCGCATAGACATTAGAGCTGGAAAAGCTCTAAGGATGTGGGCCCTTTTGGTCAGTTCCGTCACAGGTTGCACCGATGGATTACGCCGAATTCTTCAATTCCGCCCTGGATCGCCTCCACACCGAGCGCCGCTACCGCGTGTTCGCCGATCTGGAGCGCACCGCCGGCCGGTTCCCGCATGCGGTCTGGCACTCGCCGAAGGGCAAGCGCGACGTCGTGATCTGGTGCTCCAACGATTACCTCGGCATGGGCCAGCACCCGAAAGTGGTCGGTGCCATGGTCGAGACCGCAACGCGCGTCGGCACCGGCGCTGGCGGAACCCGCAACATCGCCGGAACGCACCATCCGCTGGTGCAGCTCGAGGCCGAGCTTGCCGACCTCCACGGCAAGGAAGCGGCGCTGCTGTTCACCTCGGGCTATGTCTCGAACCAGACCGGCATCGCGACCATCGCCAAGCTCATTCCGAACTGTCTCATCCTCTCCGATGAGCTCAACCACAATTCGATGATCGAGGGCATCCGCCAGTCCGGCTGCGAGCGGGTCGTGTTCCGCCACAACGACCTCGCCGATCTCGAAGCGAAGCTGAAGGCTGCGGGCCCGAACCGGCCGAAGCTGATCGCCTGCGAGAGCCTCTATTCCATGGACGGCGACGTCGCCCCGCTCGCCAGGATCTGCGATCTCGCCGAGAAGTATAATGCGATGACCTATGTCGACGAGGTTCATGCCGTCGGCATGTACGGCCCGCGGGGCGGCGGCATTGCCGAGCGTGACGGCGTCATGCATCGCATCGACATTCTCGAAGGCACGCTGGCGAAAGCATTCGGCTGCCTCGGCGGCTACATCGCCGGCAACGGCCATATCATCGACGCCGTGCGCTCCTATGCGCCGGGCTTCATCTTCACCACCGCACTGCCGCCGGCGATCTGCTCGGCCGCAACGGCTGCGATCAGGCATCTGAAGACCTCGAGCTGGGAGCGCGAGCGCCACCAGGACCGCGCCGCCCGCGTCAAGGCGATCCTCAATGCCGCAGGTCTGCCGGTGATGTCGAACGACACCCATATCGTACCGCTGTTCGTGGGCGATCCCGAGAAGTGCAAGCAGGCCTCGGACATGCTGCTCGAGGATCACGGCATCTACATCCAGCCGATCAACTATCCGACCGTCGCCAAGGGCACCGAGCGCCTGCGCATCACGCCCTCGCCCTATCACGACGACGGCTTGATCGATCAGCTCGCCGAAGCCCTGTTGCAGGTGTGGGACCGGCTGGACTTGCCGCTGAGCGAGAAGTCGCTGGCGGCGGAGTAGGCGTCTCCGACCCCAACTTTCACCGTCCACGTGGCTACCCCTCTCCCCGACCCTCCCCCACAAGGGACCCACAAGGGGGGAGGGAGCGAGAGAGGAGTGCCGACCTCACTTTGATTTTGCACACCAAGCTTTGTTTTTCGCCGCGACAATCGACACTCTCTCCGTTCCCTCCCCTGTTGTGGGGAGGGTCAGGGAGGGGGGGTGCCGCACGGGGATTCTCTCGGCGGCCCTCAAGCTGCGCAGCTTAACGACAACCCCAGTTCCCGCTCTCGCCGGCCATTTCGCTGTCGCCTCCACTCCGCTAAAGCGCTAGATTTGCAGCGAAAATGAGATCGGGCGCTAGCGCGCCATGGGAGAAGCACGCTCGCCATGCTGCACGATTGGGGCGTGATCGCCGCCGCCTTCGGCTATATCGGCTTCCTGTTCCTGGTGGCGAGCCATGGCGACCGCCGCTCGTCGGCCAAGCCCGGCCGCGCGTCCGGGCTGATCTATCCGCTGTCGCTGGCGATCTACTGCACCTCCTGGACCTTCTTCGGCTCGGTCGGCTTCGCCACCCGCACCTCGACCGACTTCCTTGCGATCTATGTCGGCCCGATCCTGATGATCGGGCTCGGCGCCGGCGTGCTCCGCCGCGTGATCCAGCTTGCCAAGGCGCACAACATCACCTCGATCGCCGACTTCATCGGCGCGCGCTACGGCAAGAGCCAGGCCGTGGCGGCGACGGTGGCGCTGATCGCGATCATCGGATCGGTGCCCTACATCGCGCTGCAGCTCAAGGCCGTGGCGTCCTCGCTCGAAGTCATCCTGAGCGAGGACCAGGCGTTCTCCCACATCCCGATCCTCGGCGACATCGCGCTGATGGTGACGCTGGCAATGGCGGCCTTCGCGGTGCTGTTCGGCACGCGGCAGACCGACGCCACCGAGCATCAGCACGGCCTGATGCTGGCGGTTGCAACCGAGTCCACCATCAAGCTGGCTGCCTTCCTCACCGCCGGCATCTTCGTCACTTTCTGGATGTTCTCGCCGCATGAACTGATCGAGCGCGCGATGAAGACGCCGGAGGCGGTGCGCGCCATCGACTATTCGCCGTCGATCGGCAACTTCCTCACGATGACGGTGCTGTCGCTTTGCGCGATCATGCTGCTGCCGCGGCAGTTTCACGTCAGCGTCGTCGAGAACTCCAGCGACGCCGAGGTGAGCCGCGCGCGCTGGCTGTTCCCGCTCTATCTCGTCGCCATCAATGTGTTCGTGATCCCGATCGCGCTCGCCGGCCTCATCACCTTCCCGTTCGGCGCGGTCGACCCCGACATGTATGTGCTGGCCTTGCCGATGGAGGGCGGCGCGGGACTGCTCAGCGTCGCCGTCTTCGTCGGCGGACTGTCGGCCGCCACCGCAATGGTGATCGTCGAATGCGTCGCGCTCTCGATCATGGTATCGAACGACCTCGTGGTGCCGCTGGTGCTGCAACGTCGGCCCGAGGGGCGCGCGGGCGCCACCGATTTCGGCGACTTCCTGCTGCGCTCGCGGCGGCTTGCCATCTTCGCCATCATGGTGATGGCCTATTTCTACTACCGCGCGCTCGGCAATGCTCAGCTCGCGGCGATCGGCCTGTTGTCCTTTGCCGCCATCGCGCAGTTGGCGCCCGCCTTTTTCGGTGGCCTGTTGTGGCGGCGAGCGACCGCGCGCGGCGCCATCGGCGGCATGCTGGTCGGCTTCGCGGCGTGGCTCTACACGCTGTTCCTGCCGAGCTTCATGGACACGTCGACATCGGGCCTGTTGCTGCTCCAGCATGGCCCGTTCGGCATCGAGGCGCTGCGACCGCAGGCGCTGTTCGGCGCCGATTTGTCGCCGCTGATGCACGGCGTGGTCTGGTCGCTCTCGCTCAACGTCCTCACCTACGTGCTGCTGTCGCTGGCGCGGCAACCTTCGTCCATCGAGCTGGTGCAGGCCGATCTGTTCGTGCCCAATACGCTCGCCCCGATCGCTCCGAATTTCCGCCGCTGGCGCACCACCATCACCGTGCAGGACATCCAGGCCACGGTCGCGCAATATCTCGGGCCCGAGCGCGCCCAGCATTCGTTCGAAGCCTTCTCGGCGCGGCGCAATATGCGGCTGGAGTCCGGAGCGCCCGCGGATTTCGAGCTGCTGCAGCACGCCGAGCACCTGATCGCCTCTTCGATCGGGGCCGCGTCCTCGCGCCTGGTGATGTCGCTGCTGCTGCGCAAGCGAACCGTGTCTGCGAAAGCCGCGCTGAAACTGCTCGACGATTCCCATGCGGCACTTCACTTCAACCGCGAGATCCTGCAGACCGCGCTCAACCATGTGCGCCAGGGCATCGCGGTGTTCGACGCCGATCTGCAGCTGATCTGCTCCAACAGGCAGTTCGGCGACCTGCTCAACGTGCCCCCGCATTTCATCCAGTTCGGCACGCCGCTGCGCGAGATCCTGGAATTCATGGGCGTGAGCGATCCCGCCGACCATTCTGACCGTGAGGCGATGATCGAGCAGCGGCTCGTGGCCTACACCACCGACAGCGAGCCCTATCTCGAACGCCTGCCCGAACGCCACATGGTGATCGAGGTGCTCACCAACCGGATGCCCGGCGGCGGCTTCGTCATCACCTTCACCGACGTCACGCCGAGCTTCGAGGCGGCGGAAGCGCTGGAGCGCGCCAATGCGACGCTGGAAAAGCGCGTGCGCGACCGTACCGAGGAGCTGACGCGGCTGAACTCGGAGCTGGCGCTGGCCAAGAGCGCGGCGGAGGACGCCAGCATCTCCAAGACGCGGTTCCTCGCAGCCGCCAGCCACGACATTCTCCAGCCACTGAACGCGGCGCGGCTCTATGTCACGAGCCTGGTCGAGCGCCAGCACAGCGGCGAGGAGACGCGGCTGGTCGAGAATATCGACGAATCGCTGCAGGCCATCGAGGAGATCCTCGGCGCGCTGCTCGACATCTCCCGCCTCGATGCCGGCGCAATGGCAACCTCGATCTCGAGCTTCAAGATGGCCGATCTGATGCGCTCGCTGGAGATCGAGTTCGCGCCGATTGCGCGCGCCAAGGGCCTCGATCTCACCTTCGTGCCGTGCTCGCTGCCGGTCGAGTCCGACCGGCTGCTGCTGCGGCGGCTGTTGCAGAACCTGATCTCGAACGCGATCAAATACACTCCGCGCGGACGGGTGCTGGTCGGCTGCCGCCGCCGCGGGGACTCGCTCGCGATCAACGTCTACGACACCGGCGTCGGCATCCCCGCGGCGAAGCGCGGCGAGATCTTCAAGGAGTTCCACCGCCTCGAGCAGGGCGCCAGGATCGCACGCGGACTCGGACTGGGGCTCTCGATCGTGGAGCGGCTGGCGCGCGTGCTGGGCCACAGCATCGCCATCGACGCCAATGCGAGCGGCGGCTCGCTGTTCTCGGTGACGGTGCCGACGGCAAAGGCCGTGACGTTGACCGCGGCGGTGACCAGCGCAACGCCGCTGGCGCGCACACCGATCTCGGGCGCGCTGATCGTCTGCATCGAGAATGATGCGGCGATCCTCGACGGCATGCGGACGCTGCTGAAGGCCTGGGACGCCGAGGTGATCGCGGTCGCCGACCCCGAAGGCGCGATCAATGCGATCGAGGCCGCCGGCAAGCGCGTGACCGGGCTGCTGGTCGACTACCACCTCGACCGCGGCAACGGCATCGCCGCCATCCGCGACATCCGCCGCCGCTTCGGCGACGGCATCCCCGCGATCCTGATCACCGCCGATCGCAGCCCCGCGGTGCAAAGCGCGGCGCGCGATGAGAAGATCGCGGTGCTGAACAAGCCGGTGAAGCCGGCCTCGCTGCGCGCCCTGCTCGGACAGTGGCGCACGCAGCAGATGGTGGCGGCGGAGTGAGACGGGCCGCCGCCATCGACAGTTCTCAGGCGGCCCCGTCAACATCGATGACGGCCTTGGCAAAGGCCTGTGGCGCTTCCTGCGGCAGATTGTGACCGATGCCACCGGTGATCAGGCGATGGTCGTGGCGGCCCGAGAACTTCTTGGCGTAGGCGCTGGGATCGGGGTGCGGCGCGCCGTTGGCATCGCCCTCCATCGTGATGGTTGGCAAGCTGATGATGGGAGAAGCCGCCAGCTTCTGTTCGATCTCCTGGTACTTCGCCTCGCCCTGGGCAAGCCCGAGCCGCCAACGGTAATTGTGGATCGAGATCGCGACGTGATCCTTGTTCTCGAAGGCTTTCGCGCTGCGATCGAAGGTGGCGTCGTCGAACTTCCATTGCGGCGAGGCCAGCTTCCAGATCAGCTTGGCAAAATCATGCGTGTACTTCTCGTAGCCGGCGCGGCCGCGCTCGGTCGCGAAATAGAACTGGTACCACCATTGCAGCTCCGCCGCCGGCGGCAGCGGCGCGCTTCCCGAGGCCTGGCTCGAGATCAGATAGCCGCTGACCGACACCAGCGCGCGGCAGCGCTCGGGCCACAGCGCGGCGATGATATCGCAGGTGCGCGCGCCCCAGTCGAAGCCGGCAAGGACCGCCTTCTTGATCTCGAGCGCATCCATCAGCGCGATGATGTCGACGGCGAGCGCGCCCGGCTCGCCGTTGCGCAGCGTCTCGCTGGAGAGGAAGTTCGTCGAGCCGTAGCCGCGCAAATACGGGATGATGACGCGATAGCCGGCCTGCGCCAGGATCGGCGCGACATCGACGAAGCTGTGAATGTCGTAGGGCCAGCCGTGCAGCAGGATCGCGACCGGGCCGGTCGCGGGGCCTGCTTCCGCGTAGCCGACATCGAGGACGCCGGCATGAATCTGCTTGATCGTGCCGAAAGATGCTGATGTTGCCGAGGACTGCGGCGCTTCCGTTGCAGCGCGCGCCAGGTCGATCGCGCCGAGGCCCAAGGCGGCGGTTCCGGCTGCGATGCCAAGGAACCGGCGGCGATGCGGGTCGATCATCTGTGTCATGGTCAGGTACCTTCTTGATAGTTTTTGGCGGCATCCGATCCGATCGGCGGCAGCCTTGCGGTCATGCGACTGCCTATCAGCGCCGGTGGCCGAAAGCCCGTTTGGACTTGTGAGAAGTTGTGAGGCCGGCGGAAATCCGATTGCAGGATCTGCATATGTGCGCTGCTGCGCAGAGCCGGGATCCAGAAAAGCGGCACGGCATCCGGCGAAATGGGCCCCGGCTCTGCAGCGCACCGTCGAAGAGACGCTGCGCTGCGTCCGGGGCACGGGAGCACAATGTCGCACAGGTCTTTCCACATCGTCATTGCGAGCGCAGCGGCGCCAAGATCTACCTTCTCGCGGCTGATCTCGCCCGAGTTTTGCTGTTCGCTTCACGCCCCTCTTCGCCGGATCAGGATGGGCGAAACATGCGACAAATCCGAATTTCGGCAAAGTGGAATCTTTTGGCGAGCAGCGATTGACCCTGCAATGGGTGTTTTGCCCAGCGAACGGCCCAAGGCGTTGGGGATGCCCGTGGATCCTTCGACAGCGGCATTGAAGCGGACATCGTCGAATGGCCGGATTGAGCCCCAGAGGAACATCGCTGACTATTCGATCACCTCGTCGGCCAGCGTCAGCAAGTCCGGGGGGACCTTGATTCCGAGTTGTCTTGCCGTCTTGAGATTGATCACCAGCCAGAATTTACTGGCCTGCTCGATCGGCAGATCACCGGGATTGGCACCCCGGATGATTTTGGCCGCATAGGCGCCCGCGCGTCGAAAGCCATCGACGGCATCGCTGGAATAGGTCAGGAGCATGCCGGCATGCGCCCAATCGGGGTAAGAACCAAATGTCGGCTTACCCGTCGCCAGAAGTCGGGGCATCACGACCGAGATCCTGAAAGTCAGAGCCGGATCGCCGGAAATGTAAAATGCTTCGACACCATGGCCCAAGGCCTTCGCGAGGGCCGCGTCGAGATCGTCGAGATTGGAATGGATCTCGTAGCTGTCGAAGCCGATCCCCGATTGTGCCGTGATCTTGCGCAACGCCTCTTGTTCGGAGGTCTCAAGACGCGCCACCCCGTAGTCCGCAACGCCGATCATCCCAAGCCGCCGAACGTTCGGGACCAAATCCCTGAAAAAGCCGAGGCGCTTCGCCGTCAGGCTCTCTTCCCCGCCGACTGCGTTCATGACATTGCCGGTGGCCGTCCCGCCGGGCCTCGCATAACTCTCGGCAAGACCGACCGCGATCGGATCAACGGCGACGGCGGTAAACACCAGCGGTGCGTCGGGTCGTAGTCGGCGCAGAGTGCCAACCGCCTGGGCCGCGCCCACGAAGAGCCGAGGCTTCAACGCGTCAAGCTCCTCGGCGAGGCGAGGCAATTGTGAAAAATCGCCATTCGCAACGCGCGATTCGAGGACATAGTCGCGGCCTTCGACCATTCCTTCGTCCTTCAGGCCGTCACGCACGGCCGCCAATCTCGGCTTGAAGAAATCGTCAGTACCGGGAAACAGCACCGCCACCAACGGCAGCTTCGCGTCTTTTGCCCATGCATGCACCGGCCATGCGATGGCCGTGCTTCCCACCGCGTGCAAAAACGCGCGTCGCTTCATGCGTTGCCGGCGCTCCGTTCGGTTCGACCCTGCTATCAAAGCACGCGAAACAACGGACTGTCAGCACCGTTTGGGCATGAAGCCACAGTCGGACATGTTGAGCGACCGGGCGCCCTACCCCGTCGGCGTGCCCTGCTTCCACTGGCCGCCGGCGATCTTGGCGGCGGCGATCACGGCCTGGGTGCGGCTCTCGACGCCGAGCTTTTGCAGGATGGCCGAGACATGCGCCTTGATGGTCGCCTCGGAGACGCCGAGCTCATAGGCGATCTGCTTGTTCAGCAATCCCTCCGACAGCATCATCAGCACCCGCACCTGCTGCGGCGTCAGGGTCACCAGGCGGTCGCGCAGCTTGGTCATGTCGGGGTCGGCGGCGGCCGTCAGGTCGGTGTCGGCGGGAACCCAGACATCGCCCTCCATCACCTTGAGAATGGCATCGCGCAACGTCTCGACGCCGAATCGCTTCGGGATGAAGCCGGAGGCGCCAAAATCGAGCGAGCGGCGGATCGTGGCGCTGTCGTCGGAGGCCGAGACGATCACGACCGGGATCGCCGGATATTGCGCGCGCAGGTAGATCAGGCCGGAGAAGCCGGAGATGCCGGGCATCGAGAGGTCGAGCAGGACCAGGTCGACGTCGGAGGTCTGTTCCAACAGCTTAGTCAGATCCTCGAACGATCCGGCCTCGTCGATCTTCGCCGTCGAGAGGACGCCCGCCACCGCCTGCCGCAGTGCATCACGGAACAACGGATGATCGTCGGCAATGACGAGATGGGTGGAGGGAGCGTTCATCGATCTCTTGCTGTCGTTCACGTCAGCGCCAGTAATCCTGTCAGGCGCGATGGTCAATTCTTTCCCGGCCAGCCGTGGCATGCAAGGGCACAATATTCCTTTGCCGGAAGGGGGTTAATCCGCAGGCGCCGCCTGCGGCGCGGCATTATAAATCCGCCTCGTCAGTTGCTTGTCAGTGCGCACGGCCGAAAGTCGTATTGGGACGGGTTTCACGCCGATGTTACCTTAGGGGCAAGACCAGGGTTGATCCGGCAGGCCCGGACAGCTGGGACGTGAGGAAACGAAATTCGGGGAGCGCATTCACAATGTCCACAATGGCTGCAACGTCGGCTCGGCCGATCGGGATGACGAAGGATGAGAGGTTCGTCATCCTCGCATCGTCGCTCGGCACCGTCTTCGAGTGGTACGACTTCTATCTCTACGGGTCGCTGGCCCCGATCATCGGCGCGCAGTTTTTCTCGGCCTATCCGCCGGCAACCCGCGACATCTTCGCATTGCTGGCCTTTGCCGCAGGCTTCCTGGTTCGCCCCTTCGGCGCAATCGTGTTCGGTCGCGTCGGCGACATCGTCGGCCGCAAATATACCTTCCTCGTGACCATCCTGATCATGGGTCTGTCGACCTTCATCGTCGGCCTGCTGCCCAGCGCGGCAACCATCGGCTTTGCCGCCCCGGTGATCCTGATCGCCTTGCGCCTGTTGCAGGGCCTGGCCCTCGGCGGTGAGTATGGCGGTGCTGCGACCTATGTCGCCGAGCATGCCCCGCATGGCAAGCGCGGCTATTACACCTCCTTCATCCAGACTACGGCGACCATGGGCCTGTTCCTGTCGCTGCTGGTGATCCTGTTCACCCGTACCGCGACCGGCGAGCCGGACTTCGCGGCCTGGGGCTGGCGCATCCCGTTCCTGGTTTCGGTGCTGCTGCTCGGCGTGTCGGTGTGGATCCGGTTGCGCCTGAATGAATCGCCGATCTTCCAGAAGATGAAGGAAGAGGGCAAGAGCTCGAAGGCGCCGCTGACGGAAGCCTTTGCCAACTGGCAGAACGGCAAGCTCGTGCTGCTGGCGCTGCTCGGCGGCACCATGGGCCAGGGCGTGGTCTGGTACACTGGCCAGTTCTACGCACTGTTCTTCCTGCAATCGATCCTCAAGGTCGACGGCTATACCGCCAACCTGCTGATCGCGTGGTCGCTGCTGTTCGGCACCGGCTTCTTCGTCGTGTTCGGTGCGCTGTCCGACAGGATCGGCCGCAAGCCGATCATCCTCGGCGGCTGCTTGATCGCGGCGCTGACCTTCTTCCCGATCTTCAAGATGATCTCCAGCAACGCCAACCCGGCGCTGGAAAAGGCGATCGAGGCCACGAAGGTCGAGGTGGTGGCCGATCCCGCGGGCTGCGGCGACCTGTTCAATCCGGTCGGCACCCGTGTCTTCACCGCGCCTTGCGACACCGCCCGCGCCTTCCTCGCCGCCTCGTCGGTCAAGTATTCGACGAGCGCCGGCGCGGCCGGCTCCGGCGTAAAGGTCATGATCAACGGTAAGGACATCGCCTATCCCGACGCGAAGGCGGGCAACCCGGCGATCACGGCTGCGATCGCGGCAGCGGGCTATCCCAAGGCGGGCGACCCCGGCATCGTGAAGATGTCCAACCCGTTCGACATCTTCCGTCCGCAGGTGGCGGCGATCATCGGCCTGCTGTTCATCCTGGTGATCTTCGTCACGATGGTCTACGGCCCGATCGCGGCGATGCTGGTCGAACTGTTCCCGACCCGCATCCGCTACACCTCGATGTCGCTGCCCTACCACATCGGCAACGGCTGGTTCGGCGGCCTGCTGCCGGCGACCGCGTTCGCGATCGTGGCCTCGACCGGCGATATCTACGCCGGTCTCTGGTACCCGGTGGTGTTCGCGATCATCACGGCCGTGGTCGGCTTCCTCTTCGTCCCCGAGACGAAGGACGTCGACATCACCAAGACCTGATCGCGCGTCGCAACAGATCAACAGAGCCGGCCGCAGAGCGATCCGCGGCCGGTTTCTTTTGCGGAACGCTACTAATTGCCGCCGATGAATTGCAGCACGACCTCGCGGCGATGCGGCCGCGCGCGGTGCTCGACCAGGTAGATCGCCTGCCAGGTGCCGAGCGCCAGCTTGCCGCCCAACACCGGCACCTGCAGCGAGGTCTGCGTCAACATCGTCTTCACATGCGCGGGCATGTCGTCCGGCCCTTCGGTGTCGTGTGTCCACGGCACGCTTTCGGGCGCGAGCCGTGACAGCGCAGTGGTGAGATCGACCAGCACGGACGGATCGGCGTTTTCCTGGATCGTCAGCGACGCCGAGGTGTGGCGGATGAACAGCGTCAGCGCGCCGTCGCGGGCGTGGGCCTCATTGATGAATTTTGCGACCTCGCCGGTGAGATCGGTGAAGCCGCGGCCGGGCGTCTGCACGGTGAGCAGCGACGACACGATCGTGGTGGCTTGCACGGAGGACGGCGCGGAGCGGGTGATGGATTTGGATGACGTCATCAAAACTCTCTCATTACGTCGTCCTGGCGAAAGCCAGGACCCATTACCCCGAATGCCTGTGACTACGAGAGATCGTGACTGCCATCGAGAAAAACAGCGGGGCCGCGGCGTATGGGTCCTGGCTTTCGTCAGGACGCAGAAGTGTCAAATCTTCCCCGACACGTCCCTCTGTACGCGGTTGGCCATGTCGATCAGCCGGCGCCAGGCTTTTTCCAGGAACGACATCATGCGGTCCATGTCCTGGTCGCTCGGCAGCGGAATCTCGAGCTTGCGGTCGCCCTCGGCGACCTTTGGCTCGGCCTTTTTCAGCGGGTCGGACTTCGGCAGCGCCTCGTCGATCTTGCCCGATACGGTCGGCCCTGCGGCCAATTGCCCCTTCAGCTTCTCGACCTCGGCCTGGAGGCGGCCGATCTCGGCATCGAGCGCTGAGCGCTCGTCGGGCACGGCGTAGCAGGCCCAGCCGGAGCCGTTCTTGCTGCAGGTCGAGACCCTGCCGGTGCGGGTGTCGAGCCGCAGCACGCCCTCGGGGATCGGCGTCATGGTGTAGCGGCCATTTTCGCCCTCAGGCGCCGATTGCGCGGCAACCAGGCTGCCGCTGACGGAAGTCGCGACGACGATCGCCGCCGCCAGCCATGATGTTGTGGATGATTTCGCCGGCCTCATTGCCCTCTCCGCCACGCTGCGCAGGTGGCGCATAACCCAAATTCTACACCCCGGCGGAGAGCCGCGCATCGCCCGCTCGCGCGAATCCGCCGCCAAAAACCGCTTCGGCAAAATCAACTGTAACGGCCGTCCCTTTGATCCCGTGAGCGCGGCGAAATGTCGGCCACGGCGGCGGATCGCGCGGCGAGCTGCTGCGGTGCGGCGTCACGCTGTGTGCAGCGCTCGTGTGCGGGTCAATATCTCCAATAAAATCAGATATATAGCCGATCACGACGCGATCGTGACTTGGCTTGACTTGATTATGTGCGGTCAGTATGGTCCGCGCGGCTTTTGAGGGTGGCGGGCGTAATTTCCATTCAACCGCAGCGTTTCGGGTCTTCGTGGCATGGCTCAGGACACGGGACACAGCGGGAATGGAGATCGCGATAGATCGCCCGAGGAAGCTGCGCTTTCCGAACGGCTCGGAAGTCTCGATCAGCGGTTGTCCGAATTTCGCGGCCGCCACATCAAGACCGAGCAACCCGCAGGTGACGGTGGAGACGGAGCGGCCAGAGCCTCGGCGATGGCGCTTGGTTTTCGGTTATCTTCCGAGTTGGTCGCCGGTGTCGCTGTCGGAGCGGGGATTGGCTGGGGTTTCGACCGCTTGCTGTCGACGTCGCCTTTCGGATTTATCGTGTTCATGCTGCTGGGCTTCGTGGCCGGCGTGGTGAACGTGGTGAGGTCGGCGGGCGCAGGTCAGAACAGGCGCGGTGGTTCGTAAAGCCGATCCGACCCACGGAGAGGAATTGTCGCGCCGGTTTCGCCGGTGCGGGCCGGCCCGGCCGGCAGACCGAGACACGCCGGCTCGTCCGGCAGACCAAGAGATGCCGCGCCGATGAAAATCGATCCAATCCACCAGTTCAACATCGAGCCTCTCTTCACGATCGGCCATATCGGCCATCAGACGATCGCATTCACCAATTCATCGCTCTACATGCTGGTGGCCGTCGCCGTCATCTCGATCCTGATGTTGGCCAGCGGCACGCAGCTGGTTCCGGGCCGCCTGCAGTCGGTCGCCGAAATCTCCTACGAGTTCGTCGCCTCGACCATCCGTTCGACCGCCGGCACGGAAGGCATGAAGTTCTTCCCGCTGGTCTTCTCGATCTTCATGTTCCTCTGCGTCTCGAACCTCGTCGGCGTCATCCCCTATACCTTCACGATCTCGAGCCATCTGATCGTGACCGTCGCGCTGGCGCTGCTGGTGTTCTTCACGGTGCTGATCTACGGCGTCGCCAAGAACGGCCTGAAGTTCTTCAAGATTTTCGTTCCTCACGGCGTCCCCGGCTACATCCTGCCGCTGGTCATGTTCATCGAAATCCTGTCGTTCTTCCTGCGGCCGGTTTCCCACAGCGTCCGTCTGTTCGCCAACATGCTGGCGGGCCATATCGCGCTCAAGGTGTTCGCGGGCTTCGTCGCCATGCTGGGCTTCTCGCTCGGCGCGATCGGCTGGGTCGGCGGCGTGCTGCCGCTGGCGCTCACGATCTCGCTCTACGCGCTCGAGATCCTGGTCGCGTTCCTGCAAGCTTATGTGTTTGCGATCCTGACCTGCATCTACCTCAACGACGCCATTCATCCGGGACACTGAGCGGTCCGGGGAATTTCCACCCAAAACCCAATCTTTCTTCCAAGGAGTCTAAAATGGATCCGACAGCAGCAAAACTTATCGGCGCGGGCATCGCATGCATCGGCATGGGCGGCGCGGGCGTCGGCGTCGGCGTGATCTTCGGTAACTACCTCGCCGCAGCCGTTCGCAACCCGTCGGCTGCCCAGGGCCAGTTCGGCAACCTGATCTTCGGCTTCGCCGTGACCGAAGCGCTCGGCATCTTCTCGCTGCTGATCGCGCTGCTTCTGCTGTTCGTTTTCTAAAGAACGACTTCTTCGCGCCGCTTCATCCGAAGCGGCGCGTGACAGCAACAGGAGTACTCCATGGCCGAGAGTCATGGCGAGGCGAAAGCTCCGGAGACCGGCGCCCACACCGAAGCCGACGGCGGTCATCACGCCGGCGCGTTTCCGCCGTTCGACAGCAGCACCTTCGCTTCGCAGCTGGTGTCGCTCGCGATCTTCTTCGTCGCGCTTTACGTGATCGTGTCCAAGCTCGCTCTGCCGAAGGTCGGCGGTGCGATCGAAGCGCGTCAGAACAAGATCGAGGGTGACCTCGCCGAGGCGCAGACGCTGAAGGACCAGTCCGAAGCGGCGCTGAAGGCCTACGAAGGCGAGCTCGCTTCGGCGCGTTCGCGGGCGCAGGCCATCGGCAACGAATCCCGCGACAAGGCGAATGCGCAGGCGGACGCCGAGCGCAAGGCGCTGGAAGAGCAATTGGCGACCAAGCTCGCCGAGGCGGAGAAGACCATCGCCTCGACCCGCACGGCCGCCATGAGCAATGTCCGAGGCATCGCGGCCGATGCGGCAGGCACCATCGTGCAGCAGCTCACGGGCGTCGTTCCGGACGCAGCGTCGGTCAATGCCGCCGTTGATGCGTCCTTGAAGGGTTAGTCGATATGTTCTTCGAACCTGAAACATGGGTTGCCGTCGCCTTCGTCATCCTGATGATCGTGTTCGGCTATGTCGGGGTCTTCAAGAGCGCGATGTCGGCGCTCGACAAGCGCGCCGAGCGCATCAAGGCCGAGCTCGACGATGCGACGCGCCTCAAGCAGGAAGCCGCCAAGGTTCTGGCCGACTACAAGGCCCGCAGCGCCTCGGCCGAACGCGAGGCCGCCGACATCATCGCCAACGCCAAGAGCGAAGCCGAGCGCATCGCGGCCGAGGCCAAGGCGAAGATGGAAGACTTCGTCGCCCGCCGTACCAAGACCGCGGAGAGCAAGATCGCGCTCGCCGAGGCCCAGGCGCTGGCCGATGTCCGCGCCGCAGCCGCGGAAGCCGCCGTGCAGGCCGCCTCCACGATCCTGTCGCAATCGGTCAAGGGACAGGTCGCCGACGATCTGCTCGCCAAGGGCATCACCGAGGTTCGCCAGAAGCTGAACTGAGGATAGAAGCCTCACCCATCAAAAAGCCGGCGCTGATAGCGCCGGCTTTTTTGTTTGTGCGAGGTTGCATCTCCAAACGAGCTGTCATCGCCCGATTTAATCGGGCGATCCAGTACTCCGAGACGATTGTGACTCCTCGATAAGCCGCGGCCTACTGGATGCCCCGGTCAAGCCGGGGCACGACAGCTGAGCGAGTGGCCTACTTCTTCTTCCGCACCTTCGGCTCGGGGCCCAGCGCCTGCGGGTCGAAGCCGACATAGAAGATGTAGGAATCGGCAACCGCCGCCGACGGCACCGGATAGGAGAGGTCCTCGGCGACGAAGGTAAAGGGCACGCTGCCGCCCTCCGTCATCTCGACCGTGGTCCGGTAGGCCTTCGAGGCGATCACCTTCTCGCCGACGCCGCCCTGCACGACAGCGACACGCAGGGGGACTTCGACCGTCGCAGGTGCGCCCGCGGGGCCAGCGATGACGCGGCCCTGGATGCCGATGTGCGCCGTGATCTCGCTGCCATTGCGGATGCATTCGCGCGCCATCTTGCTGATCGAGGCCTGGAAGCGCACGTCGTTGCCGACCGCCGCCTTGCCGGTCGCGCCGACGCCATAGGTGGACGCTCCGGCGCGCACCGTGACCTGCGGGCAATCGATTTCGTCATCGGCAGGCGCGCCCGGCGCGGGCGCAGGCTTGGCAGGCTCGTCGGGTTTGCCACCAAACAGGCTCTTGAAGCGGTCGGTCAGCGATTGCGCTGCGACCGGCGACACGGCCGCAAATGACACCGACAGCGCCAGCGCGATCACCGGACCCCGCCGCAGCGCATTCCGCAATGATCGAAGTTCATTCATGGACGCCAGTACTCCATCACGACATCCCGGCCGATCGGCCGGCTCGTGCGGGTTATATCGCCAAAATCGGCGATCCCAAGGCAGTAAAAAGTGGTGATCCCGGCGCGCAGGGGTAGCTCAGCCGCGGAAATCCTCGTGCAGCAGGCCGAACAGCAGATGGTCCTGCCAGACCCCGTTGATGCAGAGATAGCGGCGCGCCAGCCCCTCGCGGGAGAAGCCGCACTTCTCCAGCACCCGGATCGACGGCGCATTGGTGGGGATGCAGGCGGCCTCGACCCGGTGCAGATTGAGCTCGCCGAACAGCGTCGGCAGCAGCACCCGGAGCGCTGCGGTCATGTAGCCGCGATGGGCATGCGGCTGGCCGACCCAATAGCCGATGGTGCCGGCCTGAACAATGCCGCGCCGGACATTGGCCAGCGTGATGCCGCCGACCATGGCGCCGTCGAGCTCACGGAAGATCAGGAAGGGATAGGAGCGGTCCGCGGCGATGTCCTCGGAATAGCGGCGCAGGCGGCGACGGAAGCCGGAGCGGGTGAGATCGTCCGACGGCCAGATCGGCTCCCACGGCGTCAGATAATCGCGGCTGGTCTCGCGCAGATGCGCCCATTGCAGGAAGTCCGACATCTGCGGCGCGCGCAGCAACAATCCGTTGCCGCGGGGGGCGAGAGCAGCAGGTCCACTGGACGGCAGGCGAAACAGGGCCATGGTGATGCTTCCCGGGGTGGGCGTACGCCAGCGCGGCTCCTGGTGCAGCCGCGCCTTTTAGTGAAGCCGCGCCTTGGCGCGCGCCCGGGTCAATCCTTCCGCAAAAGATACCGCCGTGTCCAGACCCCTGCCGCTGCCTAATGCGACAACTGCAGGGCGGCTGCGCGAAAGCAGCGCACGCGCCGCATCGCGGGTCGATTCGACGCTGACGGCATCGATCCGGGCCACCAGCTCCTGCACGGTCTGCGGCCGCCCATAGGCCAGCACGTGCCGGGCGAGCTGCTCGGCGCGCGAGGAGCAGCTCTCCAGCGCCATCAGCAGCCCCGCCTTCATCTGCGCCTTGGCGCGGGCGATCTCGGCCTCGGTCAGGGTCTCGACCGAATCATTCATGATATCGACCACGACCTCCATCATTTCGGGCGCGTCGGCGGGATCGGTGCCGGTGTAGAGGCCGAAGAAGCCGGTGTCGGTATAGGGCGCGTGGAACGAGTAGATCGAATAGCAGAGGCCGCGCTTCTCGCGCACCTCCTGGAACAGTCGCGACGACATTCCGCCGCCGAGGATGTTGGTGAAGACCTGCAGCGAGAACAGCGACAGATCGGTCTGCGGCACGCCTTCCAGCGCCAGCGTCAGATGCGCCTGCTCGAGCTCGCGATGCACGACCTTGACGCCGCCCTTGCCGAACTGAGCTGCCTGCGGCTTCGGCCCCGGCGTTGCCTCGAAGCTCGCAAAGCGCTTCTCGGCCTCGGCGACGACCTGCTTGTGATCGACGGCGCCGGCCGCCGCCACCACCATGTCGGGGCCGCGATAATGCGTCGACAGGTAGCTCCGCAGCGAGTCGCGATTGAAGCTTTTGAGCGTCTTGGCGGTGCCGAGCAGCGAGCGGCCCATCGGCTGGTCGGGATAGCAGAGCTCGTTGAGATGCTCGAACACGACGTCGTCGGGCGTGTCCTGCGCCGCGCCGATCTCCTGCACGATGACGTTCTTCTCGCGCTCGAGCTCGTCGGGCTCGAAGGCGGGATTGGCGAGAATGTCGGCGAGCACGTCGAGCGCCAAGGGCACGTCGGCCTTCATCACCCGGGCATAATAGGACGTGGTCTCGGTCGACGTCCCGGCGTTGAGGTCGCCGCCGACCGCCTCGATCTCCTCGACGATTTCACGCGAGGAGCGAGCGGTGGTGCCCTTGAAGGCCATGTGTTCGAGCAGATGCGAGATGCCGTGCTCGTTCGGCTTCTCGTCGCGGCCACCGACGCCGGCCCAGACGCCGAGCGCGGCGGTCTCCAGATGCGGCATGTTGTCGGTGACGACGGTCAGGCCGGAGGCAAGCTTGGAAATCTCGACGCTCATCCGGCAACTCCCTGTTTTGCGGCGCGGCTGACCGACAGCACGAACCGCTCGACCTCGGCCTGATCGTTCTTCATCACCTTCATATGTTCTGGTTTGGTCATGAGGCCGTCGAGCCAGGCCGGCAGAAGCGGCCGCTGGCCGCAAGCGGTCTCCACGGCATCAGGGAATTTGGCGGGGTGCGCGGTCGAGAGCACGATGTTGGGCACGCTCGTGTCGGTGGTGTCGCGATCGGCGACGGCGAGCGCGACGGCGGTGTGGGGATCAACGAGCTCGCCGGCCTCGCGCCAGGCGGCGCGGATCGCGGCCGCGGTCTCGGTCTCGTCGGCTCGGCCGGCGTCGAATTCCTCGCGGATCGCGGCGAGCATCGCGTCGGGCAGGACGAAGCGGCCCGACTGCTTCAACTGTTCCATCAGCCGGCGCACGCTCGAGGCATCGCGCTTGCCCGCCTCGAACAGCAGCCGCTCGAAATTCGAGGAGATCTGGATGTCCATCGACGGCGAAGCGGTCGCGTGCACCTCCCGCACCTCGTAGATGCCGGTCTTGAGCGTGCGGGCGAGGATGTCGTTGACGTTGGCGGCGATGCGCAGCGTGCGCACCGGAAGACCCATCCGCTTGGCGACATAGCCTGCAAAAATATCGCCGAAATTGCCGGTCGGCACGATGAAGTCCACCGCCCGCGCCGGCGCACCGGCGGCCACCGCTGACGTGAAGTAGTAGACCACCTGGGCAACGATCCGCGCCCAGTTGATGGAATTGACGCCGGACAGCGAGGTCGCGTCGCGAAAGCGATGGTTGTTGAACATCCCCTTCACGAGCGCCTGGCAGTCGTCGAAATTGCCTTCGACGGCGAGCGCGTGGACATTGGCCGCGCCCGTCGTCGTCATCATGCGCTGCTGCACCTCGGAGATGCGCTTGTGCGGAAACAGCACGATGAGGTCGACATTCTCCAGCCCCGCGAAGGCTTCGACCGCGGCACCGCCGGTGTCGCCTGACGTTGCGACCACGATGGTGGTGCGTTGGCCGCGCTTGGCGAGCACATGATCCATCAGCCGCGAGATCAGCTGCATCGCCACGTCCTTGAAGGCGAGCGTCGGACCGTGAAACAGCTCCAGCACGAATTGATGCGGCGACATCTGGCGCAGCGGCACCACGGCCGGATGACGGAAGGTGGCATAGGCCTCGTTCGCCATGCGGCCGAGCTCGGCGTCCGGAATCTCACCGCCGACGAACGGACGGATGATTTCGACCGCGACCTCCCAATAAGGCCGACCGAAGAAGCCGGCGATGGTCTCCGTCGACAGCCGCGGCCAGGTCACCGGCACATACAGGCCGCCGTCGCGGGCAAGCCCGGTCAGCATCACGTCGCAGAAGCCAAGCTCAGGGGCCTCGCCCCGGGTCGAAATATAACGAGTCAAACTGCCCTCCAAAGGCTGGCACGGTCCCAGTCCGGGCCTTAAGCCTTTGATTTCACGATGTTCCTAGTTCAAGCCAGAGGCTTTGCGGCACCATAGAGTGTTTTGCAGGGCCGCACCATGCCCAACGAAAAAGGGCTGCGGCGATGCCGCAGCCCTTCTCTTGGAAGGTCTGTCGTTGATGTGTGCAGACCCGGTTTTCGTCGCGAGGCCGTCTGCCCCGAAAATCGCTGGTTCGAGCTATCGTTTCCTGTCACGGAATCGTCAAGGAGAAAAACGGCGTGCGACACCAAATGTTCCAGTTTTTCCCGATAAGCCCGGGCGCAGCGTCGGCGATCGCGGCGCCCGGTGCCTGGCACCATTGCCTCTTTTTCCCGACGCTGCGCACGAACGAGGAACGAACGCCCGGCCGCCCCATTATGTCGGCGGAAGGTCTCCGCCGTCGTCCACCATTGCCCGGACGCGCGACAGGCCGGCCCGCCGACTGAGCCGGCTGCATCCTGGAGCAGCCGGCTCAGTCCCTGGCGGGTCAGTTCATGCCGATTTCCACCGCGATCCGGATCAAGTCGGAATGGTTCTTGGCTCCCAGCTTCTGCTTGAGCAGGGAGGTGGTGTTGGCGACGGTCTTGTAGGAGATACCGAGGGCCTCGGCGACTTCGACGATCTTGTTGCCGCGGCCGAGCAGGCGGAGAATTTCGAGCTCCCGCGGCGTCATTTGCGAGGCCGGGTTCGCCTTGATCGCAGCACCCGAGAAGGTCACGGCCTCAGCGAGCTGAGGCGAGATGAAATTGTCGCCCGCGACCACCTTGCGCACGGCCTTCAGCAGGATCCGGGGATCGTCGCCCTTGGAGACATAGCCCTGCGCCCCGAGCTCCACCGCGCGCACCACGAAGGCAGGATCGTCATTCATGCTGAACATGATGATCTTGGCGTCCGGATCGTCCTTGCGGATCCGGCGCATCAGCTCGAAGCCCGAGACGTCAGGCAGGCTGATGTCGATGACCGTGACGTCCGGCCGCTTGCTGATATAGGCCTTGTGTCCGGATTTGGCGTCGCTCGCCTCATCGATGCGGATCGAATGGTCGGAGGCAAACAGGGTGCGACAACCTGACAGCACAACGGGGTGGTCGTCGACGATCAGGACCCGGGTCGCCAGCTTGGTTGTATCTTGCATCGCGCACTCTCTTGTTTTGGCGACTCATAGACTGGCGGGAACAAATGGAAAGAGAGAATCCCGCCAATGCGCGTTAGAATTGACCTAATGTGGCAACGACTTCCATTTAGAACCCAATTGTTCCTCCCGCTCGGCGTGAGCTTTGTCGCCGCGCTGGCCATGGGGGGCGTGTTGCTCCAGAACTTCTCGGCCAGCCAGCTGGCCGACGAGAACGAACCTGGTCGACGCTCAGTCCGGACCATCGCTGTCGCACTCAACAGCACCCTGAGCGCGTCAGACAATCCGCGCAAGCTGCTCGATGCATTCGTCGGCTCATTGGGCACCTCCAATGACATCCAATTCCGCCCTGCGGAGGCGGGTCCCGCGCCTTCCGTGAGGGACGGCCTGCATGGCGTGCATGGCGTGCCGCAATGGTTCGTGAACCTGATCGCCATCCCGGATATCGACGCGGCATCTCCCGTGATCATCGACGGCAGACGCGTTGGCGACATCGTGTTCGTGCCCGACATGACGGCTGATCTGTTCGAGAAATGGGTCGGCCTTCTGGCCCTGACGAGCCTCATCGCCGTGCTGATGGTGTTGACCGGAACGATCGCCTATCTATTCGCGAGATCCGCGCTGCGGCCGCTGCAGGATCTCGGCGCAGGCCTGACGCGCATACGGCGCGGCGATTATGCGACGCCGATCCCGGTCGCGGGGCCGCCGGAAATCCGGCAGAGCTGTGAGGAGGCCAATGCCCTTGCCGCGACGCTCGCGCAATTGAGCCAGCACAATCGCGAGCTGTTGCATCGCCTGGTGTCGCTCCAGGATGATGAGCGGCGCGATCTCGCCCGCGAGCTGCACGACGAGCTTGGCCCGCTGCTGTTCAGCATCCGTGCCGGCACGATCGCATTGAGCGAAGCCTCGCCGCAGACGGGACATCTCGGCAACTCCGTGCAGGAGGTGATGCGATCCATCGAGGCGCTGCAGCAGACCAACCGCCGCATCCTCGACCGGTTGCGGCCGCTCTACATCGAGGAGCTGGGGCTCGAGGCCAGCCTGCGGACGCTGCTCCGTAATTTCCGCGCGCAGGCGCCGCATATCGGCCTCACCGCAACGATCGATCCTGATCTCAACGGGATCAGCGGGCCACTGGCCCAGACCGTCTACCGCGTGATCCAGGAGGCGTTGACCAACGTGCTGCGCCACGCCGGAGCGGGCAATGCCCATGTGGAGGCGACGATATCAGGCGATGCCCTCACCATCGAAGTCTCCGATGACGGAGGCGGCTTTCCCGCCGACAATGTCTTCGGCCGCGGCCTGACCGGCATGCACGAGCGCGTGCGCGCGCTCAGCGGCTCGCTGTCACTGCTGCGTGCGGACGAACGCACCTATGTGCGCTGCCGCCTTCCACTGGAGGAGATGAGGGGCGAGCCGATCTAGACTAGCACACGCCGCAATCGTGCGAGTCCTGCTGCGCCGGCTCGCATAGCGTGCTGTGGATCTTGCCTTCCGCACTGAAACGAAACGATGCGCGAATGCGCAGCGCGCCCGCAACCGAATATTCGAGATCGATGCCGTTCTGGGCCGGGTGGATTTCCTCCAGGCCGAAGCCCGCCGAGGAAAAGGCGCTCAGCTTCGGTCCCCAGTAGGTTTCGATCTCGCGGCGGCCGCGATAACGCCGCGTGCCGTTGCACGTGCATTCCAGCTCGGCATCGTCGGCATAGAGGTCGAGCAGCGTCGCGAGGTCGCCCTTGCGGCAGGCATCCACCCAATCGACGACAAGTCCCATCTGATCGAAATCGCTCAACGCCAGCAATCCTGTTTGCCGCGGAAAAAACCTGGAGGCGGCTTAAGGTCACCCTCGTGAATATGCGCTGAATAATAAAGCCCGGGCGATTGCGGGTTCCCACCGGAAACCTACGGACCCGCGCTGCTCTGTCGCCGTCCCCTCGCCCAGACGGCAAAGGCGATCAGCACGGCGCCCGCCAGGGTGAACCAGGTGATGGCATATTGCAGATGATCGTCCTTCAGATGCACGTCGAGCGGTCCCGGACGCGGAATGCCGTTCGCCGGCACCGGCTGCTCGAGATCGACGTAGAACGGCGCAGTCGTGCCCCAGCCCAGGGCGCCGGCGATCGCCAGATGATCGCGTACGAACCACAACCGCTTGACGCGATTCTCGGCCGGCGTCAGCCATCCGGCCTCTTCCGGGAATCGGAGATAGCCGGTGAGCGCGACGGGCGTGCCGGTAACCAGCTTCTGCACCGCGCGATCCTCGACGCTGCGCTCCTGCATCGTGTTCTCGACGAAGCCCGTATCGATCACCACGATCTCCCCGCCCGGCAGCCGGGCCGGCAGGAACGCCCAGGTGCCGGGCGTTGATGCGTCCTTGCGCACCGCGGAGCCGGACGAATAGACCATCGCGTCCGGCAGGGGCGCATAGGTCGCGGTGAAGCTGACGCGGCGAAACTCGTCGCGCGCAGGGGTCAGCGCGGCCCATTGCTGGGGCGGCGGCAGCGCAACGGGTGCTGCCGCGAGGCGCTCCGTGAGCGCGGCGATCAGCTCGTGCTTGGCGGTGCGGCGCTGCAATTGCCAGATTCCGAGCGCGACGAAAGCCGCGGTCAGCAAAAGCGTGAACAGCATGAAGCCGGTCACGCCGGGCTTGCTCGAAGTCTCGTTCATTTCGCGCGGTCGATCAGCCGGCCGGGTGCCGCCTTGTGATGGAATTGCAGCGCGATCAGGAGGGACTTCATCGAGCGTAACGGCAGCAGCGTGGTGGCGAGGATCAGGGGCAACCAAAGCACCGCGTGCAGCCAGAATGGCGGCTGATACTTGGCCTCGACGACGAGCGCGCAGCCGACCACGATCGCGCCGGCCAGCATGATGATGAAGATCGCCGGACCGTCGCCGGCGTCGATGAAGGCGTAGTCGAGGCCGCAGCGGTTGCAGGAGGGCGCCAGCGTCAGGAAGCCCGCATAGAGCTTGCCCTCGCCGCAGCGCGGGCATTTGCAGGCGAGCCCGCGCAGCGCGCTTTGCAGCACGGTGGGCTGGGTCTGTGGCGTCTCGGTGGTTTCGTTCATCACACCCAAGCCTAGCACAGTTTCGGCCAAGATCCCCGCGGGATCCCGGTAGCGCGAAAACGAAAGGGCGGCCCTGCGGCCGCCCTTTGCAGATTGATCCGTTACGGCTCAGTGCGCGCCGTGGGCCATGGTCTCGGCGCCGTGTCCCCAGACATAGATACACAGGAACAGGAACAGCCAGACCACGTCGACGAAATGCCAGTACCACGCGGCGAACTCGAAGCCGAGGTGCTGCTTGGGCGTGAAGTGGCCGGCATAGGCGCGTGCCAGGCACACGATCAGGAAGATGGTACCGACCAGCACGTGGAAGCCGTGGAAGCCGGTCGCCATGAAGAAGGTCGCGCCGTAGACGTTGCCGGCGAAGGAGAACGCCGCGTGGCTGTACTCGTAGGCCTGCACGCAGGTGAAGGTCGCGCCCAGCAGGATGGTGAGGATCAGGCCATACTTCAGGCCCTGGCGATCGTTCTCGAGCAGGGCGTGATGCGCCCAGGTGACCGTGGTGCCCGAGGTCAGCAGGATCAGCGTGTTGAGCAGCGGCAAATGCCAGGGATCGAAGGTCTCGATGCCATGGGGCGGCCAGGTGCCCGGCACCGCGCAGGCGCCGGCAGCCGTGCCGAGGCCGCAGCCGAAGATCGCGTCCCGGGTGGCGTGGACGGCATCGGCCGGGAACAGCGCGGCGTTGAAATAGGCCCAGAACCAGGCGACGAAGAACATCACCTCGGAGGCGATGAACAGGATCATGCCGTAACGGTGATGCAACTGCACGACGCGGGTGTGGTCGCCCTTGTACTGGGCTTCCTTGATCACGTCGCCCCACCAGCTCGCCATGGTGTAGAGCACGCCGACGGTGCCGACACCGAACACGATCGGCGCGGCCGAGAACATGTGGTGCATCCAGGAGATCGCGCCGACCGCCATGATGAAGGCCGAGATGGAGCCGACCACCGGCCACGGAGACGGATCGACCAGATGGTAGTCGTGATGCTTGCCTTGCGCGGTAGCCATTGCGGTCTGTCTCCTCAATCCCGTGCCTATCAGGCACTTATCCCCTTAGTCCAACCCCGGAGCGTCAACCCGGCGGCTGGAGATTTCCCTTGCGCTTGTCGTCATCGCCGGATGCGAGCGGCTTCACCACCGGATCCTTCACCGCATAGAACGTGTAGGACAGCGTGATGGTGCTGAGCCCGTCATTGTCGTGGTCATTCACGATCGACGGATCGACATAGAACACCACAGGCATCTCGCGCTTCTCGCCGGGCGCCATGGTCTGCTCGGTGAAGCAAAAGCAATTGATCTTCTCGAAATAGGACCCGACCGTCAGCGGCGCGACATTGTAGGCGGCCTGCCCTGAGGTGGTGCGCGCGGCCTGGTTGGTGACGGTGTAATAGATGGTCGTGACCTGGCCGATATTGACCTCGATTTCGGTCTGCTCGGGCTCGAACTTCCAGGGCAGGCCGGGCGCGACGTTGGCATCGAAGCGCACGGCGATCTTGCGGGCGATCGGGCCGCTGGCGGGCGCCGAGGTCGCGACTTGCGTCGTGCCGTTGAAGCCGGTGGCGCGGCAGAACCAGTTGTAGAACGGCACTGCGGCGTAGGACGCGCCGATCATCAACGCGACCACGCCGCCGCAGATCGAGGCGACCAGCACGTCGCGGCCCACGCCACCCGAACGGCCCGTCTTGGCCGTTCGGCGCTCGTCCTGAGATATGGTCGGCTTCTGATCCATCTTCCCCTACAGCGGCCGAACTAGAACCGCCGGTCCCTTGACCATGGTGACGGCGAAGAAAAGGATGACGAGCACGCCGAGCGCCAAAGCGATTGCAATGGAGCGCTGACGACGGCTCTTCTTCTGCGCCTCGGTGAGGACGATTCCATCTGGCTCGGGTTTGTCAGCCATTCCTGCCTCATGCGCCCCCAACCATTGCAGCAAGCGCCCGGAACACGACCTCGGCCAGCAAGGTCGCGAACAGCGCGAACAGGTACAGGATCGAGAAGGCGAACAGCTTTCGCGTCGCGCGCAGCGACTGGCTGCGCTCGCGGCGCATATAGACGTTGATCGCGAGCACCAGCATGCCGGCGCCAAGGATCAGCGAGACAATGCCGTAGACGGCGTCGAAATAGCCGAGCGCCCAGGGTGCCGCAGCCACCGCAATCAGCACGATGGTGTAGAGCAGGATCTGGAGGCGGGTCGCGTCCGGACCGGCGACATTGGGCAGCATCGGAATGCCGGCGCGGGCATAGTCGTCGGAACGAAACAGCGCCAGCGCCCAGAAGTGCGGCGGCGTCCAGAAGAAGATGATGGCGAACAGCAGCAGCGGCTCGACGTCGACCGTGCCGGTGACGGAGGCCCAGGCCACCACCGGCGGCAGCGCGCCGGCGGCGCCGCCGATCACGATGTTCTGCGCGGTCCAGCGCTTCAGGCCCATCGTGTAGATGACGACGTAGAAGAAGATGGTGAAGGCGAGCAGCGCGCCTGCGATCCAGTTGACGAGGATGCCGAGCGTCATCACCGAGAAGAAAGCGAGCGTCATGCCGAACGCCATCGCCTCGGGCCGGGTGACACGGCCGCGCGGGATCGGACGGTTCGCGGTGCGCGACATCTTCGCGTCGATATCGCCCTCGAGCGCCATGTTGAGTGCGCCGGAGGCGCCGGCTCCGACGGCGATGCAGAGCAGCGAGGTGATCGCGAGCACCCAGTGGAAATGTCCCGGCGCCATCGCCATCCCCACCAGCGCGGTGAAGATCACGAGCGACATCACTCGCGGCTTGAGCAGCGCGAGGTAGTCACCAACCTCGGCCTCGGAGATGCGGGGATTGATGTCGATGGCGTTGTGATCGAGGACGGACACTTAAACCTACTCGTTTCGTTGTAGAGCCGCGGCGCCCGTCACGGGCGCCGCGGGAGTCGGGTTGCTTACTGCACGCGGGGCAGCACTTCGAACTGGTGGAAGGGCGGCGGCGAGGGCAGCGTCCATTCCAGCGTGGTTGCGCCGGCGCCCCAGGGATTGTCGCCCGCCGGGACCTTCTTCATGAAGGCGTCGAACACGCAGTAGAGGAAGATCAGCACGCCGAAGCCCGAGATGTAGGAGCCGATCGACGAGATCAGGTTCCAGCCAGCAAACGCATCCGGATAGTCGACGTAGCGGCGCGGCATGCCCGACAGGCCGAGGAAGTGCTGCGGGAAGAACACCAGGTTGACGCCAACGAAGGTGAACCAGAAGTGCGCCTTCGCGATCGTCTCGTTGTACATGTAGCCCGTCATCTTCGGGAACCAGTAGTACCAGCCGGCGAAGATCGCGAACACGGCGCCGAGCGACAGCACGTAGTGGAAGTGCGCGACGACGTAGTAGGTCTCCTGCAGCACGCGATCGACGCCCGCGTTCGCCAGCACGACGCCGGTGACGCCGCCGACCGTAAACAGGAAGATGAAGCCCACGGCCCAGATCATCGGAGCGCGGAACTCGATCGAGCCGCCCCACATCGTGGCGATCCAGGAGAAGATCTTCACGCCGGTCGGAACCGCGATCACCATCGTGGCGGCAACGAAGTAGGCCTGCGTCGCCGAGGACATGCCGACTGTGTACATGTGGTGCGCCCACACCACGAAGCCGATGCCGCCGATCGCGACCATGGCGTAGGCCATGCCGAGATAGCCGAACACGGGCTTGCGCGAGAAGGTCGAGACGATCTGGCTGATCATGCCGAAGCCGGGCAGGATCAGGATGTACACCTCGGGGTGACCGAAGAACCAGAACAGATGCTGGAACAGCACCGGATCGCCACCGCCCTCGGGGTTGAAGAAGGTGGTGCCGAAGTTACGGTCGGTGAGCAGCATGGTGATCGCGCCGGCAAGCACCGGCAGCGACAGCAGCAGCAGGAACACCGTCACCAGGATCGACCACACGAACAGCGGCATCTTGTGCAGGGTCATGCCCGGCGCGCGCATGTTGAAAATCGTGGTGATGAAGTTGATGGCGCCGAGGATCGACGAGGCGCCCGCCAGATGCAGCGAAAGGATCGCGAAGTCGACGGCCGGGCCCGGGTGGCCCGAGGCCGACAGCGGCACGTACATGGTCCAGCCGGCGCCGACGCCATTGGCACCGGGCTCGCCCTCGACGAAGCTCGACATCAGCAGCAGCGCGAAGGAAGCCGGCAGCAGCCAGAACGAGATGTTGTTCATGCGCGGGAACGCCATGTCGGGCGCGCCGATCATCAGCGGCACGAACCAGTTGCCGAAGCCGCCGATCATTGCGGGCATGACCATGAAGAAGATCATGATCAGGCCGTGCGAGGTCACGAATACGTTATAGGTGTGCGTTTCGTGGAATATCTGGACGCCCGGGAACATCAACTCGGCACGGATCGCGATCGACATCGCGGCCCCGATGATGCCCGCGATGACCGCGAAGATCAGGTACATCGTGCCGATGTCCTTGTGGTTCGTCGAATAGACGTAGCGACGCCATCCGGTCGGATGGGCGTGCTCGTGGTCATGTCCGTGGTCTTGCGCGTGATCGCCGTGTGCCGCTGCGCTGGTTGCCATTTTCAAATCCTGCCTTGCGTCCCGTTCGGACCTTGGAGGTCCCGCCCTTTATGTCGCTTTCAGTCCCTCTGAGCCGTCGCCCGGCGCTTATTGCGTCGGGCCGGCTGCCGAGGCGAAGGTGCTGGTGTCGCCGCTCGCAAACTTCTTCTTCGCCGATTCAACCCAGGAAGCGAATTCCTGGTCGTTCACCACGCGAATCGCGATCGGCATGAAGGCGTGGTCCTTGCCGCAAAGCTCCGAGCACTGGCCGTAGAACATGCCTGTCTTGGTGGCCTTGAACCAGGTTTCGTTCAGCCGCCCCGGAATGGCGTCGATCTTGACGCCGAAGGCCGGCAGCGCGAAGGCGTGGATGACGTCGGCGCCGGTGACCTGGACACGAATCACCTTGTTGACCGGCACCACCATCTCGTTGTCGACGCCGAGCAGACGGGGCTGCTTGTCCTGGGCCAACAGCGAGTCGAACTCGAACTTGCCGTTATCGGGGTAGGCGTAGGACCAGTACCACTGCTTGCCGGTCGCCTTGATCGTCAGGTCCGCCTTCGGCACGTCGAGCTCGAGGAACAGCAGGCGGAACGACGGCACCGCGATGCCGACCAGGATCAGCACCGGCACCAGGGTCCACACCACCTCGATCAGCGTGTTGTGGGTGGTCCGCGACGGCACCGGATTGGCCTTCGCGTTGAACTTCACCACCACGATCACCAGCAGCGCCAGCACGAACAGCGTGATCACGATGATCAGCACAGACAAGAAGTTATGGAACCAGACGATGTTGTCCATCACCGGGGAGCCAGAGCCTTGCAGATGCCATTCCCACGGCTCGGGCTGCCCGAGCTCGGCGAATGCCGCGCCGCCCGTCGCCAGCATGATGCCAGCCGCCACCACGGCGATGGTGGCCATTCCCAGCAAATGACGGCCCACCCGACTCATCGACATCCTCATGCCGTTCGCGCTCCCCTAACGAAATCACCCCAGGTGCATTCCCCTATTTTTGGGGAACGCTTATTCGATCCGCCCGTCTGACAAACCGCCGCGCAAGAATACCTCTAAGAGGAATTGGGGCCAGATCGCTAGAACGCCGAAATCAAGCCTCTCAAACCATAATTCTTGATCTATCGCAATGCAGTCTTAAGGCCCCTCTGTCAGCGATCACCCGCAAGATATTTCCTAGTAACATCAGACAAAAATACCGTTTCCCGGGATGCCGCGGCTTGACAGCCGGATTGCCCGCTGTAGGCACAGGCGCAGGGCCCCGCAGGAACCTGATTCGTGGCGGCAATGGCGGCCAAGGCGGCGCGGAATTTGCTTGTGAATTGCCTTCAAGACGCCGTCATTCCCGTATCAGTCCTCCAGCGCGAACGACCCGAGCGAGCAGAGGGACCGACCCCGATGGGGCTTTCGAGATGCATGGCTAGATCGGCTCCAAGATCGGCCCTATGGCCGGCTGACCGCCTCACGGCGCTGATCTGTCTTCTGGTCGCTGGCCTTTTCCTTGCCTTACCCGGCCTTGCCCATGCGCAGGGCGCGGTGCGCTCCGTTCATGGCGACTGGCAGATCCGCTGCGACACCCCGCCGGGCGCCCAGGCCGAGCAATGCGCCCTGATCCAGAGCGTGGTGGCGGAAGACCGCTCCAATGCCGGCCTCACCGTGATCGTGCTGAAGACCGCCGATCAGAAGAGTCGCCTGATGCGCGTGGTCGCCCCCTTGGGCGTGCTGCTGCCCTCCGGCCTCGGGCTGAAGCTCGACAACCAGGATGTCGGCCGCGCCGGCTTCGTCCGCTGCCTGCCCAATGGCTGCGTCGCCGAGGTCGTCATGGACGACAAGCTGCTCGGCCAGCTCCGCAGCGCCAAGACCGCCACTTTCATCATCTTCGAGACGCCCGAGGAAGGCATCGGCTTCCCGCTCAGCCTGAACGGGCTCGCCGAGGGCTATGACAAGCTGCCGTAGGGGCTGCTCCGACTTAGTAAATCTCAAGGCACACGGTGCTATCGTCGGCCTCGAAGGACTGAATCGTCGTCACGTGTCGGCGAAGCAAAGCGGCAATCATCGCCGTCGTCTGATTGCCAGTTCGAATCCAAACCACTTTGGGCGGAGAACCCAGCAGGCTCGCCATCTCCGCAAAATCGACATCTTGGGTGACGATCGCGAAGCCATTTGCCTTTGCGAACTCCCAAAGCGCACGATGCTGAGATTCTGATCGAAAAGCAGCTTCATATCGGCGCGGTCACCAATCGCCTCTCGCGGTCAGCAGCATAGGCCAGGCAAGCGCGGATATCGTCGTCCGTCAATTCGGGGAACTCATCAAGAATTTGGGCATGAGTCTGACCAGCAGCCAGCCAGCCGAGCACGTCCGCTACTGCAATCCGCATGTGCCGGATGCAGGGCCGCCCTCCGCGCTTTCCGGGTTCTATGGAGATGATATCCCGGTAATTCATGCAGGTAGCATACCATTGATCGGCATCCGATGCAGCACCTGCGTCAGGGGGGGGGCCGACGTCCAGCTCAGATCCTGTCGTTTCCGTAATGTGACGGCCCCCTCGCGGAACCGGTCCGAAACCATTATCTTGCCTCACATCCCCCGATAATGGACGGACGCATGACCAACCCTGCCACAACCTCCCTGCTCGACCGCGCCAATCTCGACCGCGACCTGGTTCGCAGCGAGGTCGCGCGCGGGCTCTCCGGTGCCGATGACGGCGAATTGTTCCTGGAATACAGCCAGACCGAAGCGCTGATGTTCGACAATGGGCGGCTGAAGCAGGCGACCTACGACACCTCGCAGGGTTTTGGCTTACGCGCCGTCAAGGATGATGCCGTGGGCTACGCCCACTCCTCCGACGTGTCGCTGCCGGCGCTGATTCGCGCCGCCGATGCGGTCGCGGCCGTGCGCGGCGGCTATTCCGGCAGCTTTGCCGCGCCGCCTCCGCACACCAATGTGCGCCTCTATGGCGATGAAAACCCGCTGGACGCACCAGGCTTCGAGACCAAGGTAAAACTGCTCGCCGAGATCGACGCCTATCTGCGCGACAAGGATCCGCGGGTGCGGCAGGTCAGCGTCAGTCTCGGCGCGACCTGGCAGGTGGTCGAAATCCTGCGGCCCGACGGCGAGAGCTATCGCGACATCCGCCCGCTGGTGCGCGTCAACATCTCCGTCGTCGCAGGGCAAGGCGACCGCCAGGAGAGCGGCAGCAAGGGCTATGGCGGCCGCGCCGGCTATGCCGAGTTCATCGAGACCAAATCGTGGCGCGATGCCGCTGACGGCGCGTTGCGCGAGGCCTTGGTCAATCTGGAATCGATTCCCGCTCCCGCGGGCGAAATGGACGTCGTGTTGGGCGCGGGCTGGCCCGGCGTGATGCTGCACGAGGCGGTCGGGCACGGCCTCGAGGGCGACTTCAACCGCAAGAAGACATCTGCGTTTGCCGGCCTGATGGGCCAGCAGGTTGCAGCCAAGGGCGTCACAGTCGTTGACGACGGCACCATTGCCTCACGGCGTGGCTCGCTGTCGATCGACGACGAGGGCACGCCGACCAACCGCACCGTGCTGATCGAGGACGGCATGCTGGTCGGCTACATGCAGGACCGCCAGAATGCGCGGCTGATGAACATGAAGCCGACCGGCAACGGCCGTCGCCAGGGCTATGCCCATGTGCCGATGCCGCGCATGACCAACACCTACATGCTCGCGGGCGACCGCGACCCGGCCGAAATTCTCGCGTCGGTGAAGAACGGCGTGTTTGCCGCGAATTTCGGCGGCGGGCAGGTCGACATCACCTCGGGCAAATACGTGTTCCAGTGCACCGAGGCCTACAAGATCGAGAACGGCAAGCTGGGCGCGCCGCTCAAGGGCGCCATGCTGATCGGCAACGGGCCGACCGACC
This sequence comes from Bradyrhizobium guangzhouense, assembly GCF_004114955.1. Lineage (NCBI taxonomy): Bacteria > Pseudomonadati > Pseudomonadota > Alphaproteobacteria > Hyphomicrobiales > Nitrobacteraceae > Bradyrhizobium > Bradyrhizobium guangzhouense. The sequence goes on from NZ_CP030053.1 coordinate 6,799,234, forward strand.
TGCATCGCATCCGCATGATCGGCAACGATCTCGCGCTCGATACCGGCATCGGCACCTGCGGCAAGAACGGCCAGGGCGTGCCCGTCGGCGTCGGCCAGCCGTCGCTTCTGATGGAACGCATTACGGTGGGTGGAACGGGCGCATGAGCGTTGAGAAGGTAACTGCCGCTCCCAAGCGGAAGAGCTCCGGCTGGGCCGGCCAGTTGATGCAGCTTGCCGGCATCGTCGCCGCCGTCTTCATCGCCAAGGGCGCGCTCGCTGAGCCGTTCTACGTGCCGTCGGGCTCGATGGAGCCGACGCTGCTCATCGGCGACGCGCTGCTCGCTTCGAAATTCCCCTATGGCTATGGCACCTCCTCGCTGCCGATCCAGATCAACCTGCCGGAAACCGGCCGCGTCTTCGCCGAAACCCCGAAGCAAGGCGACGTCGTCGTGTTCCGCTGGCCCGGCGACCGCTCGCAGGCCTGGGTCAAGCGCGTCGTCGGCCTTCCCGGCGACCGCATCCAGATGCGACAGGGGCAGCTCTTCATCAACGACCGTCCCGCCGAATTGAAGCCCGACGGCGTTGGTGCCGCCGAGGACGACAATGGCGGCAGCGAGCCGGCCTACCGTTACGTCGAGACACTGCCGAACGGCGTCTCGCATCTGATCTTCAAGATGCGCGATAACGGTCCGCTCGATAACACGCCCGAGGTTACAGTGCCGCCCGGCCATCTGTTCGTGCTCGGCGACAACAGGGACAATTCGGCCGATAGCCGCGTGCCGCTGCGCTCCGGCGGCGTCGGCCTTTTGCCGGTCGACAATCTGGTCGGCCGTGCCGATGCCGTGCTCGGCTCCTGGGATCTCGGCATGCGCGGCCAGCCGGTCTGGACCTGGCTCTCCGGCTTCCGCCTCGCGCGGTTCTTCACTGCCGTGCACTGAAGTGGGCTCATGACCTTCGACGACGTCAGAAAATTTGCGCTGACGTGGCCGGAGGTCGAGGACGGCACCTCCTACGGCACATCAGCTCTGAAGGTGCGCAAGAAGTTGCTGGCGCGCCTGAAAGAGGATGGCGACAGCCTGGTGATGCCTGACGTGCCGATCGACGAGCGCGCGATGCTGGTCGAGAGCCAGCCGAAGATCTTTTATTTCACCGATCATTACGCAGACTATCCGATCGTGCTGATCCGCCTGTCCGAGGCGAAGCGCGCGATCGTGGAGCCGCTGTTGCGGCGGCGCTGGCGCGTGCTGGCATCGAAGGCGGTGCGGGCGGACTATGATGCGCGCGCAAGCAAGTGACTGACTCATGGATGAGGCCCGCTTCCTCGCGATGGCGCTGACGAACCCGGTCAACGTCGCGATCCTTGACGAGCTTCATCGGCTCGCGCTGCCGGATGCGTGGCTGGTGTCGGGATGCCTGGTGCAAACGGTGTGGAACGTGCTCACGGGCCGCGCCGTCGATCACGGCATTGCCGATTACGACATCTTCTATTTCGACCCCGATACCTCCTGGGACGCGGAGGACGCGGTGATCCGCAAGCTGCAAGCGCGGCTCGATCATCTCGGCGTCAAGATCGAAACGCGCAACCAGGGCCGCGTGCACCTGTGGTACCCGGCCAAGCATGCCCTGCCCTATCCGCCGCTGTCCTGCGCGACTGACGGCATCGACCGTTTCCTGACGCGGAACACGCAAGTGGGCGTGAGGCGTGCGGACGATGGCTTCGTCGTTTATGCACCACACGGGCTTGACGATGTCGCAGGCCTGATTGCGCGTCCCAATCCGGGCCCGAATTTCTCGGCGGCGAATTACATGGCGAAGGCGGCGAGATGGAAGGCGCTATGGCCGGAGCTGACAGTGATTGCCGCGCAGTGAGCTGCCGTGGGGTGGATTAGCGAAGCGCAATCCACCACCTTCGATTCCGTGGAGACAGACAGTGGTGGGTTACGCCTTCGGCTGACCCACCACGGAATCACGACACCTTTCCTACCTGACCACACCCGACGTGAACCCGGCCTTCCGCCGTGGCGGCTTGATATCCTTTTTCAGGAAGCAGCGCGCCTCGCGCCCGGTGTAGCCGGGGCGGGCATAGGTGAAGGCGCGGCACTTGTTGTCGGCGACACAGGCGGCCTTGCAGGCCTCCTCGCCCTCGCCTTCCTTGAGGTCGAAATTGCGCAAATCGCCGCCGGGGCGGTCGATCGAGGTCTCGACGCCCTCGACGCGCGGCTCGATCACGCCGGCACCGCGCACCCCGGAGATGCAGCAATTGGCAGGCTGTCGCGGCGGCACGGTATTCTTGAGCCAGCACACCGCCGCGGCTCCATCGACATCAGGATAGCTGAAGCTCCAGGCGCGGCAGCGACGATCACGCTCACAAAGCAGCGCGCAATCCTCGGGATCACCCGACGTGACCGGCGTGCTGAAATAATCGCCGCCGGGACGGTCGAACGCCGTCTGGGCGCGCGCAGGGACGCTCGCAAAGGCGAGCGCGAGCAGCGCGGCACAGGCCACGGCACAAGCCAAAGCCCTTGCCATCATGACCTTTGCCATGACGGCCCCAGGCAGGCGGCCCTTCCCCATCGGAACAGCTTTCGAGTTATTGACGGCGCTCAGGTTTTTCGGCCGGTCATTTGATCGCCGCAAACCTGTACGGGCGATGAACGGCCTAGAACCTGGTCGTTGGCCTATTTGCCTAGAGCTAGAACGCGTATTCCGCGTAGGCCGGTTCCACCGAGCCGTTCCAGGCGCCGTTGAACTTCTCGAGCATCTCCTCGGCCGGTGTCCGGCCAGAATCGATGATGCGATCCAGCGGCTCCAGATGCCGGGTTTCGTCGCGGCCGATGGCGTCGATGCGGCCGCGGCGACGCAGGCCCGCATGTGCCAATACGAGGCATTCCTTGGCGATCTCGAACAGATAACGGTCCTTGATCCGGGCCTTGAAGCCGAAGCGCGGCACATCGTCACGCAGCGCCTGGCGCTCATGTGCGGTCCAGTGTTTCACCATGTCCCAGGCCGCATCGAGCGACACATCGTCATAAAGCAGCCCCACCCAGAACGCCGGCAGTGCCGGCAGCCGGCCCCAGGGGCCGCCGTCGGAGCCGCGCATCTCGAGATAACGCTTCAGCCGCACCTCGGGAAAGATCGTCGAGAGATGATTGGCCCAGTCCGACAATGTCGGACGCTCGCCGGGGAGATTGTTGTTGCGGCCGTCGAAGAAAGCGCGGAACGAGGAGCCCGACACGTCGATATATTCGTCGCCGCGCTTGACGAAGTACATGGGCACGTCGAGCGCGTAGTCGACATAGCGCTCGAAACCCATGCCGTCCTCGAACGCCCACGGCATCATGCCTGACCGCGCATTGTCGGTGTCACGCCAGATCTCGGAACGGAACGACAGGAAGCCGTTCGGCTTGCCTTCGGTGAACGGCGAATTGGCGAACAGGGCGGTCGCGACCGGCTGCAGCGCCAGCGAGACGCGCAGCTTCTTGACCATGTCGGCTTCGGAGGAGAAGTCGAGATTGGTCTGCACCGTGCAGGTCCGGTACATCATATCGAGGCCGTATTGCCCGACCTTCGGCATGTAGTTGGTCATGATCTTGTAGCGGCCCTTGGGCATCACAGGGATGTCGGCGCGCGACCAGGACGGCGTCATGCCGAGGCCGAGGAAGCCGATGCCGAGCGGGGTCGCGATCTCGCGCACCTGCGCCAGATGCGCCATCAGCTCGCTCTGGGTCTGGTGCACGTTCTCGACCGGCGCGCCTGACAGCTCGAACTGCCCGCCGGGCTCGAGCGAGATCGCCCCGCCTCCGGTAACGTCATAGAGACCGATGATGTTGCCCTTCTCCATGATCGGCTCCCAGCCGAGCAGGAGCTTCATGCCGTCAAGCAGCGCACCGATGCCGCGTGCGCCTTCGTACGGCACCGGACGGTGACCTTCGAGCGTGAACGGCGTCTTCTCGTGCTCGGTGCCCATGCGGAATTCGGACGGGTCCTTGCAGCCGGCCTCGAACCACGCCACGAGCTCGTCGCGCGATTGCAGCGGCGTCATATCGATCTGGTCTCGCGCCATATCAAACTCTAATCAAAACGGCGCTTCGATCGAAGGCGCGCAGGTGACGGGGATGGTCCGCGAACCCCCAGGGGTGCACGGACGAGCTGGTTTGCCGTGCGGTCATCGCGACGGCGTGGTTTCGTTGACGTTGACGACGGGCGGCAGCTTCATCTCGCCGCACGAGCACCCCAGCCGGTCGAGCAGACCGCTGAGCTTGACGGCATCGGCATCGGAGAGTTTCGAGCCGACATATTTCTCGATCGCAGCCGAGTAGGCGCCCCACATCCGCTTCTGCAACTCGCGGCCGGCCTCCGTGATCTCGACGAACTGGCCGCGCTTGTCGATCTTGCATTCACGCCGGGAGGCGAGCCCCTCGTCGACCAGGCGGTCGATCAGCCGCGAGGTGGAGTATTGCGGGATCAGCATCTGCCGCTCGAGTTCCACCGGCCGTAATTCGCCGCTCGGCGCGCGCGACAATTCCAGCAGCGCGTCGTACCATGCCAGTGGCGGGTAGCCGGCCTTCTTCAGGTCCTGCTCCACGCAGTCGAGCACGCGGCTCTGCACCCGCATCAGGCGGATCCAGGCACTGGTGGCCTCGGTTGATGGTTTGCGTTTCATGGTCCCGCTCAAGCTCGTCGTCCGCTTCTTACCCCACTCGATGCACCTGCATCAATCTTGACTATTGGATGCAGATGCATGTAGGCGTTCTTTCGCCCCAACCAAGCGTCAAGAGGAGGAAATTCCATGAAACTGTATTACTCGCCCGGCGCCTGCTCGCTGTCCCCCCATATCGCGCTTCTGGAGGCCGACCTGCCCTATGAGCTGGTCAAGGTCGATCTCCGGGCCAAGAAGCTCGAAAACGGTGAAGACTATCTGAAGGTCAATCCGAAGGGTCAGGTCCCCGCGCTGGGCCTCGATAACGGTGAGATCGTGACCGAAGGCCCGGTCATTGTCCAGATGATCGCCGACAAGGCCCCGGCCAAGGCGCTGGCACCCGCGCGCGACAGTTCCGAACGCTACAAGCTGCTCGAATGGCTGAACTTCCTCACCTCCGAGGTGCACAAGAGCTTCGGCCCGATGTTCGCGCCGGCGCTGAACGACGAGGCCAAGGCCTTCTTTAAAGACCGTGTCATGGGCAAGCTGAAGCACATCGACAGCCAGCTCGCCGGCTGCGACTACCTCATGGGCAAGCAGTTCTCGGTCGCCGACGGCTACCTCTTCACCATGCTGACCTGGGGTGACCGGATGAAGTTCGACCTCTCGGCGATGCCGAACCTGACCGCCTACAAGGCCCGCGTCGCGGCCCGGCCGAAGGTGCAGGAAGCGCTGACGAAGGAAGGGCTGGCGCAGGCGAAGTAAGTCCGCACAGGACGCAAACACACGAAAGGCCGGATCGACGATCCGGCCTTTTTGGTTTCTTGCGTAGCCCGGATGGAGCGAAGCGCAATCCGGGGTCTCTGCCTCCAGCAAGATTGTCCCGGATTTCGCTGCGCTCCATCCGGGCTACAAGTGCCTCAGGCCGCGGCTTTCTTCGGCGCGAAACGGCCGTAGAAGGTCTCGCCCTTTGCCGCCATCTCTTCCAGCAGCTTCGGCGGCGTGAAGCGCGAGCCGTACTTCGCCTCGAGCTTGTGGCAGAGCTCGACGAACTTCTTGGGTCCCATGAAGTCGATGTAGGACAGCGTGCCGCCGGTGAATGGCGCGAAGCCGAAGCCGAGGATCGAGCCGACATCCGCTTCACGCGGATCGGTGATGACGTGATCCTCGACCGTGCGTGCGGCTTCCACGGCCTGCACCACGAGGAAGCGCTGCTTCAATTCCTCGACGTCGAGCGTATCAGGATCGAGCTGCTTCGGCTGCAGCGCCGAGAGGCCCGGCCACAGGCTCTTCGAGCCCTTGCCCTCGGGATAGTCGTAGAAGCCCTTCTTGTTCTTACGGCCGAGGCGGCCCTGCTTCTCGACCATCTCGACCATCAGCTTCTTCTGATCGGGATTGATGGCGTTGGGGCCGAGATCGGCTTCGGTCGCCTTCATGATCTTGAGGCCGAGGTCGAGCGCGACCTCGTCCGAGAGCGAGAGCGGGCCGACCGGCATGCCGGCCATCTTGGCGCAGTTCTCGATCATCGCCGGCGGCACGCCTTCGAGGAACATCTCGTTGCCCTCGGCGACGTAGCGGCCGACGCAGCGGTTGGCGAAGAAGCCGCGGCTATCGTTCACAACGATCGGCGTCTTGCCGATCTGGCGGACATAATCCAGCGCGGTCGCGAGCGCGACATCGCCGGTGTTCTTGCCCTTGATGATCTCGACCAGCATCATCTTCTCGACCGGCGAGAAGAAGTGGATACCGACGAACTTGCCCTGGTCCTTGAAGCTCTCGGCCAGCGAAGTGATCGGCAGCGTCGAGGTGTTCGAGGCGAAGATCACGTCGGGCTTGAGATACTCCTGCGCCTTGGCAAACGTCTCCGCCTTGACCTTGCGGTCCTCGAACACGGCCTCGATGACGAGGTCGACGTCCTTCAGCGCAGCATAGTCCGCGGTCGGCGTGATGCGCGCGAGCAGCTTCTCGGCATCATCAGGCTTGGCGCGGCCCTTCTTGATCTGATCCTCGATCACCTTCTGCGCATGGGCCTTGCCCTTGTCCGCGCTCTCCTGGTCGCGATCGATCAGGACGACGTCGAGGCCGGCACGGGCCGAGACGTAACCGACGCTCGCGCCCATGAAGCCGGCGCCGATCACCGCGATCTTCTTCACCTTGGTCGCGGGCACGTCCTTCGGACGGCGCGCGCCCTTGTTCAGCTCCTGCATCGACAGGAACAGGCTGCGGATCATCGCCGCCGCTTCCTTCGAGCGCAGCACCGAGGTGAAGTAGCGCGACTCGACGCGGAGTGCCGCGTCGATCGGCAACTGCAAGCCTTCATAGACGCAGCTCATGATCGCGCGCGCGGCCGGATAGTTGTCGTAGGTCTCGCGGCGATAGATGGCATTGCCGGCCGGGAACATCATCATGCCGGCCTTGGAGAACACCGGGCCGCCGGGCAGCTTGAAACCCTTCTCGTCCCAGGGCGCGACCGCCTTGCAGCCGCCCTTGATCCACTCCTTCGCGGCCTTGATGAGGTCAGCAGCCGGAACGATGGCGTGAATGAGGTTCAACGCCTTCGCCTTCTCGACGGTGACCGGATCGCCCTTGAGCAGGATCGTCATCGCATCCTGCGGCGGCACCAGGCGCGGCACGCGCTGCGTGCCGCCGGCGCCGGGGAACAGGCCGACCTTGACCTCGGGCAGGCCGAGACGCGTCTTGGGATTCTCTGCGGCCACGCGGTAGTGGCAGCACAGCGTGATCTCAAAGCCGCCGCCGAGCGCGAGGCCGTTGATCGCCGCGGCCCACGGCTTGCCTGACGTTTCGATCGAGCGCAGCACCTGCGAGAAGCGGCGGCTCTGCTCGAACAGCATCTGGTTCGCGGCGGTCTCGCCCTGCTCCTTGAAGACCTTGGCGTAGGCCTGGTTCATGCCCTCGAGCATGGACAGGTCAGCGCCGGCGCAGAAGGCTTCCTTGGCGGAGGTGATGACGACGCCCTTCACGGCGGCGTCGGCCGTGGTTGCCTTGACGATCGCATCGAGTTCGCTGGTCGAGGTCTCGTCGAGCACGTTCATCGAACGACCCGGAATGTCCCAGGTGACCAGCGCGATGCCGTCAGCGTCGGTCTCAACCCTAAAGTTCTTGTAAGCCATGTTGGTTGCTCCTCTGTGCCGCAGCCGATTTCAGGCGCGGCGGTTGACTGTGGTTTCGTAGGGTGGGTTAGCCGAAGGCGTAACCCACCGCTTGGCTGTCCACGCGGAGAGAGAAGAGGTGGGTTACGCCGAGCAGATGCACTTCGTGCATCTGCAGGGCTAACCCACCCTACATTCTTAGACGCGCTCGATGATGGTCGCGGTGCCCATGCCGCCGCCGATGCACAGCGTGACCAGGGCGGTGGACTTGTTGGTGCGCTCGAGCTCGTCGAGCACGGTGCCCAGGATCATCGCGCCGGTGGCGCCGAGCGGATGACCGAGTGCGATGGCACCGCCATTGACATTGATCTTGGCGTTGTCGATGTCGAAGGCCTGGATGTAGCGCAGCACGACCGAGGCAAACGCCTCGTTGAGCTCGAACAGATCGATGTCGGACTTCTTCATGCCCGAGCGCGCGAACAGCTTTTCGGTGACGTCGACCGGGCCGGTCAGCATCATCGCCGGCTCCGACCCGATGTTCGCGAACGCACGGATTTTGGCGCGCGGCTTCATGCCGTACTTGGCGCCCGCTTCCTTGCTGCCGAGCAGTACGGCGCCGGCGCCGTCGACGATGCCCGAGGAATTGCCGGCGTGGTGCACGTAGTTGACGCGCTCGATCTCGGGATGCGACTGCACTGCGACGCCGTCGAAGCCGCCCATCTGCGCCATCATCGTGAACGACGGCTGCAGCTGCGCCAGCGACTGCATCGTCGTCGAGGGACGCATATGCTCGTCCTTGGCGAGGATTGTGAGGCCGTTGATGTCCTTCACCGGCACCACCGACTTGTTGAAGCGACCCTCGTCCCAGGCCTTGCCGGCGCGCTGCTGGCTCTGCACGGCATAGGCGTCGACGTCGTCGCGCGAGAAGCCGTATTTGGTGGCAATCAGATCGGCCGAGACGCCCTGCGGCATGAAATAAGCCGGCACCGCCATCGACGGGTCCATCGGCCAGGCACCGCCCGAGGCGCCGATGCCGACGCGGCTCATGGATTCGGCGCCGCCGCCGATCACCAGATCATGCTGGCCGCTCATGACCTGGGCTGCAGCAAAGTTCACGGCATCGAGGCCGGAAGCACAGAAGCGGCTGATCTGCACGCCGGGGACGGCTTCGCCGAGACCGGCCTTCAGCGCGGCAAAGCGCGCGATGTCGGAGCCGGCCTCGCCGACCGGATCGACCACGCCGAGCACGACGTCGTCGACGGAATCTTCCGGAAGGTTGTTGCGATCCTTCAGCGCCTTCAGCGGCACGGTGGCGAGCGCCAGCGCCGTGACTTCGTGCAGCGCGCCGTCCGCCTTGCCGCGGCCGCGCGGGGTGCGAACGTGATCGTAGATGAATGCCTCAGGCATGACGCCCTCCTGATCTGTTGTTCGAATTCTATTGGTACGGAAGCAGGCTCAGAACGCTTCCGCCGGCAATTCCATGATGGTGGCGCAGCCGGACTGGATGCGCGCGAGATTGGCCGCGGTCTCCGGCAACATCCGCTCCATGAAGAAGCGGCCGGTGACGAGCTTGGTCGAGAGATAGGGCGTCGCGCCGCTCTCGGCAATCTTGGCGTTCGTCACCTTCGCCATCTTGGCCCACATGTATCCGAGCGCAACGAAGCCGAAGAGATGCAGGTAATCGGTTGCGGCGGCGCCCGCATTGTCAGGCTTCATCATCGCGTTCTGCATCAGCCAGGTGGTGGCCTGCTGGAGATGGCCGAGCGAGGTCGAGAGCGGCGCGATGAAGGGCTTGAGCGCCTCGTCGCCGCCATTCTCCTTGGCGAAGGCCATGACCTCGCCGAAGAAGGCCATGATGGCGCGGCCACCGTCGCGCGGAAGCTTGCGGCCGACGAGATCGAGCGCCTGGATGCCGTTGGCGCCTTCATAGATCATGGCGATGCGGGCATCGCGCACGAACTGCTCCATGCCCTGCTCGGCGATGTAGCCGTGGCCGCCATACATCTGCTGCGCCTGCACCGCATTGGCGAAACCATAGTCGGTGAGGAAGCCCTTCAGCACCGGCGTCATCAGGCCCATGTGATCGTCGGCGGCCTGACGGTCCTTCGGGTCCTCGGAGCGATGGGCGACGTCGCTCTTCAGCGCGGTCCACATCACGAAGGCGCGCGCGGCCTCGTTGAAGGCGCGGATCGAGAGCAGCGTGCGGCGCACGTCGGGATGCACGATGATCGGGTCGGCCGGCTTGTCCGGCGCCTTCACGCCGGTGAGCGAGCGGCCCTGCATGCGCTCGCGCGCATAGGCGACCGCGTTCTGGTAGGCGACCTCGGACTGCGCGAGGCCCTGCACGGCGACGCCGAGGCGGGCCTCGTTCATCATCACGAACATGCCCTGCATGCCCTTGTTCTCTTCGCCGATCAGCCAGCCGGTGGCATTGTCGTAGTTCATCACGCAGGTCGAGTTGCCGTGGATGCCCATCTTGTGCTCGATCGAGCCGCAGACGACGCCGTTGCGGGCACCGACTGAGCCATCCGGATTCACGAGGAACTTGGGCACCACGAACAGCGACACGCCCTTGATGCCGGCGGGCGCGCCCTCGATGCGGGCGAGCACGAGGTGGATGATGTTGGAGGCGAGGTCATGCTCGCCGGCCGAGATGAAGATCTTGGTGCCCGTGATCTTGAAGCTGCCGTCGGCCTGGCGCACCGCCTTGGTGCGGAGCATGCCGAGGTCGGTGCCGCAATGCGGCTCGGTCAGGTTCATGGTGCCGGTCCATTCGCCGGCGACCATCTTCGGAACGTAGGTCTGCTTCTGCTCCGGCGAGCCATGAACGATCAGGGCGGCGGTCGCGCCCATGGTGAGGCCGCCATACATCGAGAACGCCATGTTGGCGGAGATCTGGAATTCGTTGACCGCCTGGCTGAGCGTCACCGGCAGGCCCTGGCCGCCGAACTCGGTCGGCGCCGACAGGCCGAGCCAGCCGCCCTCCGCCACCTGCTTGAAGGCGTCCTTGAAACCCTTCGGGGTGGTGACGCTGCCGTCGTCCGCGCGCTTGCAGCCTTCGAGATCGCCGACGCGATTGAGCGGCTGCAGCACCTCTTCGGCGAGCTTGGCGGCTTCGCCCAGAATCGCCTCGCGCACGTCGCTCGAGGCATCGGAGAAGCCGGCGAGATTGTCGTAGCGGTCGATCTGGAAGACGTCGTTGAGCAGGAAGTTCACGTCTTCGACGGGGGCTTTGTAGATCGGCATGATGGTCTCCCGGCAAGCCTTGGTGATGCTGATTTAGGATTGGGCGGCGAGCTGCTCCGCCATCAGGCGATGCAGCATGTTGATGGCCTTGAGCGGACGCACCATCACCTTGAAATGGGTGATGCGTCCCTCGCCATCGAAGGTGATGATGTCGACGCCGTTGATCTCGATGCCGTCGATCATGGTCTTGAATTCGAGCACGGCGCCGTCAGCGCTCTTCCACTCGCCGACATAGCTGAAGCCGGGACCGCCGAGCACCTTCTCGGCACTGGCGAGATATTTGAAGGTGATGTCGCGTCCGCGCTGCGGGGTGTGCACGACCGGGCTCTCGAACACGGCGTCGGGATGCAGCAGCTCCCACAACGCCTTGGTGTCGTGGGACGTCATGTAGGCGTACCAGGAGTCGAGGCCGGTCATTGTCAGGTGCCTCCCAAAGGGCTTTGGCAAAAACGCGAAAACAACCCCATGCACAGTAGCGAAAACAGGAATGCCCAGGGGTCTTCTTCCGGGGGTCTGGAGCCCACCTCATATGCACATTGACGCATATGCGTCGATGCGCATAAAGTCAAGCTGGTTGGTTAATGCGACAGGGAGGCAGGTCACATGGCGCTGGGCGACGCGATCCTCGCATGCCTGACGGAACGTCCGATGACGGGCTACGAGCTCGCCAAGACGTTCGATTCCTCGATCGGCTTCTTCTGGAAGGCCGACCACCAGCAAATCTACCGCGAGCTCTCCAAGCTGCGCGACCGCGGCTACATTCAGGGCCGCGAGGTCGTGCAGACAGGCAAGCCCAATAAGCTGATTTATACGCTGACTCCGGAAGGCCGAACAGCGCTGCGGCACTGGGCCGCGCGGCCGAGCACGCCGCCCTCGATCAAGGACGATCTGCTGGTCCGGCTGCATGCGCTCGACAGCATCGACATCGACCCGATCCGCACCGATCTGATGGACCGGCTGGAGCACCACCGCGACCGGCACGAGAACTACGAGAGGATCCTGAAGAAGCGTTTTCCCGATGGCACCGCGTCCGATGTGCTCGACCTCGGCAATCTCCTGCTGCTGCGCCTCGGCGCGCGGCACGAGCAGATGGTGGCCGACTTCTGCGAGGAGGCGCTCGAGGCGCTGTCGGCGATGTCAGGCAAGGGCACGGTGGTGCCGCTGGAGGACGGCAAGCGGGAGAAGGGCTGAGGCTGGCGGCGCCGGCTTCGCCAAGCACTCGACTGTCATCGCCCGGCCTTGACCGGGCGATCCAGCACTCCGAGACGGCGCGGCTGGAATCGAGAAGCTGCGGCGTACTGGATGCTCCGCCTTCGCGGGGCATGACACCGGTTGTTGGGTTGCCGGACGCGCGCCACGCCTACCCCCCAGGTTCCCGCCGCCCAACTTTAAGACACCGGCGACGACTTCCTTAACCCGTTATTTACCGTAACAGGAAAAAGTCTGACTTCGAGGCAGACGACCCGCGCCAAATCCGATTGTCTTTGCAACTGGCACGCGTGGGGAGACTGGAGGCGTCGGGTGGGGCGCCGGAGTCGGAACCGGACAGAGTCATGAATTCGCGCGTATCGTGGAGTGTTGACGGCATCGATCCATCCGTCCGAGAGCGGGCCGAAGCTGCTGCGCGCCGTGCCGGCATGTCACTCAACGATTGGCTGAACTCCACGCTCGGCGAGACGGCCTCGCCGAACTTTCGCGGGCCCTACGAGCAGCCGCGCCAAGACCAACGTCAGGATCAACGTCAAGATCCGCGTTCGCAGCAGATGCAGAGTCAGGAGAGTCGCGAAGTCGCTGACATCCATCAGCGGCTCGACGCCATCACCCAGCAGATCGAACGGATTTCAAAGCCCGCCGCCCCGCGTCAGGACTCTTCTCGTGAAAGAGACGTCTCGCGCGAGCAGGGCGTCGCCCGCCAGCTCAACGATGCGATCTCGCGGCTCGACGCCCGCCTGTCGCAGATCTCGCGGCCCCAGCAAGCGCAGCCGCAGCAGCCTCCGGCGGCGCGCCCGGCGCCTGCGCCCTCTCCCGTTGAAACGCGCCATCGCCAGGCCGATGCGGTCGAGCGCGCGGCGGCGCAGGTCTATCGCAATTCGCCTCCCTTGAGCCCCGCGTCGTTCGACGTCGCCGTTGCCGAGATCACCGCGCGCCAGAGCGAGCTCGACGGATTCGCACCGCGGCAGGTGCCGCCGCGCGCCGCGCCGTCGATCGCGCCCTCCGCGGCTCCCTACGCGCCCCCCATGACACCCATGGCGGCGCCGCCCGCGCCTGCCTATACTCCGCCGCCACCGCAAGCGGGGCCGGATTTTTCCTCGCTCGAGCGCCATCTGCTCAAGATCACGAGCCAGATCGAGTCGCTGCAGCGGCCGGACCAGACCGAGCAGGCGATCAACGGCTTCCGCGCCGAGCTCGCCGAGATCCGCAACGCCATCACCGAGGCGATGCCGCGCCGCGCGATCGAATCGATCGAGAACGAAATCCGCTCGCTGCACCGTCGCATCGACGAGACCCGCTCCAACGGCACCGACGGCCAGGTGCTGTCGGGCATCGAGCACGCGCTCTCCGACATCAAGCAGGTGCTGCGCACGCTGACGCCGGCCGAGCAGCTCACCGGCTATGACGAGGCGATCCGCAACCTCGGCGCCAAGCTCGATTTGATCCTGCGCGCCAATGACGATCCGTCGACGGTGCGCCAGCTCGAGGGCGCGATCTCGGCGCTGCGCGGCATCGTGTCCAACGTCGCCTCCAACGAAGCACTGGCACGCCTCTCCGAGGACGTGCAGCTGTTGTCGTCCAAGGTCGACCAGGTCAATCGCGCCTCGGACCGCGGCGACAGCTTTGCGGTGCTGGAGCAGCGCATCGCCGCGCTCACCGCGGCGCTGGAAACGCGCGAGCGGCCGCAACCCGCCGAGAGCACCGAACATCTGGAAGCCGCGATCCGCGCGCTGTCCGACCGTTTCGACCGCATGCAGGTCGGCAACGACTCCGCCTCGACCTTCGCGCATCTCGAGCAGCGCGTCTCCTATCTCCTGGAGCGGCTGGAGGCCGCCTCGGATCAGCGCGGCGGCAATTTTAGCCGTGTCGAGGACGGGCTGCACGACATCCTCAGGCATCTGGAGCGCCAGCAGGCGACCTATTCCGCCCTCGCCGAGAGCCGCAATGCGGCGCCGTCGCCCGATTCCGGCATGGTCGACCTCGTCAAGCGCGAGCTGTCCGACATCCGCTTCAGCCAGGCCGAGACCAACCGCAGCACCCAGGATTCGCTGGAGGCCGTGCACAACACGCTCGGCCATGTCGTCGATCGCCTTGCCATGATCGAGGGCGATCTGCGCGCGGTGCGAACGGCACCGCCGGCCCCTGCACCACAGCCGATGACAGCGCCCATGCCGGCGCCGATGCCGATGGCGGCTCAGCTCGAGCCGGCGCCGATGGCACGCGAGCAGCGGCCGGCTCAGCCGCAGCAGCCGAAATACGATCCGAAGCCCGAACTGCCGAATCCCGCCGCCCAGCAGCATCCGCAATCCGGCTTCGTCGCCGCGCCGCGCGAATTTCACGCCGCCGCGCCTGCAGCGCCGCCGCCGCCGATGGCACAGCAGGTCGCACCACCTTTGCCGCCGCGCGCGATCAGCGAGATCCTCGAGCCGCACACGGCCCCGGTGCGCGCCGCGATCGCGCCCGAACTGCCGCCGGATCATCCGCTCGAGCCCGGCACCCGTCCGAGCGGTCGCCCCGCCACGCCGTCCGAGCGCATCGCTGCGTCCGAAAGCGCGATCAGCGAAATCCCGGCCGCACCGAAAGAGCCGGTGTCGTCGTCGAGCTTCATCGCGGCCGCGCGCCGCGCCGCGCAGGCTGCCGCCGCGCAGCCGCCCGAGAAGCCCGCCCGCGGCGTCAAGGCCGCGATCGCAGCGCGTACCAAGGACAAGGCTCAAGGCAAAGCACAGGCCGCAGGTTCGGAAGGCGGCTCGACCATCACGTCGAAGATCCGCTCGCTGCTGGTCGGCGCCAGCGTGGTCGTGATCGTGCTTGGAACGTTCAAGATGGCGATGAACCTGCTCGACGGCGGCAGCCCGCCGCCGGCGCCGCAGGCGATGGAGAATACGAGCCAGCCGGCGCCACAGGCGCCGCCGCCGGTCGAGAGCAAGCCGCCCGAGCAGGTCACCCCGTCGATGACCTCGCCGACGCCGATCGGCAAGCAGTCCCTGAACAATGCCGCGCCGGCGGCCGGCAGCACGGCTTCGGTCGAAATTCCGCCCGCGCCCGCCGCGGCAGCGCCGCCGCCCGCGGCGAACAGCGACGTCACCGGTGCGCTGTCGGGCACGAGCCGCGCGCGGCTCGGTGTCGTCCAGATCCCGCCGAGCGAGAAGCTGCCTGACGGCATCGCCGGTCCCGCCCTGCGCGTCGCCGCGATGAAGGGCGATGCGACCGCGGCCTACGAGATCGGCGTGCGCTTTGCCGAGGGCAAGGGCGTCGCTGCAAATTACGACGAAGCCGCCAAGTGGTACGACCGCGCCTCGCAGGCCGGCGTGGTGCCCGCGACCTTCCGCCTCGGTACGCTCTACGAAAAGGGCATGGGCGTGAAGAAGGACGCCGACATCGCCCGCCGCTACTACACGCAGGCGGCCGAGCGCGGCAACGCCAAGGCGATGCACAATCTTGCGGTGCTCGACGCCGACGGCGGCGGACGCGGCGCCAATTACAAGAGCGCGGCGCAGTGGTTCCGGAAAGCGGCCGACCGCGGTGTCGCCGACAGCCAGTTCAACCTCGGCATCCTCTACGCCCGCGGCATCGGCGTGGAGCAGAACCTCGCCGAATCCTACAAATGGTTCAGCCTGGCTGCCGCCCAGGGTGATGCGGACTCATCGAGCAAGCGCGACGACGTCGCAAAACGCCTCGACCCGCAATCGCTCGCCGCCGCCAAGCTCGCGATCCAGACCTTCAGTGCCGAGCCGCAACCCGACGACGCCGTCAACGTCCCGACACCCGCAGGCGGCTGGGACAGCGCCCCGCAGGCCGCCGCCAAGCCCGCGCCGAAGCCGGTCGCGACGAAGAAGTCGGCGTCAGCGGCGCGTTGATTTAAGATGCCATCTCCTTTGGTCGTCGCCCGGCTTGACCGGGCGACCCAGTATTCCAGAGACCTTCGTCGGATAGCCCGCTCTCACAACGACCGCTGCGGCGTACTGGCTGCCCCGGTCAAGCCGGAGCATGACAGTGGAGCAAGATCACGGCGCCTCAACCACCGTCGGCACGCCGGGCTCCAATAATCGCAGCCGCGTTCCGAAACCCAGCACATCAAAGGTCTTGCGCAGGTCCTCGCCGTTCTGGCGGAAATGGGCCCAGCCTTCGGTGTGCACGGGCACGATCATGGCGTCCGGAAACGCACGCGCGGTTTCGATGGTGTCGTTGGTGTCCATGGTAAGATGGAACGGGCCGCGCGTTTGCGCGGCGCCGGCGAACGGCATCACCACGCCGCATTTGAAGCGGCGCGCCACTTCGGCAACGCCGTCGAACCAGGTGGTGTCGCCGCTGATATAGACGGGACGCGTATCTTTCCGGCTGGACTGCACCACGAAGCCGATGACGTCGCCCGACAGCGGCTCGATGCCGGCAGGGCCGTGACGCGCCGGCGTCGCGGTGATGGTCAGCGTGTTGCCGTCATCGTCCTTCAGATGCGCGGTCGCCCAGGGCGCGAGGCCCTCGACGTGGCCGCCGAGACGTTTGGCACCGGCCTCCGTGGTCAGCGCGCGCGGTGCCTTCAGCAGATAGTCGCGGCCGGAGGTGTCGAGATTGTCCGAATGCTGGTCGTGGCTGAGCAGCACGGCATCGATGGGGCCGATCGCATCGGCCTTCATCGCAGGACCGACGGTCTTCTCCAGCTTCACATGCGGCAATTGATAAGCGCCCGGCGCATCGAAGGTGGGATCGGTGAGCAGGCGAAAGCCGTCGATCTCGATCAAAGCGGTGGGGCCGCCGATCAGGGTGATGGAAACAGGCATGGGAACTCCTCCTACGCCACTGGCTTTGCGGGGCGCGTCACCAGGTAAATGCCGAGCGCCACCGGAATGATCCCCAGCAAGTCGCGCGCTTCGACGTGTTCGCCGAGCACGAGATAGGCGAACAGCATGCCGAGCGGCGGCATCAGGAAATGATAGGCACTGGCCGCGGTCGCGCCACACACTTTCAGGAGATGAAACCAGAGCCAGTAGGCGAGGATCGAGCCGCCGAGCACGAGGAAGGCGAAGGCGCCGATCAGGCTCGGGGTAAAGTCGATCGCGTGGATATCGGCGAAGGTCAGCGCGACCGGCGTCAGCACGATGCCGGCGGCGAGGTTCTGCACGCCATTGCCGATCCACAAACTGCCCTTGGGCGCGAACAGCTTGAACAGGATGGTGCCTGATACGATGGAGGCGAGCGAGGCCAGCGTGAAGAGAATGCCGTGCAGCGAGTCGGTGCCGACCGCGAGGCGGTGCCAGACGATAGCCGTGACGCCGACGATGCCGAGCAGGAGGCCGCTCGCCTTGCGCAGAGTTATGCCCTCGCCGAGCAGCAGCGCGGCGAGCGCCGCCGTGAACACCGGATTGGCCGAGACGATCAATCCGCCGAGGCCGGCGGAGACCGATTGCAGCCCGGTGTAGCCGAGCCCGAGATAGAGTGCGTTGTTGGCAATGCCGATAATCGCGAACATCAACGCATCACGCCACGACAGCGACCAGTCGCCGCGGATCAGCGTGGCGCCAAGGATCAAAATGCCGGCGAGCGAGAAGCGCGCGGCGAGCAGGATCAGCGGCGGGCAATGGGTGACGCCGATCTTGCCGGCGACGAAGGCATAGCTCCAGAGCAGGCAGAACACGCCGATGGCGAGCGGCAGGGTGTTGAAGCGGCTTTGAGGAACCGAAATTGAGGGCGCGAGGGACATGTGGGCATTCTCCTGAGCTCTCGATCTAGGGACCCGGCTTGCCATTTGGAAATTAAATGATTAACTCGCCATCAGTGGATTTTCGAATGGAGTGATCCATGCTCGATCTGGAGCTTCTGCGCAGCTTCGTCTCGGTGGTCGAAGCCGGCGGCTTCACCCGCGCCAGCGAGCGCGTTCACCGCACGCAATCGACCGTCAGCCAGCAGATCAAGCGGCTGGAGGAAGATGTCGGCCAGGTGCTGCTGCACCGGGACGGCAAGGACGTGCGCCCGACCGAGGCCGGCGAGCGCCTGCTCTCCTATGCGCGGCGATTGCTGGCGCTTGCCGAAGAGGCGCGCGACGTGCTGCGCGAGCCCGACGGCGGCGCGGTCCGGCTCGGCATTCCCGAGGATTTCGCGGCGTATCGTCTGGCAAAGCTGCTGGGCGCGTTCTCGCGCTCGCATCCGAACCTGCGGCTCGATGTGCGCGCCGACCAGAGCAAGAACCTCGCCCGCGATCTCGAGCGTGGCGAGCTCGATCTCGCGCTGTTCAAGCGCGAGGCCGGCGGCAAGGATGCGATCGCGGTGTGGCCGGAGGAGGTGCACTGGGTCACCAGCAAGAGCCATCCTGTCGACGTCAATGCGCCGTCAGTGCCGCTGATCGGCTTTCCGCTCGGCTGCCTCTACCGCGCCGGCGCCATCCACGCGCTGGAGAGCGCCGGCCGCGCCTGGCACATGTCCTACATGTCGTCGAGCCTCGCCGGCATCCAGGCCGCGGTCGCCGCCGGCATGGGGCTGAGCATTCTGTCGGAGATGTCGATCCAGTCAGATCACCGCGTGCTGACCGCGAAGGACGGCTTCGCGCCGATCAACAAGACCGAGGTGGCTCTGATGGCCGCGCCGAATGCGAGCTCGGCGACGTTGCGGCTGGCGGATCGGCTCGCGGAGTTTTGCGAGGACGTGCAGGCGAAGGCGGCGTGATGAAGCTTCGTAGGGTCGGTTAGACTAGCCCTGCGGTTGCGCAACGCGCAATCGCTCGGCCTAACCCACCACTTTAGTTTCCGCAGAGACAGAAGTGGTTGGTTAGCCAAGCAGATACGCTTTGCGCATCTGCTTGGCTAACCAACCCTACGAACCACTTGCTTCAATAACACCGCGACGCTGCGATCGCGTGGACGCGGCGGTCGCCGAGCAGATGGGCGACGAAGCCGTTCTTCGGAAAGATCTTTGCGAACGCTACGTCGCGGATGCTGAGGCCGCCGGCATAGGCGCCGAAGGCGGGCATCACGGCGCGCATTCCGTCGCTGGCGAAACAGCGCCGCTCCATCGAGCGGCCGCGCGTGGAGATTCGGGCCTTGGGATGGAGATGACCGGCAATCTCGCCAGGCGCGCCTGATGGCTCGTGGCGGAAGGTGATCGGTCCAACAGCGACTTCGTCGGCGACGGTGCCGCCGAGATCGCGCGGCAGCATCGGATCGTGATTGCCCGAAATCCAGATCCAGTCGCGGCCCGTTTGAAGCGCGGCGACGGCGGCGCGGTCATCGGCGGACAGGCGCTCATGGGCCGAGCGGTCGTGAAAACTGTCGCCGAGTGCGATGACCGTCTTGGGATTATGGCGGGAGATGGCAGCAGCGAGGCGGCTGAGCGTTGCCAGCGTGTCGTAAGGCGGCAGCAGCACACCACGCGTGGCGAAGCTGGAACCCTTTTCCAAATGCAGATCGGAGACGACAAGCAGGCGCTGCTCGTCCCAGTACAGCGCGCCGGAGAGATCGGCGGCGAAGGTCACATCGCTGATGCTGACCCTGGAAACGCGCATGTCCTCGACATCCTCCGATACTCGCGCGCCTGTCGTCACGTCTTACCCGCTTCTATCCATCGCTTCCTTGACCAGCTCGTCGGCGGCTTCGGCCAACAGCTCGTCTGCAGCTTCGCCATAAACTGACTCGCGGCCGATTTCCAGCATCACGGGCACGGCGAGCGGGGAGACGCGGTCGAGTTCCCGGTGGGTGATACGGCCCTGGATGCGCATCAGCATGTCGCTGAGGCGGCGCAGATCGAGCAGGCCGGTGGCGGCATCGGCGCGCGCGGCGCGCAGCAACACGTGATCGGCCTGGTGTTTTCGCAGGACATCGTAGACGAGATCGGTCGAGAACAGCACCTGGCGGCGGCTTTTCTCTTCACCGGTGTGGCGACGCGCGATCAGCCCGGAGATGATGGCGCAGTTGCGGAAGGTGCGCTTCATCAGCGCCGATTCGGCGAGCCAGGCCTCCAAATCGTCGCCGAGCATATCAGGGTCGAACAACGCGTTGAGATCGATGCGGCCATCCCTGATCATGAAGGACAGGTCGCCCAACGCCCAGATCGCCACCGCATATTCGTTGGCGACGAAGCCGAGCGGCCGGGCGCGGGCGCGCTCGAGCCGGCGCGTCAAGAGCATGCCGAGCGTCTGGTGCGCGAGACGGCCTTCGAAAGGATAGCAGACGATGTAATGCTTGTTGGCGCGCGGAAAGCTTTCGACCAGCAGCTCGCGCACCGCGGGCACCCGGCTGACGTCCTTTTGCAGGGAGAGCCAGTCGCGCACCTGCTCCGGCAAACCCTTCCAGGCCCTGAAGTCGTCGAGCAGACGGCGGACGCGTTCGGCGAGATAGGTCGAGAGCGGGAACTTGCCGCCCATATAGGACGGCACTTTCGGGTCCTTGTCATGCGCGCGCGAGACGTAGACCTGGTCCTCGACCAGGGTCTCGTAGCGCACCACCTCGCCGGAGAACACGAAGGTGTCGCCGGGCGAGAGGCCCTCGATGAAGGCCTCTTCGATCTCGCCAAGCAGGCGGCCGCCGCGCGCGATCACCCCGGTCGAACCGTTCCCACCGCCGCGCGAGCGCACCAGGCGCACTTTCAGCATATCGTCCTCGACGATGGTGCCGACATTCATCCGGTAGCTCTGCCGCACCTTTGGGTTGGCGACGCGCCAGCGGCCCTCCTTGTCCTGCTTGATGCGGGCAAAGCGTTCATAGGTCTTCAGCGCGTAGCCGCCGGAGGCGACGAAATCGACGACGTCGTCGAAATCCTGCCGCGACAGGTTCGCGTAGGGCGCGCCGGTGCGGACCTCGGCATAGAGCTCGTCGGAGAGGAACGGCTCGCCGCAGGCGCAGCCGAGCACGTGCTGGGCCAGCACGTCGAGCGCGCCTGTACGTAGCGGCGGCGTATCCTGCGCATTCTCGGCGATGGCGTCGATGGCGACGCGGCACTCCAGCACCTCGAAGCGGTTGGCGGGCACCAGCACGGCGCGCGAGGCTTCATCGAGACGGTGGTTGGCGCGGCCGATGCGCTGCATCAGGCGCGAGGAGCCCTTGGGCGCGCCGATATTGACGACGAGATCGACGTCGCCCCAGTCGACGCCGAGATCGAGCGAGGAGGTACAGACCACGCCGCGCAGGCGCCCCGCCGACATGGCGTCCTCGACCTTGCGGCGCTGGGCGACGTCGAGCGAGCCGTGATGCAGGGCGATGGCGAGGCCGTCGTCGTTCATGCTCCAGAGATTCTGGAACAGCATCTCGGCCTGGCTGCGGGTGTTGACGAACACCAGCGTGGTCTTGTTCTGCTTGATCAGCTCGTAGATCTCGGGCAGCGCATGGCGCGCGCTGTGGCCCGCCCAAGGCAGGCGCTCGCGCGTGTCGAGCATCTCAACCTGCGGCGGCGCCGCGCCGCCGGCGACGACGATGTCGGCGGCGACCTCCTTGCCCTCGGGCTGCGGCACCAGAAAGCGCGCGAGCTGCTCCGGCTCGGCCACCGTCGCCGACAGACCGATGGCGCGCATCTGCGGCGCGAGGCGCCACAACCGCGCGAGGCCAAGCGACAGCAGGTCGCCGCGCTTGGACGTCACCAGCGCGTGCAGCTCGTCGAGCACGATACGCTTCAAGGAGGAGAACAGGAACGGTGCGTCGTCGGAGGACAGCAGCAGCGCGAGCTGCTCCGGCGTGGTCAGCAGAATATCTGGCGGATAGCGCCGCTGCCGCTGGCGCCGCGACACCGGCGTGTCGCCGGTGCGGGTCTCGACCTTGATCGGCAGATTCATCTCGGCGATGGGGCGTTCGAGATTGCGGGCGATGTCGACGGCGAGCGCTTTCAGCGGCGAGATGTAGAGCGTGTGCAGGCCGGCACTGCGCTGCACGCTGCGGCCGGTGGAGATGACGGATTTCGCAGGCGTCGTCGGCGCAGTGCTCAATTCCGCCAGCGTCGGCAGAAATCCCGCCAGCGTCTTGCCGGCGCCGGTCGGTGCGATCAGCAAGGCCGAACGATCCGCGCGCGCCTTCTCCAGCAGCGCGAGCTGATGGTCACGCGGCGCCCAGCCGCGCGACGCGAACCATTGCTGGAAGCGGTCGGGCAGCAGCGCGGCCGGCTCGGCCGGGATTTGGAGGATGCGGGGCGGCACGGCGTTAGACGTAAGCCGTGGGGACGGGTTCGTCGAGGGGTGGGCACCACGAGCTGGGGGCGCCCCTTCCCTCTCCCATTGTGGGACCCCTTGTGGGAGATGGTGGATCGCCGCGAAGCGGCGAGACGGGTGAGGGGTATCTCTCCGCGAATTATTCTCTTCCGAGCGCGCCGAGAGAACCCCTCATCCGGCGCTTCGCGCCACCTTCTCCCACAAGGGGAGAAGGAAGAACCATCTACTCCACCACCGGCTTGTCGGAGACCTCCCAGTCCTTGCCGTTGAAGATCTGGGTGAACAGCGTCTTCATCGGCGTGTAGTCGTCGGGCGTGTAGCTGTAAGTCACGCCGTCGAGGAAGAAGGGCGAGTGGAAGCCGTTGAGGTTCGAGGCCTGCTTCAGCACATTGGCCCGCGTCAGCTCATCGCCGCAGCGGCGCAGGATCTCGCCCATGGTGACGGCCTGGCCGTAGCCGGCATAGGCGATGGTGTTGTCGGGTGCGACGTTGGGCAGATATTTCTTGCGCAGCTCCTCGAACGCCATGGGACCCGGATCCTTTTCCCAACGGCCGGGCCCGGCATCCTTGGAATAGCTGATCGCGACGATGTCCTTGGCGTTCTCGAAGCCGGCGGCGTTGAGAATGGATTTGCCGGTCGAGCCGGCCGAGAGCAGCTGCAGCGGCTTCCAGCCGAGCTCGGCCGCTTTCCGGATCGACTGCGACGACGCCTTGCCGGTGGAGATGTTGTAGAAAACGTCGGCGCCCGACTTGGAGAGATTGATCAGCTGGGAATCGATAGTGGGATCGGTGAGATCATAGGTCTGCTCCATGATCACGGAGGCGGTGCCGCCGGCATCCGCCAGCACCTTCTTGAAGGGCCCAAGGAAGTCGCGGCCGAAATCGTCGTTCTGGTAGAGGATGCCGATCTTGGCATTCGGCTTCACGCCAAGGACATGCCGCGCCAGGATGCGCGCTTCGGTCGGATAAAGCGGCAGGCCCGCCATCGTCCATTTGAACTCCTTCGGATTATTCCACTTCGAGGCGCCGGTGTTGAGCAGCAGCTGCGGCACGCCCTTGGAGTTCAGGTATTTGTGCACGGCGGTCTGCGGCGCGGTGCCGAGCGAGCCGTAGAGTGCCAGCACCTCCTCCTGCTCGACCAGGCGCCGCGTCGCCTCGACGCATTTCGGCGCGCTGTAGGCGTCATCGAGCGTGAGGAAATTGACCTTGCGCCCGTTGATGCCGCCGCCCTCGTTGAGCATCTGGAAATAGGCTTCGCCGACACGCCCCAGCACGCCGTAGAGCGAGCCGGGGCCGGAATGCGGCACGGTCTGTCCGATCTTGATATCGGTGTCGCTGGCGCCGGCATCGTATTTTTTCTCCGCGGCCCAGACATAGGGCGCGGGCAGGACGGATGCGGCGATGGTGGCGAACGCGGCGGCGCTGACATCGCGCCGCGATGGATTTTTCGTCATTGTTGTTTCTCTCCCTGGTGCCGCGCATTGTGCTGGCATCGCAGCTTCGCTCGCAAGCAGGAAGTCGTCGGTTTGCGACGCAATGATGCTTAAATTGCTGGGCGTTTAGCGCCTAGACTCAAGTTTTCTCTTAAGTTCTCTCGGCGACGATGACGAGGCCGCGCACCGGCTCGTTGTTCTCGTTGCGCGGCGAGCACGGCTCCAGCGTGAGCAGCTTCAGGGCGGCTTTCGCAATCGCACCCCGCACATATTCCGTCGAGTGGGCATAGCGCAGGCCTTCGCCGAGCACGATGCCATCGCCGTCATGCGTCTCCAGCGTGAAGGCGAGCGTGCCGCCCGATAAGAGCACGCGCTTGGTCTCGGTGAGAACAGGCGCGAGATCGGAGAGATAGACGAAGGCATCCGCGGCGACGACGAGGTTCGCGCTTGCATCGGGCTTGGTGCGCAGGCCCTCGATCATGTCGGCGACCTCGAGCTCGGCATAGAGCCCGGTGGCGCGCGCCTCCTTGATCATGCCCGATGACAGGTCGATGCCGATGAAATGATCGACCTGCTTGGCGAAGGCGGCGGCCGCAAGGCCGGTGCCGCAGCCGAGATCGATGGTGCGCTTGAAGAAGGCCGGCTTCTTCGCAGCAACGCGCGCGGCCAGCACCGCCTTGAAGATCAGCGCGGGGGCGCGATAGCCGAGATCGTTGATCAAAGCGTGCTCGAAGCGCGGCGCGTATTGGTCGAACAGCGCCTGCACATAGGCCTTGGGCATTTCGGAGAGCTGCGCGTCGCCGAGCCGGATCAGGTGCAGGCCGGCGCCGTGCTGATCCTCGGGATCGGATCGCCGCGCTTCCCGGAAGGCTGCGATCGCCTTGTCGCGCTCGCCGAGCTGCTGACGGATCTCGCCGAGCGTGAACCAGGCCGAGGTGAAGTCAGGCGCGAGCTCGATGGCCTGCTCCAGCAGATCGGCGGCAGCGGGCAGATCGCCCTTGAGCTGGAGGTCGCGCGCGAACTCGAAACGGCGGTCGGCCATGAGATCGCCGGAGGTCAGGAACAGGCGGAGCGGCATTGCAGGAACCGAAGGATGACTCGAAGAATTGGCAGCGCAGCCTATATGACAGAAATGCGCCCGCAAGACATCCTGCTGCCAACTGCTGACGGCCTGTGCTGCAAGCCCGGCGGCTTTCACATCGATCCCGTCCGTCCGGTGGAGCGGGCCGTGATCACCCACGGCCATTCCGACCACGCCCGCGCCGGCCATGGCGCGGTGCTGGCGACGCAGGAAACGCTCGACATGATGCGGCTGCGCTATGGCGAGAATTTTGCCGGATCGACACAGGTCATCAGCTATGGCCAAGACATCAGGCTCGGCGACGTCAAGGTGAGGTTTCACCCGGCCGGCCATGTGCTCGGCTCGGCGCAGATCGCGGTGACCTGCAAGGACACCTGCATCGTCGCATCAGGCGATTACAAGGATGCGCCGGACCCGACCTGCGTCCCGTTCGAGCTGGTGCCCTGCGACGTCTTCATCACCGAGGCGACGTTCGGGCTGCCGGTGTTTCGCCACGGCGATGCCGCGGACGAGGTGAAGAAGCTGCTGGCGTCCGTCGCGCTGTTTCCGGAGCGCGCGCATCTCGTCGGAGCCTATTCGCTCGGCAAGGCCCAGCGCGTGATCGCGCTGCTGCGCAAGGCCGGCTATGACGCGCCGATCTATCTGCATGGCGCGATGGAGAAGATCACCGAATATTATCAGAGCCGCGGCATCGATCTCGGCGAGCTCAGGCCGGTGATGGGCATGAAGAAGGCGGCACTCGCCGGCACCATCACGCTGGCGCCGCCGTCGGCGACGTCTGACATCTGGGCCCGGCGCTTTCCTGATCCCGTCACGGCTTTCGCGTCGGGCTGGATGCGCGTGCGCGCCCGCGCGCGGCAAGGCGGTGTCGAGCTGCCGCTGGTGATCTCCGACCATGCCGATTGGGACGGTCTCACCGCGACCATCGCGGCGACCGGCGCCGGCGAGATCTGGGTCACCCACGGCCAGGAAGACGCGCTGGTGCATTGGTGCAAGAGCCGCGGCCTGCGGGCGCAGCCGCTCGATCTCGTCGGCTATGGCGAGGAAGAGGAGAGCGAGCCGCCGGCTCCAGGCGAGGCCGGGGCATGAACCGCTTCGCCGAACTGCTGGACCGCCTCGCCTACGAGCCCGGCCGCAACAACAAGCTGCGGCTGCTGACAGGGTATTTCCGCGAAGTCGGCGATCCCGACCGCGGCTACGCGCTGGCCGCGCTCACCGGCGCGCTCAGCTTCAAGCACGCCAAGCCCGCACTGGTCCGCGACCTCATCGCATCGCGCACGGATGAGGTGCTGTTCGGGCTGAGTTACGATTATGTCGGCGATCTCTCCGAGACGGTGGCGCTGATGTGGCCGAAGGCGGCGATGGCTGCCCACAACAACCCGCCCCCTCCAACGCTGACCGAAGTCGTCACCACGCTGCGCACGCTCGGCAAGAGCGAGCTGCCCAAGCAGCTCGAACGCTGGCTCGACGAGTTGGACGAGACCGGCCGCTGGGCACTGTTGAAGCTCGTCACCGGTGCCCTGCGCATCGGCATCTCCGCGCGGCTGGCCAAGACGGCGGCCGCCGCGCTCGGCGACAAGGATCCGCATGAGGTCGAGCTGATCTGGCCCGGCCTCAGCCCGCCCTATCTCGACCTGTTTGCGTGGCTGGAGGGCCGCGCGGAAAAGCCCGTCAATCGCGACCCCGCGCCGTTCCGGCCGGTGATGCTGGCGCATGCGATCGAGGATAGCGATTTCCAAACCCTCGATCCCGCCGACTACATCGCCGAATGGAAATGGGACGGCATCCGCGTGCAGGCGGTTGCGGGCCGCGACGACCATGGGGAAATCACCGCGCGGCTCTATTCGCGCACCGGCGAGGACATCACGGGGAGCTTCCCGGATCTCGTGCCCTCTCTGCGCCTGCCCGGTGCGATCGACGGCGAGCTGTTGATTCTGCGCGAAGGCCGCGTGCAGAGCTTCAACGTCCTGCAGCAGCGGCTCAACCGCAAAATCGTCTCGCCGAAGCTGATCAAGGAATTTCCGATTCACTTGCGCGCCTATGATCTGCTCGGCGACGACGAGAACGATCTGCGCGAGCTGCCGTTCGCCGATCGGCGCGAGCGGCTGGAGACCTTCATCGCAAAGCTTGGCGATCCCCGCATCGATCTCTCGCCCACCGTTCCCTTCGCAAGCTGGGATGCCCTCACCGCCGCGCGCGCCGATCCCGCGAGCGCCGGCGCGGGCGAGGATGCCGACGCCGTCGAAGGCGTGATGCTGAAGCGGCGCGATGCGCCCTATCTGCCGGGACGGCCGAAGGGCCAGTGGTGGAAATGGAAGCGCGATCCGCACATCATCGACGCCGTGCTGATGTATGCGCAACGCGGCCACGGCAAGCGCTCGTCCTATTACTCCGATTACACCTTCGGCGTCTGGACCGCGACCGAGACTGGCGACGAGCTGGTGCCGGTCGGAAAAGCCTATTTCGGCTTCACCGACGAGGAGCTGTTGCAGATCGACCGCTTCGTCCGCCGCAACACCACGGAAAAGTTCGGCCCCGTGCGCCATGTCGTGCACGAAGCGGACAAAGGGCTGGTGCTGGAAGTCGCCTTCGAGGGGCTGCAACGCTCGCCGCGGCACAAGTCAGGCGTCGCCATGCGCTTTCCCCGCATCAGCCGCCTGCGCTGGGACAAGCCGCCGCGGGAAGCCGACCGGCTGGAGACGCTGGAAAAGATGCTGAAGGCCGAGGAATCCCTACCAACAATTAAGGTGGCGGCGTCCGCAGACGGCCATTGACGCCCCCTTACGGGTTCCCCATGTCCCCCGCCGTGACCTATAATCGGGACGAATCCCGCTGAGGAGTTTGAAATGGTCCAAGACGTCAGAGATTTGCCGGCGGGCCATAGCGATGGCCTGCACCGCTTTCTCGGCGGCTCGCCGCTGGCGGTAGCGTTTCGCCTGGTGCTGCTCTCGATCCTGGTCGGCGTCGTGCTTGCGGCGATCGGCTTCGATCCCTGGAACATCCTCATCAGCATTCGCCTGCTGTTCCGGCACATCTGGGATCTCGGCTTCGATGCCGTGAACTGGCTGTGGCGCTACTTCCTGCTCGGCGCCGTCATCGTGATCCCGATCTGGCTGTTGTCCCGCATCTTCGGTTCTCCGCGCCGCTAGGACCCTGTGAAATGCGCGGCCGGCGCAAGCACGCCATGCCGGCCGCGGTGGTGCATTCGGCGCAGGGGTCGGATACACGCAGCTGATGCACGCCCCTGTTCATCCCAAAGTCGGCAGCCGCCAGGTCTTCGCCATCGCCGGTCCCGCGATGGTCGCAAACCTGACCACGCCGCTGATCGGCGTGGTCTCGACCACCGCGATCGGCCGGCTCGACGATGCCGCCCTGCTCGGCGGCGTCGCGATGGCGTCCGTCATCTTCGACTGCCTGTTCTGGCTGTTCGGCTTCCTGCGCATGAGCACGCTCGCTTTCACCGCGCAGGCGCTCGGCGCCGGCGAGACGCGCGAAGAGACGGTGATTCTGGTGCGCGGCTTCATCGTCGCCGGCCTGATCGGCGGCGCGCTGATCGTGCTGCAGCTGCCGCTGGCCGGCGTGCTGTTCGATCTGATGGGCGGCAGCGCGGGCGTCACGCACGCCGCGAAAACCTATTTCATGATCCGGATCTGGTCGTCACCCTTCGCGTTCGCCAACTACGTCATCCTCGGCTGGCTGGTGGGACAGGCGCGCGCCAATCCGGCGCTCGCGCTCCAGGTCGTCATCAACCTCATCAACATGGCGGCGACGATCCTTTTGGTGCTGGTCTACGATACCGGCATCGCGGGCGCTGCGATCGCAGCGCTGCTGTCGGAAGGCGTCGGCTTCGTGCTCGGCGTCGTGGTCTGCCGGCGCTTTGCGCATGGCGGTTTTGCCGTTCCGCGCGCGATGCTGTTCGACCGCGCCAAGCTGATGCGGCTGTTGGCCGTCAATTCCGACATCATGATCCGCACCGCGGCGCTGATCACCGTGTTCCTGTTCTTCACCGCCAAGGGCGCGCGCGCCGGCGACGTGACGCTGGCCGCGAACTCCGTGCTCAACAATTTCCTGCTGGTCAGCGCCTTCTTCCTCGACGGCCTCGCCAACGCTGCGCAGCAGCTCTGCGGCCGCAGCTTTGGCGCGCGCGATGCCAGGGGATTTGCCGATTCGACCCGGCTGGTGCTGCTGTGGGGGCTCGGCTTCGCGCTTGTTGTCGCGGTGGTGTTCGCGCTGTTCGGCCCTGATATCATCAACTTCATGACCGCGAGCGAGGACGTCCGTCGTGCCGCGCGCGAATTCCTGCCGTTCATCGTGCTGGCGCCGATCCCCGGCGTGTTCGCCTTCGGCTTCGACGGCATCTATGTCGGTGCCACCTGGGCCCGCGAGATGCGCAACCTGATGCTGGCTTCGCTGGCGATCTTCCTGGGGATGTGGTGGGCGTTGCAGTCGTTCGGCAATGCCGGCCTGTGGTGCGCTCTGCTGGCGTTCTACGTCGCGCGTGGGGGATTGCAGGGGGCGCGGTATCCGGCGCTGTATCGGATGACGTTCGCCAAGTCATAGCTCTCGTGTCCCGGACGCGCGAAGCGCGAGCCGGGACCCGGAATGCGGCGGCATGGGCCCCGGTTCAACAGCGCATCACGCCGCGAAGACGCGGCGCACTGCGCTGCGCCCGGGGCACGAGACCGTCTTACATCCCCGGCCAGTCTTCCGCCGTCAGCGTGGCTGCATCGGCGCCGACGATCTCGGAGAGCGAATCCCGTCCGGTGCGCAGCAGCGTCGAGGTCAGATCGCGCTTGATCTCGTCGACGAGGCCGAGGCCCTTATAAACCAGCGACGAATAGAGCTGGATCAGGCTCGCGCCGGCGCGGATCTTGGTCAGCGCGGCGCCACCGGAGTCCACGCCGCCGACACCGATCAGCGGGAACGCACCCTCGACGCGGACATAGGTCTCCGCGACCATACGCGTCGACAGGCGGAACAGCGGCCGCCCGGACAAGCCGCCCGGCTCCTTCGCGCGCATCTCCTCACGCAACGTGCTCGGCCGTGCGATCGTCGTGTTCGACACGATCATGCCGTCGACCCGGCGCGAGCGCGCGACCTGCACGACGTCGTCGAGCTGGGCGAGGCTCAAGTCGGGCGCGATCTTGAGCAGCACCGGCGTGTCGCCGGCCTTCTGCCTGACGCGCTCGCGCGCGTCGATCACGCGTCCGAGCAGATCGTCGAGCAGCGCGCCTTCCTGCAGATTGCGCAGGCCCGGCGTGTTCGGCGAGGAGACGTTGACCGTGAAATAGCTGGCGACCGGCGCAAAGGTCTCGATCAGCTTGACGTAATCGGCGACGCGATCCGGCGAATCCTTGTTGGCGCCGACGTTGACGCCGACGATGCCGCCATTCGCCGCGCGCGCGGCGAGCCGGCGCAGGGCGACCTCGGCGCCGTCATTGTTGAAGCCCATGCGGTTGATGACGGCCTCGTCGCGCTCGAGCCGAAACAATCGCGGCCGCGGATTGCCCGCTTGCGGCTTCGGCGTGACCGAGCCGATCTCGACAAAGCCGAAGCCGAGCCGCAGCAGCGCGTCGGGCACCTCTGCGCTCTTGTCGAAACCCGCAGCCATGCCGATCGGGTTCGGGAAGTTGAGCCCGAAGGCGCGCACGGCAAGCTTTGGATCATCGGTGCGCGGCTTCACCGGCGGCAGGAAGCGCAGGCCCTGGATGGCCAGGCGATGCGCGTCCTCCGGATCGAGCCAGCGCAGCACCGGCAGCGAAAAGGCGTCGAAGGCGCGGATCACGGGGCCAGCTCCGGGGTGTCGTGGCCGCCATCGGAGCGCATGCTGAGGTTCATCACCGAGATGACGGCGCCGAGATCGAGCTCGCCATAGAGATGCGGAAACAGCTCGTCGTTGCGCGAGCGCTCCCAGCGCAATTCGGCGCCGCACGCATCGCCGTCCACCTCGACCAGGAACAGCGCACGCTGGCCGAAATAGTGCTTGCGCAAGGTCTCCGGAACCTGGGGCGCGGTCGAGAAATGGATGAATCCATCGCGCGCGTCGTCCGCGCTACCCCGGTACACGCCCTGCCGTTCCGCTTCGCGCCAGGCCGAGGCCGGACAGATTTTGTAGATCTTGACCACCGCTTACCGGAGCCCTGTTTGCTCGTTGAGTCAGTTCTTCGACTCAGCTCTTTGAGTCTCTTGGGGTTTTTCGTCTCGAATGGGTCTTAAAACCCGGCGCGACCGTAAAGGCCGCCCCCACCGAACTCAAGAGTAGAGGGTGCCCCTTGCGCGAAAAACGGAAAACCGGTTGATTTGAGGATAGTTTTCCTGAGTTGCGACGGGCTGGACCTTCCATGGTCAGACAGGCCAAAGCGCAGAGGATACTGACCCACGACCAGATCTGGGCCGCGCTGGACCGGTTGGCCGCGCGCGCCGGACTGTCGTCGTCTGGCCTTGCCAAGCGGGCCGGGCTCGACCCCACCACGTTCAACAAGTCCAAGCGTGTCACCAGCGATGGCCGCGAGCGCTGGCCCTCCACCGAATCGATCGCGAAGGCACTGGCGGCGGCGGACTCGTCGATCGAAATTTTCGCCAGGCTGATCGACGACGACACGGGGGATGGTCGCACGGTACCGCTGCTCGGTATCGCGCAAGCCGCAACGAGCGGCGCGTTTGACGAATCCGGTCTGCCGTCCGGCAAGGGCTGGAGCGAGATCGCGCTGCCGACTGCTGACGACAGTCGCGCGTTCGCACTGAAAATTACCGGCAACGCGCTGCTGCCTGTCTATCGCGACGGCGATGTCATCCTGGTCTCGCCCGGCGCACCGGTGCGCAAAGGTGATCGTGTGATGGTGAAGACGAAGGCGGGCGACGTGCTGGTCGCGACGCTGAAGCGCCGTACGGCGAAGGTGCTGGAGCTGCAGCCGCTCGATGCGGCGTTCGAACAGCTCACGATGGCGGCCGGTGATGTGGCGTGGGTGGCAAGGATCGTGTGGGCGAGCCAGTGAAAGTTGCACCGCTGTCATTCCCCGCGACCCGGCTACGCCAAGGCTTCGCCGAGGTTTCAATCTTGGGCGCGCCGAAGCTTTAGCGCAGGCGGCAAGCGGGGAATCCAGTACGCCGCGGCCTCTCGGCGTGATCACAACTGCCTCGGAGTACTGGATCGCCCGGTCAAGCCGGGCGATGACAGCGAGGTTATGCCTCACGCACTCCGTGCCAGCGCGCCGTCGATCATGTTGACCGCGTTCTGCACGCCGTACACCGCGACGAAGGAGCCGAAGCGCGGGCCCTTCTCCTGGCCGAGCAGCACCTGGTAGAGCATGTTGAACCAGTCGAGCGTGACGCCCGGGCGGCCGTCCTTGCCCTTCTTGACCTGGTCGAGGAACGGCTCGCGGCGGCCGATCTCGTAGACGACGTTCTGGATGTCTTCGGCCGAGGCCTCCGCCGGAAGCTGCGAGAGCGCATCGCGCAGATCCTGCAACGCGGCGCGCTCGGTGTCCGTGGGCACGCGGAACTGCTTCGTCGGCGCGACGAAATCGCGATAATAGTTGATGGCGTAGCCGACCATCGCGTCCAGCTTCGGATGCGTCTGCGGGCTCACGCCGGGCCGATAGCGGCCGATGAAACCCCACAGCGTCTCGGCATTCTCCGCATTCGACGACGACACCAGCGTCAGCAGCAGCTGGAACGTGACGGGCATGTCGCCCTGTGGCGGCTTGCCGTTGTGGATGTGCCAAACGGGATTGCCGAGCTGCTGCTTGTCATCCTGCTTGGGAAAGCCATCGATGAATTGCTGATAGTCGTCGACCTGGCGCGGGATGACGTCGAAGAACAGCCGCTTCGCCGCCTTCGGCTCGCGGTACATGAACAGCGACAACGATTCCGGCGAGGCGTAGCGCAGCCACTCGTCGATGGTCAGGCCGTTGCCCTTCGACTTCGAGATCTTCTGGCCCTTCTCGTCGAGGAAGAGCTCGTAGTTGAAGCCTTCCGGCGGCGCGGCGCCGAGCGCCCTGGCGATGGCGCCGGACAGCTTCACGGAATCGATCAGATCCTTGCCAGCCATCTCATAGTCGACGCCGAGCGCAACCCAGCGCATCGCCCAGTCGGCCTTCCACTGACATTTGACATTTCCGCCGGTGACCGGCGTTTCGACTTCCTGATTGGTATCGGGATCGACATAGGTCACGGTGCCCGCGGCGACGTCGCGGCGGATCATCGGCACTTGCAGCACGACGCCAGTGGTCTTGCTGATCGGCAGGAACGGCGAATAGGTCGCGCGCCTGTCAGGGCCGAGCGTCGGCAGGATGATGTCCATGACCTTGTCGTAGGCAGCCAGCATCTTGAGCAGCGTCGCGTCGAAACGGCCGGACTTGTAGTAGACGGTCGAGCTCGCGAATTCGTAGTCGAAGCCGAAATGATCCAGGAACGCGCGCAGCCGCGCGTTGTTGGCGTCGCCGAACGACGGATGCTCGTTGGAAAAGGGATCAGGCACGGACGTCAGCGGCCGCCCCAGATATTGCGCCAGCAGATCCTTGTTCGGCACGTTGTCAGGCACCTTGCGGAAGCCGTCCATATCGTCGGAGAACGCCAAGAGGCGCGTCTTGGTCTTGTCCTCGGTGAGCACGCGGAAGGCATGGCGCACCATCGAGGTGCGCGCGACCTCGCCGAACGTGCCGATATGCGGCAGGCCGGAAGGACCGTAGCCGGTCTCGAACAGCACCTCGTCCTTCGGGCTCTTCTTCAGCCGCGCGACAATGGCCTTCGCCTGCTCGAACGGCCAGGCGTTGGATTGTTCGGCGAGCGCACGAAGATCGCTCGGGCTCATGTTGGGATCGATAACGGACATCAAGGGGCCTCCGGGCCGCGGAAAATAGCGATTTCCGGGCAGAATGCAATTTTGTGGGGCGACGCAGCCGCCTCCGTCGTCATTGCGAGCGTAGCGAAGCAATCCAGAATCTTTCCGCGGAAACAGTCTGGATTGCTTCGTCGCAAGAGCTCCTCGCAATGACGGCGGAGAGAGCAGCGACCCGGTTAGAACGGGCTCACCGAAAAATACTTCAGCCACAGATCGGTGTAGCGGCCTTTTTCCCAGACGCGGAACAGGGCCCAGTTCAGGGCCTGGCGCAGCACGTCGTTGCCCTTGCGCACGGCGATGCCGATGCCCTCGCCGAAGAAGCGGCTCTCGACGAAGGGGCCGCCGGAGAAGGCGCAGCAATCGCCCGAGTCGGTGCCGTTGATCCAGAACGCCAGCGAGATGGCGTCGCCGAAGATGAAATCGACCTCGCCCTTGCGGAGCGCAGCACGGAGCGCATCGTCGTTGGGATAGGGGTGCAGCTCGGCGTCGGTGAACATCGCCTTCAAATAGGCCTCGTGCGCCGAGCCCGCGATGACGCCGACCTTCTTGCCTTCGAGATATTCGGGCCGGATCTCCGGCATCACCGCATCCTTGCGCGAGGCGAAGCGCGCCGGCACGCGGTAATAGGGATCGGTGAAGTCGACGCGCGCGCGAAGCTGCGGGCTCACCGCCATGGAGGCGATGATCGCATCGCCCCGGTTGGAGGTGAGCGCATCGACCAGCGTCTCGAAGCGGCGCATCTGCACGGTGCAGCTGACCTTGATCTCCTCGCACAGGCTGCGGGCGAGATCGACATTGAAGCCGGCCGGATTGCCGTCGGCACCGGTGAAGTTGAACGGCGGGTAATCGGTCTCGGTCAGGAAGCGGATCACGGTCAGGCGCGACAGGTCGGGCCGCTCCGGCCGCCGTCGCGGGTCCCAGAAACCGGGCACGGCTTGGGGGGCAGCTTGGGGCGCGACCGGGGTCGTCGCCTGGGGCGCCGCGGGGGGTTGCTTGGCCGGTATCTGGGCTTTTGCGGAGGGCAGGCCTGCGAGCAGGCAGGCCGCGACAGCCAGCCCCGTCAGCAAGCCACGGACAGATTTGGACGATTTCGCCTGTTGCGATGGAGCCATCGGCCGGAAATGAATGAATTTCATTGGGATCGGAAGGCCTTATAGACCATCCGGCTACGAAGGCGAGTGGAGAATGCCGTTAAGGCCACGGTGTGCTCCCTCCCCGCTTGCGGGGGAGGTTGCTCCGAGGGATGCCGACCGATCGTTACACTCTTCCTACAGATACTTCTTCAAGTCCGCCGCGGCCTCTTCCGGGGTTCGCTTCAGGTTGAACGGCGAGACGAAGCGGCCGTCGCGGTCCATCAGGTAGATCAGCGCGGTGTGGTCCATGGTGTAGTCGCCATCCTTGGTCGGAACCTTCTTGGCATAGACCCGGTAGGAGGTGATCACCTTGGCGGTCTCGGCGGGATCGCCGGACAGGCCTTCGAGATGCGGATCGAAGCTGGAGAGATAGTCCTTCATGACCGCAGGCGTATCGCGCTCGGGATCGACCGAGATGAAGATTGCGTTGACCTTGTCGGCGTCCCTGCCCATGGCGCGCAGCACTTCCGACATCTCGAACAGCGAGGTCGGGCAGACGTCAGGGCAATGGGTGTAGCCGAAGAAGATCAGGGTCGGCTTGCCCTTGAGGTTCGCCTGGGTGACGGTCTTGCCGTTCTGGTCGGTGAGCTGGAACGGGCCGCCGATTGAGGCCGGCTGCGTCACCTTGCTGACGCCACCCATGGCCCAGAACAGCACCAGCAGGCCGACGACGAGGCTCGAGGCGAAGGCGGTCGCGATCACCAGCGGACGGGCAGTGGAGCTCATGAGCGGAAAACTTCCTGTCGCGGGTCAGAAGCAGGCGGCAAAGCCGGTCCTGATCATTTCGAAGAACACCTGGGTGCCGTAGTGGAACCAGAGCGCGAGCGCACCGATCACCATCAGCCCGCCGGCCGAGGCGCCGGCCCACAGCAGCACGGACGGCGTCCGCCCGGCATTGGGCGAATTGTCCTCCAGAGGATGTGCCGGTTGCGCTGATTGAGCCATGACAAGGATCGGGTTCCCTGCCTTTCAAATAGGCTTCAGCCCGCCCACGGGCAAGCGCCACGGGCGGACCGCCGATCACGTCATGCTGACAGTCTTAGTGAAGCAGCTGGCCCCGGGCCGACTCCAGCTCTTCCGCTTTCGGGGAAAGTCGGGGCGAGGCCGGCTTGAGCGCCGAGGCCTGCGCGTCCAGGTAGCAGGGCTTGTACATCGCCTGAAGCTGCTTGCCCTTGAGGAACAGCATGTGCGGCGTGAGGCCGCCGCGCTGTGAAATCCAGCGCTTCACCTGCGAGGGATACATCGCATAGAGCATCTGGGTGGCTTCGGGATTGGTGACGGCGCGGCCGTTGCTGCCGAAATCCCAGGCCGCGTGGAAGCCGAGCGTGGCGTGCGAGGTGACACAGATGCGGTCGCGCGGGATGGCGCCGAGGACGATGGTGCAGGCGGACGCGCAGAGACCATCGATGATGACGGTATCACCGGATTGGCGCAGATCCTGGTACTTGTCGACGTAGGTTCCGATCCGGCCGCCGCGGTCATCCGCGATCCGAACCACCGCGTGAGACGCCCCCATGCAAGCGATCAAGCAAACCGCCGCAAGCAACCCCGTCAGAAACTTCATTGGCCCCCGCCCCAGTCGTTGTCGAATCTGCGTGTCAGGTGGTGATGCGCGCCTAGCGTCCGTCGTAACCGTGTTTTTGTCTAGGCAGGCCGGCTCGCTCAAAACAAATTCAAATCCAGTGTTGCGTCCGCGCTGCACTCGGCCTGCCTCAATCCCAAAGTGGAACAAGTTAACGATGCCTTACGCGACACGCCCTTGATCTCAGTTACGGCAACTGGCTTCAATCCCGGGCGACTACAGGGGGGAACTCAGATGACTGAGCAGGCGGACGTCATCGTCGTCGGCGGAGGACTGTCGGGACTGGTGGCAGCGACCGAGATTGCCGACGCCGGCAAGCGTGTGATCGTGGTCGACCAGGAAGGCGAGCAGTCGCTCGGCGGCCAGGCGTTCTGGTCGTTCGGCGGATTGTTCCTGGTTGATTCGCCGGAGCAGCGCCGGCTCGGCATCAAGGACTCCTTCGACCTCGCGATGCAGGACTGGCTCGGCAGCGCCGGCTTCGATCGCGACGAGGATTTCTGGCCGCGAAAATGGGCCGAGGCTTACGTCGCGTTCGCCGCCGGCGAGAAGCGCGACTGGCTGCGCGCGATGGGCCATCGCATCTTCCCCGTGGTCGGCTGGGCCGAACGCGGCGGCTATGATGCGATGGGCCACGGCAATTCGGTACCGCGCTTTCACGTCACCTGGGGCACCGGCCCCGGCATCGTCGAGCCGTTCGAGCGCCGCGCGCGCGAGGCCGCGAAGGGCGGCCGGCTGGTTTTCAAGTTCCGCCATCGCGTCGATGCGCTGTCGATCACTGACGGGACCGTTGACCGCGTCAGCGGCGCGATCCTCGCGCCTGACAGCGTCGAGCGCGGCATGAGCTCCTCGCGCACCATCGTCGGCGAGTTCGCGCTGAAGGCGCAGGCCGTGATCGTCGCGTCCGGCGGCATCGGCGGCAATCATGATCTGGTGCGGACGAACTGGCCGAAGCGGCTCGGCGATCCCCCGAAGTTCATGATTTCAGGGGTGCCCGAGCATGTCGACGGCCGCATGATCGGCATCACGGAGAAGACGGGCGCGCGGCTGATCAATCGCGACCGGATGTGGCATTACGTCGAGGGCATCCAGAACTGGTCACCGATCTGGCCGCGCCACGGCATCCGCATCCTGCCCGGCCCGTCCTCGATGTGGTTCGACGCCACTGGCATGCGGCTGCCGGCGCCGCTGTTTCCAGGCTCCGACACGCTCGGCCAGCTCAAATACATCATGTCGACGGGTTATGATTATTCCTGGTTCATCCTGACGCAGGCCATCATCAAGAAGGAATTTGCGCTGTCTGGCTCGGAGCAGAATCCTGATCTCACGGGCAAGAGCTGGCGCATGACCCTGCGCCGCGCCACCAACAAGGGCGCGCCGGCGCCGGTGGAAGCGTTCAAGAGCCACGGTGTCGACTTCATCGTGCGCGACAGAATCGAGGATCTCGTCGCTGCCATGAACAAGCTCGCCGGCAACGATCTGCTCAAGCTCGAGCACATCAGGATGCAGATCGAGGCGCGCGACCGAGAGATCGCCAACCCCTATGTCAAGGATGCGCAGGTGATGAACATCCACAACGCGCGGCGCTATATCGGCGACAAGCTGATCCGCACGGCATCACCGCACCGCATTCTCGATCCGGAGAAGGGGCCGCTGATCGCGGTCAAGCTCAACATCCTCACCCGCAAGACGCTGGGCGGCTTCGAGACCGATCTCGACTCGCGCGTGTTCGGCGCGGAGGGAAGCGTCATTCCCGGGCTCTATGCGGTGGGCGAAGCCGCGGGCTTCGGCGGCGGCGGCGTGCACGGCTATCGCTCGCTGGAGGGCACCTTCCTCGGCGGCTGCCTGTTCTCGGGCCGCAATGCCGGGCGGGCGGCAGCGAAAGCGGTGGGATGACCGAGCGCATGCGTCGCCGGCCATTCATGCATGGCGGGCAACGCAAGGCGTGCCCGGGGGTGGTACAGCGCGGGGCGCTGCGCTAGACAGGGCCGCCATTCCCCGAAGGAGATCCGCAAATGAGCATTCAGCGTTTTGAAACCGGCCCGCGCATGAGCCAGGTCGTCGTGCACGGCGACACCGTCTATCTCGCCGGCGTCGTCGCCAGCAACGCGGCCGGCGAAAGCGTGACCAAGCAGACCCAGGACATCCTGAAGACCATCGACGGCCACCTCGCCAAGGCCGGCACCGACAAGTCGAAGCTGCTGTCGGCCACGATCTACATCACCGACATGAAGACGTTCCAGGAAATGAACGCGGTCTGGGACGGCTGGGTGTCGCCCGGCAATACCCCGGCCCGCGCCACCGTCGAGGCGAAGCTCGCCGCGCCGCAATACACCGTCGAGATCATGGTGATCGCGGCGAAGTAGTTCGCGTTTGAAATTGGCGCGCGCCTGAAGTGCGATCATTGCACTTCAGCCTCTTGTTGGCGCATGATCCGGTCGGGAAACCGCTTCACACTTTCCCGGATCATGCGCATGACCTCAGAGGTAATCGATCGGCGCGCGCGAACCTTCGATAGTGGCGGTCAGCCGAACCACGGCGCCATCGAAGGAGAGCACCATGACCGACCACGTCACCATCGCCCGCCGCTATATCGATCTCTGGAACGAGCGCGCGCAGAATCGCCGGAGCGAACTGCTCGGCGAATTCTGGACGGCGGATGCGAGCTATGTCGATCCGCTGATGAAAGGCGACGGCCGGGACGGCATCGATGCGCTGATATCAGGCGTACAGCAGCGCTTTCCCGACTTCAGGTTCAGCCTGATCGGCGAGCCCAACGGCTACGGCGACCATGTCCGCTTCAGCTGGGGTCTCGGCCCTGACGGTGTCGATAGCCCGATCAAGGGGACAGATTTCGCCGTGCTGAAGGACGGGCGGATCAAGAGCATCACGGGAT
Organism: Bradyrhizobium guangzhouense; assembly: GCF_004114955.1. Taxonomy (NCBI): domain Bacteria; kingdom Pseudomonadati; phylum Pseudomonadota; class Alphaproteobacteria; order Hyphomicrobiales; family Nitrobacteraceae; genus Bradyrhizobium; species Bradyrhizobium guangzhouense. Next base: position 6,838,505 of record NZ_CP030053.1, read on the forward strand.
TCCTGGATCAGGTCCCCGCGGGCGCGTGAGCCGCGAGCGCCACATTCTTCCTTCTCCCCTTGTGGGAGAAGGTGGCGCGCAGCGCCGGATGAGGGGTTGCTTCCGCGAACTCACATGCGAGAGGCGACTCGCGGAGAGAGACCCCTCACCCGTCTCGCCGCCGTGCGGCGAGCCACCCTCTCCCACAGGGGGAGAGGGGAAGAGCGCACTCGACAGCGATCAAGCTAGCCGATACGCAGCCTTGGCATTCACCGCAAACGCCTTCTCGCGCGCGCGCGGCCCGAGCTTCGCCAGGCATGCCTCCAGCGCGCTCTTGATCTCGCCGTAGCTGCCGGCGAGCAGGCACACCGGCCAGTCCGAGCCGAAGATCAGGCGGTCCTCGCCAAAACATTTCGCGACGTGCCGGACGAACGGAAACAGCCGCTCGGCGTCCCAATCGTCCCACTTCGCTTCCGTCGCGAGACCTGAGACCTTGCACCAGACGTTCCCGCACGCCGCGAGCCGCGCGATGCGCTCGGACCATTCGGCACTGCCGCCGTCGGCGATCGGCGGCTTTGCGGCGTGGTCGAGCACGAAGCGGGCTTGCGGAAAGGCTTTTGCGGTCGCGATCGCGGCGGGCAGCTCGCGGGTGCGGACGAGGAAATCGTAGGTGAGATCACGCGCGAACATTTCGGCCAGCCCGCGCCGGACCTCCGTGCGCAGCAGCCAATCGGGATCGGCCTCATCGTGAACCTGGTGGCGGATGCCGACCAGCTTGGCGCCGCCCGGCAAGGTGCGCAGGCGATCGAGCGTGTCGCCGAGCGCGGCGTCTGTCAGGTCGGCCCAGCCGACGACACCGATGACGGAAGGCGTCGCATGCGCGACGCCCAAGAATTCCTCGGTCTCCGCAAGCGACGAGCGGCATTGCACCAAAATGCTGGCGTCGATGCCGTTCGCCTTCAGCAACGGCGCGAGATCGGCGGGACCGAAGGCGCGGCGGATCGGCGCAAGCTCAGGCGCCATCATCCAGGGGTAGTCGGCGCGCGCGGGATCCCAGAAATGCTGGTGGGCGTCGATGGCCATGGCTCACGCTCCGCCCGGCAGCGGCGCCCGCGCGTCGACGAGGTTCTTGGCGCGCAGCTCCTGCCAGAAGGCTTGCGGCACCGCGCGCTCCGACATCGCGATGTTGTCGGCGACCTCGCTGGCGTTGCGCGCGCCCATCACGGCGACGGTCACGGCCGGATGGGCCATGCAGAACTGGAGTGCGGCGGCCTTCAGCTCGGTGCCGTACTTGCGGCAGAGCCGGTCGAGCTCGAGCGCGCGCGCCACCAGCGCCGCGCCGGCGTCCTCATAGTTGAACTTCGCGCCCGTGTGCGGATTGGCAAGGATACCGCTGTTGTAGATGCCGCCGAGCAGGATGCCGATGTTCTTCGCGAGGCAGACCGGGAACAGCGCATCCAGCGCGCCCTGATCGAGCAGCGTGTAGCGGCCGGCGAGCAGGAAGCAGTCGACCGGCACGGCTTCGGCGAAACGCGTCAGCATCTCGGACTGGTTCATGCCGGAACCGATCGCTTTCACGGTGCCGTCGTCGCGCAGACGCATCAGTGCGCGGAAGGCGCCGCTGACGGCGTCGTCGTAGTGATCGTCAGGGTCATGCACGAGCAGCACGTCGACGCGATCGAGCCCGAGGCGACCGAGACTTTCCTCGACCGAGCGCATCACCCCGTCATAGCTGAAGTCGAATTTCGGCCGCAGCGCCGGCGCGTCCTTGAAATGATCGTCCTCGACCGTTGTCGCATCAGGCGCGCGCAGCAGGCGGCCGACCTTGGTCGAGATCGCATAGGACTCGCGCTTCTGCTGCCGCAGGAAAGCACCCAGTCGTTGCTCGGCGAGGCCAAAGCCGTAGAGCGGCGCGGTATCGAAGAAGCGGACACCGAGCGACCAGGCCTTTGCGACGGTCGCCTCCGCATCCGCATCGCTGACCGCCGAAAACAGGCCGCCGAGCGGCGCCGAGCCGAGGCCGATCGACGTGACATCGAGATTATGAGCTAGCCGCGCTTGTTTCATCTTATTCACCCTGCGGGCTTCTTTCCTTCTCCCCTTGTGGGAAAAGGTGCCTTGCCGAAGGCAAGGCGGATGAGGGGATCTCTCCGCGCCTATCATGCGAGTTGGACTCGCGGAGAACCGCTCACCCGGCTTCGCTATGCGAAGCCACCCTCTCCCACAAGGGGAGAGGGTGGTCGGCGCAGGAACGTTGGGCTGGTAACGTTCCTACTTCAACAGTTTGGCGACGTTATCCTTCGTCACGAGGTCGAGGCCGGTGTAGATCACTTCCGGAACCTTCTGGCCCTTCTTGATCGCGAGCAACGTGTCCATCGACTTCTCGCCCATTTCGAACGGGCGCTGGCCGGTGAGCGCGTTGGAGTAGCCGTCGCGCAGCAATTCGAGCTGCATCTTAAGCGTATCGGCAACGACGAGCGTCAGCTTGCCGCTGTCGATATCCTTCTTGTTCTTGTTGACGAAGGCCTTGAAGCCCTCGGGCGCGAACATCGGCCAGCCGCCGACCGGAACGATCGCGGCAAGGTCGGGCGTCGCGGTGCGAAGATCTGTCATCTGCTGCACCGCAAGCGCGGAATCGTCGTTGCAGAAGGTCGGCGACCCCTGCACTTCGACCCACTTCGAGCCCTTCAGCGCCTCGCGAACGCCATCGACACGTTCGGCAAGGTTCTTGGCACCCGGGCCACCGGAGACCATGGCGTATTTGCCGCCCTCGGGCCGAAGCTGCAGCAATTGCTTGCCGAGCGCGACGCCGAAGTCCTTGTTGTTGGTGCCGATATAGGCGAGCCGCTTGGAGCCCGGCGCATCCGCGTCAAACGTGATGACGGGGATGCCGGCCGCGGTTGCAGCCTCGATCGACTTGGTCATGGACGCGACGTCGGCCACCGAGATCGCAAGGCCATCCACCTTCTGGGTGATGAAGTCCTGGATGATCTGCGCCTGCGTCGCCGGCTCGTGCTCGATCGGCCCCTTGTAGATGCACTCGACGTTGCCGAGTTCCTTGGCTCGCTTCATGCAGCCGTCACGCGCCACGTCGAAGAACGGATTGTTCATCGCCTTGGGGACGACGGCGAACTTGTAGGTCTGGGCAAATGCCGGGGCCGCCATCATCGCGATGGTCACGCCGGCCAACAGAAGCTTCTTCATGCTTTCCCTCCACACAGTGATGCCTATCCATTTGTGATGTGATGCTCCGGCAGGCGGATAGACGCTCTTTCGTTGTCCTTCCGGAGTAACTCGTTAAGTCATGTCAAGTCATGCGCGAGCGGATGCGATCGACCAGCACGGCAAGAATGATGATCACGCCCACCAGCGTCTGCTGCCAGTAGGAGTTGACCTGCGCCAGCACGAGGCCGTTGCGGATCACCTCCAGCAGCACGCAGCCGACGATGGCGCCGAGCGGACCGCCGAGGCCGCCGGCGAGATTGGCGCCGCCGATGACGGCGGCGGCGATGACGTTGAGCTCGTAGGACGTCGCCATGTTCGCGGGCGCGGATCCCAGCCAGCCCGAGATGATGATGCCTTGCAGGCCGGCGGCGAGCGCGCAGAGCACATAGACTTCGATCTTCACGCGCACGACCGGGATGCCGGTCAGTTCCGCCGCCTTCTCGTTGCCGCCGAGCGCGAAGACGTGGCGGCCGAAGGTCGTATGATGCAGCACGACCGCCATCACCAGGGCGAGGATCACCAGGTAGATGAAGGGCGCGGGCATGCCGTACACGTCACCCGAGGTCAACGAGTAGAACAAATCGGCATCGGGCCCGCCAGGAAAGCTGCCACGGCCGTTCGAGACGACGTACGCGAGCCCGCGCACGATCGACAGCATTCCGAGCGTGGTGACGAAGGGCGACAGCCCGAGCACCGCAATGCAGAAGCCGTTGATCATCCCGACGATGAACGCGGCGAGCAGCCCTGCAAGCACCGATATCAGCAGGATCAATCCGGGTACATTGGCGATGACCGTCTTGCCGTCGGTTGCCATGTGGACGAAGTACGATCCCGGCGCCGACAGCTCGACCATGACCATGGAGGTGATCATGGCGGAAAAACACATCATCGAGCCGACGGAGAGATCGATGCCGCCGGTGATGATGACGAAGGTGATTCCGAGCGTGGCAATGGCGATGAAGGAAAAGTTCTTCGCCACGTTCTGCATATTGCCTTCGGTGAAGAAATAAGGGCTGGCAAAACGCATCACGATCATCAGCACCACGAGCGCCAGCAGAACGTAGCCGGTCTGCGAGGCAAAGATGCCGCGGTGCCACCATTTGCTGCGGCCGACATTGGTGAAGGAGATCGGGTTTTCCATGGGTACGGACATTACGCCGCCTCCTTCGCGCCGGTGATCAGGGCGGTGACTTCCTCGGGGGATGTGTCGTGGATCGGCTTGTCGGCCCGCTTCTCGCCGCGGCGCATGACGATCACGCGGTCGCAAACCGCGAACACGTCGGGCATGCGGTGGGAGATCAGCATGACGGCGACGCCCTGCTCCTTCAGACGGTGGATCAGGCTCAGCACTTGCTCGACCTGGCGCACGGAGATCGCGGCTGTCGGCTCGTCCATCATCACGAGCTTTGCGTTGGACAGGCGCGTGCGCGCGATCGCCACCGCCTGACGCTGGCCGCCGGACATCTGCTTGACCAGATCATGCGGCCGGGTTTCCGAGCGCAGCTCGCCGAACAGGTCCAGCGCGCGCGACGCCATCGCCTTGTGATCGAGCAGCGCGATGGGACCGAATTTGCGCTTGAGCTCACGGCCGAGAAAGACGTTCGCCGCGGCCGACAGATTGTCGGCAAGCGCGAGGTCCTGATAGACGACCTCGATCCCGACCGCACGGGCATCGACCGGGCGGCTGAAGTGGACGGCATTGCCGTCGAAGCGGATTTCGCCTTGGCTTGGACGGAAATTGCCGGCGATGATCTTGACCAGCGTCGACTTGCCGGCGCCGTTGTCGCCCATCAGGCCGACCACTTCGCCCGGATGGACGTGCATGTTGACGCCATGCAGCGCGCGGATCGCGCCGAACTCCTTGCCGATCCCGGTCAATTCCAGCACCGGCTGGCCGCTTGTGGAAGAGGTTGTCATGCTGGCCCCGCTCAGACGTACCGGTTGACGAGAGATTCGAGATATTCCTGACGGCCCGACCGCGGCTGCGGATCGAAGCCGGAGGCAAGCGCACGATCGGCAAGATCGGCCAACGATCGCTTGCCCGCCATGATCGCCTGCCCCTCGCTAGCGGTCCATCCGGCATACCGCTCGGCGACCGGTCCGGTCAGTGCTTCGTCGTCGAGCATGTCGGCCGCGGCAAGCAGCCCCCGTGCGCAGGCATCCATCGAGCCGACATGGGCGTGGATGAGATCGTCAGGATCGATCGATTGACGCCTGATCTTTGCATCGAAATTGAGACCGCCGGTGGTGAAGCCGCCTCCCTTGATCAAGTCGTGGAACACCAGTGCCAGCTCCGGCACGTTCATGGCGAACTGGTCGGTGTCCCAGCCGAGCAGATCGTCGCCTCTGTTGATGTCGAGCGAGCCGAACACGCCGAGCGCCTGGGCCAGCGCCACCTCATGCTGGAAGGAATGGCCGGCGAGGATGGCGTGGTTCTGCTCGATGTTGAGCTTGACGTCCTTGAGCAGGTCATAGCGTTGCAGGAAGCCGTAGCAGGTGGCGACGTCGAAATCATATTGATGCTTGGTCGGCTCCTTCGGCTTGGGCTCGATCAGCAGCGGACCCTTGAAGCCGATCTTGTGCTTGTGCTCGACGACGAGCGAGACGAAGCGGCCCAGCTGGTCGAGCTCGCGCTTGAGATCGGTATTGAGCAGGGTCTCGTAGCCTTCGCGGCCGCCCCACAGCACGTAGTTCTGCCCGCCGAGCCGGTTGGTCACCTCCAGCGCGGCGCGGACCTGGCCGGCGGCATACGTGAAGATATCGGGGTCGGGATTGGTCGCCGCGCCCGCCATGTAGCGACGATGCGTGAACAGGTTCGCGGTGCCCCACAGCAGCCGCACCTTTGCCGACGCCATCTTCTTTTCGAAGATGTCGCCGATCGCATTGAGGTTGGCGACGGATTCGGCGAGCGTCGCGCCTTCGGGCGCGGCATCGACGTCGTGGAACGTGAAGAAGGGCACATCGAGCAGGCGGAACAGCTCGAAGGCGATGTCGGCCTTGGCGCGCGCCATCGCCATCGCGTCGGTGCCGTGATGCCAGGGACGCAGAAACGTCTCGCCGCCGAAGGGATCGCCGCCGGGCCAGCAGAACGAATGCCAGTAGCAGACTGCAAAGCGCAGATGATCCTCGAGCCTCTTGCCGCGGACGACGCGGTCCTTATCATACCAGCGGAAGGCCAGCGGGTTTTTGGCGTCCTTGCCGCCATAGGCGACCGGGTCGGCTGCGCCGAAGAATTTTGGTAACGCGTTCACAGTGAAAACTCCTTCAGCGCGGGGTAGAGCTTGCGCCACTGGTGATAGGCCTCGTCATAGGCCGCAGTGCGCGACGGGTTGGGTGTTGACGTCGCAAGGCGCCGCGGACGCGTGCAGATCTGCGCGGGATCTTCAGCCGTGGCGGCGAGCCGGCCGAGCCGGGCAGCGCCGAGCGCGGCGCCGACTTCGCCTTCCTCGACGCGGTGCACGGGAATGCCGAGCACGTCGGCGCAGATCTGCGCCCACAGCGCCGAGCGCGAGCCGCCGCCGACGAGATCGACTTCCGAGATCGCCGAGCTGGCGCTGCCGAGCGCGGCGAGATTGTCGCGTGCGGCAAAGGCGACGCCTTCGAGCACGGCCTGCACCATTGCATCGCGCCCGGTGGCGCCGCGCAGGCCGACGAAGGCGCCGGCCGCTGCGGCATCATTATGCGGCGTGCGCTCGCCGTCCAGATAAGGCAGGAACTTCACCGGGCCAGGTCCGGCCACGGTGTCACCGAGCGGCGCGAGCAGCGATGCCGTCGGCGTCGCCATCACGCCGGAGAGCCAGGCCAGCGATGCCGCGGCCGAGAGCATCACGCCCATCTGGTGCCAGAGGCCGGGCAGCGCATGACAGAAGGCGTGCACGGCGAAGGCCGGCGCCGGTGCAAATTTGTCGGTGACGCGGAAGATGACGCCGGAGGTGCCGAGCGACAGGAAGGCATCGCCCGGCGCGATCGCCCCGAGCCCGATCGCACTTGCCGCGTTGTCGCCGGCGCCGCCGGCAACGACGACGTTCCCTGCCATGCCCCAGCGCTGCGCGAACTCGCCGGCAAGCATTGCGCTCGCCTCGCTGCCCTCGACCAGGCGCGGCACGTGGTGCAGATCGAGCCCAGTGGCGTGCAGCAGCAGCGCCGACCAGCGGCGCTGGCCGACGTCGAGCCAGAGCGTGCCTGCGGCATCCGACATGTCCTCGACCATCTCGCCGGTCAGGCGATAGCGGACATAGGCCTTTGGCAGCAGCACCTTGGCGACGCGCTTGAAAACATCGGGCTCATGCCGCGCGACCCACAGCAGTTTTGGCGCTGTGAAGCCGGGCATCGCCAGATTTCCGGCGATGGCGTGCAGCGAGGGGCAGCGCCGCTCGAGCTCGACGCATTCGGCATGCGAACGGCCATCGTTCCAGAGGATCGCCGGCCGCAGCGGGCGTCCATCGGCGCCAAGCAGCGTCGCGCCATGCATCTGACCCGACAGGCCGATGCCGCGCACGCCGGCGACATCGCCGGGATGAGTGGCGGCGAGATCGTCGACGGCACCGATGGCGGCCGCGACCCAGGAATCCGGATCCTGCTCGGACCACAACGGCTGCGGATGCGACAGCGCAAGCTCGCGCGCGGCCGTCGCGACGACCGCGCCAGCCTCGTTCACAAGCACCGCTTTCACACCGGACGTGCCGATGTCCAATCCGATAAACAAACGCGTCCCTCCCTCTTCGTTTTGAGCGTGACCCGTCCGGAAGCCATACGCTTCCGGATCACGCCGCCACGGTGCACGATCTGACGTCGCGCTTTCCGCAATCACTCAACTCAACACTCCGCACCGTGCCCTTCGGCTACGGCAGATTATCCCGCATCAGGATGTCGATGCGAATTTTCTCCTGTTCACTCAAGATCGGCTCGTTGCGCGCAAGCGACAGCAGGACGCGCACGGCGGCGCGCGCCTCGTGCCCCGGATTCTGCGAGATCGCAACATCCAGCGTGCCTTGCAACAACAATCGTCGCGTCATCGCCGTGAGATCGTGAGCGATGAAGACGATCTGCTTGTCGCGGCCTGCCTCGGTCAGGGCCGTGGCCACGCCTTGCGTGCCCGCGCCGACATTGTAGAGGCCGATGATGTCAGGATGCTTGCCGAGGAGCCGAGAGATCAGCTGCTGCGAGCGGTCGTCCTCGTCCCGCCCCTCGAGCAGGGGCAGGATGTCGAGGTGCGAAAACTCCGACGCCATCACCTGATTGAAGCCAAAAATGCGCTCGGCATGGTCGCGCAGGCCCTGTGAGCCGGCGATGATGGCAATCTTGCCGGACCTTTGGCCGACCAGCCTTCCGACCAACGCACCGGCGGTGCGGCCCGCGGCGATGTTGTCAATGCCGACATAGTGGTGACGGCGCGAGGACGGCACGTCGGACACCAGCGTCACGACCTTGATGCCACGGTCGACGAGATCGTTGATGGCGGCGCGCACGCTCGGATGGTCGAGCGCGACGACGGCGACGCCGTCATATTCGCTGCCGGCGAGCTCCTCCAGCGAAGCCGCCAGCACCGACGGGTCGAACACGTCGGTGATGACCATCTCGACGGCAAGGCGGCGGGCGGAGAGCCATGCCGACATCTCGCCGAGATAGGCCTGGATCTGCAGCATGAACGGGTTGGCCCCCGTTGGCATCACGAAGGCAAACCGGCGCGCGCGGCCGCGCGCGAGCTCGGCCGCGGCCACATGCGGCTGAAAGGCGTTGCGCGCGATGATCTCCTGGACGCGACGCACCGTGTCCGGCCGCACGCCGGGACGGTTATGCAAGACGCGATCGACCGTCGCCAGACTGACACCGGCCTCGCGGGCAATGTCCTTCAGCGTCAGCGCGGCGGAGACGGTCAGACTTTCGGAAGTCTCTTGGGCCATGGCTGAAGGCTAGCAGAGGCGTTTTGAGGTGCGCAACTCATTTTGAGGGACAGGACGGCATATTCGAGCGCCGGTTGCGCCGGGGCTCGACCTAGCTATTTGTTTTGACGCGTTTTATTTGCGCTAACCGTTATCCACTTCGCTTGAAAACGCTTCTGCGCCGAGATCGAGCGTCAGGAAGAGACTGTTGGGATCGTCGACATAGCCCTCGAACGGGGCGCAGGGCACGAAGCCATGGGCTTGGTAGAGCGCGTGCGCCGGCTTGAAATAATCCCAGGATCCGGTCTCGAGGCTGAGCCGTGTCATGCCGCGCCTGCGCGCCTCGGCAATAATGTGGCGGAGCATCAGGCCACCAAAGCCGCGGCGGCGCGTGGTCTGCAGCGTGTGCATCGACTTCACCTCACCGTGGCCAGCGGAGAGCGTCTTCAGCGCCCCGGTCGCGACCAGCGTCTCGCCGTCCCAGCCGGTCCAGAACGCGACGTCGCTGGCCCGAAGGCCGGCGAGATCGAGCGCGTGCGCGCTGCCCGGAGCGGTCTGGGCCCGTGCCGCCGTGACGTGATGGTCGAGCAATGCGACGACGCGCGGGTCGAAAGTGTCGCCGGTGCGGATCTGCATCGTCATGGCCTCACATCATTTGCGAGCGTCTTCTGCATGAAGACGAGATCCAGCCAGCGGCCGAATTTGCAACCGACCTCGGGCATGCGGGCGACCTCGACAAAGCCGAGCGAGGCGTGCAGGCCGATCGAGCCGGCATTGAGGGCCTCGATCCCGGCGATCATGGCGTGCTTGTTCTGCGTCGTGGCGCGCTCGATCAGCGCGGCCAGCAGGCTGCGGCCAATGCCGGCGCGATGATGCCGCTCGTCGACATAGACCGAATTCTCCACGGTATGGCGATAGCCAGGGAAGGGACGGAAATCGCCGAACGATGCGAAGCCGACGACATCCCTGCCCTTCATCGCGACCAGCACGGGATAGCCCGCCTGCTGCCTTGCACGAATCCATTCGCGCCGCGAGGCGAGATCGGCCGGCCCGTCGGTCCAGACCGCCGTGGTGTTGAGCGCGGCGAAATTGTAGATGGCGAGGATGTCCGCGGCATCCTCCAGCGTGGCGTCCCGTACGATCAGCGACATCATAATTTCCCGTAAGACGTGCCGCGCCTGGTGATGATGACGTAGCGGGCATCCTGTTTGGTTTCGTTCTCGAAGGTCACCGCACGCATGACATCGAAGTCGAGACAGTCGCCCTCGCGCAAGCGCACCGTCTTGGCGTCGATATGCACGCAGACCGCGCCCTCCAGCATCAGCAGCTGCTGGGTGAAGGCGTTGCGGCCCCAGGGGCTGTAGGGCACCCGCGCGCCGGCCGGCATGTCGACGACGATGATCTCGATGCCGCTCGCCGCATCCACCGGCGAGGCATGGCGCCGCCGGTAGCCGCTGTCGGGGTCGCGCCATTGTGGCTGATCGGCGAGCCGCGTCAGCCGCTCCGGCGGTTTCTCCGAGAGCGCGACGACGTCGCTGAGCGAGACGTCGAGCGCCGCGCAGAGCTTGTTGAGCAGCGCCGCGGTCGCGCTGCTCTGCGCCCGCTCCACCCGCCCGATCATGGCCCGGCTGACACCGGAGCGGCTGGCGAGCTCGTTCAAGGTCATGCCGGCCTGCGTCCTCAAAATCTTCAAGCGGCGACCGATTGCGCGATCGAGTTTCTGCTGGTCCATGGCCTTCCGATCCAAACATCGTCCGGCGCATGGACCGCATCCGCCGGATGGGAAGAGCTTAGAGCGGAGCAGCGGCGCGTGCCGGGAGCGAAAGACTAATATATTGGAATCTTTGCGCGCGGTGCAGCCCCCGGTGCGGGACGCGCCGGACGGGCCATGCCAGGGCAGCAGAGGTTCGTGCCCCTAACAGGAGCCCAGCTTGTCGATGCGCTTTTGATGGCGGCCGCCCTCGAACGCGGTGCTCAGGAAGGCTTCGACGCATTCCTTTGCGACCACGTCACCGGTCGTGCGTCCGCCGAGCGCCAGAACATTCGCGTCATTGTGCTGGCGGCAGAGCCGCGCGCCGGTGACGTCGTGCACGAGCGCGCAACGAATGTGCGCATGGCGATTGGCGGCGATGGAAATGCCGATGCCCGATCCGCAGATCAGGATGCCGCATCCGGCTTTGCCGTCCTTGATGGCATCGGCCAGCTTGTGGGCGAAGTCGGGATAGTCGACGGACGCGGCGCTGTCAGTGCCGAGGTCCAGCCAGGTCACACCTGACAGCGCTGACTTCAAGGCTTCCTTGAGGGCAAAGCCGCCATGGTCACAGGCAATCGCGACCAAGCGCGTGGTTTCGTCCTTGTCGGCCATTTGCTGTCCCGGGGAATTGGAGCGGGCGAAGGGAATCGAACCCTCGTATGCAGCTTGGGAATTATTTTCGCACCCTACACACGGTTGACCGTTAGCGCAAATAGTGACCATTACACAAGTACTTAGCTTGTGCTATCGTAACCGCAGATGCACGCAACAATCCACCATATTCCGCCCCTCGCGGTGCCTAGGAGGTGCCTGAAAGTGCCTGAAAAAATCTCGCTCACCGATGCCGGTGTGCGGGCCTTGAGGGCACCGAGCACCGGACAGATTACCGTATGGGACACGCAAAGCCCATTGGGGGTTCGCGTCTCCCAAGGCGGTACCAAGACCTATGTCGTTATGATCGGGTCCGGCAAACGGCATACGATCGGCAAGGTCACAGTGGTCAAACTTACCGAGGCCAGAGAAGAGGCGCGGCGGCTGATCGCCGCCAAAACCCTCAAAATGTTACAGCCCAAGCAAAGCAGCATCAGCTTTGAGACTGCCCTGCCACTGTTCTTAGACCAGCACTACAAAGGCAAATCGGTCCGCTCTAAGGATGAGGCCACCCGTACCCTCACAAACCACTTCAAACCTGCCATAGGTAAGAAGCAGCTGCATGAGATCACGGACGAGGACATAAGTAAGGAGTTGTCGAAACTCGACCATGTGCCGAGCGAACAGCTACACTCGTTCCGCTTCCTGCGGACGTTTCTAAAGTGGTGCACCCGGCCTCCTCGGAAATACATCGCGAGGAGCCCGCTTGAAGGCTACGAGCCACCCGGCCAGGACGTTAAGAGATCCCGCGTCTTATCCGACGCGGAGCTAGTGGCCATCTGGAATGCTTGCATTGGCACGTTTGGTGACATGGTTCGCCTGCTTATTCTTTGGGGCACGCGCAACGGCGAGACAGGCCGCTTGCGACGTGCCTGGGTAGATGGCCTACTCATCACCATTCCCGGACAGCACACGAAGAACAAGCGAGCACACTCGATACCGCTCCTGCCTATGGCGCTCGCGATCTTGAAGCGTCAAGACAAGATGGGCGACAACTACCGAGACAAAAGCTCCGACTATTACTTCCCCGGCAAAACTCCCAAGAGCCACTTTAACGACGGGTCATGGGGCAAAGCCAAGCAGGAGCTAGAGCGGGAATCGGGGGTCACGAATTGGCAGCTTAGAGATATCCGCCGCACAGCCAGGTCTAACTGGGCTAAACTTGGCATCAGGCGCGAGATAGCCGAGCTATTGTTAAACCACGTCACGGGCTCGAATAAGAACGAGCTGGACGAGATTTACGACCGCTACGATTACCTCGATGAGAAGCGAGCTGCTCGTACGCATACGACGAAGACCGCCTGATTGACGGATGCGCGCGGGCACGGCGGGGTCTATGATGGCGTTGGGTGAAGGTCAGGCGGCTTGCTGATCGGTTGGCTTATCGGCTTGGCGCAGGAGCTTCCATTCCCAGGGCAGCAGTTCGTGCAGCCGCGATGTGGGAAGATCGGCGATCCGGGCGAGGACGTCGGCGAGCCAGGCCTTGGGATCGACGTCATTGAGACGACAGGTCGTGATCATCGTCAGCATGATGGCGGCACGGTCGGCACCACGCTGGCTGCCGGCGAAGGTCCAGTTGCGCCTTCCCAATGCGATACCTCTCAATGCGCGCTCAGCACAATTGTTGGTCAGGCAGATCCTGCCATCGTCGAGGAAGCGGGCGAAGCCCTCCCAACGCCTGAGCATGTAGTTGATCGGCTTCAGGACCTCGGAAGAGTGCGAGAGGGTTTCGCGCTCGCGCAGCAACCAGGCATGCATGTCTTCAAGAAGCGGCTTGCTTCTCTCCTGGCGCACGGCACGCCGCTCGTCGGCATTTCGGCCGTTGATGGCGCGCTCGATCTCGAACAGGGCGTCGAGACGCTTGACCACCTCCAGCGCGATCGGAGAGACCGGTTTGCCCTTCTTGCCTTCCCGAGCATTCTTCTCGATGTCAGCCAACTCGAAGAAGCCCCGCCGCGCATGGGCCAGGCAAAATGCCGGCGCGATCGGTAGAACCTTCCTCTGCGGGTCGAACAGGGGCTCAAAGCCGCTGTAGCAGTCCGCCTGTAGGATACCGGTGAAGGTGGCCAGATGCTTCTGGGGGTGTGCGCCGCGACGGTCGCCCGAAGCGTAGTAAACCGCCGCCGGCGGCGCAGGCCCGGCGAACGGCCGGTCATCCCGCACATAAGTCCAGATCCGGCCGGTCGTGCACTTGCCCTTCGCCAGGATGCGGATGGTGGTGTCGTCCCCATGAAGGCGCTCGGCCGCGAGCACATGGTGCTCGATCAGCTGGAACAGCGGCATGACGGCGAAGGTCCCGTGGCCGACCTGGTCGGCCAACGTCGACAGCGGTAAATCGATCCTCTCGGCCTTAAATCGCACGCTCTGGCGGTTGAGCGGGATATGCATGCCGAACTTGTCGAACAGGATCGTCGCCAGCAGTTGTGGGCCTATGAAGCCGCGCGGCGTGGCATGGAACGGCGCAGGCGGCTGGCTGATCTTCTCGCAATCGCGGCAGGTGAACTTTTCGCGCACCGTCTCGATGACCTTGAAGCGACGCGGGATCTCCTCCAGCGTCTTGGTCACATCCTCGCCGACCTTCGCCAGCCGCGATCCGCCGCAGCAGGCACAGGTCGTGGGAGCCTCAATGACGACGCGTTCGCATTCTATGTCGTCCGGCCATGGCTTGCGCACCGGCCGCTTGCGCGTGAAGGGGCGGACGTTCTGCGTCTTCGCCGCTGCGGCCTGCGCGGCAAGCTCATCCTCGCTCGCCGTGGTGGCGAGTTCTTCGAGCTCCAATTCCAACTGCTCGATCAGGCGCGCCGTGCGCTCGGAGCGCTGCCCGTGCAGTTCGCGTTTGAGCTTCTCGATCCGTAGCTCGAGATGCGCGATCAGCGCCGCGTTATCCGACAGCTCCGCCTGTGCGCTGGCAGCCATCGCTTCGGCTCGTAGCCGTGCCTCACGCTCGGCTTGCAGCGCGGCCAGCGCACTGACAAGGTCCGACGGGAGGTCGTCCGGCTTCGATATCATGGAGCCATTGAATCAGATCGAGCGGCAGATTCAAACCCAAAACCGTTATCCGACCCGCGTCGGACGCTGGGTTTCTTGCGGGGTGCGCCAATCGATTCCGGACAACAGATAGCTCAATTGCGCCGACGAGATCGTCACTGCTTCGCCTGCAACCGATGGCCAGATGAACCTTCCTCGCTCGAGTCTTTTGGTAAAAAGGCATGCTCCCTGGCCATCGTGCCAGATCAGCTTCACAAGATCGCTGCGGCGACCGCGGAAGACAAACAAATGACCGCTAAGCGGGTCCTTGCGCAGCACCTCCTGCACTTGGAGAGCCAACGACGGAAAGCCTCGGCGCATGTCCGTGTAGCCGGTCGCGAGCCACACTCGCGCGCCAGTCGGAACCGGGATCATCGGCGGACCAAAGCATCGAGAACGCGACGTAGCGCGTCTCCGTCCACATCGCCATCGACCCGGATGCGGTGCCCACTACCAAGGTCGATCTCGATGATGCCCTGGCTCTTCCGCCGACGCGCCGGCGCCAATGGCACTTCGGCAACCTCCCGCGGCGGCATAGACGGCCCGGTCTCGACAGGCACGAACGGCGCTACACTCGCTTCACCATGCTTGCAAAGCTCCTTACGCCACCTGAACAGCTGGCTCACATGAAGCCCGGCCACGCGAGCCACCTCGGAAACATTGGCACCGGTCTCGAGCGACGCTGCAACAAGCCGTTCCTTCTCATCCTGCGACCACCGGCGCCGCCGCTCGACCGATGTGATCACCTCCGCCCTCGAAATCGTCATAGCGCTTCTCCTAGGATTACCCCTAGGACCTGCAGCGTTCGCCTCCGTCAAACAAGGCGGCCTTCCTCGTAGGCGTACAGCTGCTCTCAAGAAGTGGGAAGCGCACATTAAGCAGTTGCTCCGCACAAACGCAAAGATTGCAGCATAGCCCGCTTACAAGCGGGCCTTTTCTTTGATAGGTTAGCGCCGCGGCCGTCTAACCGAGCCGTGGCCACTGGCTCCAACCCGGAGCAAGTGACCATGACTGATTACACGGTTGTCGATTTGAAAGGACTTCGGAAGCTGGGTATTCACTACTCACGCACGCAGCTTAAACGGCTTATGTTTGAGAAGCGGTCGTTTCCTGTATGGTTTCCCTTACAGAACGAACCGAAGGCTCGGAAGGTCTGGTGGCTACGAGAGATCGTGGCATGGCTAGAGGCCCGCTCTTCGACAAGTAATCGCACCCGCTCCTAACGGAGCTTTCCTCGACGGAGGAACGGAATCGGCCCCAGAGATGGGGCCTTTTCTGTATCGGAACGTATATCCTTAGTGTACCGACATTGCTGCGCGTCGAAAAACGCCGACGCCACAACAACATTTCCGCCACAACTTGCCTCCGCTAGCGCTCCGAGCAAACCTGTTTCTCTGCCTAATCCTAGCGGCCTAGCAGCCGGTCCCGTCCAGGGACACGGGCGCAACAGGTTTGCTCGGAGCGCTGCGCGCCCAGAGGACAAGTTGGGCGGTGACAGTTCTTGCCACTACATCTCCGCACGCGCGGGACATGCTACAATCGTGCAGGTGTACTTGCCGAGATCGCAGCGCGTCAGCGCGGCCTTTACGTTCCACGATACAATTACAGTGGACCGTACATTCTTTCGCGGTTGGCAGTCCCGCCAGGCATCTCGGCTAGGCAGACGAGCTCTACTTGGCCAGCGAGTGCCAACCCAAACGTATGAACCATTTGCTCATCGGCTTAGAGGACAAGACACAGCACATACTGGACTGTGCCGAGCCAGGTGCACTTTTGATAGATGATGGAGGACCGCTAACAGAACAATTCATTGAGCGGTTCAGGCCGCGTGTATTTGATCCTGAGAAGCACAGTTTCAATCCGCTAGCGCAGCGCACCGTTCGACAAATGCGCGACTTCGCCGCAATACTGTACGACGGCAAAGAGCACCTAATGACCTACCGGGATGGTAGGCGCGCGCTGACACAGATGCTGTTGCAGGCAACTAAGATCGACGATCTACCCCTCATCAAGCACGTTGGATACCCCGAAGCACGCGCCACCATGAACGACCTACTGTTGTCCCCGACGCTATCGCGCGTGCTCTGCGGAGAACCAAACTTTACCTTCGACATCACTGTGGTTGCCCGACTCGATCGCGCAAAGCTCGGTGACTTCGACGCCTTCGTGCTCGCCGGGTTGCTCGCTGGCCAGGCTAACGGACAGGTCATCATCCCCGACTTTGGCTTTTATGGCAGAGATCTTCACCGCGCTCTGATCCGCCAAAATCGCCTTATAGCTGGCGTCAACAGGCTCGCCGAGCTTCCCGCACTGCAACACATCCTCCTCACTATCAAAGACAAAGTGCCAGCCGGCTGTGTCTTTGAGGACGCTGAGTTGCTGGCCAAATACGCCAAGCTGAAGCCCGGCGATGTGGGCTACTCCGATTTCGTCTGGCGTGCGATGGCCTGACTCGACTCTCGGAAGTAGAAATGGATAAACTGCTCCCATTTTTCGGGGGCATTGCATGACCGACCATACCCAACATTTGAAAAGCACTTATTGGGAGATCAAATATAGGGAGTGGCGACCCGTCATTCTTCTTCTACCGTTCGCCGCCTTCTTTGTTGGAGCACTTTTTTCATGGTTGCTCTTCCCAAGAACCATCACCGTTGAAACTCCTATCGAAAAAATTGTTACTCTTACCAAAGAAATCCCAGCAACCATTACTCAGCCGGCAGACGATCGGAAGATAAATACCACCTACAAAGATGCTTCCTGCGATGGGAAACAAACAGACATCAAGCTGCCCGCGCGGACAGCATTTACATTTCCAACTCGTTGCCGGATTACAGTAGGATTTCTCACAAAGGCAGACAGTCACAAGGTTGTTCTGCTTTACGACACAGCGGCTCCTAAAGGATCACACATCCTACTACCCGATGGTCAGACCATTTCCGTCAATGCGACGGGCGAGCTTATTATTGACAGCTTAGATCAAGACATCGTCATGGTGTTCAACACTAGCCCGAGATGACACCACACATCACCGATCACCAACTGCCTGGTCGCGATGGTGTTCGTGTGCTTGTGCGCTTGGACATAACGCCCGCGGAGCATGTACTGATCTTCAAGTACCGTATGGGCGCTGATGCGATCGACTTCTCTGTGTTCTACCAAGGCCGCAAACTTACGTTTGGTGATTTTTACGGCGGCACCCACTCAACTATTTGGGACCTCGACAGCCCACACCAAGCCCGCGCGTTTGTAGATGGTCTGCGCAAGGGCTTTGCCCAATTTGAACAATTCCTAGCCAGCAATCGTAAGCCCGTTCAACAGCCAGAGCCGCCTAAACCGACGTGGGACTTCTTCAATACAGATGCGCGATTTACTAGCACATGGATCGTCGGAAAACCTGAGTGGGGCAAGACAACGCTCATGAGTGCCCTGATCCAGAGGGACTTAGAGAGGGTCAAAGAGGGCAAGGCGAGCCTCATTGTCATCGACAGTCAGCATGAGGAACTGGGTAAACATCTTCCACGGCTCCCGTGGTTCGCGCCAGGCCAGCCGCTGCATGAGAAACTGATCTATCTCGAACCGGATTTAGAGCACCCGCTGGCGCTCAACTTTTTGAACTTCAAGGGCTACCATAAACTCTCAAAAAATGAGCAGGCGACGCGACGCGCTGCCATTATCGAGATGCTCAACTTTTTCATGGGCGCGACGACTAGTGACCCCTCCGGCTTTATGAAAACCATCATTGGCTACTGTGTGCGCGCCCTCGCCCTGTATCCCGAGCCAACTATCATGGACTTCAAAGATCTCTTGGTTGAGGGGCGATTGGCCAACCTGATGAAGAAGGACGAGTACAAGCACCTAAAAGACCAACTTGACGACGAAACCAAGCGCTTTCTCCTCACCGATCTATTTAAGAGTTACGGCCAGAGCCTCAGCTCAGTCGCGACGCGCATCAACGCGATTGGCGGCGACGACTGGATGAAGGCCTTTTTCTCTAACAAGGAAAACAGGTTCGACCTGTACGACATACTTAGAGAACCACATGTTATTGTCATCAACACTCGTGAGCACCGGCTGCAATCGAAGGAGGTACTGGGGCTATTTGGCCGCTACTTCATTGCGCTCTTGATGGGCGTCGTGCGCACGCGTACGGGCGGCGGATTACCGTGCTACGTCCACATCGACGAGGCTTGGCAATACATTGCCGACGAGCCAATTGTGCAGGATCTTATTGCGACCGCAAGACGGCAGAAGATCGCGATTACGTTCGCGCAACAGCAGCCGAGCCAGATAAGCAATACGGCGGTACGTAAAGCGCTTCAAACGTGCGGGGTGCAGATTAGCGCCGGCCGCCAAAAGCATTATTGGAATGTCATGGTTCGGGGCGAAAACCACGAGATCAAGGCACCGCACATCGACTTCAGTAAGATTGATGGCATGCCCGACCCGGAGTGGGAGATTATCTTACAGCGCATGTACGACAACTATTGCGTTCCAACGAAGAAGCCAACCGGACCGCCGCCAGAGATGGAGGATGCGGTCTAACTTTATTTTTGGGCTACCCTGCACGCCGTTGACCACTATGACCGCTCACATTTTTCGCGAGGTACAATGGTTGCTATACCTCGCGCATGGAAAACGCAGCTCACAAAAAGCGATTTAGCGCCTATCGTGCTCGGCGTCCGGGATCTCGCCCGCTACTAACACTTGAGGCGGCAAAAGCTGCTGATGATGTTGCGCTCAATATTCTCGACTTCATGCAGCGGTATGACCTGCTGCCTCCGTCTTACGTGAAGGCGCAGCCATTCTCCACACCAGCCTATATCGAGAAGTGCCTGACTGTCCTTCAGAAGGGTCACTACGTCGGCATCCCCAAGGCTCAACCAAAGGACATCTATGCCTTTCACTGGTTAGAGGTGTGGCCCCGAGGGTTCAGCTATCTAGGGGATCGCGCACTTGGTCGTGCGCTTGTGAACGATCCTTTCCCACACAAGTGCCTCCGTAGCGTGATCGAGTATCATCGCGATCAACTCCCCGCGCTCGTCACCCCACTGGCAGTCCCATCCATCGAGCTACGCGCAAAGACTCTTTATCCGGACAATCACTGGAAGATTGAGTACCGCGAGGTTAAGACCGCCACGATGTACTTCTTTGAGGAAGATGACACTGGCACTGAGCGCGGCCGGGGTGATGAGAATTTTGAGCGCTATGACAAATCGCTGCGCACAATGATCCGCGAATACAACGAGTACTTCGTGCACGGTCACTATTTGAACCAATTCTCGACGATCTCGGTTTTGATCCACACGACGAAGAAGCGGCGCGTCGATACCATACTTTCGATCGTTGACGAGGAGATGGCTCCTCAGTGGAAGCCTCGCATAGCAATTAAAGCCGTGCCGGACTTTCTTGAGTATCCGGAGCTGCTGCCGAAGCCAAACGACAATATCGTGGCGACTGACTACGTGCGCATCGGCAAGTCTGGCCAGCGCGAGCGCTTCAACATCATGGACACCCTGAAAGCAACCGAACTACGCAAGAGAGGAGGTGAGATAAGTGGTCGATAAGGAGAAACTTGCGCGCCTCGTGGCGCTCAAGAAGACCCTGGACGATACCGAGAATGAGATAAATCAACTCCTCGCTGGCGGTTCAGTCCAGGCCCAGACACCAACACCTGAAAAGCCTAAGTCTGGGAAAAAGTGTGGAGCATGCGGTGAGGTGGGCCACCGTGCTGATGGCTGCCCCAATAGGCCCAAGGCAACCGAAGTCACGATCGAAGCGACAGAACCTACCGAGACGACGACCGAACTGCCCCAACCTCAACTGTAAGAAAACGGCCCGCGCAAATGCGGGCCTAACTTTGTGTGGAGCAGAATTCTTCAGCGCGTTGTAGCACCTTCGCCGCGTTCAGCAGATCGCCTGTACCGAGCTGGTCGGTCTCCTTCCAGTCGCTGCCGTCTTTGTAGCTCTTGCTGAGAACCGTGTTGTAGTGCGATCCGTTCTGCCAGAAGGTCGCGGTCACGTAACCGAGTTTGAACTTCACTACGGGCTGACTGGCCATGTTGGCTCCTATCCCCGCTTAGGTGCGGGCCGCTCCATTCCTTCATACCTCTTGTTTGGTTGCCATCTTAACCCAATGGCCATGCCGTTCCCCGCAGAAGCACGAACAGATCGAGCAGCCTCGTACGGAGCCCTTCTTTGCGAAGAGCGGCCCGCACCCAATGCCTTCTAAACGGAATGGTACACTATCCGTAGAGGTTCACTACGGGAGCTGTCCCATGCCCTTCTATGACTTCGAGGCCATCAAGGCTTCCACCGACATCCTGAAGGTCGCTGAGGATCTTCAGCTCACGCTCAAGAAGTCTGGCGCTGGCTACCGCTGCGCTTGCCCCGCTTGCGGTGCAAATAACGAGCGCGGCTTGGTCATTACGCCGGGCAAAGGCTACTACTGCTTTGCCCAGATGAAGGGCGGCGACGTAATTGCCCTGGTCGGCCACACGCTCAATATCGGTACCAAGGAAGCCGCCGGTTGGCTCCAGGAAATGTACTTTACAGGTGAAGGTACACGTACTGTACAGTCGCAAGAAGCAGGCCAAGTGCCAACCGTGCCCCCGAAGAAAGAGAGCCGGGAGAAACCGGCCGCTTCCTTCAACCCGAACGCCTATCTCGCCAAGCTCCGATACTCGGACGAGATCGCGGCGCTCGGCATCAGCCAGCAGGATGCGGAGGCGATAGGAATCGGTTGGAGCAACAGCGGAATGCACAAGGGGATTGCCTTTGCGCTTCGCTATGATACCGGCGAGATCGCGGGCTTTTGCTCGGTGATTGGCGGCGAAGTGAAGTTACCGAAACAGCTACTTCCTCGCACAGTTCACGTGCTCAAACGCTCCGCTTAGGCGGAGCTTTTCATTTGACGAACCCCCGGCGCATTATGCCGCGAGAACATGCCGTCAGATCAGCGAAAGCGACGGGCGAAGGCCAAAGCAGCGAAGCTTCACAACCGTAAATAGCGCTGCTATAGTCGTGCTTTTGGGGGACAGAATGCCGACACGCTTCCAGCAGACATGGGTCAGAACCTTTACCAGCAGTGATGACCACGGTGACACGCAAATCTTTTTTGAGGACATTCCGACCGTTGTCGTTCAAGTACAGCGCGACAGAAAGGAACCTCAGATATTGGTTTCTTGCAGATTTTATAAGGCGAGCGGGCCGCCTGTAGACCGCACTATCAAGCCAAACGATCCACCATACATCACGACCGCAACAGGGCTGATGGTCAGTATGACGCCCAGCGGAGTGCAAGGGAGCAAGACCGAAGCCGTTACGGCCATTTGGCCAGCATCGAAGAAACCAAACAAAACAGCTAGCTCCCTATCAAAGAAGCTCGGGCAGGGAGCTTTGCCAGTCAGGCTGAGCAAAAAGGCCGCCAAAAAGTCGAAGCAAACGAAGAAGCGTCGATAACCCTGGTCGCGCTAGAATGGCCAGTGATGCATCAGGGTTTCGATTGCATCCTTCATGTGGACTTTCACTACCTCTTTGAGGCCTAGCATGGCGCCATCGATCGTTTGCGCCTTTACGTTGTTTGCAAATGTGATGCTGGCAGTTCTGAGCGCTAGGATCGTACGCCTAATCCAGCCAACACTAACCTCTCCCGACTTAATCTTTTCCAGGCCACCCTTGAGATCGCTCACCACTGCATCGCGCTCTTGCGTGCGCTCAGCAGCATAACCATTATCTTGCTCGATCGCCTGAGTAGCTGCGCTCAGCTTGTCGACTGCCTCGGCAACGACCGGGTCGGCAGGGTCGAGCTTGATAGGAGCCCACTCATTTACAGGATCAGGTCGGCTCACTTCGAGGGCAACATCCATCTTGAGTGGCCCGACCGAAGGCTCGAAATCGCCGTCCGAAATCTCGAGTTCAAAAGCGCGCTGATTTACCTTCTGGAGTGCTGCATACAGCCACCCTCTAGCATCGCCCGAAACCTTTGCCTTGAAAAACACGTTGCCCGGCGTGTTCTCCAGTTCGGAAGCTAGCTCCTCCATCTTAGGAGTCTTCTTCCAGATCGTTGGCCCAAAGTGATCTTCGATTATTTCGATCGCACCTTGGCTCAGCATTATCCTAATGGCTTCCGCTCTTAACGCGGCATTCTCGACGTAGCAGTACTCTTGATCCGAATCGTGATCTCGGACAGTGAATTCACGCTGCCAAACGACGTCCGTGTAGAACTGCTGAGCGTACTGAGAGTGAATATAGAGCGCCAAAAGGTAGTACTCAGGAGCAAGATTCAGAAAAGACTGCTTGTCCACCTTCGGAGCCATCGGCAATCAACCTTGCAGTGCAACATCGAATGAGAGCACCCATTGTGTCATTTGCGATACAGGCGAATCAAGCCGACTTGGGTAGGCAGGCTGTGCATGGCCGCAAACATGGTAACGGCGGTATGCAATGCCGAGGCCAACGTGCCGGGGGGAATACTTAAAGAGCCGCGCCAGGGGGCAGCGGCTCTTTTTTATTCCGGGGCTGGCTCGCTGCCCTCTAGGTCGGGTGGAGCAGGCGCGTCGAATGCAGTATCTTCGGCAGGAGATGGCCCGCATTGTGTGTCGGCTAAGAACTTCTCCTGCGACCATTTCTCGGACTTCTCTCGCGCCGTTCTCTCCGCTGCTGTCTCGCCATAGGTCTCGCGTTGGAAGGCTTCGACTTTAGCGGTAAGCCGGGCGGCAGCGTCTAAGGCGCGGTTCTCTCGCTCTTGTGCCTCATCCCGTGGCTCTACCCAATTGGGATTATCAATCTTCCCCACCGTGCGGATGTACCGCTGGCGGGGCCTTCCGAGCTTATCTCGATAGGCTTCCACCTCTTGCAGATAGATGTGCGGGCCGTTGCGCTTTTCTCTGATGTACGACATGCGACCAAGTTGCCGAACTCAGCGAAATGGTCAATTGCACGGCATTACACATGATGACCGTGGTATATTTCTCTAATTAATAGAGAGGTGCGTTTGCGGCCACAAATACGCGAGCCACACGTACATCAGCACAACGGCTGGCCAGACGTCAAACAGCTTCGCGATGAACTCAAGCCAGTTCACCAGATTCGATCTTAATCAATGTGGGTTTGCAAAGAAGCCAGTCAACACGCCAATCATGAAAGCGAGCACCTGCTTCACCATCTCCATCGACCCGCGCCGAACTGTGGCTTCTCGCGAGAGAGTTGCTGTTACCGCGAACCAGACGAAGGCCGCAGCGACTAGCCCTGCCGCTCCAATGACAAGATAGATTTGTATAGATCCCGCGTGCTCGGCGACTAGAATGGAGCTGCTCGCGGCGTTGGCCGGCCGCATGATGCCATTGACGCTGAAAAGATGGATCAACTCTCGCAAGCTGCTATCGAAGAAGTACGAAAATAGCAGGCCGATTACCACCGCTATGATCGCGGCTATCACGGACTCGGTAGCCAGCACGGGTCGAAGCGTAAACAATGACCGAACACCAACGATTGCGCGGTCGAGCACAGTTGCGTTATGGAAAACCCGGGAAAAGCGAGAGGACGTTAGGATAGTGTCCTTCTCTTGAAGCTGGTTGATGATAGCGTCGACGCTCTCTCGGCGAGACTTCAACGTCTCATAGTCCGATAGAAGCCTGTTTAACTCGTCAACCAGTTCATCCCGGTCTTTTGCAACTTGCGACCAGAAATATAGCATTTGGCGCCGGTACGCCGGATTACTTTCGTCTTCCTCATTCAGTACCATTGACTCGCCCCACAATCGCGCAGCGAGCATAGGCAAAGAGGCCCACTATCGCAATGGTCCGAATTGCGGTTAGAGCTTAAGCCGCATCAATAAAGGATAATCAACCAAGCGATTGGGACGAGCGCCGTGAGTATGATTGCTATCCGTAGCGGCCAGCGGACTACGTCAATATGCACCTCTCTTAGTATCATGTTAAGTTCGCTTCCTGCTGCCCTAGGTTTGTCAAGCGGGTACCTCGCTATGCGACGATTATGGCCTTTGCGACTAATGCTAAGCTCTATCATCCGTACAGCCGTCATTGTGATGGCCCTCGCTGTGTCGGCCAGAGCGCAAGACGTTCAAGATGGCAACTGGAATCGGCAGGCTCACCATAACTCAGCGGTGTGCGCTGCGAATGAAACCAGTCGGGTCGCTTGCCGCCCCTCCAAGACGCTGCTCGATATCAAGATAGAAGTACCCGCGGAT
Organism: Bradyrhizobium guangzhouense; assembly: GCF_004114955.1. Taxonomy (NCBI): domain Bacteria; kingdom Pseudomonadati; phylum Pseudomonadota; class Alphaproteobacteria; order Hyphomicrobiales; family Nitrobacteraceae; genus Bradyrhizobium; species Bradyrhizobium guangzhouense. Next base: position 6,863,229 of record NZ_CP030053.1, read on the forward strand.
CGAGTGCGTCTATTGTACTTAGACCACCACGAGCCGCTCCTGAACTTAGCTCAAGAAAAGCGCCAAGAAGGACGTTCAGGAGATTACGGGCCGCGAGAGGGAGGAGCCGGAGGAGGCGGTGGACTGCCACCGGAAATCATTCCTGCACTTCTGATCCTATTAGCGGCCTCACTTGCTGTGAGCGAAGGGCTTAAGCTGCGCGACTACCTCAAAAAGCCCCCCGTTGCTGCCGCCAAAGATGCCGACGTCGTCGAGTGCTCCGTCTTCGGTCCTCATGCCGCTCGACCTGGCGATCAGATTATGATCTCAGCTTTTCTGCATCCGCCGAAGCGTCGCAAGCGCGCGCGTTTCCTTGCTAAAGCGATGGACCTATCCGCCACCTTGAGAGGCAGGTGCTCCGAAATCGCGATCATGCGTGGCGCGACTGTGACGATAAGCCTTTCGGTCAACACACTGTACGTCGACGAGCCCGCTCAGAGCATGGTTTGGCAGGGATTGCCCGTATCCTGCGAGTTTGTCGTGACGATCCCGAATAAAACGGACGGGCAGAGCTTTTTTGCTGCGGTACGCGTGAGTGTCGAAGGGCGTCTAGTTGGGCGGGTCAAATTCAAGATCATGTCAGACCGAAATGCCGACGGGCAAGATCGGGTAAGCTTGGGTGATCTGTCCCGGTATAGGATGCCGTTTATCTCCTACGCCACAAGCGATCGTAAGGAGGTGTTGAAAAGAGTGCAAATTCTCCAAATTATGAAAACAAAGCTCTTCATGGACATGCTATCGCTCGACCCCGGTGACCGTTGGGAAAAAAAGCTCTATGAGCATATCAGTCGTTGTGACTTATTCCTGTTGTTCTGGTCGCAGGCAGCGAGAGACTCTCATTGGGTAATTCGTGAGGCTGAATATGCGCTGGAGCGACAACGTTCTGGTGCAAATAACGACATCGAAATTGTACCTGTGATTTTGGAGCAAGGCGTTTCCCCACCCGCGAACCTTTCTCACCTGAACTTCAATGACCCGATCTTCTATTTAATCTTGGGTACAAAAGGCGCGGAAGCACCGAAAAGTTAGACTGCTCCTTGCAGGTTTCTGCTTAGGTATCCGCCGAACAGCATCAACAGTATCTTGAAGTTCGACAAGCTGGCCACTGACACCTATTGCTTCAGCTTTGCCAGGCGATTCCTCGCCCTCTCCACGTCTGCCTGAAACTGCTCGTTCTGTGGCTGGCGCTCCACAAGAGTTTGCCGGATTTTTAGTGCAGCATCCAGGGCAGTCTTGGCCTCATCCGTTCGATCGAGGCGGGCTAGCGCGTCACCGACGCCCGCATAGGAATCACCCAGATCGGATAGAAAATTGATATTTTGCGGGTCGAATTCAACAATCCTTTTCCTCAAATCCAAGGCGTTCTGCTCGGCTTCGAGCGCTTCCCCGTAATTTCTTTGGTCCCACAGCAGATCGTTCAACCGAGACCATGAAGTCGCAAGTGCGGATTTCATCTGGATGTTCTTCGGATCCTTGTCTGCTAAGTCTTTTCGTATGTCGAGGCCTCTCAACAAGTTAGAATGACTATCATCGAGGTGCTTCGCAAACCGATATGCAATTCCTAGATTCGTATACGACGCGGCGAGCTGCTCCCTTGCAAGACTATTTGTCTGATCCACATCGCTCCATCTCTTGCAGAGTGCAACTCCGTTTTGAGCAGCCTCAATGGCTTCCGAATACCGGTCTAAGTCAAGGTTCGCTAGATAGAGTTCGTCATAGTAGTAACTGAACATATTCAGTAAGATGACGTCGTCCGTCCCGCTTAGCCGCGCTACTGCCGCTCGCTGTGTGAGGAGTGTATCGAGCGCATCTAGAGGTCTTTTCTGCGCTCTAAGCTTTTCAGCAAGAAGCTTATGCGCCGCAAGCGCTTCAGACACCTTCAACACGCTCGTTGCTTCGTTAGCCTGCAATTCGTCGGCTAGTCTGACCATTTCTTCCACTGCCGCTAACGATCCTTTTGCGTCGCCCCGCGCCTCCTTTACAATCGATATAGACCCTAAGTTGACCAGCTGAGCAGACTTGATGGCTGAGTTACTCGGATCGGCATGCATCGAAGCTGCGCACGCGGAAACGGCTTCCTCGAAAACGGTCATACTGGCGTCCGTCGCACCTAGATTAAAACGGACCTGCCCCAGTTGCATTAACGCAATGCAGAAGGTTCCCTTCTCCCAATTATTTAGGGGATCGAGGCTAGTGATTTTCCTTCGAATTGAAACCACATCCGCAAACCCAAGCTCGGCCTCTTGTAAATGACCAGTTGTCTGAAGTAGGTAGGCCGTCGAGCTTACCACGAACGCCAGTTTATCCAGCTTTTGAACGTTAGTTGGGTCTAAGTCTGATATCTTTCGACGAATCTCGCGCGCGCCGCGGTAGAACTCTATTGCTTCAGCCGAGCGACCTCGGCGTTCCAAGCTGATTCCAACGTTCTGCTTTGACTGAGCAAGCGCGCCCATCCAGTCTACGTTGCTTGCATCACTTGAGGCGAGTGAGGAACTGATTGATAAAGCCTCGTTATAGGAAGTGTAAGCGTCCTCGGCGCTTGTCGAGTTTAGAATCAAGTCCCCGAGGCTATTCAATGCTAGGATTAAATTGTACTTGTAGGGATTGTGAGCGGGGTACCGCTGGAGCAGTGCCCTATCGGCTTTGATCACTAGATCGATGGATGCTCTCGCAGCATCTAACTTTCCCTGAGTACTCAGGAGATCAGCTAATCGCTTGAGTGCAGCCGCGAGACTTTCTTGCCACCGCGGATCTGCAGGATAGTCCCTAGCCAACGCCTCCAACAGCTCTTTCGCTAGAACAAATTGCTTGTTTGCGTCTCCAAGTCTATTTTCTTGTTTCAGAATGTCCCCGACCCTCAAATGGGCCCAAGCAATGTCGTTGCGAGTGTCGGGAGACATACCTTTCTCTGACGCATATTGAGTGAGCTTGGCTAATGACTGCTCAGCATCTATCAAAGCTTTCGTGACGTCGCCCGTATCCATGTGGCCGTCAGCCAGCGCTCCATAGAGCTGAGCTTCTCGCGATGCGAGTTCTGCAGATCTCACTCCCTGTTCAGATAGTCTTCCGAGTAGGCGCTCTACTTCTTGCAACAATTCAGCGATCACAGGAGCTGGCACGCCAAACCTACTCTTGAAGTTTGTCGTTTTTGCTGTGACCGATCTCGCCGTCTCAAGCGCCCAGTCTAAGCGCTGTTCGGCTTCCCGCCGGCGCTCATGAGCGATCCACGCTTCCACACCGGCAGCAATGGCTAGCACTCCCATTGTTGCTGCAATAGCCGACACTGCGGCCAGTCGCCTGCGTGCAGCTCGAGCCGCTCTCCTTCTGATTTCGTCAAGGCCGATCCCCAGGAGTCCAGCGATCACTTTGAGCTTTGCAAGATCTCGACCATCTGCAGATTCTCTTGCATCTGCCGCAACAGGTTCGTCATCCAGATCGGAAAGCGTCCCTTCAGCGGTGACGCGATGCTTCAGTGCGGGAGGGAAACATTCCGCCTGTGCGTCGTTCGGCTCTCCGTCAACAATGATCGCGATTACGCGTGAGGACCTGCCCGAGGCCTTGAACAGTCGGATCTCTTCGTTCACATGAACGCTCTTAGCCGCTCGAGGTGAACAAACAACGATGAGAAACTCTGAGCTGCTAAGCGCGTGCGCGGTCGCCTCTTTTAGCGAAGGGCCGCTGGCAAATTCCTCGCGATCCGCGAAGATTGGGCGAAGATTCGCTGGGATTGCCCCCATTGGGGTGTCGCGTCCGACCAGATCCCGACTTACCCGAAATTTCTCTAATTCCCGGTGCAACCACTTTCCCCAGTCAGCATCCTTGTGACTGTAGGAAATGAATGCACGGTATCGAATGCCGGGATTGCGCACCGGTTGATCCACATCCTCTTGGCTCATTCACGAATAGAGCGCTGGTTACTGATGAGTGCGCTTGAATCAAGTTGTAGAAATTTCCTCCAAGCAGAAGCCCTTTGCCTCGGCCTCTGCCTTAAATTCCGCCGTCAGGTCCCTCCGGTTCGGGTGCGGTCTACCGTCCCATATCATTAATGCGATCGCAGACGACGCTCTCCCCCCGGCAAACAAGAGCGCTTGCTCCAGAATCGCAGCGTTCACCGCTGCGTAATCAGGACCGCGATCGTCTCCAATATTTTCGATCAGATTGTTTCTTCTAACTGCGGCCGAGGTAACGCGGTCATAGATGTCAGCCCAAACGCGGGATGGAGCACAATCGATCACCGAGGACGTTCGAAACGATGCAATCGTAGATGGCAACAAAATTCGATATTGAATCGAAAGTTCTTCAGCCGCATCCAAAAGAAGCAGATCAGCTCCACAAGCGCCGGAAGATATAATGATCTCGATCTCGCGCCTGAGAAGGTAGTCTAAAATTAGCCGTCTAACTGAAGCAATCCGAGCTACTGCGAAACTCGAGTTGCGCGCATCCGGAGCATCTATCCTTCGGCCAGCAGCCGCAATCACCCACCTCAAGTTATGCTCCCACGCGTCGATGGGGATCGAAGAAGTCCACGAAGTGCTCTTCCTTAACCATTTTGAGAGCCGCCACGCTTCCGAGCGTATCGAGATCGCTTCGATTTTCCGCCCTGCTCATTTCCCTCAAGCTTTCGGCTCGTTCGGCGTAAGCGGGAAGCCCCAATTCGGTGAGAGCCTTGGCTTCAAGACGTATATTGTATCGAAGATATGTTAGCAGGGGAGCACCTCCGAGAAAGTCGGTTTCTAGCTCTCCTACTTCCTCATCGATCGGTAGACGGGTCGGGCTATTCGAAAGGTATTGAAGCATCAGCTGATTGAGCCAATTTGCGTCATCCATGAGCATCGCCGGCACACTTGATGCCCAATTCCATAGTTTCGCTCCCATGACATCCTGGAAAGATGCAGCCTGATCCCAAAACCCGGTACCAACTGAAACGAGTAAAAGGTTGCGCTCCCCAACAGGCCACTGGAATGGAAATCCTCTCAACGTAGCGACTAAGAAAAGCAAGAGTGACGGATTGTTGTGAAGACTTACCCCACCATCCACGAACGCGCCACTCAACCCTTCGCCAATATCGATCTGCTCTGGATCAAAGTACGTTGGAGCGGCTGTGCTTGCTCTTACGATCCGTCTTAAAAGCAGCCCCTGATTGGCAGCGAAGTACTTACCGAGTGGGTGATTGTGAAAGGGCCACGTACTGTTTGTGTCGGCTCGCTTCGTCACGATGCACAAACCCGTCTTGACGCTCTCATCTCCAAGCGTCTTATCTTCGAAGTATTCGCCTAGTTTGCGTCTCAAAGGCTCAGCGCTATACCTCCCGCGCAACAATCCGAAGCGGCGTATTCCAAGGTCATCAGTACGATCGTTGAAAACCTCTCCCCCGAAATCTAGGTAGATGGCTCGGACTTCATCTGCCGACATACCAATCGCAAGTGCCGCAGCGATGATAGCGCCAGTGCTAGTGCCCCCGATCAGGTCGAAGTAGTCCGCCAAGACCAATTCCGGACGATCGTACCGGCCACGCAAAATAGTCTCGATGCGCTTCAAGAATCCTATCGTGAGAGCACCGCGTATCCCGCCGCCATCTAGCGCAAGTATGCGCTTCGGGCCGGTTGATTGAAGTCGGCTCAGCAGAGCTGACATCGATCGCAATCTCCAAATAGTGACGACTCGTCAGGCGCTCTCCACTGCCTTTTTGATCGCATCGAAATTGAACGAGAGCGCCCAGGTCGCCCCATTGTTTATGAGGGGTTTTGGACTATCGTATGCCTTCTCGACTTTCACGCCAATGAGCTTCTTCTTAGCATCTACCGCAGTTTGGATCTCCCAGGTTATCCAGTCGCTGGACGCACTTTGTTTTCCCACGATGCAAAGCAGGTGGGAAGCCTTTGCAATCAGTGGTTTGATTTTGCTCTTAATGTACGTAGCGTTGGTGCTGTTGATAGCGTCCTTCAAGGAGCCATTGTAGAGTTCGAAATCAAACTCCTTGTTCTTGTCCCATGCCAGTAGCAGATTCTTGTAATGGGCATCATTATCGTAATCAAAACTTATAAAGATGACCTTCTTAGCCATGCTCCCCCCTGAGGTAGATTGAAGGACTGATTTAAGCACCTTCTTCTACAAGTTGCAAAGGGGAAAGAGGCGCCTTAGCGCTCTGAAAGGCGTTGGTCATCTCAGCGGGACGTGAGGGATCCATGGACTACGAGAAGATATGCTTCGTTGTAATGCCGTTTGGCAAAAAGACTGTAGAGGGCAAGATTGTCGATTTCGATTTGCTGTATGAACAAATTTTTGAACCCGCCATCAGCGGCACAGTTCTACCGGAAGGAGGCTTCCTGGAGCCGCACAGGACCGACAGGGATTTCTTCAGCGGCGATATAAAATTGGATATGTTTCAGTATCTAGAATACTCGCGATTCGTTCTTGCCGACATTACAGGATTGAACTTCAACGTTGGCTATGAACTCGGTGCCCGACACCGCGCACGGGAGTCCGGAACGGCCATCTTCCGGCAAGTGCAGTTTGCGCCGCCGTTTGACATCAGCTCGATCAAAGCATTCCCCTATGAGTACGAGCCGAACGAGGAGGCAGAAAAGTCTCGCGAGCTGGTAAAACGCGTGTTGACGGAATCTCTCCTTCAAAATCGTCTGGATAGCCCCGTTTGGCTCGCGCTGTCCACACAGCGCAAAACTAACGATATCGATCTGGTGCTGAACGACGCCGAAAACGCAATCCGTTCGCTAGATTGGATCCGCGCTATGGATATCTATCGCGGCGCACTGAAGCTTTGGCCCGCGAACTCTCATGTCAAGATGATGCTAGGTCTTCTCTGTCGGGATCGAGGGATCTGGAACGAAGCTATCACTCAATTCGACGGAGTCGTCGCCATCGTTCCGCTCTATGGCGAAGCACATCGCGAGAAGGGGGTTGCAGAAAATAAGCTCGCTCAACGAGAACATAAGCCTTTGGATACGCGGCCTGCCCCCGGTGAGATCGCCCTGCGTCGAGCTGTTGAACTGAACAGTAAGGATTTCGATGCTTACGCTTCACTTGGAGGGGTCCTGAAAAGAGCAGGCAGATTCCAGGAGGCGTTGGAAGCCTATGAGGAGGCGGTGAGCCTTTCTGGTGGACATCCTTATCCTTTGCTCAATGCTCTCAAACTTCGAGTGCCGTTGACTGGCCGATTGGATTTGTCATCGCAGGACAAACTTCGTCTAATCCGGGCTGAGCGGCTCCGCGACGGCCAAGCAAAATTAACTCCCGCCTTTGATAGCCCCTGGTGTTTTTTCGATCTCGCCGAGATTCGGCTCTATCGTGGCGATGTCGAAGGCTTTCTTTCGGCTGCGAGAGCTGGGCTTTACGAAATCACGGACAATTTTCAGTGGGATACGTTCGTGAGTAGCCTTGAACTGCTGCGTCCAGCCGCGACAGAGTTGCCTTGGCTTTCTGATGCACTTCTACGCCTCGCAACCGTGATATGACGCATGAATGCATCAACAGGGTCGCAGCATTGGAGGTGGCAAATAGGCACATGAGAACACCATTGGCCCGCCGACAAATCAATACTACTCCAAAGCGGAAGCCGAACATCTGGCTGTATATGGTCGCTGGGGAGAATAACTCCGACTGGGCGAAGCTAGACGCCGACGGATTTGACACTTGGAAAGGTCACCCGAGAACTAAGGTCGGCGATCTCATTTTGATGTACAGAACGGCTCCTTACAGCGACATTGCGTGTATTTTTACTGCCATCTCCGACGCTCGCGCGACGGTCCACACTCGGGAATTTCCTTGGAAAGTCGCCGTTGATCCGGGAGGCGGCTTTCGGCTGCGGAAAACGATTAAGTTGACCGAGCTTAAAGATGAGCCGCGTCTAGCAGGACGGTCTTTTCTGAAAAAACAACAAGGAGCCACATCAAGGAAGCTTGATCTTGAAGAACAAGGTGCTTGGCGGGGACTCCGCAAGATACTGGAAGACCGCAATCCGGGCCTGAAGGAATATCTTCTTCGGTGAACCCAGCAACAAACATCAACGGTGTTTCTCTCCTACGCATCCACCGACCGACACAGGGTTCAAACCCTGTATGAACTGCTGCGGCGCGACGGAATTGAAGTTTGGCTAGATCAAAATGAACTTGTTGCCGGCGAAAAGTTCAACACGATCATCAAAGATGAAATCAATTCATGTCGGGCCGTCGTTGTGTGCATCTCTGAGAACTGGCTAAAAAGAGCTTATGCCCAAAAGGAACTAGCGTGGGCCTTGGAACGAGCCGCGATGTACGACGATTTCCTGTTTCCAATCAACTTAGACGGTTGCGCAACTCCAAGACGCCTGAAAGAGGAGGGCCAAATCTACAACATGCAAAGCCGCAACAAACAGGCCCAGCTGAGAAAGCTCATTGACCGTTTAAGGTCCACATTAGTGCGTGCTTGAGCTAACGATGAAGACGATATCGGCTACTCTCAAGCACTAATTGTCCGTGGGGATAACCATACGCCTGCAGAGCACCGCCGGTTTATCATCAAGCTATGCAAGACAACCAAACGCGACAGGACACGACAAGTCGCGACGGTTCGCCCGATGAGCTCTATTCCCTCTCTCTCGACGAAGCCGTCGACATATTTGAGGAAGCCGGTCTCCCCCGCACGCTCCGCGCAATTCAGCGGTACTGCGCTTTAGGCAAGCTCGACTCGCACAAGGTTGAGACGCCTACTGGCGAGAAATATTTGGTTACTCCTCACTCGGTTGAGCGGCTAATAAAATACATAAAGGAAGTATCGCGACCAGGCGCGACTAGTCACGACAATTCGCGCCTGGTCGCGACTGTTCGCGCACTGGGAGTTAAGCCTGAAGTCGAGCCGCGGCCAGTCACGACAAGTATCGACAAGCCACGACCTGTCGCGACAAGCGACGACAAATATGTGTCGATGCTTGAGAATCAAGTCGAATTTTTGCGCGGCGAAATCTCGGTCAAGAATACTCAGATAGCGGAGTTGACCGAGCGCGCCCGTGAGACCAACCATTTGATAGCAGGCTTACAAAAAATGTTTCCGCTGCTCGCCGCACCCGACCGCCGGGGTGGGGAGGATGGGCAACAGCCGTAGTGGCTCTCCACACGGCGCGGCCAAGTCGAAACGATTTTTCTGACTTATAATTTAGCTACTGATCTATGGCAGCCAAGCAAACAACAACGACCGGTCAGGACGCGCCGTCAACGGTCGAAAAAATTTACATGGAGAATACGCTGCTCCGCATTTCCGGCGCGTTGTTCTGCCATGATGCGAAGCGCGCTTCGACCCGCACTCAAGAAATTGCACTCAATCACAACGCCAAAGAAAAGGCAGTGTTCATCCGGCCAGACCCGGCGCTGGGTCAGCCCGGTCCGCTCGCACACAAGATTTTTGTTGCCCTTATCAAGAAGCACTCAAACTACGGCCGTCCAATTCGTAGCGATATATCGTTCACCAAGCGCGAACTCACTCGACTCATTGGGCGCAAGAAGTGGGGTGGTCGCGACAGCGAGGAGCTGACCCTTGCGCTGCGTGAGATACAATACGCATTCGTTCGCACCAACTTCAAAACAGATGAAGGCAGGCACGCCGAGCACAGCTTCAATATCTTTCCAGAAGTTTATCTGGAGCGCCGGGAAAGGGAGACCGACCCTGTTGAACGATGTACGGTAACGCTCGCACGTCCCATTGTTGAGTCCCTCAAGGACGAGCACTTCACCTGTCTCAATCATGCGCTCATGGCGCAGCTCGGCACGATCGGCCAGGCACTGTATATGCGCTTGTTCTTCCATTTCGCAAACTTGTATATGGACAATTCGCGTAAGCGACCAACGTTTAGGAAGCGCTACGAAGATGTCTGTACGGAATGGCTTGGTGGGCTCACTGTTCATGCCCAACCGTCAGTCATAGAGCGGGACCAACTAGGTCCACATCTGAGGAAGCTCCGCGCGCTAAGTTTTCTGGCATCATACGACATCGCACGCGCCGCGGATGGGAAGGGATTTGTCTTGAGCTTCCGTCCTGGCGCCGCGTTCATCACCGACTACGAACGCTTTTATCGCGGTTGTCAGGCTGAAATGCAGTTCGAATTTCAGAGTGACCAGCACGAGACGGCCGAGCCGCTCAAGATCGCATATATGTTTTTGGAGAAACGCACCGGCCAGCCGGCCGCCGCTATCCCGTATGTTCCAACTAAGGACGTTGAGACCGCGAAATTTCTGCTGGCGAAGGTGCCATTTGACGAGATGCCTCAGTTCATCGACTACGCGCTCGTAGAAGCCAAGAAGACAAACTTTGATGTGAAAACATTAGGTGGGCTCAGGCAGTACCTGGCAAGCTATATTGAGCGCCGGCAGCGCCGAGCAGCCGACACTAAAGCCGCACAGCAGGCATTATCAGAAGAGCACGCCGAAGAAGAGCGTATCGAATATGGCACGTACCGACGCAGGGCGGCGGACGTACTGTTTGTTTCGCTGTCCCTCAGCGAACAAGAAGAAATCCGAGCGCTGGTCATGACGGAAGTAGGGAAGGGAGGCGGTCCGATCCGGTCACATCTCGCCGATATGGCGCGAGCCCGCATCACGGCCGAGCGGCACCCAGACAAGATCCAACCGTTTGAGGATTGGAGAATGACGAGACGCTCATATGGCAAAGCGAGTTAAGACAAGAATTAAAGAGCTTAGTGATCGGCTGTCCTTGTGGACGGATGAGGATATTGATGTGCTAGAAAACGCCATCTGCCAGATTGAGGAGCGCCGCTTCGACGAATATCACACCGTAGAAGATGAGCGACGGCCTTTCGATGGAACCAAACGGCACCAGCAGGCGGGGTGTGCTATAATGTCGCTATGAGTAATAAGCTGAGAGAACTCTTGGAACGCGCAGAGACTTGGCCCGAAGAGGTCCAGGAGGAGGCTGCCGAGACCTTGTTGTCGATCGAACAGAGCTTCACTGATGGTTACGTCCTCACGGCAGAGGATCGGGAAGCACTAGCACGTAGTGCAGAGGACGTCCGCCAAGGCCGATTTGTCCGAGATAGCGCAGTTTCTGAGTTCTTCGACCGCTATCGTACTATATGAGGCTTAGGGTCGTCAGCACGGCCTTTGCCGAGCTTGCTGAGATTGCTGAATTTATCGCCCGGGACAATCCCGATGCATCAAGGGGGGTCGTGAGGCGTATCGAAGAAGTATTTACGCGGATCAAGCAATTTCCATATATGGCCCACCCAGCCGACACATCAGACATTCGAATTTATCCGGTGCGGCCATTTCCGTATCTAGTGTTCTACAGCATCGAGCAGGATGAGATTATCGTACGCAACGTTCGGCACGAAGCACGACGCCGTTCAAATAGGTGAGTGGAAAAGAATGGCTCAACAGAGCCATTTTGAAGTGTCGCACAATATATGTTTCGCGACACATGAATTTCGGCTTGTCAATGTGCTGTCCCTCTTAGCTGGCCGGACAGGAGTTGCGCCAGATGTGGATAATGCCGTCTCGGCCGGGGGGTCTCACCCAAAGAACTGGGGGGTTTGACCCAACATAGCGGGGGGTTTGACCCAAGGAATTTAAAATCGGATTCTCGTGATACGTTGCGAAATAAGGGAATTTTGGAGATCGCGATCCGCTCTAATAGAATCTAATATATTTAATACACCAGTGTGTGCTCTTTGAAGGATAAGGAGCGACCCGGCGCGGGCCGCACGCTTGCCCTTTCCTCTCCTGGTCCGTCAGCTTGTAAGCGCCTCAGCGGCTCACGAAAATACTTTCAAAGTCCGTGCGTAACCGCTGCTGAAGAAAGTCGTACGCCTTCTCATCTTTGACTATTTCCATTGGCAGCGCATCAAGACGGTTGAGTATCGCTGTCCTCACGTTTCCCATAGCTGCTTGGTTCTTATCCTGATCTGCCTCAAGCTTGATCACACGCTCGGTTAAGATACGGATCGCTTCCTGGAGCTGCGCCGAATTGGCATCGAGTTGTGGCCTTGTCACCAGATTTAGACTGAGTTCACCTGGCCCCCCCGTTCCCGTCCCGGCGGCGTTTACAGTAACTGAGGCGCTCTCGAGTTGCACCGGGCTGCGCGCAGTGCCCCCTGTATCCTGCCCTCGCCACGAGACGCGCAAGTTAGCAGTTGTCGATGTCAGTTCGGAAACTGACCCGAACTGGGGTGCCGCCGGTTGCAACGCGCCAAGTAGGTAGCCAGCACTGATTAGACAAATGAGCCCGACTCGCCGAACAATTGTGATCATTCTCGTTTCCTTACGAATTGCTCGTTCTGACAGAAATAGGTTGTAGCGACCTTGCGGCGCTCGAGAAAGATGGCCAATCCCTCATTGTGCTCGAACGAACGTACTGGCAAGATCGGATTTCAGTCGCTGTTGGAGCAGGGCGTAAGCTTGCTCGTCGCGAGCCAGTGCCAACGGCAGATCGCCGATCTTCTTCAATAGCTGATCTCGGACTTCTGCTATTAGTCGTTCTTGTTGATCTAGTCGTGTTCGCAGCGATGCGATCTCGTTTGACAACAAATCGAACTTGCCCTGTACCAGCTGACGCGTCTCTTCCGATGTATAAACAACAAAGATCGGATCAGCGGGTTTGGGAAAGCCGCTAGCCCACGCTATTTCTCCCGAGTTAGAAAACCTTTGCCAGTGCAGGGGTTGAGCTCCCCCAACAATGGAGAGGCGCGCCACGCGCTCCTCGCTGTGCGCCTGCGTTGCCCAACTGCCAAGAATGAAAAGGATGGCTGAGAGCGCTCTGTGAGAGTTCATCAAATTTTCTCCTATTGCAACTTATCACCCAACAGTGGACGATAAGCCAGATTGTTGCAATGTTAGCGTGTAGGCAAGTCATATAGGATTTGAGAAGATGCGCCTGTTTTTTGCTGCACTCGCTCTTTCTTTGGTCGCTCCCGTCTCGAATTTGCATGCGGAAGATTGGACTGAGCAGCAGCGTGCGGATTTGCATGCCGCAGGCTTTAAATATGGCATCACAACCATCCGAGCGATGGCTGTGTGGATGGATACCGCGCTGCCACCCCCAACAGCCGAAGTCAGCGCTGTCCAGCGGCAAGCGCTTGAGAAGGTGATGCAAGGCTATATTAAAGAGCGGCAAAGCAGCCAAGGAACACTCATGACGTTCAAGGGCAGCGCCGAGTTCTTGGTTGATAGCACGGCGGTCAGCATGGCGGCCACCGGCGTTGGGCTGGTGCCTGCGGCTATTTTCAAGACCAGTGCGCAAGCTGCCTCTGACGTGTTTTTTTCAGGCATGGAGGCCGATATCAATCGAAACCTCACGGTATACCTCAAGAAGATCGAGCCGCAGTTGCTCAAGGTCGCTGGAGGCGATTACGAAACGCTACGCAAAGAGACGACGGCGGGTCTTAAAGATAAGCTCGACCAGCAGACAACGGTCTTTGCAGAATTAAACAATATGGTCGGTAGCGACCCACTAGCCCGCGAGCGTGCGCAAGGGATGGTGATAGAAGCCATTCGGGCAACGAGCAAGGCGACGCTTGATAAAATTGAATCGCTAGATGAACGACTAATCGGCGTGGAGCAGCGTGTCGGAAAGCTTGCCAACGCGGTCGCAAAGTTTGAGCGAAGGACAATAGCCGTGCTCGATCGACATGAGAAGGCACTGCGCTCCTTGAGCGACGACATGAACACCATGCGCGAGGCCGTTACTGCAATCGACGGAAGGCTCAAGACGCAAGAGCGTAATGCCGGGTTTGTGAATGATTTTGTGTTTGACAGCATGCCGCCGGGCACCAAGGCCGCGGCGCTGAGGGGTGGCTTCCTTAAGGAGCGCTTCGCATGTCCACCTGCAAGCCCGAGCTGCGATGGCCCTGCGCTGAAAGACGACTTGATTAAGCGGTTTGAGGCAGAGGCACGTATTGCGTCGCATGTCGCAACCGTAAAAGAGACCGTAATGGCGCTAAACGATGTCGCCACTATAGCAACCGATCTGGGCATCAATATCCCAGGCCTCAACAACGCGGTCCAGTATGGCTCAGCGGCTGCAAACGCTTTTGCATCATTTGCCTCGGGCAATTACCTCGGAGCAATTGCTTCCGTTACTGGCGTGTTTCGAAAGAGGTCAGATCCTGAGGCCGAACGGTTCAAAATGCTGATGAGCTATCTTCGACAGCAATTTGAGGTCATTAACGCCAAGCTCGACGCCATTCTCGAAAATCAAAAGAGGATGATGGAAGCCCTCGGCAAATTGTCGGAGCAAATGCGCACTTATTACGTGTCGCTCGACGAGCGTCTTATCCGAATGGAATTCGAGCTGAAGCGAGTGCGCGATATCGGTCTAACGAACTTGTGGCAACCTTGGACCTCTTGTCAGGCAGTCTATGAGCACCTGCTTAGAAACGAGGCCCAATATCGGTACGTGGCGCAGGGCGATTTTGTTCGAATGGACGATCTCTATGCAGCAATCGATACAATCGGAGAATCGGCCAAGAGCTGCGCAAAGCTCGGCCAGGAGCGAACGACAACAATCACCTCGTCGGAATGGTTTGGCAACTTCCTTGACGTAAGGCTCGTGCGCGACGGCATGGTTGATCCGTTGCCTCCCCTTGAGCGGGGCGAATTCCACTCGAAAAGCCAACTTAATGCTTTCATCGAGAATGTTCACGCGCCTTCGTACCGCGTGTTGATCGATCTGCTCGGACGTCACGGTCTCCCACTTGACCGCGGGCTGGAACTGCTGGTTAGCCCTGGCTTCTACGTTAAAGATCTACCTCACCGGCTGGCACAAAAGCCGGCTGGGGAAGGGTGCGGGTTGACTGGCTACCTTCAAGATCGCGTCCAGCGCCTGATCTGCGGAACTGGCGACCCGCTAACGAACGCTACGACTTTGATAACAACTCCGATGTCCGTCGACGGCGCACTAAGGGTGACGCAGTGGCTTTTGGCGGTATCCCGCTTCGCAGATCTAATTGACCAAAGCACGGGCAATATCGTTCCGCGATCGCAGCTTCTGGCATACGCTGCGAAGACCGCAAATAGTATTAGCCCCGGGCGCGATATCCTTGAGAAGACACAAGCGATGCTCGACGCCGCTGTTGCCGGCTACAGCGTTCTTTACGGGGACCTAACAGCACGCTCGATTGTTGACGCGTTGTTCAATCCCCCTCCAGCGGGGGAGGAGGAGGCGAAGCGTCAAGCAGAGTTGAAGAAGCAGCTGATCAGCATGCTAAAGGAAAACCCTTTCCTTTCGCACAATGTGGTCCAGATCTATCTGAATGACCGATACCGCAAGCTCCATCCGCTTTCGGATGGAAAGCCTTCTGAGCTGGTATATCGTACGGCATACGAAGGCGCTCTCACATCGACTACCGATCCTTCGTTTCTGCTCAGAGGCGTTTTTGGCGACGATCTCAAGTTTGTCGTCGATGGGGCAAAGAACCAGATTCGGCTTAATCTCAGCGGGGCGGCGGCCGATGCTGATACCGTCCTCATCCCAATTGCGGAACCGCAGGCTTTCGTCGCGGGTCGGCTAATCTATCCGGCACGTATGACGCGACTGATGGACGCAAGAACTCGGGTTGCAGAGCGGCTCGCAGACTATCGCAGCTTCTCTGGGTTAAACAAACTAGAGCAAACAGCTGTTGCTTGGGCAGTTGCACGTGCAGAGCATCTGTCTCCCGAAAAGAGCAAGGCTCAGGACATAAAGCCATGATGGGAAGAAGTAATCGATCAATCACGTTACTTGTTTTGGCGTGTGCCACGTGACTTGGCAAGTGCCCAAATTCTAACGCAGGAGGAGGTCCTCATCCCAGGTTTGGGTTCAGAACGAGCGATGTGTGCCGAAGTGGCCGGCGTGAAGGAATGTTTGAAGATGACGCCTTCGCCACAGATAGCCCCAGACTTGCTTCAAGCCGGTCCAACCGTCGCAATAGCCGTAGCAGCGCGCCTGATTGCTGCCGGAAACGCCCAGAGTGGCGGCAAATTAGAAGAAGCCAAAAGCGCAATCACGGATAATACGGCTGCATTGGCCGCCCTCGCGTTAGAACTCAAACAGCGGAACGAGTTGACCCTGCTCCGTCTACGTGCAGAGATTTTGGCGCGAATAGAGCGCCTGCCAATTGAACTTGCCAAGGATGAAAAAGCCTATGCACTTCTCAAGCAGCGCATTAGCACTGATCTGGAACCGGTCTTTATGCCTCGAAAGCCTTGAGAAATCGTTGTTCCGAAGCAATCGTATCTGGCGGCGCATGCTGCCAACGAATAAAAAACCTGCAGGATAGGATTGGCGATCTGCGCGGAGGAATCGCAGATCTTGCCTGCGGGCCGTCTGTCAGCTGCCGATTGTATCAGTGCGATGGGATTGGGGAAAGCCTACCCATTGTCCGAAAACTTGCCGGAGCGCCTCACCCCTGCAGACGATTTCGTGATCGGCCAGCAGTTTCTGAACTGCTCACTGGTGTACTGGCAGACTTGGCCGGACTAACGTCCGGCTTGCCGCACCAACAGACAGATCTCACCGTGCGTCCGTCGCGAGTTGTGCGGCCGTGGCGCCACACACACCGAATTGGGAACGATCCCGTGCAGGTCCAAATAGTTGATCCTCCCCTCCCCATTTCGGGGATTGCTTGCAGTATCAACCACAACAGACGAGAAGGCGACCGCTGAAGAGAGATTTGGGGGATGAAGGTGCCTATTGGTGCCTAAGGTTCACAAAGCTTCAGCTAAGTATTGGAGCGGGCGAAGGGAATCGAACCCTCGTATGCAGCTTGGGAAGCTGCCGTTCTACCATTGAACTACGCCCGCCGATGCGCGTGTCTTGCGCTCATCCTGATTAGCCGAGACGGTGTCCGGCGCCAAGCGGTTTGGCGCGTCAGGCCGGACGGATGTTAACGTCCTGGCAAGATTTTGGGTGCGCCGAATTGTGGCAGTGTTATGATCGCCCTGTCGGGGGAGAAACGTGCACTGAGTGGGGCGTGTGCATGGTGGGGCGTGCCTACACGATATTTGACACGGCGATAGGGCGCTGCGGCATCATCTGGAGCAGCACCGGCGTGGTTGCCGTGCAACTGCCCGAGGCGCGGGAGATCGACACCCGCCGCCGGATTTTCCAGGTCCATCCTGAAGCGCGCGAGCAGGCGGTGCCTGTCAACACCGAGCTCGCGATCGAGGGCATCGTGGGCTTGCTGCAGGGCAGCGACCCCGATTTTTCCGACGTCAGCCTCGATGCCGGCGGCGTGCCGGCTTTCAACCGGCGGGTCTACGAATACACCTGCACCATCCCGCGCGGGGAGACGCGCACCTATCACGAGATCGCCAAGGCGCTGGGCGCCTCCGGTGCGGCGCATTCGGTGGCGCAGGCGATCTCCAAGAATCCCTACATGATCATCGTGCCTTGCCACCGGGTGCTGGAAGCGGGCGGCTATGCCGACCGGATCTCGCCTTACGGCGGTGTGATCTCCAAGCGCCGCCTGCTGGCGCTGGAAGGCGCTCACCCGATCGCCAGCAAGACGCTGTTCGAGGTGCTGCTGCCCGTTGCCCCGCCGCGGTCGCCCTCCTAAATACGTCGGATGGATGCGACCACGCTGCTGACGTCACAAGCGATGACGGTCTCCGAGTTTCGCTGCGACGCGGGGCCGGGCGATCAGCCGTTTGCCGAGTGCCGCACCGGCCATTCCATCGCCTATGTCCGCTCAGGCAGCTTCGGCTGCCATTGCCGCGCCGGCTTCTTCGACCTGGTGGCGGGTTCGCTGCTGGTCGGCGCACCCGGCGAGGAATACACCTGCACGCATGAGCATGTGTCAGGCGACGTCTGCCTCGGCTTCTTCTTCAGCGAGACTCTGGTCGATGCCCTCGGCGGACGCCGCGAGACCTGGCAAGTCGGCGCCGCACCGCCGCTGCCCGAGCTGATGGTGCTGGGCGAGCTCGCCCAGACGGCGGCAGATGGCAACAGTGATCTGGGCCTCGACGAGGTCGGGCAGATTCTCGCCGGCCGCTTTGTCGAGATCGTCTCGGGCATCCGGCGCAAGCAGGTCACGCCGACGGCGCGCGATCGCCGCCGCGCGGTCGAGGCCGCGTTGTGGATCGACGACAATTCGCACGCCGCGATCGATCTGGAGCAGGCCGCGCAGCTGGCGGATTTGAGCCCGTTCCATTTCCTGCGGCTGTTCTCCAACGTACTGGGCGTCACCCCGCATCAATATCTGGTACGCTCGCGGCTGCGGCACGCGGCCCGGCTGCTCGCGGACGACGACATCGCGGTCACCGACATCGCCTATGACGTCGGCTTCGGCGACCTCTCCAACTTCGTCCGCACCTTCCACCGCGCCGCCGGCCTGTCGCCGACCAAGTTCCGGCAGGCCTCGAAGGGGATGCGCAAGATTCTCCAAGATCGGTTCACTCTCAACTGACTAGGGTCGTCTCCGGCGCGCGCCACGAGCGGCGCGCTTTGCAATGGAGACGACCATGTATGATCATATCGGACTGCGCGTTGCCGACCTCGACGCCGCCATGCGCTTCTACACCGCAGCGCTGGCGCCGCTCGGTTACGTGCTGTGCTCGAGCGGCGACGGCTATGCCGGCTTCGGGCCGAAGGGCGAGCCGGCGCTCTGGCTGCATCTGAACAAGGGCCGCAAGGCCGACGGCGCGCATATCGCGTTTCGCGCCGGGGATCATGACGCGGTCAAGGCGTTTCACCGCGAGGGCCTGAAGAGCGGCGGCCACGACAATGGCGGCGCCGGCCCGCGCAAGGATTACAGCCCGACTTACTATGCGGCGTTTTTGATCGATCCCGATGGCAACAATGTCGAGGCGGTTTGTGCATGAGCTGCGACGAGACGCGCCACATACGCTGTTATGCCCCGGCTTGACCGGGGCATCCAGTACGCCGCAGCTTCGCGGCTCAATCACAACGGCCGCTGGAATACTGGATCGCCCGATCAAGTCGGGCGATGACACCTGAGATGATGGCCCGATCCACGTCTCTTCACACATCTTAGGAAACCCTCATGGCCTCCATCCACAACGACGTTCCCCTCCCCGCCCCGCCCCGCGACGTCTGGGATGCGGTGCGCGATTTCGGCGCGCTGCCTCAGCGGCTGGTGCCGGGCTTCGTCACCAGATGCGAGCTCGACGGCGATGCGCGCGTCGTGACTTTTGCCAATGGCTCGGTTGCGCGCGAAGTGCTGGTCGATCGCGATGATGTCAGGCAGCGGCTTGTCTATGCGATCAACAACGAGCGGCTGAAGCATTACAGCGCTTCGGTGCAGGTGATCGCCGAAGGCGAGACGAAATGCCGCCTGATCTGGATCATCGACATGCTGCCGAATGAGCTTGCCACTTACGTGCAGGAGCAGACGAAGGCGGCGGTTGCCGCCATGCACAAGGCTTTCCCAGCTCCAGCTGCAGCGTGATCTTTCTCACAGAGCCCGCTCCTCAACGGCCGTAACCATGGTCGCGTGCGTCCTGACGGCCTCGCCCTCCCGGCGGCGCCACGCACGCGAGGAGCATGCCATGAGAGGTGCGGACAAGGTGATCTGCCAGGCGGCTGCCGTGCTGCTGCTGTTTTCGATTTCGAGCGCGCCGGCCAAGGCGCAATTCGCAGGCCTCGGAGGTGCCGGAGGCGAGGACATGATGACCCAGATGGCGCCGATGCTGGAGATGATGAAGGCGAAGATGGGCAAGCGCCGCTTCGCCATGCTGATGCAGACCATGGGCCCGATGATGAGCCGCATGATGGAGAATGGCGGCGGCGGACCAGGCGGCATGATGGGCGGCGGCACAATCCCGATGGGAATGGGCGGCATGGGCGGCGGCGATATCATGGGCATGCTCGGCGGCGCCGGCGGCGGCGACATGATGACGATGATTCCGCAGATGATGCGGCTCGCCAATCTCGGCGGTGGTGGCGGCCATCGCCGCCACCGGCATCGCTAGTCGGCAACCGACAGGACCGGCCGGGCCGCAGGTTTCGCGTGGCGCGGTCCCCAGCGCGTCAGCACCACGCTGGAGCATGAGAGCACGCCGAGCACGACCATCGAGCTGGCGGCGAGCCAGAAGAAGCCTTGCGCGGTGGCGTCGTGCGTCGACAACCACCAGCCGCAGGCGGAGATGTAGATCAGCCGCGCCGTCTGCGCCAGCACCGGGCCGATCACCTTGGCTGCGCCTTGCGAGGAGAAGTACATCGTCGAGGCGAGGCCGATGAAGGCGTAGAACGGCGCCACGGTCGAGAGATATTGATGGCTGGTCGCGCGCACCGTGGCGCTGTCCGTAAAAATGTTGACCCAGAGATCGGGGAACAGCGCGACGAGGCAGGCCGGCGCGCCGACGGCAGCGAAAGCGCTCGCGCCTGCGATCCAGGCGATGCGCCGCGCGCGGGCGATGCGGCCGGCGCCGACGGCCATGCCGATCATCGGCACCGAAGCGATGCCGAACGAGAACGCGATCGATGTCAGCAGGAATTCGAGCCGCGCGCCGATGCCGTAACCGGCAAGGATCGCGGTTCCGAACTTCGCCAGCATGTGGGTGAAGATCGAGATCGTCAGCACCGACTGCAGCGGCGAGAAGCAGGCGATGGCGCCGACCTTGAGGATGTCGAAGAACATCACCCATTGGATGCGCAGTCCCCGCAGTTTCGGAACGACGCGCGCGCGACCTGAAAACAGGTACCAGCCCATCACGCAGATGTTCATGGAATAGGCAATCAGCGCGCCGGCGGCGACGCCGCGCATGCCGAGCTGCGGAAAGGGCCCGAGCCCGAGGCCCAGCGTGCCGCCGAGCACGATCTGCCAGGCCGCGGAGTTGAGGATGAGAAGCGACGGCAGCCGCATATTGCCGGTGCCGCGCAGCACGCCGGCCATGGTGTTGAGCGTCCAGGGCAACACGGCGCCGCCAAAGAACACCTGAGTGTAGGCGATCGCATGCGCCAGCACAGTGCCGCGGCCACCGAGCATCGTGAGCACCTGAGGCCCGAAGATCAACATGCCGAGCATGAACACGAGGCCGAAGGTGATGCCGATCAGCAGCGCATGCGCGGCCAGCGTCCCGGCGCGCTCGCGATCGCCGGCGCCGAGCGCGCGGGCAATGGCGGAGGCCACGGCACCGCCCATGGCGCCGCCCGACATGGTCATGGTCAGGATCACGGTCGGAAACACCAGCGCCATCGCGGCCAGCGCTTCCACCCCGAGACGACCGATATAGGAGGTCTCCGCGATCACCACGCAGGTGCCTGCCGAGAGCGCGACAACATTCGGCCAGGCGAGCCCCAGCAGCGTGCGCAGGATCGGCCCGTCGGTCAGCGCGCTGCGTACGGGGCGCGCGGGCGGCGGTAGCGGACGTTCCTGCTCATCGACCGGGATCTCGGCGACCTCAGTCATTTCCTCTCCCGGACACATGCGCCATTTGCGGCGCGGCAATGCTTAGGTGCATCAATCAATTTGCTCGCGCCGAAGGCGCGGATGCGCACTTGTTAGCACGCTGGTTGCCGATTGCTCCTGCGCCGGGTGCAGGCGTGCCCTGCGGCAGCGCATTTCAAGGGGCGGAATTACGCGACGGTCCAGACCAGCGGCGGGCGACCGCCTGCAACGGAGCGCAGATGCACGCCGATGTGCCGGCCGCATCCCGCAGCAAGCCCCTCGAACAACCCTTCAAGCACCTTGGCACAGGCGCCGTGATAATCGGCGACGTCGTCCATCAGCTTCCAGCTCTGCTGGCGGATTTCGAACATGCCATCGGATTGCGTGGTCTCGGCCGCATCGTCCTGCGCGGCGAGCAGTGCGTTGAGGAAGGATGCGAACTCGCTCGCACCGCCGCGGCGCATCGCCAGCGGCGCCGCGATCTCGTCGAATAACTGCATGCCGATCAGCTTGCCGGTGACGTGCAGGAGATAGCCGGCATCTTCCGGCCCGAACAGCTGCACCATCACCGGTGCGGCGGTGCGGACATATTCCATGGCGTAGTTGCGGTAGGCTCTTTCCAGCCGCGGCTTCGGCCAGCTCGACACCGGCAGTGCCGGCGCGGTTTTCGCATCGAACAGCGGCGCTTCGAGATGCCGCGCGTAGACGAGGCGCTGATCCGGTTCGAGCGGATGGTCGTATTGGTGATAATAGCCTTCGAGTCCATCCTGGCCGTCAACGCTCTGCTTGGTGCAGACGAAGCCGAGCCTGAGATCACCGAGCACGACGCCGTTGTTGGCGTGCCAGCCGCGCAGCATCGCACGGCTGACTTCGCCGGGCACGCCGCAGATCGCCGGCCCTTTCCAGATCCAGCGCGGCGGCGGATAGCGGATCCAGGCCTTGGTGTCGCTCTCATGCATGTATTCGACATGCACGCCGCCGATCCAGTTGGAGAGATAGTGATATTGCGCCGCCGCCACCGCCGGCGGCAGATGATCGATCCCGAGCTTCCTCAGCCCCGGCAGGAAACGCTCCTGCTGCTGGCGGCGAAACACGCGGAAGACGAATTCGGCGGCATCCGCCGTGCCGCGTCGCGTGACCACCGTGAGGATCAGGCCGGTGAAGTAAGCGTGATAGAGATCGGCGACCGCGCGCCAGCGTTTCCATTGCGCTTCTTGCGCGGCGTCTGCTGCGGACATGTTCGCTCCCGATCGTTATTTTGATCGAATGTGTCACTGCTCTGGAGTGCAGGCAACCTCACGCTTGCGCCGGACGCCCTGCTTGGCGGCCCATCAATTCCGCGTTACGAAGTTTGCGAAGTCTTCGCCGCCCGCTCGCGCTCGACCCGCTCGGTGACATCGCGCGCCATCGCCACAGAACCCTGCACGTTGCCAGCGGCGTCACGAACCAGCGCAAAGGTCATTTCGATGTATAGCTTGCGCCCGCTCTTGTGCAGCGCGCGGGTAAGCGTCGGCCGGCCCGCAGGCTTCATCGTTCTGTTGGCGAGCGCGGCCTCAAAGCCTTTCCAGTGCGCGGCGCGCAGATGCTCGGGAATGATCAGATCGAGATTCTGGCCGAGCGCGTCCTCTGCCGTGAAGCCAAACAGCGCGGTCGATGCACGGTTCCAGCGTGTGATCGCGCCGGAGCGATCCGAATAGATCAGCGCGTCGGCGACGGCGTTGAGGATGCTTGCGTCGAGTTGGGATTGATCGGTCACGCAGACACCTCGCATATCGCCGGATCCAGCGCATCCTGCCATGCATTCGATATCATCGCCCGACCGCCGCTCTCAACGCTGCTCTCCTGCGCGGCGAATACCTTCGACCCGAAGCGCATAGTCCTCGGGCCGCATCCAGGGCGGCCTATGCTGCCAGCGTCGAAGCTGCTCCACAGATTGCGAGGGAATATGTTCGAGTGCCTCGCGCGCCTCATCCAAACGTCCGAGATGAGCGAGTGACGCGGCGATCCATTGGTGAATGCCGGCGTAATCCGGACGCAGTCGCGCGACCCGACGCAATGTCTGCAGCGCAGCGAGCTGGTCCCGTGAAAAAAACTGCAAAATCCCGCACCAGACTAGCCAAAGCCAAATCAGGGGATCGTGTGGGCTGGCACGCATCGCCTGGTGCAGCCTTTCGAGTGCTTCCTCTCGATGCCCGCCAAACCCGAGCACGCAACCAAGCATGCTGATGACAAAGGCGCTGTTTGGATTGAGAGCAACTGCGCTGCGCGCTTCGGCGATCGCTCCCTCCCATTCGCCACCCCACATCATCATATGCGCCAGCACGGCATGCGCCATCGCATCCTTGCCATCCAGCGATACCGCGATTTGCGCCTCTTCACGCGCCGCTCCTTGAACCTCCAGGAGGGGGCGAGTCGAGAAGTGCCAGATCTCCCACTGGAGGGCCAGCGCATATCCATAGTGGCCGGGAGCAAAATTCGGATCGAGCGCCAAAGCTTGGTTGAAGAAGCCCAGGGCGGTTTTGTTCTCCTCCGGTCGGTACTTGTGGAAATGCCAAAGGCCGCGCTGATAGGCTTCCCACGCATCAAGCCGTTCCGGCGGCTTGCGTAGCACGCGCTTCTGCTCGGCGGCTGCCAATGCCGGCTCGATGACAGCGGCGACGCTCGCGGCGATTTCATCCTGCACTTTGAAAATGTCGCTAAGTTCGCGGTCGTAGCGTTCGGCCCATAGATGCACGCCTGTCAGTGCATCGATCAACTGTCCCGTGATCCGTATTCGGTTGCCAGCTTTGCGCACCGATCCCTCAAGCACGTAGCGAACGCCCAGCTCGCGCCCGACCTGCTTCACATCGACGGCATGTCCTTTGTAGATGAAGCTCGAATTGCGGGCGATCACAAAAAGCCACCGGATACGCGAGAGCGCGGTCGTGATCTCGTCCACCATGCCGTCTGCGAAATATTCCTGCTCAGGATCGCCGCTCAAGTTCTCGAACGGCAGCACGGCGATGGAGGGGCGCTCGGGAACAGCAAGAGAGCTCTCGGCCGCAGCTTGGTCGGGCTTCAAGCGCGTGACTTCTCTCGTTTCTCTCACCTGTCCGACGAAACGGAATCCCTTACGCGGCAATGTCTTGATCAGCCGCTGCACCTGCCCGGAATCGCCTATGGCGCTTCGCGCGCCATTGATCCGGGTGGTTAGCGCAGAATCTGAAACGATGCGTCCTTTCCAGATCGCAGCGATCATGTCGTCTTTGCTGACCACACGTTCGCGATTGATGATCAGGTACTCGAGGAGATCAAAGACTTGCGGCGTGACGACAATGAGGTCCCCGTCGCGGTGCACTTCGCGCCGATCCGTATGGAGCGTGCAGTCCGCAAAGGAGTAGAGCAAACGCGCTCTCCTATGGTATTATGACACCGTGAAGGGCGTTACGCCATAAGGCAACTGTAAGAAGAATGGAAGCTGCCTGTAAAGCGCTTCCGATGACCTCCGGGCATCCTCGTGCGAGGCCGAGCAGCATGCGCTGCCTGCCGATCTCGCGTCACGAGGGAGGTCATCATGAGAGGCCTGGTTTCGCTGGCGACGCTCTTGCTCTGCGCCGCGTTCATCCTCGCTTCCACGAGCGACGCCGGCGCGCAATGCTCCGCGCGGGATGTGTTGCAGAGGCAGTTGTCGCTCAAGGCGACGCCCGCGGTCCCGAGACTGCAGGGTCCGGTCGTGTCCGCTTCGGATGTTGCTGGATGGAGAGCGATCATCATCGGGACATTCCCAGATGCGTTTGCGCTTTCTGGCGCACTGAGTGCGATCGGTTGCGGCATCGGCGACACGGCCGCCGCGGCTCTTGCCACGCCGGCCTTCACCGTCAGCGACACTCGTAGGGTGATGGAGCTTGTGACAGTGTCGGCGGCCGACATGGGCTTCAAGAACGAGACGGTGTCGTTGCGGCAAATCCACGATTTTGCGCAGCAGTTGGGCTTCGGGCTCGCGCCGCCCGAAATCGCACTGCAGCTCCGACTTCAATATCTCGACCAGCCCGTTGGCGAGTTTCTCATCGTCGGCATGAAGCCGATCCGGACATGGACGGGTGAAGAAATCGTCCTGACCGTGGCCAATGGGGGAGCTGGCCTCATTCTCATTGGCCAAGATGGTCGCTACGACGCGGAAATACCGGTGACTTCCCGTTTTGTCTTTGTACGCCCGGCGCCTGGCGCGCCAGCGGCACTTGCCGAAGCTAATTTTCCGGATTGACCGAGGCGGCAATGAGAACGATGAATCGGACATCAATCTCGGTCTGCCTGCTGCACTTGTTGTTCACTACTGCAACGCTTGCGCGAGACGACGGCCGCTATGCGAACTCCCCGCTTAAGCCCTGGTTCGAGAGTCTGCAGAGCGAATTCGGGAAGTGTTGTGAGGACTCTGACGCCTACGTGGTATCCGAACCGAACTGGAAGTCCGATCACGGGCAATACAGCGTTCGTATCGACGACGAATGGGTGCTCGTGCCGGACGGCGCTGTCATCAAACAACCCAATCTCGCCGGGCGGACGATGGTATGGAAGCTCTACATGGATGGCCATCCGCGCGTCCGCTGTTTCATTCCGGGCAGCATGACCTGATGCGTCGCCAATCTACGCGCCGGGCGGACAAACCATGCCCGAATTTGCGCTGCGGCCGGCGCTACACCCGAAAATGCTTGCTGAGCTTGAGGCCCTGCGCCTGGTAATTGGAGCCGATACGCTGGCCGTACATCGCGTCGGGGCGCGCCAGCATCTTCTCGTAGACGAGGCGGCCGACGATCTGGCCGTGCTCCAGGATGAACGGCACTTCGCGCGAACGCACTTCCAGCACGGCGCGCGCGCCTTGCCCGCCCGCACCGGCATAGCCGAAGCCGGGATCGAAGAAGCCGGCATAGTGCACGCGGAATTCGCCGACCAAGGGATCGAACGGCACCATCTCCGCGGCGTAATCCGGTGGGACCTGCACGGCTTCCTTGGAGGCGAGAATGTAGAACTCGCCGGGATCGAGGATCAGGCTGCCGTCGGGACGGGCCGAGATCGGCTCCCAGAAATCTTCCACCGCATAGCCGGAACGGCGATCGACATCGACGACGCCGGTGTGGCGCTTGGCGCGGTAGCCGACGAAGCCACTGCCCTTCTCGCCGGAGAGATCGACCGAGACGGCGACGCCGCCGGTGAGATCGGCATCGTCAATGTCGACGAGACGCTCAACGGCATGCAAGCTTTCGAGCGCGTCGGCATTGAGGATGGCATCGCCCGTGCGGAAGCGCACCTGCGACAGGCGCGAGCCTTCGCGCACCAGCACGGGAAACGTCTTCGGGCTGATTTCGGCATAGAGCGGACCGTGATAGCCGGCGCCGATCATGTCGAAACGACGCGTGCCGTCGGCGATGACGCGGGTGAAGACGTCGAGCCGGCCTGTCGAGCTTTTCGGATTGGCCGCCGCGACGATCTCCGGCGGCAGCGCCAGGCTCTCCAGCAGCGGCACGATGTAGACGCAGTTGGTCTCCAGCACCGCACCGTCGGCAAGGCTGAACTCGTGCAGCTTCAACTGGTCGATGCGCTCGGCGACGGTGGCGCCGGGGCCGGGCAGGAAGCTCGCACGCACACGATAGGCGATATCGCCGAGGCGCAGGTCGAGACTCGCCGGCTGGATCTGGCTTTCGACGAAATCATAGGCGGGCAGGATGAGGCCCGCTTCCGCCATCGCCGCGATCATGCGGTCGGGCAGGATACCATTGGCGTCGGCGGCAACCGTGAACGTCAACCGGGGGTCCTCATCAGGGGTCAAGTACATCCGGACTTGCGGAAAATACGAGCCTTTTACGGCTATCCGATGGACGCCTTGACGGAAAGGGCATTGCGGAATATGAGCATCACTTATCCCGTGGTGATTTGAGCCGGCCGGCTTGCAGCCACGTTAAATAAGTCGCTAAACAGGCCGGGGACCTCTGTGATCCCGGCCCGTGGAGATATCCAGGCCGGTTTTTTTGTGACCGTTTTCGACGAGACGGTCATCTCGGAGGGTCCTATGTCGAAGTCGCCTGCCTCTTACCGCCCCGAAACCCGCCTGGTCCATTCCGGCACCCTGCGCTCGCAATATGGCGAGACGTCGGAAGCGCTGTTCCTGACCCAGGGCTACGTCTACAACAGCGCCGAGGAGTGCGAGGCGCGGTTCAAGGGCGAGGACCCGGGCTTCATCTATTCGCGCTACTCGAACCCGACGATCGCGATGTTCGAGCGCCGCATGATCGAGCTCGAAGGCGCAGAAGCGGCACGCTCGGCGGCGACGGGCATGGCCGCGGTGACGACGGCGATCCTCGCGCCGCTCAAGGCCGGCGACCATGTCGTGGCGTCGCGTGCGCTGTTCGGCTCGTGTCTCTACGTCATCCAGGATCTGCTTCCGCGCTACGGCATCGAGACCACGCTGGTCGACGGTGCCAATCTGGACCAATGGCAGCGCGCGGTGAAGCCGAACACCAAGACCTTCTTCCTGGAGAGCCCGACCAATCCGACGCTCGACGTGCTCGACATTCCCTCGATTGCCGAGATCGCGCACAAGGGCGGTGCGCGGCTGGTGGTCGACAACGTGTTCGCGACGCCGATCTGGCAGAGCCCGCTTGCGCTCGGGGCCGACGTCGTCGTCTACTCCGCGACCAAGCACATTGACGGCCAGGGCCGCTGCCTCGGCGGCATCATCCTGTCCTCGGAAGCTTTCATCGCCGAGCACATCCACAATTTCATGCGCCAGACCGGCCCGTCGATCTCGCCGTTCAACGCCTGGGTCCTGCTCAAGGGTCTGGAGACGTTGGGTGTGCGCGTGCGCGCGCAGACCGACACGGCAGCGCGCATCGCCGACGTGCTGGCGAGCCATCCGAAAATCTCGCGGCTGGTCTATCCCGGCCGCGAGGACCATCCGCAGGCGGCACTGGTGAAGAAGCAGATGCGCGGCGGCTCGACGCTGGTCGGCTTCGAGGTCAAGGGCGGGAAGGCGGCTGCGTTCCGCGTCCTCAACGAACTGAAGCTTGCAAAGATCTCGAACAATCTCGGCGATGCCAAGAGCCTCGTCACGCATCCGGCGACCACGACGCATCAGCGGCTGAAGCCGGAGGATCGCGCGGCGCTCGGCATCAGCGAGGGATTCATCCGCTTCTCGGCCGGCCTCGAGCATGCGGATGATCTGATCGAGGATCTGACGGCGGCGCTCGAGAAGGCGTGATTGCTTGGTAGGGTGGTTTAGCCAGCAGGCTGCGCAAAGCTCAGTCGGCTGGCGTAACCCACCCTACGAAGATACGGCACAGCCACTTACATCGGCCGGTACGTCCGCACGTCCGCAGGCACATTCACCCCGAGCTTGATCTGGCCGACCGAGTGGATGATGTCGTCGCCGAGCAGCTGGGCGAAGCAGGCATAGCCCCAATCGTTCATGTGCAGCCCATCGGCGATCACGAAACTCTCGACCGGAAGCGCCTGCTTCTCGTGCCAGTCGCGCATCACCTCGAAGCGCGGGAAGATGCCGACGTGACGAAGCTCGGCGACCTTGCCGAGCAGCTTCACCATCTTGCCTGCGCTTTCGGGACGCTCGGTGACCCTGGGCGAATATTGCGGGTCGACCAGCACGACGTCGGCATCGCCCGCCGCCTGGATCCGGGCGATGCCGTCCTCGACCATCCTGGCGGTGTCGCCGGGATCGAGATTGCGCAGCACGGCGTTGGTGCCGACCTGCCAGATCACGAGATCCGGATGCACGTCGATCACCTCCTTCTGGAGGCGCTTCATCATCTCGGGCGCGTCTTCGCCGCCGACGCCGGCATTGATGACGGTGATGTCAGCGGTCGGATATTGCCGGCGCAGCTGCGCGGCGAGACGGTTGGGATAGTTGAAATCGGGCGAGCTCGCGCCATAGCCCGCCGTCGACGACGAGCCGAACGCGACGATCACGACGGGCTTGCCCGCGACGAGCTTACCCGCGACATGCGGCAGCGAGCCCATCGTCTTCGCGCTGCCTTTCGGCGGCAAGCACGGCACGCGGCTGAAAATATCGCCGGCGGATTTCGCGACCTGCTTCACCTTGTCGATGGCGCGCGAAGTGAGGCCGCGCTGCTCGCCGGGCGGCTGGGTCGTCGCAGCAACCGTCGTCTGCGACGGCGATGCGGGCGCGGGGTTAGCAGCTTGCTGCGGAGCTGATGTCGCCTCGGCGGCCTGAGCTCGAGCAGGGGCCTGCACCACAGGCGTCAGCATCAGCAGCACGGCTGCTGCGGGCGCGGCCAACCATGTCGACAGGCCAAAAGGGCGGAAAGAACTCATTAACGCTAGACCTCAATTCTGCTGCTGGGCCTGCTCCAGATGGGCGGCGTCGATCACAAACTGCGCCAACGCCCGGCCAAGGCAATCATGGACCTGCTTCGCCAGCTCAGGGCCGCGCGAGGGGCTGAACAGGTCGAACTGACCCTGATCATTCCACTGCCGCATGATCGCGAAACGGTCGAACAGCGGGATATCATGCTCCTGCGCCACCACCCGCATATTGTCGAGATAGGGCGGCGCCGAGATCATGGATTCGGTACGCGGGCTGTACTGCAAATTCATCAAGACGACGTCAGCCCCCGCATTTTGCAGTGCAGCGACTCCATCGGTCACAGCGCCGCGAAAATCGTCGGGATCGATGGATCGGATAGCATCCACCGTCCCGGTCTGCCAGATGACCAAAGTAGGTGTTTTTGCTTCCATCAGCCTAACGAAGGTTCCGGCAGCTTCCTCCGCCGTCTTCTTGCTCTGTATTTCTACGGATACGTGCACGACCTCCGCAGGGGGCAGCTTCTCTTTCAAGATCGCCTCCATCCGCGCCGGATAGGAGCTGCTCTCGGACGATGGGATCGTCGTCGACCGGCTTCCGATCACCAGGATCTCGAGCGGCTTGCCCGCCTTGACGGCTTCGGCGACCTTCTGGAGCTGGCTCTCGGTGGCGAGCAGATAAGGCGGCAATTCGCAGGCTGCGGGGATCGCGGGCGCGGCAGGCGCAGCATCCTCCGCGCGCGCCGAAGGCGCGGTGAGGTACCCGCACAGCAGGATCAGGCTCAGGAGAACCTTCGCCTTCATCAGCCCCCTCCCGCCAGATCGGCGTTGCCGACGGCGTTTTTGATTTTCGCACCGCTCTTGTCAGCTACGCGCTTGTACCATGAAATCAGCCAGGCCATCGCCCACATGATCAGAATCCCCGAGAGACTAATCAGCGCATGCATGGCCGGGCCGCTCGCGACCTCGGCCAGGATGAAATGGCCGGCAAAGGCCAGGAAGACACCGAGACAGAATATCTCCAGCGAGTGCTGGCCGCACACGATCAGCGGCCGCAACCACGGCGATTTCAGGCCCGGCCATTCCCGCGGCAGAAAACGCACGGTGAGCGCGGCCAGCGCCAGGAAATGCGTGAAGCGCAGCACGTCGAGGTCGGTCTTGTCGATCGGATACATCCACTGCTCGATCAGCTTCGGCATGAAGTGCGAAAGCTGCGGGACGTACCAGGTCAGCGTCACGTAGAACGCCGCGACGAGATAGGCGATCGAGATCCACATCGTCACGGGCGACGCCAGGATGCGCGACATGCGTCGCGCACCTCCGAGCGCGCACCATGCGCCGAACACGAACAGCAACTGCCAGGCAAAGGGATTGAACGCCCAGAAGCCGTTGGGATAGGCGGAGAAGTAGAGGTCGAACTCCCAGGTCGCGGCGTAAAGCAGGGCCGAGAACGCGAGCGTGACATCGGGCCGCCACTTCATCGACCACAGGATCAGCGGCAGCGCGAGCATCAAGACGATATAAAGCGGCAGCACGTCCATGTTGACGGGACGGAAGCGCAACAGCAGCGCCTGCACGATGGTGACGTCGGGCTGCTTGAGAAAATCCATGATGCCCATCTCTTCGGTGTAGAGCGGGTTCTCGAAGCTGGTCGCGACGTAGGAGATTTCGGCGAGGAAGATCGTGAACAGGAAAACGTGGGCGACGTAGATCTGCCAGACCCGCCGCAGCACCCGCGCGGTGGCGATGACGAAACCGTTCTCCAGCATCGCGCGGCCGTAGACGAAGGCTGCGGTGTAGCCCGAAATGAAGATGAAGATCTCGGTGGCGTCGCTGAAGCCGTAATTGCGGATCGTGAACCAGGTCAGCAGATTGGGCGGCAGATGGTCGATGAAGATCAGCCACAGCGCGAGGCCCCGGAACAGATCGAGCCTGAGCTCGCGCTCGCCAATGGCAGGCAGCGTAATGGCCGGCGCGGCGACGCGGGGCTTTGCGTCGACAGGCTTGGCCTCCGCCGGCATGGCGCCAGCGGTTCCCGCGATCGTCGATCCCGTCACTTGATCGGCAATGGTCATGGGGGCCCAGAAACCCTTCCGCAAATCGCGACGTTTCAGGAGTGTACCGGTCCGATCGCCGCCTCGCAAAGCGGCCGGATCACAATTGGTGCCTACTTCTCCGTGAATTCGGGCGGGACGATGTCGCCTGGGCCACCTGCGGCGTTTGGTTCCTGGCTGGGTTTTCGTTATGATGGCAACCATGTACCGCGCCGTGACCCGTCAGATCGAAGTGACCGTCGAGCCGAACTTTGTTCCGGCGGAGTCCTCTGCCGAGCGGTCCCGCTATTTCTGGTCCTATACCATCGTCATCACCAATTCCGGCGACGAGACCGTACAGCTCAAGACACGGCACTGGATCATCACCGATGCCACCGGACGGCAGCAGGAGGTCAAGGGCGAGGGCGTGATCGGCGAACAGCCGACCCTCGCCCCCGGCGAGCGCTTCGAATATACCTCCGGCGTGCCGCTTTCGACCGCCTCCGGCTTCATGACCGGCCGCTACCTGATGGTCAGCGAGAGCGGGGAGCGCTTCGAGATCGACGTGCCGACCTTCTCGCTGGACAGCCCTGACAACAAGCGGGTTTTGAATTAGGGGCGGGCGGCACCCACAACTGTCATGCCCCGGCTTGACTGGGGCATCCAGTACGCCGCGGCCTCTCGATTCATCGCTGCCGTCTCGGAGTACTGGATCGCCCGATCAAGTCGGGCGATGACGCCGAGTATGTGGCTCGCAATGACGGAGGGTGAGCGCGTTACGCGTCTTCCACGCCCGCCTCTTCCGGCGTGAACTCGTACACCGAGCTACAGAACTCGCAGGTCACGACGACCTTGTCGTCCTTGACCATGGCGGAGCGATCGTCGGGCGAAAAGCTCTTCAGCATGGACGCAACCGCGTTGCGCGAGCAGGAGCATTGCGCTTTCAGGACCAGCGGATTGAACACGCGCACGCCGCGCTCGTGGAAGAGGCGGTAGAGCAGCCGTTCGCCGGAGAGATCGGGATCGATCAGCTCGACGTCCTCGACCGTCTCGATCAGCGAGCGCGCCTCGACCCAGGCATCGTCCTCGGCGACGCTGTGAACCTCGAGGCCCTCGGGCGCATCGCCGGGGTGCAGGTCGGCCTGGCGCGCGCGCTCCGGCGCCTTCGGCAAGAACTGCATCAGCATGCCGCCGGCGCGCCAGCGATGCTTGCCGCCGTCGCTCGATCGCCACTCCTCGCCGACCGCGAGACGCACGCGCGTCGGGATCTGCTCGGAGCGCAGGAAATATTCGTGGGCGGCGTCTTCCAGGCTGCCGCCGTCGAGCGCGACCAGGCCCTGGTAGCGGCTCATGTCCGGCCCCTGGTCGATGGTCATGGCGAGGTGGCCGCGGCCGAGCAAGGTGCCGGAATCCTTGGCATCACCGAGACGCGCGGCATCGAAGCGTGCATAGGCGCGCAGGCGATCCGGCGCCTGATAGTCCACCACCAGGAACGACACCGGCCCGTCCGTCTGGGCCTGCAGGATGAAGCGGCCCTCGAATTTCAGCGCCGAGCCGAGCAGCGTCGTCAGCACGATGGCCTCGCCGAGCAGCTTGCCGACGGGCGCGGGATAATCGTGCTTGGTCAGGATGTCGTCGAGCGCCGGGCCAAGGCGCACCAGCCGACCGCGCACGTCGAGCGCGTCGACCTCATAAGGCAGCACGGCGTCATCGACGGGAACCGCTGAAGGCGCGCGAACCGGGCCTTCAGGCCCGGCTTTCATGTCAGGGGATTGGGAAACCATGGCGCTTTATCTGGGGTCGGAGGGCGGAAATGGAAGGGGGCGCGGGCAACGCGCTCAGACGCGGCTTTGATTACGCAAACTGTACCGCAAACTCGATGTCGTCCTGGCGAAAGCCAGGACCCATAACCTCAAGGTGGAGTTGTGGCGCGAGACGGCAATGACCAATCTTCGCCAAACTACGGTCGGTGGTAATGGGTCCTGGCTTTCGCCAGGACGACGATTAACACCATGCGCGCCTTACTTCACCGCGTCGAAGCACCAGGCCAGAATGCCCTTTTGTGCGTGCAGGCGGTTCTCGGCCTCGTCGAACACGACCGATTGCGGACCGTCGATCACCTCGTCGGTGACCTCCTCGCCGCGATGGGCGGGCAAGCAGTGCATGAACAGCGCATCGGGCTTTGCCAGCGACATCAGCTTGGCATTGACCTGATAGGGCTTGAGCACGTTGTGACGGTGCTCGCCTTCCTTGTCGCCCATCGACACCCAGGTGTCGGTGACGACGCAATCGGCGCCCTTCACCGCGGCCTCGGGATCGGTGCCGAGCACGATCGGCGCATTGGTCGCCTTGATCCAGTCGCGCATCACCTTCTTCGGGGCAAGCTCCGGCGGCGTTGCGACATTGAGCTTGAACTTGAAGCGTTCGGCGGCATGAGCCCAGGACGCCAGCACGTTGTTGTCGTCGCCGGTCCAGGCCACGGTTCGCCCCTCGATCGGGCCGCGATGCTCCTCATAGGTCATGAGGTCGGCCATCACCTGGCACGGATGCGAGCGACGCGTCAGGCCGTTGATGACGGGTACGGTTGCATACGCCGCGAGCTCGAGTAGCGCCTCGTGGTTGAGGATGCGGATCATGATGGCATCGACATAGCGCGACAGCACGCGCGCGGTGTCGGCAATGGTCTCGCCGCGACCGAGCTGCATCTCGGCGCCGGTGAGCATGATGGGCTCACCGCCGAGCTGGCGCATGGCGACGTCGAACGAGACGCGCGTGCGGGTCGACGGGCGCTCGAAGATCATCGCCAGCGTCTTGCCTTCGAGCGGCCTGACCGGCTGATGCGCCTTCTGCTTCGCCTTCATGGCGGAGGAGGCCGCCAGCATGCTCTTGAGCTCCGACAGCGGCAGCTCGTTGATATCAAGGAAATGCTTGGGACCCTTGCTCATCAGCTTGCCGCCCGCTTGTTGCCTGACAGCGCCGTGCAGGCGCGTTCGAGCCTGATGACGCTGTCCTCGATCTCGGCCTCGGTGACGATCAAGGGCGGCAGGAAGCGCACGACATTGTCGCCGGCGCCGACGGTGAGCAGCTTCTCGTTGCGCAAGGCTGCGACCAGATCACCTGACGGCACCACGGCCTTGATGCCGATCAAGAGCCCCTCGCCGCGGATTTCGCTGACGATATCGGGGTGACGGTCGATCACGGAGGCGAGCTTCTGCTTGAGCAGCAGCGACATCTTCTGCACGTGATCGAAGAAGCCGGGCTTGAGCATGACGTCGAGCACGGCGTTCGCGGCCGCGATCGCCAGCGGATTGCCGCCGAAGGTCGAGCCGTGCGAGCCGGGGCCCATGCCGGCGGCCGCATCCGCCGTCGCCAGGATCGCGCCGATCGGGAAGCCGCCGCCGAGCGCCTTCGCCAGCGACATCACGTCTGGTGTGACGCCGGTGCGTCGATAGGCAAAGAGATCGCCGGTGCGGCCCATGCCGGTCTGCACCTCGTCGAAGGCGAGCAGCAGGCCCTTTTCGTCGCAGAGCTGGCGCAACGCCTTGAGGAAGGCCGATGTCGCCGGACGTACGCCGCCCTCGCCCTGGATCGGCTCGATCAGGATGCCGGCGGTGTGAGGACCGATTGCCTTCTTCACGGCTTCGATGTCGCCATGCGGGATCTGGTCGAAGCCCTCCATCGGCGGACCGTAACCTTCGAGGTATTTTGCCGAACCGGTCGCGGCCAGCGTCGCCAGCGTGCGGCCGTGGAAGGCGCCTTCGAAGGTGATGATGCGGTAGCGTTCCGGATGGCCCTTGGAGAAGTGATGATGGCGGACCAGCTTGATCACACCCTCCAGCGCTTCGGCGCCGGAATTGCAGAAGAACACGAAGTCGGCAAAGCTCTCGTTGCAGAGACGCGCAGCGAGCTTCTCGCCATCCGGGCTCTGGAACAGGTTCGACATGTGCCAGAGCTTCGTGGCCTGCTCCTGCAGCGCCTTGACCAGCGCCGGATGGGCATGGCCGAGCGCATTCACCGCCACGCCCGAGGTGAAATCGAGATAGCGATCGCCATTGGTTGCGATCAACCAGACGCCTTCACCGCGCTCAAAACCGATGTCGGCCCTGGCGAAAACGGGGAGCAAATGCGGCGTTGCGCTGTTGGTCATGACGGTCTCTTTGGTGGTCACTCAGGGTGTTTCGGACGGCCTGAACGCGCCTTGCGCAGCGCGTCATTTGGACCGGAAAACGAAACGTGCCGCCTTTTAAGGGCGGCACGCGCAACCATCTTATGCTTGGCAATACGGGTGTCAATGCCGCCCGGAAAGCCCCGCGAAATGCTGAATCCGTAGTCTTGCGGTGGCGATTTTGCGGGATTTTCGCCACGGAACATGTGGAAGCGAGTCGGCGGACTCTTGCGCGTGAGTCACGCCATATTGTAGCGTTTGGCTTGTCAGATACGACATCTCGTGCAGCGGTTCTGATCCCAAAAGTCCTCATGTACCGGCGTAAACGCCCGGGCGCATTTGGTGCGCCCGGCGAGCCTTAAGGGATTCTGGCGGCACGGGTTTTTCGAGGCTTAGGCATTCGTCGTGAGGCCCCATAGATGGCAGGCGCCGGCGAAGGAAAGGGTGCAATGACGGTTTTGACCTGGTCGGATGATCGTGTCGAGCAGCTGAAAAAGCTCTGGGAGGCCGGACTTTCGGCGAGCCAGATCGCCGCTGAGCTCGGTAACGTGACCCGCAACGCCGTGATCGGCAAGGTGCACAGGCTCGGCCTGTCCGGCCGCGCCAAGAGCCCCTCATCAGCAGCTCCCCGACCGCGCAAGGCACGTCCTGCGCAGCACATGATGCGGGTGAGCCGCCCCATCGCGCGCGGCAACACCGCGCTGGCGCAGGCCTTCGAGGTCGAGGTCGAGGCCGAACCGGTCACTTACGACAACGTGGTGCCGATGAGCCAGCGGCTGTCGCTGCTCGAATTGAACGAGGCCACCTGCCACTGGCCGGTCGGCGATCCCTCGAGCCCGGATTTCTTCTTCTGTGGCGGCAAGGCGCTGTCCGGCCTGCCCTACTGCGCCCAGCACTCGCGGGTGGCGTATCAGCCGGCCGCCGATCGCCGTCGCGCTCCGGCGAAGCCCGGCACGCGCTGAGCACAGCTCGAGACGACATCGTCCGGGATGATCGAGACAAAAAAAAGCGCGCCCCAAGGCGCGCTTTTTTGTTTTTCCTGCGCGTAGCTAGCTTGACGTCTGCTCGGCCTTCGCGAAGCGATCGTCGAGGGCGTAGCCGGCGCCGCGGACGGTGCGGATCGGGTCCTGCTCGCGGCCGAGATTGAGCAGCTTGCGCAGGCGGCCGATATGCACGTCGACGGTGCGCTCGTCGATATAGATGTCGCGACCCCAGACGCTGTCGAGCAGCTGCTCGCGCGAGAACACCCGGCCGGGATGCTCCAGGAAGAACTCCAGCAGGCGATATTCGGTCGGGCCGAGATCGATCGGCCGGCCCGAGCGCGCCACGCGGCGCTTCTCGCGATCGAGCTCGATGTCGCCGAAAGCCAGCACGGTCGCGAGCCGCTCGGGGCTGGCGCGCCGCAGCAGGCCCTTCACCCGCGCCAGCAGCTCGGGCACCGAGAACGGCTTGACGATGTAGTCGTCGGCGCCGGTTGCGAGGCCCCTGACACGCTCGCTCTCCTCGCCACGCGCGGTGAGCATGATGATCGGCAGCTGCTTGGTGTCGGAGCGCGCGCGCAGCCGCCGGCACAGCTCGATACCGGACAGGCCGGGCAGCATCCAGTCGAGCACGATCAGATCGGGGATGTGCTCCTTGAGGCGGGTATCGGCGTCGTCGCCGCGCATCACCGTCTCGACGTCATAGCCGTCGCCTTCGAGGTTGTAACGAAGCAGCTCGGTGAGAGCTTCCTCGTCCTCAACCACCATAATGCGTGCGCCCATGGGGTCGTCGCTCCTTGAGGATTCAGGTATTGGGGATCGTCGTGGCGAAGGTCGTCATGTCGCCTTTCGGCCGCTTGTCGGTGATGGCCTGGCCTTCGATCATGTAGAACACGGTCTCGGCGATGTTGGTGGCGTGGTCGCCGATCCGCTCGATGTTCTTGGCGCAAAACATCAGATGGATGCAGAACGAGATGTTGCGCGGATCCTCCATCATGTAGGTGAGGAGCTCGCGGAACAGCGAGGTGCAGATGGCGTCGACTTCCTCGTCGCCCTTCCACACCGCCATCGCCGCCGGCAGATCGTGCGCGGCATAGGCGTCGAGCACCGACTTGACCTGCTGCTGCACGAGGTCGGTCATGTGTTCGAGGCCGCGGAACAGCTTGAGCGGATGGAAATCGGTCTCCAGCGCCGCGACGCGCTTGCCCATGTTCTTGGCGAGATCGCCGATCCGCTCGAGATCGGTCGCGACGCGCATCGCGCCGACGATTTCGCGCAGGTCCACCGCCATCGGCTGGCGGCGGGCGATGGTGAGCACGGCGTGCTCCTCGATCCTCTTCTGAAGCGCGTCGATCTCGGCGTCGGTGTTGACGACGCGCTGGCCGAGCGCGACGTCGCGACGGATCAGTGCGTCGACGGAATCGACGATCATGCGCTCGGCGAGGCCGCCCATTTCCGCAACCGACCGTGTCAGTTCCTGGAGGTCGGTATCGAAAGCCTTTGCGGTATGTTCAGAACCCATGTCCGTCTCCTCAGCCGAACCGGCCGGTAATGTAATCCTGCGTGCGCCGGTCGGACGGCGACGTGAAGATCTTGCTGGTGTCGTCGAACTCGATCAGCTCACCGAGATACATGAAGGCGGTCTTGTCGGAAACGCGCGCCGCCTGCTGCATGTTGTGGGTGACGATCGCGATCGTATAGTTCTCCGACAGCTCCTGGATCAGCTCTTCGACCTTGGCGGTCGAGATCGGGTCCAGCGCCGAGCAGGGCTCGTCGAACAGGATCACCTCGGGCCGCACCGCGACGGTGCGGGCGATGCAGAGACGCTGCTGCTGGCCGCCGGAGAGCGACAGGCCGGACGCGTTGAGCTTGTCCTTGACCTCGTTCCACAGCGCGCCGCCGCGCAGCGCCTTCTCCACGCGGTCGTCCATCTCGGACTTCGAGATCTTCTCATAGAGGCGGATGCCGAAGGCAATGTTCTCGTAGATCGTCATCGGGAACGGCGTCGGCTTCTGGAACACCATGCCGACGCGGGCGCGCAGCAGATTGAGGTCCAGCTTGGGGTCGAGGATGTTGGTCTGGTCGAGCATCAGCTGACCGGTGACGCGCTGGCCGGGATAGAGGTCGTACATCCGGTTGAAGATGCGCAGCAGGGTCGACTTGCCGCAACCCGACGGGCCGATGAAAGCCGTGACGCGGTTGGTGCCGAGCGCCAGATTGATGTTCTTCAGGGCGTGGTGCTCGCCATAATAGAAGTTGAGGCTGCGCACCGTCACCTTGGCCGGGGCTTCCGGCAGCGGCTGCTGGGCATGCGGAAGCCCACCGGACGCGCTCATCGACACGGAAAGATCACTCATTTTGCGGTCCTCTCGGCGCCGAGAATGCGCGCGCCAATGTTCAGGGCTAGCACGGTCAGGGTAATCAGCAGCGCGCCGCTCCAGGCAAGCTGCTTCCAATAGGCGTAGGGGCTCTGGACGAAGTTGTTGATGGTCACGGGCAGGTTCGCCATCGTCTTGTTCAGGCTGAGGCTGAAGAACTGGTTCGACAGCGCGGTGAAGAGCAGCGGCGCGGTTTCGCCGGCGACGCGGGCGGTGGCGAGCAGCACGCCGGTGATGAGGCCGGAACGGGCGGCACGATAGGCGATCCGTTTGATCACCAGCGAACGCGGCAGGCCGAGCGCCGAGGCTGCCTCGCGAAGCGCGTTGGGCACCAGCGACAGCATGTCCTCGGTCGTGCGCAGCACCACGGGGATCACGATCACGGCGAGCGCGAGCGAACCTGCGATCGCCGAGAAGCCGCGCATCGGCACCACCACCGCGCCGTAGATGAACAGGCCGATGATGATCGAGGGCGCCGACAGCAGGATGTCGTTGATGAAGCGGATCACCGAGGTCAGCCTGTCGTTGCGGCCGTACTCGGCCAGATAGGTGCCGGCGAACAGGCCGAGCGGCGCGCCGATGCCGACGCCGATCACGGTCATGATCAGCGAGCCGATGATGGCATTGCGCAGGCCGCCTTCGGTCGAGCCCGGCGGCGGCGTGTCAGCGGCGAACAGGTCGAGGCTGAGGCCGGCCACCCCGTTATAGAGCAGCGTCATCAGGATCAGCGCGAGCCAGGTGACGCCGAAGGCGGCGGCGCCGATGCAGAGCCCGCGGATGACGATGTCCTTGCGGCGGCGGCGTGCGTAAATCGGGTTCATGTTACTTCCCCGCCTTCTTTTCCAGGCGCAGCAGCATCAGCCGGGCGCCGGCGAGCACGAAGAACGTCAGCACGAACAGCAGCAGGCCGAGCAGGATCAGGCCGGACTGGTGCAGGCCGTCGCTCTCGGCGAATTCGGATGCGATCGCCGCCGAGATGGTGGTACCCGGCGCGAAGATCGAGGACGAGATGCGGAACGAATTGCCGATGATGAAGGTCACCGCCATGGTCTCGCCGAGCGCGCGGCCCAGCGCCAGCATGACACCGCCGATGATGCCGACGCGGGTATAGGGGATGACCACGCTGCGTACGACTTCCCAGGTGGTACAGCCGACGCCGTAGGCGGCCTCTTTCAGCACCGGCGGCACCGTCTTGAACACGTCGACCGAGATCGAGGTGATGAAGGGCAGCACCATGATCGCAAGGATCAGCGCGGCGTTGAACAGGCTGAGA
This sequence comes from Bradyrhizobium guangzhouense, assembly GCF_004114955.1. Lineage (NCBI taxonomy): Bacteria > Pseudomonadati > Pseudomonadota > Alphaproteobacteria > Hyphomicrobiales > Nitrobacteraceae > Bradyrhizobium > Bradyrhizobium guangzhouense. Next base: position 6,903,729 of record NZ_CP030053.1, read on the forward strand.
TAGGACGGGGGCCCCGCGAAGATCGCGCCGAGCACGGGGATGCCCTCGAAGATCTTGATCATGAAGGGCTGGAAGGTGTTGGCCAGGAACGGCCCCAGCACGAAGAAGCCCCACATGCCGTAGATGATGGAAGGAATGCCCGCGAGCAACTCGATGGCCATGCCGATCGGGCGGCGCAGCCATTGCGGGCACAGCTCGGTGAGGAAGATCGCAATGCCGAGACCCACGGGAATGGCGATCAGCATCGCGATGAAGGAGGTGACGAGCGTGCCGTACATCGGTCCGAGCGCGCCGAGCACGGGCGGATCCGCCGACGGGGCCCAGCGCTGCGTCCACAGGAACGCGAAGCCGTATTCCTTCATCGCCGGGACGGCGCCGATGATCAGCGAAACGATGATGCCGCCGAGAATGAGAAGAACCGAAATCGCGCTGAGACGCGTGATCCAGTAGAAGGTGACATCGCCGAGCTTGAACGCGCTCAAAGCCTTGGCGCGATCATACGGACCGGCGGCATCAATCACATCGCTCTCGACAGCCATATCTGCCACGCCGATCCCCTGTAGCAAGAATATACTTTTTTGGTTGATGTCGTGCCCCGGATAGAGCGCGAGGCTGATCCGGGGCCGAAAGGTCGTGCGGTCCACGATGCGGCCGTTGCAGGCCGCATCGTGTCCCGAGAGCAGAGAGATTAGCTCTTGATGTCAGCCGACCAGGTCTTCTCGATCAGCTTTACGACGTTGTCGGGCATCGGGATGTAGTCGAGCTCTTCGGCAGACTTCGCACCCTTTTCAAAGGCGAACTTGAAGAACTTCAGCGCTTCCTGCGACGCGGCCTTGTCGGTGGCGTCCTTGTGCATCAGCACGAAGGTCGTGGCGACGATCGGCCAGGACTTGTCGCCGGGCTGGTCGGTGAGGATCAGGTAGTAGCCCGGAGCGCTGGTCCAGTCGGCGTTGGACGCGGCAGCCTGGAACGCCTCGTTGGTCGCGTCGACGGTCTTGCCGGCTTTGTTGACCATCTTGGTGTAGGTCAGCTTGTTCTGCTTGGCATAGGCGTATTCGACATAGCCGATCGAATTCTTGGTCTGGGCGATATTGCCGGCAACGCCTTCGTTGCCCTTGGCGCCGACGCCAACCGGCCACTCGACGGCAGTGCCTTCACCGACCTTGCTCTTCCAGTCGGCGCTGGTCTTGGAGAGATAGTTGGTGAAGTTGAAGGTGGTGCCCGAACCGTCCGCGCGGTGAACGACCGAGATCGCATCCGAAGGCAGCTTGGCATTCGGGTTCAGCTTCTTGATCGCAGCGTCGTCCCACTTGGTGATCTTGCCGATGAAAATGTCGGCGAGGGTGGCGCCGTCGAGGACGAGCTCGCCGGCCTTCACGCCTTCAACGTTCACGACCGGGACGATACCACCCATGACCATCGGCCACTGGGCGAAGCCGTCCTTCAGGAGCTGATCCGCCTTCAACGGAGCATCGGTCGCGCCGAAGGTCACCGTCTTGGCCTGGATCTGCTTGATGCCGGCGCCGGAACCGATCGACTGGTAGTTAACACCGTTGCCCGATTCCTTCTTGTAGGCGTCGGCCCACTTGGAGAGGACGGGGAAGATGAAGGTCGAGCCGGCACCGGTGATGTCGGCGGCGAACGCCGTCGTCGTCGTCGTTGCGGCGACCAAGCCGGCAGCGACGATGGTCTTGAGGAAATTCATGCTGGTCTCCATACAGGGGAGCGAAGCGCCATCAGCGCCCGATCGCGCTCCCCGCGCCGCCCCTTTAGGAGCGGTCGGCTGAGCTTTTACGAAGGTTTCGTGACAGTCGGATGACAGCGATAAGCAATTGAAATCGCTTCGCTTTATTGCTTAAACTAAAGTCTTAGCCTGGGGGAAACAGGCGGTGAAAGTTGCACCCTGCTTGGGCACGCTTTCGATCAAAAGACGGCCGCGGTGACGGTTAAGAATATGTTTCACCAGCGATAATCCGAGCCCCGTCCCCCCCTGCGAGCGACTATCGCCGACGTCGACCCGGTAGAACCGCTCGGTCAGGCGCGGCAGGTGCTCGGGCGCGATGCCCGGGCCGAAATCCCGCACCATGACCCGGACTTCCTGAGTTGGGTCGGCCGCGGCAGGCAGCATCAGCGACACGATGACTCGTCCGCCGGAGGCGCCGTATTTGAGCGCGTTCTCGATCAGGTTCTCGAACAGGCGGAGCAGTTCCTCACGGTCGCCGGCGATCATGACCGGGCCATCGGGCAAATGGGTCTCGACCTCGACCTGCCGCTCCCGCGCCAGCGGCTCCAGCCCGTCGGCGACCTGGAAGATGATCGGCAAGAGGTCGACCAGAGTGTCGGGCCGCACATGCGCCGACAGCTCCACCCGTGACAGCGACAGGAGGTCGTCGATCAGGCGCGCCATGCGCGTCGCCTGGTTGTGCATGATGCCGAGGAAGCGCTCGCGTGCCTTGGGATCGTCCTTGGCCTGGCCCTGGAGCGTGTCGATGAAGCCTGACAGCGCGGCCAGCGGCGTGCGCAATTCGTGGCTGGCATTGGCGACGAAGTCGGCGCGCATCTCCTCGACCCGGCGCAGCGGCGTCTGGTCGTGGAAGGTCATCAGCATGCACTTGTCGGCGCCGCCAAAATTGGTCGGCACCGGCACGGGTGTGATGATCAGCTCCATCCAGCGGTCGACCGGAACATGGTCGAGATAGGTCGCGCGCCGCTGCTCGGTGGTGGCAATGGACTCGCGCAGCGCCGTGATGATCTCCGGCGAGCGCAGCGCGAACTGGGCGAGCTCGTTCTTGCGCAGCGCCGGCGCGAGCTGGGCGGCGGCCGCATTGAGATGGATGACCCGGCCGGCGCGGTCGAGCAGCACCGCGGGATCCGGCATGCCGGCGACGACCGCGGCCACCGCGGCGCCTTCAACCGGATTGACGCGCCTCACGTCCTCGCGCGAGGCGGCGGTATCATGCAGCCGCCATGGGATCAGCGCCGCGGCGGCGATGCAGAGGAACACCGTCACCCCCCGCACCACCGACAACTCGCCGAGCGAAACCACGACCGACAGCGCCAGAGCCGCAGCGATCAGGATGATGGTCGAGTGCCGCAGCCGGTCGGACCAGGACTGCACCGTGGGAGACGAGGGAGCGTCGATCGCCATCGGGCCGGGCTTCTCCTATGTTCGCTTTGCACCGGTCAGGCGCCGCCGCCGTCGCTGCGCTTTCTCACATAAGCGGCTTCAGGCGGTGGACCTGGGTCGAGCTTGAGCGCCGCCTGCTGCAGACGTTTCGATCGGGCGCCGATGATAACCTCCCGAAACGTCAGCAAGATTACAGAGATGACGAAAGGGGACAGATAATAGAGGACCCGGAACAGCAGCATGCCGCCGAGCAGTTCCTCACGGTCCATCTGCCAGAGGCCGACCAGCATGGCGGCGTCGAAGACCCCTAAGCCCCCGGGCGAATGGCTGGCGAAGCCGAGCAGCGTCGCCGAGACGAAGATGACCGCGACCACGACGAAGCCGAGATTGGGCTCGTCGGGCACCAGCACGTACATGGCAAGCGCACAGAAGCCGAGATCGATGATGCCGATGGCGATCTGCAGCAGCGTCAGCGGACCGCCCGGCAGCACCACGGTCCAGGGCCCGCGCCCGACCACCCGCGGCTGGGTCCAGACCCAGACCACGTAAGCGACCAGCGCCACGATGATCATCATCGCGATGGTGCGGTTCAACCAGGGCGGCAGTTGGTCGATCGCGGCGGCCGCCTCCGGATGATAGGAGATGCCGAGGCCGAGCACGGCGGCATTGCCGAGCCAGAAAGTGAGGCCGGCCAGGAAGCATATTTTCGCGACGTCGATCGCGTTGAGGCCGTAGGCCGAATAGATGCGATAGCGCACGGCGCCGCCGGTGAAGACACTGGCGCCGACATTGTGTCCGATCGAATAGCTGGTGAAGGCTGCGAGCGCGTTGATGCGATAGGGCACGTGGGAATGGCCGATCGCGCGCACGGCAAACAGATCGTAGAAGGTCAGGGTGAAATAGCCCGCGGCGACGAACAGCGCGGCCATCGCAATCTGGCGCGGCTCGGTGCTCTTGATCGCCTCGATCACCTCGTTCGTGTCGATGCCGCGCAGCATGTGGTAGAGCACATAGCAAGCGATGCCGATGACCGCGACGCTGATCACAACTCCAAGCTTATGCAGGATTTGCTTCTGGCGCAGCAACGTCATCGCCCTGCGTATGGCTTCCAGCATCTAGACCTCGAACAACGCTTCAGCGGCCAGGGTGGCCGGCGAACAGGCGAACGACGCAGTGGCACTCGACGAACCCTCGCCGTCGGCTCCGGTCTCGCGCATGCCCCCCGTCCCTCCACTAGCGCGTTTTGGGGCGGAGTGGAATTCGCCAATGTGAACAAAATCACGTGCCTTCAATATTTTAGGCAGGCTTGCGAGCTCGTGATGCACGGTTTGGCACTTTCGGCGGCAAGGCTGACGCGAATCTCCATGGCAATCCTGCGCAGCCGCCGTGAAGTTTTGATGATTTCGACCGGACAATGTTCCGTCACGCCTTAAGTCGAAATCAATCTATGGATCGGGTCCGCCTGTTGAAAGAGGGGCCTACTGCGTCGACCGGCTGCGGGCGCACGATGATGTGGCCGACGCCTTCGCTCCCGATCGCCGGTTGCACTGCGATATCACAGATGTCAACGCAGCCGCCCGCCAAGGCAGCCGCGCCGGGCATGTTGCCTGGAGGTAGCGTCCTCATCAGGCTGCAAGCTGAAGGCGCAATGCCTCGATGCCGGCAATCCGGCCGACGACAGACCGGCAGCGTTTCAGGCTGCGGGCTGGCTGCGCGAGACCACCCAATAGCGTAGCCATGCGCCGATGGTGCAGCCGACGAGATAGCAGGCGAACATCACGAGGCCGAGGTCGAGCCAATAGCCGAAGCGGCCCGGCACCACATGCGCGAAAGAGGCCGCGACCAGGCCGGCGACGAGCACGGCGAGCCAGCGCGCCGTCACCTTCGAGGTGCCGTTGCCGCGCTGGACCACCGAGATCCAGCCTATGCAGAAGCCCAGCAGCACCGAGCCGATCAGCCAGCCCATATGAAACGAGACGAGATAGGGCATGATCATCTCACCAGAAATTCGATGCGGCGGTTCTGCGCCTTGCCGTCGTCGGTGTCGTTGCCGGCAACAGGCTGCGTGCTGCCATAGCCGACCGCGGTGAAACGGTCCGCCGGCAGGCCGGCCTTGACCAGATAGTCGATCACCGCCTGCGCGCGCTTTTCGGAGAGCGCCTGGTTGAAGGAATCCTCGCCGTCGGCATCGGTATGGCCGGCGACCTCGATATTGGTGGTGGGGCAGCGCAAGGCGGTCTCGATCAGGTGATCGAGAACGCCTGCGGAGTCGGGATCAATGTCGGCGCGCTTGGACTCGAACCGGATCTTGCCCTTGGCCAGCAGCTCCGAGAACAATTGCTGGCAGACAGTGCCGTCGACCGGCCCTGCCGCGGGCTTCACGGTGATTTCGGGCTTGTACTGCCAGGTCTTTGGAAAATCCTTGCCGAGGCCGGCGCGGATGTCGCTGGCCGCGCCTTCGTACAGCGCGTCGCCCGACAGCTTCACCTCGCGATCCGAGACCACGAGCGTACCGGTCGACAGTCGTGACAGCGCGCCGAGTGCTGCAACGACCGCGGTGTTGAACGAAGCAGGCGCACCGATGCTGGCCTTGAGATTGTCGACCACCTTCTCGGTGAAGAATTTTCGCGACGCGCTGTTTGCGATCGCGGCGTGCACGCTGTTGTCGGGCACGTAGCCGGTCAGCGTCACCGTGGCGGCGACCGGATCCTTGTAGGCCTGGAAGATGTAAGGCGGCGCCTTGATCTCGTTGGCGGCGATCGAAAAGCCCTCCGGCAGGTTCTTCAGCGCGGCGGCGATCGCCTCGCGGCCGCCGAGGTCGCGCGCCATGCCCGACAGATTGACCTTGGTGTCGGAGATCGTGATCTTGCCGTCCTTCAACTTGCCGATTTGGTCGAGCAGCAGCATCGCCGCCGCCTCGAAGCGCGCCGGCGCGCCGCGGGCGAGACCCATCTGATCAGCGACCTCGCCCCCGTTGACCTCTTTTCGCGCGGCCTCGGTGAGGCGCGCCTTCATCGACGGCAGGGGTGCGGAGCCCGACAGCGTCACCCGCACCACGTCACGCTCGGCGTTCCAGACGAAGGGCTTTGCTTCGGGAACAAGGCGGGTCTGGTCGTCGACCAGCCGAACGCCGGGGACCATCTCGACCGTCGTCACGGCGTCGCGGCGTCCCTCCTCGGAGAAGGCGTCCGCCGCGAGGCGCACGTCACGGCCGTCCACCGCGATCCGGGTCTTGTCCAGGACCGTATCCTTGAGCGCGGCCGAGCTGCGGGCCGACAGGTCGGCCTCGACCGGCAAGGTGTTATTCCAGGCCGCAAATCCCCACATGACGGCCAGGGGAATCAGCCCCGGCCACCATTTGCTGGCCCACCTGAAAAGCATCTGCATTCGACGACCCGAACTCTGGAACCGGAGACAAAACAAACCCTTGGCAGGCTGTCAAACCGGAAATGGGGCCCTTTCAGGGGCCACCCGTGAACAATTGGAATAACTTTTTCTTCAAGGGTCAGTCCCTACATTGGGGGCGGAATGCCCAGGGGTCGGCCAGCCGGTCATGAAACAACTGCGTAACAACGTCATTCGCGCCGGGCTGGGAGCACTCTATTTCAGCGGCGCGCATCATCTGCTGCGTCCGCTGCTATCGGGCGTCGGTGCCATCTTCATGCTGCACCATGTTCGGCCCGCCCGTGAGGGCGGGTTCCAGCCGAACCGGCATCTCGAGGTGACCCCCGACTTTCTGCGCGCGACACTGTGCCATTTGCGCTCGCGCGAGATCGACATCGTCAGCATGGACGAGCTGCACGAACGGCTGGTTCAGGGCCGGTTCGAGCGCCGCTTCGCCGCCTTCACCCTCGATGACGGCTATCGCGACAACAGGGACCATGCCCTGCCGGTGCTGCGCGAATTCGACGCGCCCGCGACCGTCTATGTCGCCAGCGACTTCGCGGAAGGCACGGGGCGGCTGTGGTGGACCGCGCTGGAAGCCGTCATCGCCAAGGCCGAGCAGGTCGACGTCACGATCGGCCATTCCGCGCTGCGGCTCGATGCAAGCACGCTGCCTGCGAAGCAGGCGACGTTCGATCGCCTGCACGACTGGCTGCGCGCGCTGCCGGGCGAACACGATCTGAAGCGCGAGATCGAGGCGCTCTGCATTGCGCACGGGATCGACATGGCAGCGCTGTGCCGCAGTCTCTGCCTGTCGTGGGACGAGGTGAAACGGCTCGCGGCGGATCCGCTTGTCACGATCGGTGCCCACACCATCAGCCACTGCAATCTTGCCAAGCAGAGCGAGGAGACCGCCACACAGGAGATGGCGGTGAGCCGCGCGCGGATCGAGCATGCGCTGGAGCGCGAGGTGCTGCATCTCGCCTACCCCTATGGCGACCGCGAGGCGGCTGGGACGCGCGAATTCGCACTGGCCGCATCCGCCGGGTTCAAGACCGCAGTGACAACTCGGCCCGGCATGCTGTTCGCCGAGAACGCCGATCACATGACCGCGTTGCCGCGCGTTTCGCTCAACGGAAATTACCAGGATGCGCGCATCCTGCCGGTGCTGACCTCGGGTGCCGCGACCGCGATGTGGAACGGCTTTCGCCGGTTTGCGGCGGCATAGCCCTCACACTCCGCAGTCAGCCACATTCCCACCGTTCCTTGACTCCCCTCCCCGTGACGCTCAAAACGTCGCCAACCCAAGGAAGGCGTCAAGGGAGGCACCATGTCGAACGATCTATTCTCGCTCAAAGGCCGTATCGCACTCGTGACCGGCGGCTCGCGCGGCATCGGCAAGATGATCGCGGCCGGCTTCCTCGGCGCAGGAGCTGCAAAGGTCTATATCACCGCGCGCAAGGCGGGCCCCTGCGAAGCCACTGCGAAAGAGCTCTCGGCGCGATATGACGGCGAATGCATCGCGCTGCCGATCGACATCTCGACCGTCGAAGGCTGCAACAAGCTCGCAGCCGAGATCATCAAGCTCGAGCCGAAGCTCGACATTCTCGTCAACAATGCCGGCGCGGCCTGGGGCGCGGAGTTCGACGAATTCCCCGAGAGCGGCTGGGACAAGGTGATGGACCTCAACGTCAAGTCGCTGTTCTTCCTGACCAAGGCACTGGCCAAGCCGCTCCGCGCGGCGGCCTCGCACGAGCGCCCGGCGAAGGTGATCAACATCGCCTCCGTCGACGGCATCTTCGTCAATCCGGGCGAGACCTATTCCTACGCGGCCAGCAAGGCTGCCGTGATCCATCTGACCCGGCGCATGGCGACGAAGCTGATCAAGGACAACATCAACGTCACCGCGATCGCGCCGGGTGCGTTCAAGTCCGACATGAACCGCGCCGCGCGCGATCACTCTGATGAGGTCGCAAAACGCATTCCGTCGCGGCGCATCGGCAGCGACGAGGACATGGCGGGCGTTGCGATCTATCTCGCCTCGCGTGCGGGCGATTACGTGGTCGGCAACACCATCGCGGTGGACGGCGGTGTGGTGTACGCGAATGCGGGGCTGGAGATCGCGGGGTAGAGGGCGCGGCCGCGCATAGTTCTCACCACGCACTCGCTGTCATGCTCCGGCTCGACCGGGGCATCCAGTACGCCGCGGCCTCTCGGCTCTATTACAACCGTCTCTGGAATACTGGATCGCCCGGTCAAGCCGGGCGATGACAGTGACTGTGTGGCGCGGCCGTCGCGTCTCGCTCGCAGACCTTACGTCTCGATCTTCACGTACTCGAAATCGCCGGGCTTGTTGTCGATGCCGACCTTCGGCGGCGAAATCCACGACGCGAACTTGCCGGTTTCGGTGACGGGCTGCATCAGGGAGGTGATGAAATCACCGTCGGCGGTCGAGGGCAGCCAATCGTCCCTGCGTTTGGCCCAGGTGGCATCGTCGATCAGGATGCCGTCGGGCGTCGCGTGCACGTCCTTGAACTCGCCGATATGGCGGTGGAAGGCGACGTTCGGCAGCGTCAGCTTGAAATCGTAGCCGGCAGTCGAGATCACCTTGTTCCAGCGCAGCATGCCCTTGACGCAATCCTGGCTGTAATCGTCGCGCAGGCGCATGTTGAGCGCGGTCAGCGCCGGCTCGTCGACCAGCTTGATCTCACCGTTGATCAGCTTGAGCACCGGATAGGTCGAATTCTTGAGCTGGTGATCGTCGTCGATCTGGGTCTCGTGATAGCGGCCCTTGATGCCGGTGTTGAAGGCGTTGGCCGCGTTGGTCGAGACTTCCGAGCCAAACAGATCAAGCGACAGCGTGTAGTGCAGGTTCAGCTTCTTCTGGATGGTCGGCAGATCGATCACGCCGAGCGCGCGGACCTTGGCGATGTCGGTGGGATCGGTGATGCCGGCATCGCGCATCGCGTCACACGTGCGCTGCACGACGCGGGTAATGCCGGTCTCGCCGACGAACATATGGTGCGCTTCCTCGGTCAGCATGAAGCGGCAGGTACGCGACAGCGGATCGAAGCCCGATTGCGCCAGCGAGTGCAGCTGCATCTTGCCGTCGCGATCGGTGAAATAGGTGAACATGAAGAAGGACAGCCAGTCCGGTGTCGCCTCGTTGAAGGCCCCCAGCATGCGCGGTGCGTCGGCATCGCCGGAACGGCGGCGGAGCAAATCGTCAGCTTCTTCACGGCCGTCGCGGCCAAAATACTTTTGCAGCAGATAGACCATCGCCCAGAGGTGACGGCCTTCCTCGACGTTGACCTGGAACAGGTTGCGCATGTCGTAGAGCGAGGGCGCGGTCTTGCCGAGATGGCGCTGCTGCTCGACCGAGGCCGGCTCGGTGTCGCCCTGGATCACGATCAGGCGGCGCAGCATGGCGCGGTATTCACCCGGCACTTCCTGCCAGGCCGGCTCGCCGTAATGCTCGCCGAACGGCACGACGCGGTTCTCTTCCTGCGGGGCCAGCAGAATGCCCCAGCGATATTCGGGCATGCGGACGTAATCGAACTTGGCCCAGCCACGCGGATCGACGGAATAAGCGGTGCGCAAGTACACCAGCGATTCCTGGAAGCCCTCGGGGCCCATGTCGCTCCACCAATCCATGTAGCCGGGATGCCAGCCCTCCAGCGCCTTCAGCACCTGGCGGTCTTCGGCCAAATTCACGTTGTTCGGAATCTTGGTCGAGTAGTCGACGTTCATGATGTTCATGTTCATGGCCGTGCTCTCCTTAAACCCGCGTCATATCGAATTTCGGCTTCTGGCCGCTGCCATAGCGGCGCAGTGCGCCTTCCTCGCCGACGGCGTTGGGGCGCTGGAAGATCCAGTTCTGCCAGGCGGTGAGGCGCGCGAAGATCTTTGATTCCATGGTCTCGGGGCCGACGAAGCGCAGGCTCGCTTCCATGCCGGTGAGGCTGTCGGGCGAGAAGCTGGCACGCTCCTCCAGGAACACGCGAACCTCGTCGTCCCAATCGATGTCGTCGAGCGCGAAGGTGACGAGGCCGAGCTCCTCGGCCTGCTCGGCGTCGAGCGCGGTGCCGAGCGTGGCTTCGGCGCGCTCGACATCGGCCGGATCGGCCTGGAAGCGCGACTCCAGCCGCGTCAGGCCATGGCTCATCGGATAGGGGCCGAAATTCATTGCCGACAATTCGATCGACGGCGGCGGCTGATTGTCACCCTGGCGGGTGCCGATCAGCATGTAGGAACGGTCGGCGGCGAAGACGAGCTCGGCGAGCGTGCCGGCAAAGCAGGAGCCGGGCTCGACCAGCGTCACCAGCGTGCGCGAGGTGACGTCGATGCGCTTGAGCACGCGCTTCCAATAGTGCCTGATCTCGTTGACCAGCCAATGCGCCTTGTTGGCTTCGAGGAAGGCGTCGCTGGCGAGCACATGGGCGCGGTCGCCATGGCTCTTGAAGACGAGCATCGCGATCTCGAGCTCGTTGATGCGCAGGTGCAGGATGGCATCGTCGAGTTCGCGCGCCACCTGCAACGGCCAGAACGACGCTCCTTGCGCCATCATGCCGTCGATGTCGGCCGGCGGAGCCGCCTCAGGCGCCTTGATCGAGATGGTGGCGATGCGCGCGGCGCGATCGATATCGACGGTGACGAAGCCGTAGCGAATGCTGGTCTCGTCGATCACGCGCTTGAGCGGAGAGAGCGTGATGCCCTTGCCGCTGCCGGCGCGCTTCGACTTTCCGGCGAACTCCTTGGCACGCTCGACGATCCTGCCTTCCAGCTTGGAGTTCGGCGCGATCTCGTCGACCAGGCGCCACTGCACGGCGCGCTTGCCTTTCACGCCCTCCTCGATGGTGCAGAAGAAGTCGGCGTGGTCGCGGCGCACCTTGCGCTTGTCGACGACTCGGGTGAGCCCGCCGGTGCCCGGCAGCACCGCAAGCAGCGGCACTTCCGGCAGCGCGACGGCGGAGGCGCCATCGTCGGCGAGGATGATGTGGTCGGTCGCGAGCGCCAACTCGTAGCCGCCGCCGGCGGCCGAGCCGTTCACCACGGTGATGAAGCGCTGGCCGGAATTCTCGGAGGAATCTTCCATGCCGTTGCGGGTCTCGTTGGTGAACTTGCAGAAGTTCACCTTGTGCGCATGGGTCGAGCCCGCGAGCATGCGAATGTTGGCGCCGGCGCAGAACACGCGGTTCTTGGCCGAGCGCATCACCACGACCTTCACTTCAGGATGCTCGAAGCGCAGCCGCTGCACCGCGTCCGCCAGCTCGATGTCGACGCCGAGATCGTAGGAATTGAGCTTGAGCAGATAGCCCTCGAACAGGCCGCCATTCTCGTCGACGTCCATGGTGAGCGTCGCGACGTCACCGTCGACCGCAAGCTTCCAATGCTTGTAGCGGGACGGTTCGGTCTGGAAATCGATGAATGTCGCGCCGCCTGCGAGGCGCCGATCTTCGCCGGCCATGGGCCACCCCTGAGCTTGTCTTGGTTCTACCGTTAGATGCACAATAGTGCATATTCAGGAGCGCGTCTAGCCCTCGTTGGTCAACATATGCACTTTGCTTCATGAAAGTGTCTACGATCGCACGATAGCGCCGAGTGCGATCCAGTCGGCCTTGGTCAGCTGGGTCCGGCCGAGCTTGGCCTGGAGCAGCGCCGTCAGCGCCGGCACTGGAAAGCTCTCGACAAAGCCATCGCCGCTAGAGGACACCTTGCGCGCGCTCAGCGCCCGCAACTCGGTCAGCGCCTCGCCGAACAGCCTCGTAGCCGAATGCGCCTTCTGCATGCGCAGCCTCAAGTTCGCGTTGGCGACGTGGACGCAGGCCCGCAGCAAAATACGCTCGCGGCCGCCTTGCGGGGCCGCGGCCCACAGCGCCTCCAGCACCTCCTGCGATTCCCAGAAATAGCCGCGGTCGTTCAATGCGAGCCCATAGCGCAGCGCCGGATGGCGTGCCGGCACGTAGCCGCGGAAGGCCGGAGGCACCAGCGCCTTGGCCAGATCAAGCGTCTCGTAATCCGCATCGCCCGCGCCGGCTTCGCCCGGCAAATGGGCCCATCGCGGCCATGGCAGCGGGCCACTCGCATGTGAAGGCACATTCATGGATGTGCCCCCGCATGGTCATGCCGCGTGTCCCCGGAGTCCCTGATCGTCGCGCAGGGCCGCTCTTGCAAATTGCTCAATCGCGTCAAGCGTCACCCCTGGCGCTTCACGATGCGGGGAATGGCCCGCGTCTGAAATAATTTTTGGATCTACCGGACAATAGCACTCTTCCTGCGCGATTTCGACCTGCCGCAGGGTCCCATATTGATCGTCGCTTCCCTGCACGACGAGGACGGGAACGCGGACATAGGCCAGATATTCCGAGATGTCCCAGTCGCGGAATTTCGGGTCGAGCCAAGCGCCGTTCCAGCCATAGAAGGCGTTGTCGACGTCCTTGTGCCAGCGCGCGAGCTTTGCCCTGAGGTCAGTGGTCTCATAGGTGGCCTTGATCGCGGCAATGGATATCACCGAGACGTCCTCGACGATGAAATGCGGCGCGATCAGCGCGATGCCTTGCAGGCGATGATCCTGGTGTGAACCGGCATAGATCGCCGCGATCGAGCCGCCGTCGGAATGGCCGAGCAAGAGGCCGCGGCTGAAGGGGATCGCGTCGAGCACCTTCGGCAGCACGTCCAGCGCCTCGCGGTGCATGTAATCGAGCGGCCGCGGCAATGCGACCGGGCTCGACTGTCCGTAGCCCGCGCGCGAATAGGCGAAGATACCGGCTCCGGTCGCCTGCTGAAGCTTTTGCGGGAAATCGCCCCAGAGTCCGACGGAGCCGAGGCCTTCATGCAGCATGACGATGGTGGGTGCGTCGGCGACCTGTGGCGCCAGCCAGGCGTATTCGAGGCTGGCGCTGCCGATGCTGAGGAAGCCGTTGGCGGCGAGTTTGGTCATTTCTGCGCTCTTCTCTCTCCGTCATCATGCCCGGGCTTGACCCGGCCACGACGACTCATTGCTAGTTCGCACCTTCCCGCAACTTGAACCGCTGGATCTTTCCCGTCGCAGTCTTCGGCAGCGAGTCCACCACGTCGATCCAGCGCGGATATTTCCACGGGCCGATCTTCTGCTTGACGTGCTCCTTCAGCATCTCCTGCAAATGCGTCGTCTGTGCGCCCGGGCGCAGCACGACGAAGGCCTTCGGCTTCAACAGGCCTTCGGGATCGGCTTCGGGCACGACGGCGGCGTCCAGCACCGCGGGATGCGTGATCAGTGCGCTCTCGACCTCGAAAGGCGAGACCCAGATGCCGGAGACCTTGAACATGTCGTCGGCACGACCACAGAAGGTGTAGCGGCCCTCGGCATCGCGGACATATTTGTCGCCGGTGCGCGTCCATGGGCCTTCAAAAGTGCGTCGGCTTTTGTGACGCTGATTCCAATAGCCCTCGCCGGCGGAGGGCGCATCGACCAGGAGCTCGCCGACCTCGCCGTCGGCGACATCTTGACCAGCCTCATTGACCAGCCGCACCGCATAGCCCGGCACCGGCTTGCCCGAAGAGCCGTATTTGATGTCGCCGGGCGCATTCGACAGAAAGATGTGCAACAGCTCGGTCGAGCCGACGCCATCGAGAATGTCGACACCGAAGCGCGATTTCCAACTGTTGCCGACGGACTCCGGCAGCGCCTCGCCGGCCGAAGTGCAGATGCGCAGAGCCTTGCCGCCGCGCTCGCTCTTCATGGTCTCGTCGTTCAGCATCGCCGCGAACAAGGTCGGCACACCATAGAAGATCGACGGATTGAACCTGTTCATCAGGTCGAACATGCGCGCCGGCGTCGGGCGCTCGCTGTTGAGGATCACGCTGGCGCCCACAGACATCGGGAAGGTCAGCGCGTTGCCGAGGCCATAGGCAAAGAACAATTTTGCCGCGGACAGGCAAACGTCGCCCTCGCGGATGCCGAGCACCTGCTTGGCGTAGGTGTCCGCGGTCGCCTGCAAATTCGAATGAATGTGACGCACACCCTTTGGCATGCCGGTCGAGCCGGACGAATAGAGCCAAAACGCGGGCTCGTCCGGATGCGTCGCGGCGGTGGTGAACTTGTCGCTCTCGCCTGCGATTTCTTCCGCGAGCTGCTTGTGGCCGTTTTGCTTGGCGCCGGAGACCACGACATGCTCGAGATCAGGCATGCGGCCGACCACGTCCTTGATGACAGGATAGAGCGCTTCGGACACGAACAACACGCGGGCGCGGCAATCGGCGAGGATGTAGGCGTATTGATCCGCGGTCAGCAGCGTGTTGAGCGGCACCGGCACGATGCCGGCGCGGATCGCGCCCAGAAACACGATCGGGAAATCGACCGTATCGAGCATGATCATCGCCACACGCTCCTCGCGGCGGACGCCGAGCCGGCGCATCATGTTGGCAGCACGGCGGGTCTGTTGCTGGAGCTCGCCATAGGTGAGCCGCGACACGGTATCGTCGAAGGCGAGCTTGCCTCCCCTGCCCTCCTCGACGTTTCGGTCGAGCAGCCAGGTCACCGCGTTGTAGGATCCCTCGCTCACGGTCGTCTCCCCGAATTTAGAATTATAATTCATAGAAAGACACTGCGACAGCTTGCTGTCAATGCTATCTGGCACTATGTTTCATTAAAGCGCGCCGCAGGACCTCCTGTAAAGAAGCCCCATGACCGACAGTCCCGACGCCGAATCCCGCTTTCTCGAACAGCTCGGCCAGCGCGTGCGCACCATGCGCGCGCTGCGCGGCATGTCGCGAAAAGTGCTCGCCAGGGTATCAGGAATTTCGGAGCGCTACATCGCGCAGCTCGAGAGCGGCAAGGGCAATGTGTCCATCGTTCTGTTGCGCCGCGTCTCCGATGCGATGGGCGCGCATCTCGAAGACCTGCTGCCCTCGGCCGATCCGACGCCGGACTGGCAGATGTTTCGCGACCTCCTGCGCAAGGCGACGCCGGCGCAGATTGCGCAAGCCAAAGACCTGCTCGCCGGGGGCAGCGCGTCAGCGCCGCGACGCGCGCCTTTCTGCGGCATCGCGCTGATTGGCTTGCGCGGAGCCGGCAAGTCCACGCTTGGGCGAATGCTGGCGAAGAAGATCGGCTGGAGTTTCGTCGAGCTCAACAAGGAGGTCGAGCAGCAGAACGGCCTCTCGGTCGCCGAGATCATCGCGCTCTACGGCCAGGAAGGTTTTAGGCGCATGGAGCAGGCGGCCCTCCAGCAGCTGCTTGCCCGCAACGAGCTGATGGTGCTGGCGACCGGCGGCGGCATCGTCTCCGAGCCTTTGACCTTCGACCAGATCCTGACGTCGTTCTACACGATCTGGCTGAAGGCCGAACCGGAAGAGCACATGGCGCGCGTGCGCCGCCAGGGCGATCTCCGCCCGATGGCTGATGATCGCTCCGCAATGGCGGAGCTGCGCAACATCCTGCTCAGCCGCGAGCCGCTGTATTCGCGCGCGGCGGCGGTGGTGGATACGGCGGGATTGTCGGTCGATGCGGCAGCGGCAAGACTGATCGATGCGGTGAGGCCGGTGCTGCAGAACGAAGCACGCAGCTTCGGGCTGCGCAGTGTGGCGCTGTAGACCTCGCGGCATCCAAATCCTCCCCTGTCGTCCCGGACAAGCGCGCCACAAGCGCGCGCAGATCCGGGACGACAGAGGAGTTTGTGGGTGCACCACAATGTCACTATATCAGCGCTGAGCGGCAATAATTGGGACCAGCAATGACCGATAGCGACGTCACCATCTCCATGTTCGAGCGCATCGGCGGCCGTGCAACGATCGACCTTCTGGTCGACCGCTTCTACGATCGTATGGACACGCTGCCGGAGGCGAAGGTGATCCGCACCATGCATGCGGACGATCTCGGTCTGATCAGGGACGTCCTGAAGCGCTATCTGACGGAATGGACCGGCGGCCCGAAGCTCTATACTCCCGAAAAGGGCCATCCGCGGCTGCGACAGCGGCATATCGGCTTTGCCATCGGCGATGCCGAGCGCGACGCGTGGCTGCTCTGCATGCGCGGCGCGATGGAGGAGACCGTCGCCGACCTCGCTGCACGGCAAGACCTCGACAAGGCGATATCGGGCCTTGCCGACTGGATGCGCAACCGGACGTGAGGCCGCTCACCGGGCGTGGCCGATACTTCGGACGCGGCTAGATCGACCAGTAATTCGGATGCTGGTAGGCCCGCGAGCGGTCGCCCCAGTCGAACTCCTCGCCATCGAACTCGCAGGGGCCGCTGGTCAGTTGCTCCGGCGTCAGCTCGACCTGGAAGGCCTGACGGCCCGTATCATATTTCAGTGCGCTCCACTGCACCGGGTAATGGTGATGCGTCCCGAGCAAGCCGCCGGTCTTGACCACGGCGTAGGCGACCGTTCCGCTCACCTTGTCGAGCATCAACCGCTCGATCGTGCCGAGCTTGGTGCCGTCACAGCCATAAACAGCGACGTGCTGCACGCGATCACTGGGAACCATGGTGTGTTGCATGGCGTGCTCCCTGGTCTTGGATGGCGCACATGATAGCACAGCGGCGCAATGCAGGGTGGGTTAGCGCCAGCGTAACCCACCTCTTTAGCTCCCGCGGTGCGAGAAGTGGTGGGTTACGCCGAGCGACTACGCTTCGCGCAGCCGCACGGCTAATCCACCCCACAAGCCTACAGCAATAGCGACCGCACCTCCTCCGCCCCATCGCGCAGCAGCGGCAGGAAGCGATCGATCAGTTCCTGCGCCGGCACGCGATCGACATGGGCGCCCATGTTGATGGCCGCGACGATCACACCGTCGTATCGGCGCACCGGCACCGAGATCGAGCGAAAATGCGGCTCGGCCTCGCGGTCGACCAGCGAATAGCCTTGCGCGCGGTCCGCGACGATGCGCGCCAGCAGCGCCTTGGGATCGGTCACCGTCCGCGGCGTCAGCGCCTCGCGTTTCGTCTTTGTCAGGCGCGCGAGCAGATCGGAATCGTCGAGCTGACTAAGCATGGCTCGGCCGACCGAGGTGCAGAAGGCCGGAAGCCGATAGCCGATCTCCAACCCGCCGGAGAACATCCGCGCCGGACTGCTGCGCGCGATGAACACGACGTCGTCGCCGTCGAGCACCGCGAGCGAGGAGATTTCGTTGGCCGCGGTCGCGACCCGATCGAGCATGGGTTGCACGACCGTAACGAGCTGGTTGGAACGCAAATACGACGCTGCCAGCGTCAGCACATGCGGGGTCAGCGAGAACAGCTTTCCGTCGCCGCCGACAAAGCCGCCACGCTGGAGCGTGAACAGCATGCGTCGCGCGGTGGCACGCGGCAGCTCGGCGGCACGGGCGAGATCGCTGAGGGTCATCGGACCTGTATTGGTGCCGAAACATTGCAGCAGCCGCAGACCGCGATCGAGGGCTTCGACGAAATCCGTCGCACGCTCGTCCGTCTCGCTCCGCTTCACCTTGGGCATCGGTTCCGGCTCATCTGCAAAATAGTGCTTGCTGCCGGTCCCAGGCATGTCATAATTCGCCCATTCGTTCAATAGGCGAACACAACGCACTCCGCAAATAAGGACGCGACCGCCATGATGAGCCAGGAGCAGAACGACCTGATCACCCGCACCGGGCCGAAGGCCCCCTGCGGCAAGCTGATGCGGAGCTACTGGCAACCGGCGGCGCTGGTCGACGAGCTCGAGGGCGAACGGCCGATCCGTCCCGTCAAACTGCTTGGCGAGAACCTAGTGTTGTTCCGCGACGAGCAGGGACGCTACGGCCTGATCGACCGCCACTGCGCGCATCGCGGCGCCGACCTCGCCTTCGGGCGGCTCGAACATGGCGGCCTGCGCTGCGCCTTCCATGGCTGGCTGTTCGACGCATCGGGGCAGTGCATCGAGACGCCGGCGGAGCCGAAGGATTCAAAGCTCTGCCAGAACATCCGCCAGCGCTCTTATCCCGTGGTGGAGAAGAGTGGCATCCTCTGGGCTTACCTTGGCGAAGGCGAGCCGCCGGCATTCCCTGAGATCGACTGCTTCGTCGCGCCCGGCACCCACACCTTTGCTTTCAAGGGTCACATGGCCTGCAACTGGCTGCAGGCGCTGGAGGTCGGCATCGATCCCGCGCACGCCTCCTATCTGCATCGCTTCTTCGAGGACGAGGACACATCGACCGCCTACGGCAAGCAGTTCCGCGGCGCGTCGGCCGGCTCGGACATGCCGATGACGAGAATCCTGCGCGAATACGATCGCCCGATCATCAATGTCGAGCATACCGAATATGGCCTTCGGCTGATCGCGCTGCGCGAGATCGACGAGGAGCGCACCCATGTGCGCGTCACCAACCAGCTGTTCCCGCACGGCTTCGTCATTCCCATGAGCACGGAGATGACGATCACGCAGTGGCACGTGCCTCTCGATGACGAGAACTGCTACTGGTACGCGATCTTCACCAGCTATTCGAACCCGGTCGACAAGAAAAAGATGCGTGACCAACGGCTCGAGCTCTATGAGCTGCCCGACTACATCTCGCGGAAGAACCGCAGCAACGATTACGGCTTCGATCCGCACGAGCAGCAGACCGCGACCTATACCGGCATGGGCACCGACATCAACGTACACGACCAGTGGGCGGTGGAGTCGATGGGCGCGATCCAGGACCGCACCAAGGAGCATCTCGGCTCGAGCGACAAGGCGATCGTGCAGTATCGCCGCCTGCTGCGGCAGGAGATCGAGAAGGTCGGCGGCGGCGAGAAGCCGATGCTGTTTTTGGACGAGGCCAGTGCGCGCAGCATCCAGGGCCCGGCGACGATGGACGGCATCGGGCCGACCCGCGGCTGGGAGACCTACTGGATGGAAGTCGACGTCAAGCGGCGCCGCGGCGCGCCGTGGACCGCGCCGGTGCCGAAGGAGATCGCGGATAACGTGCATCGGCTGACGGCGGCGGAATAACAATGCCATTCGCCGCCAACCGGAGCGAGTTGAGACGGCGTCTCCACAAATTCTACCGTCATGCCCCGCGAACGCGGGGCTACGCCGCGCCCCCTCGTGGACACGTCACCGCCTCTGGAATACTGGATCGCCCGGTCCAGCGGGCGATGACAGCGTGGATTGAAGGAGTAACCGAGTGACTTTCGTCGCGCGTCATGCGCTATGGTCGGATGAGCAGAAGGACGCCGCGGCGCGCATGCGGCGCATCGTCGAGGAGAGGAACCTCGAAGTCATCCGCCTTGCCTTCCCGGACCAGCACGGCATCTTGCGCGGCAAGACGATCATCGCATCCGAGGCGATCGCATCGCTGGAGAGCGGCTGCTCCATCACCACGACCATGCTTGCCAAGGACACCTCGCACCGCACGGTGTTTCCGGTGTTCACGTCAGGTGGCGGTTTCGGCATGAAGGAGATGGAGGGCGCGGCCGACGTGCTGATGGTCGCCGATCCCATCACGTTCCGTGTGCTGCCCTGGGCGCCGACGACGGGCTGGGTGCTGTGCGACCTTTATTTCCAGGACGGGCGCCCGGTGCCGTTCGCGACGCGCGGCCTCTATCGCAAGGTGCTCGACGAGCTCGGCCGCCGCGGCCATGATTTCGTGGCGGGGCTCGAGGTCGAATTTCACATCTTCAAACTCGATGATCCGCATATGCTTGCCGAAGACGCGGGCCAGCCGGGCACGCCGCCATCGGTGAGCCTGCTCTCTCACGGCTATCAATACCTCACCGAGCAGCGTTTCGATCAGATGGAGCCGGTGCTGGAGATCTTGCGGCGTGACATCGTCGCGCTCGGGCTGCCCTTGCGTTCCGTCGAGGTCGAGTTCGGGCCGAGCCAGTGCGAGTTCACCTTCGCTCCCAGAAAGGGCCTGGAGCCCGCCGACAACATGGTGCTGTTTCGCTCTGCCGTGAAGCAGATCGCGCGCCGCCATGGTTATCACGCCACCTTCATGTGCCGGCCGAAATTGCCGAACCTGTTCGCCAGCGGCTGGCACCTGCATCAATCGATCGTCTCGCGCGCAAGCGGCGAGAACCTGTTGATGCCCAACGAAGCCGGTCAGCCGCTCAGCGAGTTCGGCCGCTTCTATCTCGCCGGCCTGCTCGATCACGCCCGCGCCGCCACCGTGTTCACGACCCCGACCATCAACGGCTACAAGCGCTACCGTTCCTATTCGCTGGCGCCCGACCGTGCGATCTGGGGTCGCGACAACAGAGGCGTGATGATCCGCGTGCTCGGCGGCCCTGGCGATGCCGCAACGCGGCTGGAAAACCGCGTCGGCGAGCCCGCCGCCAATCCCTATCTCTACATGGCCGCGCAAATTCTCTCGGGCCTGGACGGCGTCGACCGCAAGCTCGATCCCGGTCCCTCGGCCGACACGCCTTACGAGACCAAGGCGCCGCTGCTGCCGAAGTCCCTGCGCGATGCGGTCTCGGCGCTGAAGGACGATCCGTTCTTCCGCGAAAAGTTCGGCGCGGAGTTCGTCGACTATTACTCCCACATCAAGAACGCCGAGATCGACCGCTTTCTGGCCGAGGTGACCGACTGGGAGCATCGCGAATATTTCGAGGTGTTCTGAGCTACGTCGTCGCCGGATTTGGTAGCGAGCTGTGCGTCTCTCCTCCGTCATTGCGAGGAGCTCTTGCGACGAAGCAATTCAGACTGCTTCCGCGGAAAGACTCTGGGTTGCTTCGCTGCGCTCGCAATGACGGGAGGGAGCGTGGCTAGATTCCCAAATATTTGTGCTGCAGATCCGGCTCGGCCATCAGTTCGTCCGACGTGCCGGACCAGACCGTCTTGCCGCGTTCGATGATGTAGTGGCGATCGCAGATGCGGGCGAGGTGGTCGACGTTCTTGTCGACGACCAGGATCGACTGGCCCCGGCTCTTCAGCATCGACAGGCAATGCCAGATCTCGTCACGGATCAGCGGTGCGAGGCCTTCGGTTGCTTCGTCCAGGATCAGGAGCTTTGGGTTGGTCATCAGCGCGCGGCCGATGGCCAGCATCTGCTGCTCACCGCCGGAGAGCTGGTTGCCCATGTTGGTGGCGCGCTCGGCAAGGCGCGGGAACAGCACGTAGATCGCGGCGAGCGTCCAGGGATTGGCACTGCCAAAGCGATCCGCGGCGGCCGCGACCAGATTTTCGCGGACGGTGAGGTTCGGAAAGATCTGGCGTCCCTCGGGGACCAGCCCGACGCCGAGCTTCGCGATCCGATAGGACGGCTGCGTCCGTACGTCGGTGCCTGCAAAGCGGATCGCGCCCGATCGCGCCGGCGTCAAGCCCATGATCGAGCGGATCGTGGTGGTCTTGCCCATGCCGTTGCGGCCCATCAGCGAGACCATTTCACCAGCCTTGATCGACAGCGACAGGCCGAACAGCACCTGAGAGAGGCCGTAGCAAGTCTCGATGCCGTCGACGTCGAGCAGCGTGTCAGCCATGATGCGTCACCACATGCGCCTCGCCGAGATAGGCGCGCTTGACATCCTCATTGGCACGGATCGCGTCGGGATCACCGGAGGCGATGACGCGGCCATAGACCAGCACCGAGATGCGGTCCGCAAGCGCGAACACTGCCGGCATGTCGTGCTCGACCAGCACGATCGAGACCTCTTTGCGCAGCTCCTGGAGCAACTTGACCATGCCCTGGGATTCGGTGACGCCAAGACCGGCCATGGGCTCGTCGAGCAACAACAATTTCGGCTTGCTGGCGAGTGCGACGGCCAGCTCGACCTGGCGCCGCTCGCCATGGCTCAGCTTCGACACCAGGACATCGGCGCGGTGGCCAAGTCCGACGCGGTCGAGCGCAGCATGCGCGGCATCGCGCAGGCCCTTCTCCTTGCGCGCATTGGCGAAGAAGCGGAACGAGGTGCCGGCGTGCGCCTGGGCCGCCAGCGCGACATTGTCGACCGCGGTGAAGTCGAGCAGCAGCGAGGTGATCTGGAACGAGCGTGCGAGGCCCAGCGCGCAGCGGCGATAGGCCGGCAAGTAAGTGATGTCGCGACCCGCCAGCGAGACGCTGCCGGCATGCGGCGCGAGATGCCCGGTGAGCTGGCTGATCAGCGTGGTCTTGCCGGCGCCATTCGGGCCGATGATGGCGTGCAGCTCTCCGCGCGCGACGTCGAGCGAGACGTGATCGGTGGCGACGATGCCGCCGAAGCGGCGCACCAGCCTTTCGACACGGAGCAGCGGTTCAGCCACGGCCGATCCTCCCGAGCAGGCCCATGATGCCGCCGCGGCCGAACAGCACGATCAACAGCAGCAGCGGGCCCATGATCAGCGCCCAATATTCGGTGATCTGCGACAGGAACTCTTCCAGCAGCAGATAGACCACCGCGCCGATGACGGGGCCGAACAGCGTGCCCATGCCCCCCAGGATCACCATTACCATGAGATCGCCGGAGCGGGTCCAGTACATCACGGCCGGGCTGACGAAATCGGTGTTGTTGGCGAGCAGCGCGCCGGCAAGGCCGCACATCGTCCCCGAGATCACGAAGCAGACCAGTTGATAACGCTTTGCCGGAAAGCCGATCGCCTGCATGCGCTGCTCGTTGGAGCGCAGGCCCTGCACGACGAGGCCGAAGCGCGAATTGACGATGCGCCAGATCAGGAAGATGACGCCGAACAGGCAGGCGAGACAAAGATAATAGAACTGCGCGCGGTCCGACAGGTTGATCAGGCCGGCGAAATCGCTGCGCTTGTAGACGGTGAGCCCATCGTCGCCGCCATAGCGCGCGAGGCCCGAGGCGACGTAGTAGGCCATCTGAGCGAAGGCCAGCGTGATCATGATGAAATAGACGCCGCGGGTGCGAAGCGAGAGCGCGCCGATCACCAGGGCGTAGATCGCGGACGCCGCAAGCGCGACCGGAAACTGGATGAAGCCGGAACCTACGCCTTCCTGCGCGAGCATACCGACGGCATAGCCACCGATGCCGAGATAGGCGGCGTGGCCAAAGCTCATCATGCCGCCAAACCCCATGATCAGGTTGAGGCTCGCGGCCGCCAGCGCCAGGATGACGATGCGCGTGAACAGCGTCAGGATGAAGATGTTGCCGGATACGGAGGAATAGAGCGGCAGCAGCACGAGGCCTGCCAGCATCAGGGCCGTTACGGCCTTGCTCACGCTCAACCCCTTCATCGACGCAAGCTCTTCATCTGCGATTGGCCGGAAACAGCCCCTCCGGCCGCACCACCAGCACGATCGCCATCAGGAGGTAGATCAGCATGGAGGACAGTGCAGGCGCGGCGGTGGAGGCTGCGGCGCCGCTCAGCACCTGCCGCAGCAGATTGGGCAGGAACGCACGGCCGAGCGTGTCGATCATGCCGACGAAGATCGCGGCGAGGAAGGCGCCGCGGATCGAGCCGATGCCGCCGATCACGATGATGACGAAGGCGAGGATCAGGATGTTCTCACCCATGCCGATCTGCACGGTGAGGATCGGCGCCTGCATCAGGCCGGCAAGGCCTGCGAGCGCCGCGCCCAGGCCGAACACCAGCGTGTAGAGCAGCTTGATGTTGATGCCGAGCGCGCCGATCATCTCGCGGTTGGAGGCGCCGGCCCGGATCAGCATGCCGATGCGGGTGCGCATCACGCCGAGATAGAGCAGCAGCGCCACCAGCAGCGCCACGATGATGATGGCGAGGCGGTAGGCAGGATAGTGAATGCCGGGCAGGATCGGCACCGGCACCGTGAGCCAGGCCGGCAGCGGCAGCGCAAGTCCCGCCGGTCCCCAGATCAGGCGCACGGCTTCGTTGAAAAACAGGATGAGGCCGAAGGTCGCGAGCACATGGTCGAGATGGTCACGCCCGTAAAGATGTCGCAGCGCGCTCATTTCCAGCACGATGCCGAGCACCAGCGTGGCGCCGAGCGCCAGCAGCGCGCCGAGCAGGAAACTGCCGGTCCATGCCGCGAAGGTCGCGGCGAAGTAGGCGCCCATCATGTAGAGCGAGCCGTGCGCGAGGTTGACGAGATCCATGATCCCGAACACCAGCGTCAGGCCGGCCGCGAGCAGGAACAGCAGCAGGCCGAACTGCAATCCGTTCAAGAACTGTTCGACGACGAGCAGCATCAAAACTCTTTCAGGCGCATCCAAACGCGCGCCGATGTTCGAACACGGTCGCCATCAGTGAAAGAGCTCCCCCTGCCTCTACAAGGCCGAAAAATGGGTAATGGCAGTATCGTTCCGAGGCAAGAGCGATTCCGCGCCAGACATGCACTTTGTTGCATGCCGGTGCATGTGACCTGAATCGGCCCGGCAATGAGAGTTGCCACGCAGGATGGGACAGCCTGCCGCACCTAAGCGACGCCCTCCCCCCGTTTCCAGGGAGAGGGCATGAAGCGAGGTCGGAATGGAGGAGGTGACGTCTAGTGCGACGTGACCTGGCGGGGAAGATCGTCCGGCACATTGAGTTCGCTATTGGCCGTCGAGGCCTCCAGCGCGGCCATCCGGAAAAGGTAGGCAAGCGTCGCCAACCCCGAATCTTCAGCCATCTGCGCGAGCTCGAGCGCCATGTCGGACATGTAGCCGAGATTCTCGTCCTTGGTTTGCGCCATGATCTGGCTATCTCGCATCATGTTCGACATTTCAGGCGCTCTTTCGTTGCGCGGCGGTGCGGCCGCAAAGGTTGGCATGGGCGATGCAATCGAGACGCGGTCCGTCCTGACGGACGACCGACGCAATGCCGATACGGTCATGCAGGGCATCGACCGTCTCCTGGCGAATGTCGATGGTCGCCGCCATGGTCCAGGCATCCTCCACCAGCGCGGGCAGGCCGAGCGGTGTCACGACGAAGCCGGCCTCATGGAAACGCGGCAGCCACCAGGTCTCCATGATCGCGCTGACCCGCGCGATTCCCTGGTCGAGACAGAACTCCTGCACCGCGGCCATCAGTTGCAGATTGAGTGCGCCATCGCGGCGATCACGAACGACGAAATAGCGCGACCACTCCCAGACCAGCGGATCCTCGGGCCAGCCGCGCACGGCCGCCAGATGCGGAAACACCTCGCCCATCATCGAGGGCTTGGTGGTCGGATAAAGCCGGTGGCCGCCGACGACGCGGCGCCCCTCCAGCGCGAGCAGATAGACGGTGTCCTCGTTGTCATAGGAATCGATCTCGCGACCATCCGGCCTGCGAAGCGTTTCCCAGTGCCGCTCCTCGACGAATATGTCGTGGCGCAGCCGGAAATGCTGCTCGAGTACGTCTTCGTATAGGTGGCGATTAACTGCGGAAATTGCGTGTATCATGAAAACCCCCATCCAGCCTCAATGGAGGTAGCCTCCGCGAAAAGGCGCGGAGTCGATATTGGGAAATTTCCCAGTACGCGCTTAAGGATTGATGATCTTGTGGCGAATCGCGAGTGCAACCGCATGCGTACGGTTGACGGCTCCAAGCTTGCGCGCGGCGGTTGCAAGATGCTCCTCCGCGGTGCGCTGCGTGATGTTGAGGATCTCGCCGATCTCCCACGCCGACTTGCCCTGCGAAGCCCAGGCGATCACCTCGCGCTCGCGCGGGGTCAGGCGCGCGCATCGGCTCGGCGCAGGATCGAGCAGACGTCGAATGTGGTCGAAGCCGTACATCGCCATCAGATGCAGAGCCGGCTTGCTGCGCGGATTGAGATCGAGATGGACTCCGCCGAGCGACACCGCGGCCTCGTAGCCGGTGAGGCCGTGGATGGGCACGATGAAGCCGCGCGACATTCGGAAATCGTTGGCGCGGTTCATCACCTCCGCCGCGTCAGGCTCGAGTTCGGCATCATACGGCGCTTCCGACCACTCGAAAGGGTTGAGCGATTGCCGGCACAGGCGCACCACAGGATCGACGCGATCGTAGTTGTTTTGCGTGTAGAGACTGAACCAGCCCGCGGGCCAGCGCTTGGCGAGCACCATCTGCGCGAATCGCTGATCGGGATTCGGCAATCCGGTCACGATAATGGTCTCGAAGCCGAAGCGACCGAACGCCGTTTCGAGTGCGTCCATGGCATCCGGGACCCTGTCATAGGCTCCCAGCCCCTCGATGAAGTCCAGCGCCTCGCGGCCATAATCAACGGCGGACATCGATGCGTTCCCTGACCCTCGCGCCCCCCGTATAACACGGCTTGGGGGACCGTCTCAATTCGCCCGCGCCCGTAATTCTCCGGTGTGGCATTGCTACCGGAGATCCAATCTACTTGTGGAGGAAGTGACCTCCAGTTACACCTAGGCGTCTAGAGCGGGAAAGCCACTATGGAAGACGAGAACATCGCGCTCAACAGCGTGCTCGGCCTGGAATTGAACCGCGTGTTTTTTGCCGTCCGCGATACGGCGAACAAGCAGAAGATCATCGAGTTCGCGCGTGACGTGCTGCAAAGCGAACGCGCGGAACGCCCCGGCAGCGTGTCGCCTGAGGGGCCGGCGAGCTAGAACGCAGCTGCAGCAAACGACGCCGGCGCAACGCAATGCGCGACGATGCCCTTCGGTTTGAGCGGGCCGATTTCAGGACATTCCGATAGCGAAATTCATCCGCTCGCATCGTCATGAACGAGCTCCGCGCGCCCTGGAGCAGAAAGCGGCCGCTTCGCCATTCACATTACCCGATATTTGACGCTGGATGATCTTGCATCGCTCGTGAGATGATCGCCGCCACGATCGTCTTTCGGATACCAAGACCATGATGACGTTGCGCCAGGTTGAAGTGATCCGTGCCGTGATGGTGACGGGCACCATTGGCGGCGCGGCCAAGCTGCTGAACGTATCGGCGCCGGGGATCAGCCGGCTGGTCAAATACACCGAGCGCTCGCTCGGCATCCGCTTCTTCCAGCGGCAGAACGGCCGCTATTTCCCGACCCCGGAAGCCGAGAACATCTTCGAGCAGATCAACGGCGTCTACAAGAAGGTCGACGACCTTTCCGAGATCATCTCCAAGATCGGCCGCGGCGGCTTGTCGGAACTGCGCATCGGCTCGGTGCCGAGCATCTCGCAAGTGATGGTGCCGCGCGCCATCGAGCGCGTCCGGCGCCGCTATCCGGATCTCGGCATCGACATCAACATCCTCAAGATCGAGGAAGCCATCGACTATCTGCTGCTCGGCCGCGGCGAGTGCGTGGCGATGAGCTACCGATTAGAGCATTCCGGGCTCGACTTCCTGCCGCTCGCCTCCGGCGAACTCTATTGCATCGTGCCATCAGGCCACGAACTCGCCGGCCGCAAGCAGGTGTCGGCGGCCGAGATCACCCGCTATCCGCTGATCGGCATCGATCCCAACGATCCCTACGGACGGATCATGGCCGAGATCTTTGCGCGCCATAAGCTCGACTACAACATCACCATCCGCGCGCGCTTCGGCACCACGGTCTGTGCGCTGGTCAAGGCGGGGCTCGGCATCGCCATCATCGACCAGTTCACGGTGGCTCATGGCGGCTATCCCGGCATCGAGCTCATCAAGATCACAGAGCCGACGCGGTTCGACACCTATATCGCGGTCAAGCGCGGCGCGCCGCTGTCGCTCCATGTCGAGTATTTCATCGAATCCCTGCGCGCCGAGATGCGCGCGGTCGAGTCGTCACGCGGCAACGGCAAGCCGGCGCCCGCGCGGCCGCGAAAAAAATAACATTATGTTAGGTTTAGGGGACGAAAGGGTAATTGTGTTAGGCAAGGGAATGACTATCGTCCCTCTTGGAATTGCGCGGATTTCCCCGCTAATGACCTGATATCAACGCGCCCCAAGAGACGACCGATAGACGATCGAGAGATCGATCGACAGACCATCAAGGGACGATCAAGAGACGATTGTGGATCATGTCTAGCCGCGGCCCTGCTGCCTCCAAAAAACTCCTGACCGGCCTGATCGGCGCGCCGATCGCTCATTCCGCCTCACCCGCCATGCATGAGCGCGCCGCCGAAGCGTTGGGCCTGCGCGGCCACTACCAGCTCATCGAGGTCGCCGGCGCGGATGCGACCGGGCTGAGAATGATGCTTGAGGGCGTGCGGCGGCTCGGCTTTGCCGGCGTCAACGTCACCTTCCCCTACAAGGAGGCGGTGGTGCCGCTGCTCGACGAGCTGGCATCGACGGCGGCCATTATGGCGGCGGTCAACACCGTCGTCGTCAGGAATAACAGGCTGATCGGCCACAACACCGACACCACAGGCTTTGCCCGCGCCGTCAAGCCGCTGCTGGCTCCTTCGGGAAATGCAGTGGCCGTGATCGGCACCGGCGGCGTCGGCAAGGCCATCGCGTTTGCGCTGGCGAGCCTGAAGGTGGCTGACCTGCGCATCTTCGACAGCGATCCCGCTCGGGCCGAAAAGCTCGCCGCGCTGCTGGCCAAGCATGGCGGCGCGCGGGTGGCCCGAAGCGTCGAGGACGCGCTTGATGGCGCAACCGGCCTCGTCAACGGCACACCGGTCGGCATGCTGCCGAACCGGGACACACCGGTTCCAGCCTCGCTGCTGCGCGAAAACCTGTGGGTCGCCGATGCCGTCTATTCGCCGCTGATCACGCCGCTTCTCGCCGCAGCGCGAGAGAAGGGTGCGCGGATCATGACGGGACGGGAGCTTGCGATTTACCAGGCCGCCGATGCCTTCGAATTGTTCACGGGCCTTGCCCCATCGACTGAAGTCATGGGAGAGGCTTTTGACGCCGTGATGGCCGCGCGCAGCGCCGCCTATCAGGCAGCTTGAGGCGAAGCGGCCGGATACAAGGCCGCTTGCAAAGATGAAACGGGAGGAGAGGACGATGAAATCGACGCTATTGGTGAGCGCGCTGCTCACTGCCATCACGACCACGGGCGCCTTCGCGCAGACGATCAAGCTTGCCGACGTCGCTGAACTTTCCGGGGGCGGCGCCACCGTCGGCACCAACTGGAAGAACGGCATCGACCTCGCGATCGAAGAGATCAATGCCAAGGGCGGCGTTCTCGGCCGCAAGCTCGAGGTCACCCACGCCGACTCGCAATCGAATCCGGGCGTAGCACGCGCACAGGTGCAGAAGGCGCTCGATGCCGAGCCCTATGTGCTGCTCGGCCCCGGCTATTCCGGCTCGGTGAAGGTCACAGCTCCGCTCGCCGCCGAAGCCGGCATCACCCAGATCATGGGCGGCGAAGCTGCCGAGCTGACGCAAGCGGGCAACAAGTTCCTGTTCCGCACCTCGTTCGGCCAGCAATCCTCGATGCCGAAGGTCGCAAAATACATTCACGACGACATGAAGGCGAAGACGGTCGCAGTGGTCTGGGTCAACAATGACTTCGGCAAGGGCGGGCGTGACGTCATCATCAAGGACCTCGAAGCGCGCGGCACCAAGGTTGTCGCCGATCTCTCCACCGAAGCGGGCCAGGCCGATTTCGCCGCCGACGTCGGCAAGATCAAGGCCGCCAATCCCGACGCCGTGTTCATCTACCTGAATGAAGAAGAAAGCGCGCGCATCCTGAAGGAGCTGAAGCGCCAGGGCGTCACCGCACCGCTGATGGGCGAGACCACGCTGATCGGCCAGAAGGTGATCGAACTCGCCGGCGATGCCGCCAACGGCGCGCGCGGCCATGTCGGCCTCACCACGGATGCGCCGGTCGACCTGATCAAGGGTTTTCGTGACCGCTTCTCGAAGAAGTACAATTACGTGCCTGACCATAACGGCCTGAAGGGCTACCTCGCCGTCTACATGGTGAAGGCCACCACCGAGAAGATGGGCAAGGTTGATCCCAAGGCGTTCGCCGACACGCTGCATGGCCTGACGATCAAAGCCTCCGAAGAGCCGGGCATTCTGATGGACGTCACCTTCGACCAGAACGGCGACATCGATCGGCAGAGCTTCCTGGTCGAGGTGGTCGACGGCAAGCAGGTGGTGAAGCAGGTCTTGCCGAAGCTGAAGTGAGGCTTTGCTCTCTCCCTCGCCCCCGCTCTTCGCGGGGAGAGGGTCGGGGTGAGGGGTGCTTCGGCAAAGACGGTGGGAGACGTGCTCGCGGAGACGGCCCCCTCACCCCGCCCTCTCCCCGTAAGAACGGGGGGAGGGAAACGACGGAGCGGAGCGAGGCGCACGAGAGGGGAAAATGTCCAATCTGTTCGATCTTCTGGTCGCAGGCCTCGCCACCGGCGCGATCTACGCGCTGGTCGCAGTCGGCTTCACGCTGCTGTGGCAGACCTCGCAGACCATCAATTTCGCGCAAGGCGAGTTCGTGATGCTGCCGGCATTCCTGATGCTGGCGGCAATGCATGTCGGCGCGCCGTTCTGGCTCGCGATCATCCTCGGCATTCTGCTGTCGATGATCCTGCTGGGCCTTGCCTTCAAGATGCTGCTGGTCGACCCGATGATGCGCCACGGCGTGCTGCCGCTGGCGATCGCGACCATGGCACTCGCCATCGGCATCAAGGAAGCCGTGAAGCAATTCTTCAGCGCCGAGGCCTCGCCCTTCCCCTCGATCGTGCCGACCGGCGACATCACCGTGCTTGGGCACGTCGTCTCGCTGCAAAGCATCGGCGTGCTGGTCGTCGCGATCCTGGCTGTCTTCGGCCTGACCACGCTGCTCAACCGCACCTCGCTGGGTCACCAGATGCAGGCGGCGGCGCAGAACCCGATGGTGGCGCGCATCATCGGCGTGCCGGTCGAGCGCATGATCCTGCTGACCTTTCTGATCAACGCTTTCCTGGTCGCGCTGGCCTCGCTGCTGATCACGCCGATCTACCTGGCGAAATTCTCGTCCGGCGAGGTGCTGGGACAGGCGGCCTTCATCGCTGCCATTGTCGGCGGCTTCAACCAGGTGCGCGGCGCGATCGCCGGCGGCCTCTTGATAGGTGTGCTCGACAACCTCGCTGCCGCCTACGTCTCGACACAATACCGCGCCGCCGTTCCAATGATCTTCCTGATCGCCGTGATCCTGTTCCGACCGCAAGGACTGCTCGGCCGCGCCGAGGAGCGCACGGTATGAGCGGATTCGCCAAACCCCTGAAGATCGCGCTCGGTCTCATCGTCATCGCCGGCCTGATCGTCGTGCCGATGAACTTCAATCGCTACGGCCTGTTCATCCTAAGCCAGTGGGCGGTGATGACCATCGCCGCGATGGGGCTCAACCTCACGCTCGGCTATGCAGGCCAGGTGTCGCTGGCGCAGGGCGCCTTCGTCGGCATCGGCGCCTATGCATCGGCGATCATGACGGCCCATGGCTGGCCGCTGCCGGTCGCGATCCTTGTCGCGATCGTGCTGAGCTTCGCGGTCGGCTGGCTGCTCGGCTATCCCGCGCTCCGCGTCCAGCATCATTACCTCGCCTTCGTCACGCTCGCTTTCTCCACTCTCGCCTTCCTGGTGTTCCGCAACGAGAGCTGGCTCACCGGCGGCATCTACGGCATCTCCAACATCCCGCGGCCGCATATCTTCGGTATTGCGACCAACAAGCCGCTGCCGTTCTACTATGTCTGCCTCGGTTCGCTCGCGATCGTGTCGCTGGCGGTGTGGTGGCTGATCCGCTCGCCCTGGGGCCGCGCCTTCATGGCACTGCGCGAGAATCCCCTGCGCGCACAATCGCTGGGCATCGACACCCGCCGCTATACGCTGATGGCGTTTGCGATCGGCTCCGCGCTCGGCGGCGTCGCCGGAGCACTTTATGCGCCGCTGACGCAATATATCGACCCCGTTCCCTTCAACCTGTCGCTCTCGCTCGATCTCTTGATGATGGTGATCGTCGGCGGCGCCGGCTTTTATTTCGGCCCCTTCCTCGGCGCGATGATCGCGGTGCTGCTGCCGGAATGGCTGCGCTTCACCGAAGGCTATTACCTGATGCTCTACGCGATCGCGGTGATGGGCCTGCTGGTCTGGTCGCCGACCGGCATTTTGGGGATTCTTGATCGCTACATGGCCGCACGGCGCACCAAGGCAGCCTCCGCGCTGCGTGCCGTCGCAAAATCCCGGCTGGAGACGGCGCAATGAGTGCGGTGCTCGAGGTCACTGACATCAAGAAGAGCTTCGGCGGCATCACCGCGGTCGACGGCGTCTCCTTCGACGTCCGCGAGGGCGAGATCCTCGGCCTGATCGGCCCGAACGGCTGCGGCAAGTCGACCCTGTTCAATTGCATCCTCGGCCAGCTCACGCCATCAGCCGGCGAGGTCAGGCTCGACGGCAAGCTCGTCACGGGCTTGCGCCCTTCCGAGCTCAACAAGCTCGGCGTCAGCCGCACCTTCCAGCTTCTGCAGGTCTTTCCAAAACTCTCGGTGCGCGAGAACCTGATCCTCGCGGGCCAGGAGCATCAGGGCAACATGGCCTCGCGCCTGGTCGGCCGCTCCGATGCCGGGCTGACGGAGGCCGCCAACCAGATGATCGGCTTCTTCAAGCTCGATCATCTCGCCGCTGAACCTGCCGGCGGCCTCTCCTACGGCCAGCAGAAGCTGCTCGATGCCGCCATGGCCTTCATGGGGGGCCCGCGCCTGGTGCTGCTCGACGAGCCCGCCGGTGGCGTCAACCCGTCGATGCTGGCCGATCTGAAAGAGCGGCTGGTCGCGATCAACCGCGAGAAGAACGCCACCTTCGTCGTGATCGAACACAACATGGAGTTCGTGATGTCGCTGTGCTCGCGCGTGATGGTGATGGCCGAAGGCAAGGTGCTGGCGATGGGACGGCCGGACGAGGTCCGGAAGAACCCGGCCGTGATCGAAGCCTACCTCGGACATTAGGGAGCCGATCATGAGCGACCCGATCCTCTCGGTTCACAACCTCGTCGGCGGCTACGGCAAGATGACGATCCTGAACGGCACGACGTTTTCGGTGCCGCAGGCGACCATCACCACGATCATCGGCCCCAACGGCGCCGGCAAGTCTACCGTGTTCAAGGCGATCTTCGGTCTCCTGAAGCTGCGCGAGGGCAAAATCAGCTTTGCCGGTCGTGACGTCACGAATTTGAGCCAGCGCGCGCTGCTCAATGCCGGCATCTGCTACGTGCCGCAGGGCCGCAACATCTTTCCGGAACTCTCGGTCCGCAGCAATATCGAGCTCGGCGGGGTCTCCGCCGGCAAGGGCATCGACCTGCCGACGCGCATCGAGGCTGCACTCGACCTGTTCCCCGCACTGCGGCGCAAATCCACACAGCAGGCCTCGACACTGTCGGGCGGCGAGCAGAAGCAGCTCGAGATCGCCCGCTCGCTGCTGCTCGAACCGAAGCTCGTGCTGATCGACGAGCCCTCGATCGGGCTGTCGCCGCTGATGGTGCAGCAGACCTTCGATATCCTGAAGAGCTTGCGCGATCGGGGCGTCACCATCCTGATGATCGAGCAGAACGCGCGCTCGGCGCTGGAGATTTCCGACATCGGCATCGTGCTCGAGCTCGGCCAGACCCGCATGGTCGACAAGGCCGAGCGCATCCTGAACGATCCCAGGATCGGGCAACTGTTCCTTGGGGGCGCAATGGAGGACAACGCAGCATGAACAAGCGCTCGATCGCAACCGTCTCCCTCTCAGGCGCCCTCGACGAAAAGCTGCGTGCGATCGCATCCGCAGGCTTCGAGGCGGTCGAGATTTTCGAGAACGACCTGTTGTCGTTCGGTTCAAAGCCACGCGACATTGCAAAGCTCTGTAAGGATCTCAATCTCGAGATCTGCGCGTTCCAGCCGTTCCGCGATTTCGAGGGCATGCCGGAGCCGCAGCGCACGCGCAACTTTGCCCGCGCCGAGTGCAAGTTCGATCTGATGCATGAGCTCGGCACTGATCTGTTGCTGATCTGCTCCAACGTCTCCCCCAGCTCACTCGGCGGCATCGACCGCGCCGCCGACGATTTTCGCGAGCTGGGCGACCGCGCCGCCAAGCGCTCCTTGCGCGTCGGCTACGAGGCGCTGGCCTGGGGCCGCCACGTCAACGATTACCGCGATGCCTGGGAGATCGTGCGGCGCGCCGATCATCCCGCGATCGGCGTCATCCTCGACTCTTTTCACGCGCTCGCGCCGGGCTTCCCCGTCCGCGCCATGGCCTCGATCCCCGGCGACAAGATCTTTCTGGTGCAGCTCGCCGACGCGCCCAAGCTCGAGCTCGACATCCTGTCGTGGAGCCGGCACTTCCGTTCCTTCCCCGGCCAGGGCGATCTGCCGGTCGGCGAGTTCATGCAGGCGGTCGCCGCGACCGGCTATACCGGTCCGTGGTCGCTGGAGATCTTCAACGACCAGTTTCGCGCCGGCTCGGC
Source organism: Bradyrhizobium guangzhouense (assembly GCF_004114955.1). Classification (NCBI taxonomy): domain Bacteria; kingdom Pseudomonadati; phylum Pseudomonadota; class Alphaproteobacteria; order Hyphomicrobiales; family Nitrobacteraceae; genus Bradyrhizobium; species Bradyrhizobium guangzhouense. Next base: position 6,938,296 of record NZ_CP030053.1, read on the forward strand.
AGCACAGACCGCTGTCGACGGCCTGCGTTCGCTGATCTTGTTGCAGGACCACCTCGCCCCGGACTGGCCAAAGCTCGTCGGCGAGCCCCTGGCTCCGAAGCCCAAGAGCAGCGGCACCGGCTTCATCGAATTCGCCGTCAATGAGACCAAGGCCGGCGAGCTTGCGCAATTGTTTTCACAGCTCGGCTTCCGCAAGACCGGCAAGCATCGCAGCAAGATGGTGGAGCGGTGGTCGCAAGGCAAGGTCGAGCTGGTGATCAACTCCGAGACCGACGGCTTTGCGCATTCGCACTACGTCACGCACGGTCCCGGCGTCTGCGCCATCGCGCTCGACGTCGACAATGCCGGCCTTGCCATGCAGCGGGCCGAAACGCTGAAGGCGCGCACCTTCTACCAGCCGGTTGGACCGGGCGAGCTGGAGATCCCCGCCATCCACGGCGTCGGCGGCAGCCTTCTCTACTTCCTCGACCAGGCCGGGAAGAACTGGGACACGGATTTCGCGCCTGTCGCGAGCGACGCAAGCACCGATGCGCTGCTCGCGGTCGACCACATCGCGCAATCGATGCCGTATGACGAGATGCTGTCCTGGCTGCTGTTCTACACCGGCATCCTCGATCTCAAGCGGTTGCCGCAGATGGAGATCGCCGACCCCAGGGGCCTCGTGCAGAGCCAGGCCCTCATCAATGGCGACCGGAGCCTGCGCTTCGTCGTCAACGGCTCCTCCGCCAACCGCACGCTGCCCGCGCGCTTCATCTCCGAGTTTTTCGGCTCGGGCGTGCAGCACGTCGCGTTTGCGTGCGAGGACATCTTCGCCGCCGTCGCCGCGATGCGTGCCCGCGGCGCCGGCTTCCTGGACATTCCTGACAATTACTACGACGACATCGAGGCCAAATACGACCTCGCCCCCGATGTCATGGCAAAACTCCGCGCCAATCACATCCTCTACGACCGCGAGGGCGACGGCGAATTCTTCCAGGTCTACACCCACATTTTCGACGAGCGCTTCTTCTTCGAGATCGTCGAGCGGCGGAGCTATCAGGGATTCGGCGCTGCCAATGCCGGCATCAGGCTCGCCGCGCAGGCCCGCGAGGTGCGCCCATCGAGCGTGCCGCGGGCGTAGGCTCTATCCGCGCCGTCATTGCGAGCGTAGCGAAGCAATCAAGACTCTTTCCGCGGAGGGATTCTGGATTGCGTCGCTGCGCTCGCAATGACGGAGGAGAGAGCTGAGAACTCCTCTCCCCGCATCCGCTTCGCTAAAGCTTCGGCGAGACAGTTGCGGGGAGAGATAGAGTAGAGCCTCACTTCATCGGGCACTTGTCGTGGAAGCGGTCCTGATCGTTGGTGACGATGGTGGCAACGGTCTTCAGCGAGAGCTCGCCGCCGGCGCCCTTCACCACGTCCTGCAGATAGAAGTTCTGGATCGGGATGTGGTTGTTGCCGTATTTGAACGCGCCACGCAGCGACTTGAAGTTGGCCTTCTCCATCTCGGCCTTCATCGCGTCCTTCTTGGACGTGTCGCCGCCAACGGCGACCACCGCGCTGTTGATGAGCTGCGCCGCGTCATAGGCCTGCGCGCCGTAATAGGTTGGGCGAAGACCCGTGTATTTCTTGCGATAGTCGGCGACAAAGCGCTTGTTCTGCTCATTGGGGAGATCGTTGACCCATTCCTGCGCGCCGGGAACGCCAAGCGCGTTCTCCTTTTGAAGCGGCAGGGACAACTCATCGACGGTGAAGGCGGTGTAGAGCGGCATCGTGCTCTTCAGTCCAGCCTGCGCATATTGATTGAGGAACTGCACGCCGGCCGCACCCGGATAAAACACGAAGATCGACTCGGCCCCGGAGGCGCGCGCCTTGGAGAGCTCGGCGGAGAAATCAAGCTGGCTCGGCCAGACCGTGTACTCCTCGCCCTTGACCTCGCCCTTGAACGTGCTCTTCAGGCCCGCGAGCATGTCCTTTCCGGCGGCATAGTTCGGGCCGATCAGGAACACGCTCTTGACGCCGTTCGCGTTCATGTAGAGGCCCACGGCGGCCGGGGTCTGATCGTTCTGCCAGGAGGTCGAGAACACATAAGGGCTGCACAGCTCGCCGGCGAGCTGCGACGGGCCGGCATTGGCTGATATCAGGAAGGTCTGCGAGTCCACCGCGGTCTTGAGAGAGGCGAGCAGCACGTTCGACCAGATGTAGCCGGCCAGGAAATCGACCTTGTCGGACTGCACCAGCTTCTCGGTCTTCTGCTTGCCGACATCGGGCTTCTGACCATCATCCTCATAGATCACCTCGACCGGCTTGCCGCCCATCTTGCGCCCGAGATGGTCGAGCGCGAGCTCGAACGAGTTGCGCATGTCGTTGCCGATCACGGCCGTCGGGCCGCTGAAGGTCGAGACGAAACCGATCTTGATGGTGTCGCCGGCGGATGCCGGATTTGCCAGCACCAGCGCCGCTGCGCCCGCCAGCCAGAATGCCGTCCTCATAGCAACTCCCCTCCCTATTATTGATCCCGGAAACGGGTGATCGCCGCCCCGAGCCTGTCTCTATTGAACGCAAAATCTGTCGCCCCGCCAATGGCTCAGCGGCTGCCCCTGCACCATATTTCGCCCCAATCGGAGATGGCAAGAAATATAATTCTACCTGCTTTGCCCGAGGCCGGCCCAGGGCCGGTCCGGGATCTGCGGTACTTCCGCGGGGACTATCGATACGCCACGCCAATTCCATCATTGATGACGGCTATTGGACCACGGCGCCCAATCCGCTCTTAAATGAGGGAATGAAACAGCGAGAGATTCGAGGGTGCACCATGGCCGCAAATCCCCATCGCGTCGTCATCGTCGGCGCCGGCTTCGGCGGGCTGGAGACGACCTACCGGCTTGCCGGTGCACCGGTCGAGATCACGCTGATCGACCGCCGCAACCATCACCTGTTTCAACCGCTGCTTTACCAGGTCGCGACCGCCTCGCTCGCGACCAGCGAGATCGCCTGGCCGATCCGTCATCTCATGCGCGACCGGCGCGAGGTGACGACGCTGTTTGCAACGGTGAGCGGCGTCGATGCGGCACGCCGATGCGTGCTGATCGATGACGGCAGCGAGGTGCCCTACGACACGCTGGTGCTCGCCACCGGCGCGCGTCACGCCTATTTCGGCCATGACGAGTGGGAGAATTGGGCGCCGGGACTGAAGACGCTGGAAGACGCGACCACGTTGCGTCGTCACATCCTGGTGGCGTTCGAACGTGCCGAGCGCGAGACTGATCCCGCGAAGCGCGCTGCCCGTCTGACCTTCGTGATCGTCGGCGCCGGCCCGACCGGCGTCGAACTCGCCGGCACCATCGCCGAGATGGCGCACCACACCCTGCCCGGCGACTTCCGCAACATCGACACCACCAAGGCGCGCGTCGTGCTGATCGAGGCCGGCCCCCGCGTGCTGGCAGGCTTTCCGGACGACCTGTCGGCTTACGCGCAAGCCTCGCTGGAGAAGATCGGCGTCGAGGTCGTGCTGGGGCAGGCCGTCACCGAGATCAACCGCGAGGGCGTGGTATTCGGCGGTCAGTTGTTGAATGCCAAGACCCGGATCTGGGCCGCTGGCGTCCGTGCCTCGCCCGCCGCCGAATGGCTGGGCGCACCAAGCGATCGTGCCGGGCGCGTGCAGGTCGAGGGCGATCTCACCATTCCCGGCCATCCCGAAATCTTTGCGATCGGCGACACCATCAACATCAACGCGTGGGACGGCAAGCCCGTGCCGGGCATCGCCCCGGCGGCGAAGCAGCAGGGCAAGCATGTCGCGGCGACCATCAAGGCGCGGCTGCAGGGCGCGCCGACCGGCCCGTTCCGCTACAAGCACGCCGGCAGCCTCGCACAGATCGGCAAGCGGCTCGCGGTGATCGATTTCGGCAAGGTCAAGCTGCGCGGCACCATCGCGTGGTGGATCTGGGGCGTCGCCCACATCTACTTCCTGATCGGCCTCCGCCATCGCCTCAGCGTCGCGCTGAGCTGGCTGTGGATCTACGCGCGAGACCAGCGCGCGGCCCGGCTGATCACGCAGGGGAGCAGCAAGGTGGTGTAAGAAGGTTCTCGTGTCCTGGACGCGGCGCGGCATGAAATGACGTGACGCAGAGCCGGGACCCAGAACCGTGGCCCCGGCTCTGCAGCGCGGCGCTATGCGCCGCACTGGGTTGGGGCAAGCGCCTGCCGACGGCACGACGAGCTACGGCGTCTTGCAGACGAAATTCGCCGCATCCTCGCTGTCGCCCTGCCCGGAATACGCGGCGTAGCTCGGATACGGACATAGCGGCCGCGTGCGGCCCGGACTCCAGGACGCAGGGACTTCCTTGTTGGCGGGATTGGCCGACGCGATGATGCGCTCGGGTGCCTTGCCTTTCTCCACCCAGTCAATCAGCGCGGTCAGTGCATCGAACTTGTCGAGGGTGACGCCGCCACCGCAGTGCGTTTCGCCCGGAATCGTAAACAAGCGCGCGACGCCGTCGGCGTGCCCCTGCAGGTTCTTGTCCAGCCGGTCGTACCAGCGGATGGTGTCGTTCACCGAGAACACCGGATCGGCCTGGCCGTGATAGATCAGCATCTTCCCGCCAGACTTCTGGAGCGATGCGAGCTTTGGATCATCGACGTCGGGCGGCGTCATGAAGTCCATGGCCGATTCCGTGAAGGTCGCGTCCTTGGTGAAAATCTTTGGTGCGTCCTTGTCGAAATCATAGGCCTTCAGTGCCTCGACCAGCTTCTCGTTGCTGCCCTCGACCGCGACCGGGGGCGTCGAGAAGATATAGTTCAGCGAAGCTGCACCCATGGTGGCGATGATCGGGTAATTGTTCCAGGGCGCGACGGGGCTCTCGACCTTCCAGGTGCGCCAATTGCCGGTGCCGATGCCACCATCGAGCGGCCAGTCGGAATAGAGCGCCTCACCTTTCGAATTCTTCGGTCCAGCGAGGCTCATCTTCAGGGCGTCGACCTTGGCTTCGGACAAACAGGCGCTGTTCTGCCCCGGCGCGCAGACCAGGCTCTTGAGATCGAACGCCTTCTGACAGGCGGCGAGATTGGCCGTCAGCCCATCCTTGACGCCGTCGAGCGCATCGCAGGCCTCCGTAATGCGCGAGGAAACGAGCTGGGCGTCCTCCTTGGTGATGGATTTGCGCAGATCAGGATCAGCTTTCAGAAAGGCCTGCACGTCCCAGGCATGCTGGATCGCAGCGCGCGGCAGGTCGAAGCCAGGATTGCCGACGAGGAAGCCGTCGTAATTTTCCGGCATGCGCGAAGCCGCGACCATGGCGTGACGCCCGCCGTTCGAGCATCCCGCCATATAGGAGCGATCCGGCTTGCGTCCGTAATGCAGGGCGATGATCTGCTTTGCGACCGGCGATAGCGTCATGTCGGCGGCATAGCCATAGTCGCGCCGCGCCTGTGGATCGAGGCCGAACGCCGCTCCCGCGGTCAGGCCCAGCGATTTGTTCGCGGGGTCCGATCCGGAATGGCCACTGTCCGACGACAGCACGGCAAAGCCGCGCGTCAATGGCACTGAGCCACCGGAGGCCGAGCCCTCGGGCAGGCTGCCAAGAGCGGGCACGACGACGCCGTCGTTGCCGCCATTGACCTGATGCAGGAAGCGGCCGTTCCACTCGGCCGGCAATCGCAATTCGAACCCGATGGCATACTGCTTCCCGTCGGCTCCGGTGCGCCGGTTGGCGAGCCCCGTCAAAATGCAATGCTTGGGAAGACCGTTAGCGGCGTCCTGCGTTTTGGATCCGGTGATCTCGATGCCGGAGATGCCGAGCGAAGCCGTTGTGACCGGCGAGCAGGCTTCGCCGTCGGCGCGAGCCAAGGCGGTCGATCCCAGAAGCGCGGCCAGCGCGGCGGTCGATATCAAGCCAGTCCTCATGCAGACCTCCCTATTTAGTTATATGTTATAATCATTACCTCCATTTCCTATTTTGGCAAGTGCCGCCGCACCGCGGCATGTACCGGCGACGCGAAGCATCATCCGCATAGAGAGACGCCAAGCCGCAGCACGCAGCCAATCGGTATTCGGCTCCGCTAGCCGCAGGCGATCCACTCCGCCGACGCATGGTCGTTCAACCGCGCCACGGCGTCGGCGCGCCGCGTCAGCACGGCACGCTGGTTGATGTAACCTTTATCGGTGATCTCGCCGCCATCGACCGACGGCGGCTCGGTGAGCAGCAGCGCGCGCGTCGCGTGTCCGGAGGAATTGGCGCTCTGCTGCTTCAGTTTGGCCAAGCCTTGCGCGATCGTAGACCGGACCCTGTCATGCGCCAGCAGGTCGCTCACATCAGCAGTGTCCGGCAGGCCAGCATGAGCCCGGCACGCGGCGATATTCGGGAACACCAGGAAGCGCACCTCGTCGCCGCCATGGCCGCTGACGACGATATCCTGAGCCAGCGGCGCCAGCGCGGCGATGCCGGCGACGCGCAACGTGCCGACGCTGACCCAGGTGCCGGAGTTGAGCTTGAAATCCTCGGCGACACGGCCGTCAAAGAACAAGCCACGTTCGGGCCGCTTCGGATCCGCAAGCTTCACGGCGTCGCCTATGAGATAGAAGCCCTCCTCGTCAAACGCCTGCTTTGTCAGCTCCGGCGCTTTCCAATAGCCAGGCGTGACGTTGGGGCCACGCACCCGCACCTCCAGCTTGTCGCCGGAGGTCACGAGCTTCAACTCCGTACCAGGAATCGGCACGCCGATATTGCCGGAACGCTCCGCGAGGAAATGACAATCGGTCGCCAGCGGCGAGGTTTCCGTCGAGCCCCAGGCCGAGACCATCGGTAGCGCACGGCCAATGGTTTCGATGGAGAGCTGCTCCAGCGCGTCCCAGAGATTCTGCGGCAAGGCGGCACCGGCGTAGAAGGCGAACTTCACCTCGCGAAAGAAACGCCGGCGCAGCTCCTCGTCGCCACGCAGCGCCGCGATCAGCATGTCAAAGCCACGCGGCACGTTGAAATAGACCGTCGGCATCACGCTTTTCAGATTGGCGAGCGACGTTGAGAAGAGGCCGGGCGCGGGCTTGCCGCCGTCGATATAGAGCGAGCCGCCGTTGCGCAGCACGAGATTGAAATTGTGGTTGGCGCCGAACGTGTGGCTCCAGGGCAGCCAGTCGAGGATGACAAGATCATCGCCGTGTTCAAGAAAGGTCCAGGTCTGCGCCTTGGCCTGCTGGCTCGATGTCAGCATGCGCTGGGTGTTGATGACGGCCTTCGGCGTGCCGGTCGAACCCGAAGTGAACAGGAATTTTGCGATCGTATCCGGGGTCACGGCAGCGAAGGCCCTTGCAACGTCAGGCGTCTCGGCCGTCGCAGCGATGGCACGGAAAGCGAGCGCATCAGCGTCGCCAGCGACGCCACTAATGATCTGCGCCGTATGCAACGGCTTGATCGCAGCGAGGGCTGCCGCGAACGGCTTTGTGGCGGAAACATAGATCGCGCCGGGCTCGAGCAGCGCGATCATGCTTTTCAGCTTGTCGAAATCCCTCGACATCAGCGAATAGGCCGGCGAGATTGCGGCCGAGGGCACGCCGACATGCTGAGCCGCGAGCGCGAGCAGCGCATGGTCAATGCCATTGTCGGAGAGAATGACAAGGGGACGCTCCGCGCTCAGCTCTTGCGCCAAAATCCACGAGGCCGCCGCGCGAACCCGCCGCAAGGCACCCGCGTAAGTCACGGTGGCCCACGGCGTGTCGGCACTGTCGCGCTCCGCGAGGAATGTCCTGTCCGGTGTTTGCCGCGCCCATCGTTCCAGCCAGTCGCCGATACAACGCGCGCTATCGCGCAGGGGCTCGGGCGAGCGCAGCACGACGCTGCCGTCGGCGCGATGCTCCGCGACTGTCTTGGGCGTTGCGAACAGGCTCGAAGCGTCACCGCGTGGGGCCGACGTCATGTTTTCCTCCTCGCCCGTAACAGGGATCGGCCGCAACCTCGTTCCGGGCTGCTTTGCCGATAATGTCGGGCATGACAATTGTTGTCGTCAACAACAATCTTCCGTTGGAGCCGCCGAGGCGTTAAGGTCGCGCGGCAGGAGATCCCACGTGACAACCGGCGCAGGCCAGACCCCTCACCGCAGACGCGCCGGCAACGGCGCGGCGCGACGGATCGACGCGGATGAGATCGGCCTCGATACGCTGGTTGGCCACGCCGGCTACGCGGTGCGGCGCTTCCAGATCTGGATCTTTCAGGACTTCATCAAGACGCTTGAAGAGGTCGATATCAGGCCGACGCAATATTCGGTGCTGACTTTGATCGGCGCCAATCCGGGGCTCTCGCAGATGGCGGTGGCAAAGCGCCTCGGCATCGAGCGCGCCCGGCTGGTGCATCTGCTCGATAGCCTTGAAGAACGGAAGCTGGTGAAGCGGATCAAATCGAAATCGGACCGGCGCTCGCACGCGCTCCACCTCACCACGCAGGGCGAGACAGCGCTGGCAAAATTCAAGCGCCTCGCCGCCGAGCACGAACGGCATGTCGAGCAGAAGCTCGGCAAGGCCAACCGGGAGCGCCTGCTTCAGATCCTCGCTGGCTTTACCTGACACTGGCTGCACATGATTTGGGCAAATGCCCTGAGCCGGGCGTCGCTGCAACAGCCTGCTCGCTCATCAGCATTGCTCCCAAGCGGCTGATCTTGCTGTAAGATCCGGAGCGGCCGTGCTGCCCGGATAATGTACACAATGGCACATCGCTTGCTTCATTCCGGGTGAAGACATGTTGCCGGAGTTTTGACGCCATGGGGGCTGAACTAGGGGCTGAGCAGCCTGAAACGATCGCCGCGATTGTGGCCGCGCATCGCGCCGGCACGCTCACGCCGGCGCAGACGATCGCGCGCACGTATCAGCGCATCCGCGAGCGCAACGATCCCGCCGTCTTCATCAGCCTGCGCGACGAGAAGGACGCGATCGCCGAGGCCGAAAAGCTTGCGGCGCGCGCGGATGCCGCCAGCTTGCCGCTCTATGGCATTCCCGTCGCGGTGAAGGACAATATCGACGCACTCGGATTTCCGACCACGGCGGCCTGTCCGGCTTTCTCCTACACGCCGACCCATGACTCGACCGCGGTGGAGCGGCTGCGCGCGGCGGGCGCGATCATCATCGGCAAGACCAATCTCGACCAGTTCGCCACGGGCCTCGTCGGCGTGCGCTCGCCCTATGGCATCCCGAAGAATTCGATCCGCGAGGATCTCATTCCCGGCGGCTCGAGCTCGGGCTCGGCTGTCGCGGTCGGCGCGGGACTGGTGCCGTTGTCGCTCGGCACCGACACCGCCGGCAGCGGCCGTGTGCCGGCAATGCTCAACAACATCGTCGGGCTGAAGCCGAGCCTCGGCATGATCTCGACCGCCGGCCTGGTGCCGGCCTGCCGCACGCTCGACTGCATCTCGGTGTTCGCGCTGACGGTCGACGATGCCGCGCTCGCGCTCTCGGTGATATCAGGCCCCGATCAGGCAGATCCGTTCTCGCGCGACCGGCCACTTGAGCCGACCATCCCCTTCCCTGCGAAGCTGCGCCTCGGCGTGCCTCGCAACGGGCAGCTGATCTTCTTCGGCGACAAGAAATCGGAAGCCGCCTACGCAGATGCGCTGAAGCGCTGGTCCGCACTTGGGGCAACGCTGGTCGAGTTCGATCTCGAGCCGTTCTACGAGACGGCGCGGCTGCTCTATGAGGGCCCGTGGGTCGCCGAGCGCTATCTCGTGATCAAGAATCTGCTGGCCTCCGCACCCGACTCGATCCATCCGGTGACGCGCGAGATCACCGCGGCCGGCGCGCGGCTGACGGCAGCCGAGACCTTCTCCGCGCTTTATCGCCTGCAAGGCCTGCGCAAGATCGCCGAGCGCGCGTTCGCCAACATCGATGCGCTGGTGCTGCCGACGGCGCCGACGGCCTATACGACCGCGCAGGTGCTGGCCAATCCGATCGAGCTCAACAGCCGGCTCGGCACCTACACCAATTTCGTCAACCTGCTCGATCTCTGCGGCCTCGCTGTGCCGGCGTCGATGCGCACGGACGGCATCCCGTTCGGCATCACGCTGCTGGCGCCTGCAGGACGCGATGGGATGCTTGCGAGCATCGGCCGCGTCTTCCATGCGGATACCAAGCTGACCGTTGGCGCCAAGGGCGTGGCGCAGGCACCGCTTGCTGCCCTTCCCGGAAACAGCAGCGACGAAATTCCGATCGCCGTCGTCGGCGCACATCTCTCCGGCATGGCGCTGAACGGGGAATTGAAGGCGCTGAATGCGAGGCTGATCGAGGCGACCAGGACTGCGCCCGACTACAAGCTCTATGCGCTTCCGACCACGCCGCCGAAGCCCGGCATGTTGCGCGTCGAAGCCGGCAAGGGCGCATCGATCGAGCTCGAGATCTGGTCGCTCTCGTCGTCCGCGTTCGGCCAGTTCGTGAATGCGATTCCGGCGCCGATGGCGATCGGAACGATTCGGCTGGCGGATGGTCGTAGCGTGAAAGGGTTTCTCGTCGAGCCGGAGGCGCTGGGCGAGGCGCGCGACATCACGGTGTATGGGGGATGGCGCGCGTATATGAAGGAAGCCGCCACGACATAGGCGTGCCCTACACCGACACCGCGTAAATCTCATACTCCCCGCGCACCAGCTCGATATGAGCGCGCATCGCGGCCGCGGCGCCCTGCTTGTCACCGCGCATGATGGCGACGACGACGCGGTCGTGCTCGGCTTGTGACTTGGCGAGACGGCCAAGATTGCGAAACTGGGCGCGGCGGAACGGCTGCACGCGGACGCGGGTCGCCAGCGTGATCTCGGCGATGTAGCCGTTCTGCGAGCCCGCATAGATCGCGTTGTGGAAGCGTTCATTGACCTCGTGGAAGCGATCGGGATTGCCGGCGTAGCTGAGCACGCGCAACTCCTCATGGATTGCCTCCAAACCGTGACGCTCGGAGGCCGACATACGTTCGGCCGCAAGGCCGGCACACAATGCCTCCAGCTCCGCCATCGCCTCGAACATGCTCTTGAGACGCTCGATCGAGGGCTGGGCGACGACCGCACCGCGGTGGGGGCGCGCCTCGACCAGGCCGCTCGTGACCAACTGACGCAGCGCTTCGCGCACCGGAGTGCGCGACACGCTGAAGCGCCGTGCGATGTCGGTCTCGTCCAGCGGCGCGCCAGGGGCCAGAGTTCCCCGCACGATCTCGTCGGCGAGCTGGAGACGCAGCTCCTCCGCGCGCGTGACCTTCTGCACCGACGGCGAGGCACGGTCGACGCGCGGCACCACCGGTTCGGCCGGCAGTGTCCCGGGCGGAAAATCGTCAAGCGTCATACGGTCAGGTCTCTTTCGACTCGTCGATGATGCTGACATGGGCCGCGACGACGCGCCAGCCCTCCGGGAAGCGAATCCAGGTCTGCATCTGGCGGCCGACCTTGCCGGGGGCCGTGTCGCGATAGAACAGGGTGGAGGCCACCGCCGTGTCGCGGCCATAGCTCGATATCACCGTCTTCGCCCTGCGACGGTTAAGGCCGACCGGCGACCGGCCGGCGCGGAAGCCGGAGATTGCCTCATAGCCATAGAGGTTCTCACCGATGCCATAGCGCAGCGTGCGGGGATCGTTGCGGAAGAGTTCACCGAGCACGGCGACGTCGTTGCTGACGAGGGCCTGCTCATAACGCTCGAACGCGGCTCTGACTTCCGCGATCACGTCGGCGAGATCGATCTCCATCTCAAAATCCTCTTAAAGTCCCCTTGGGGCTGGCGCGGCAACCACGCCCATCTTTTCCAATGCGTACGCGACGCGGAGCGCGATGTCTTCGCGCCAGGGCGCGCAGATGATCTGCACGCCGATCGGCATCGGCTCGAGCGGCACGGGCACCGCGACCACCGGCAGACCGATGAAGGAGATCGGCTGGGTGTGGATGCCGATATTGGCACGCACCGGCAGCTCGACGCCGTCGAGATTGAAATTGACCTGGCCGAGCTTCGGCGCCGTGCAGGGCGTTGCCGGCGCGAGCAGCACGTCGACGGACCTGAATATCTCGGCAAGCTGCGCGCGATACCAGCGGCGGAATTTTTGCGCACGATCGACCAGCGCCGCCGGCACCATCGCGCCGGCGATCAGCCGGTCGCGTACGGCCGGATCGAAATCGTTCGGGCGCTTGCGCAGGCGATCGAGATGCAGCGAGGCACCTTCGGTGGTGGTGATGACGTAGGCCGCCGCGCGAGCGCGCGAGGCTTCGGGCACGTCGACCACCTTGGTCGCGTTGAGTGCCTTGGCGACACGGCTGACCGCCTCGACGGCTTCCGGGAACACGTTCGTCTGGAAGTGCCCGCCGGCGATTGCGATGCGCAGATCCGAGACCGGATTGGCGAGCAGCGGCAGCGTCGGCTCCAACCCACGCGTCGTGCAAGCGCCATCGTCGGCATCCGGGCCCTGCATGGCGTCATAGGCAAGCGCGAGGTCGGTGACGGAACGTGCGAACGGGCCGAGATGGTCGAGGCTCGCGACGAACGGGAACGAGCGCGCGCGCGACAGCCGGCCATAGGTCGGCTTGAGGCCAAAGATGCCGCAGAAGGAAGCCGGCACGCGGATCGAGCCGTTGGTGTCGGAACCGAGCGCGATCGGCACCAATGCACTGCCGACGGCGCTGCCCGAGCCGCCGGAGGAGCCGCCGCTCATCCGCGTGGTGTCATGCGGATTGCGTGAGGGACCGTCATGGATGTTCTCGCCGGTGAAGTCGTAGGCGTATTCGCCCATGTTGAGTGCGCCGACCAGCACAGCCCCGGCGGCCTCCATCCGCTCGATCAGCGTCGCGTCGCGCCCGGCGGGTGCGAGATCGCGGTTGATCTTCGAGCCGGCCCGCGTCGCCAGGCCTGCGACGTCGAACAGATTCTTCACCGCGAAGGGCACGCCGGCGAGCGGGCCGACGGTCTTGCCGACCGCGATGTCGGCATCGATGGCTTTCGCTCTCTCGCGCGCGCGATCGGCGGTGACGTCGGTGAAGGCGTTGAGGGTGGTGTCGCGCTGCTTGATGCGGGTAAGAGCCGATTCAGTCGCATCGATTGCGGACATCTTGCGGGCTGCGACCGCGCTCGCAATCTCGGCGGCCGTCATCTCTGGCTTGGAGGTCATGGCAGCATCAGGCCGTGAAGATCGGCGCCGGCTCGGTCTCGTCCGGCAGCGCGAATTCGTCGACCATGCGGCCAAGCCGCAGCGACACCTCGAGATTGGCGCGCACCGCAGGCCTCCAGGCTTCCTCGACCGGCAGCGCCAGCGCTTTCGATACGGCGTCGATATAATCGTCCAGCGGCTCGGCCATCACGCTCCCAAATAGTCTCTCAGTGTATCTGCAGCGGCGGATGCGGGATCGCCGTCAGCAGCTCCTTGGTGTAGTCGTCCTGCGGATCGCTCAAGACCTGCTCGGAAGCGCCCTCTTCGACGATCCGCCCCGCCCGCATCACAATGACACGATCGCACAACAAGCGCACTACATTCAAATCATGCGAAACGAACAGATAGCTCATACCTAGCCGCGCCTTCAGGTCCTGGAGCAGGTTCAGGACAACCGCCTGCACCGAGACGTCCAGCGCCGCGGTCGGCTCGTCCAGGATGACCAGCTTCGGATGCAGCGCGATGGCGCGGGCGATGCCGACGCGGGCCTTCTGGCCGCCGGACAGCTGGTGCGGAAAACGATCGAGCAGATTGTGCGGCAGGCCGACCATGGTGGCCAGTTCCTCGCAGCGGGCGCGAAGCGCGTCGCGGCCCCTGATATCGCCGAGCTGAATGATGGGATCGGCGATGGCGCGCGCGGCGGTGAAGCGCGGGTTGAGACTGTCGGTCGGATCCTGGAACACCATCTGGATACGGCTGCGCTGCGGCAGCCGGGCGAAGCTGGCAGGCTGAATACCGCCGATGTCCTCGCCGTCGAACTGGATCAGGCCGGAAGTCTGGTCCAGGAGGCGCATCACCATCATCGACGTGGTCGATTTGCCGCAGCCGGATTCGCCGACCAGGCCGACGCTCTCGCCATGGCCGATCGCGAAGCTGATGCCGTCGACGGCGCGGAACATGTCCGGCTCAACGGGCGGCTTGCGGCCGAACAGTTTTCCGAGCGTGGCGGTGGCGCCCTGGCGGGGATATTCTTTCACCAGCTTTTCGATGAGCAGGAGAGGCTTTTGGCTCTCCGCGGCGGCGGATGGTGCTGGCTCCGCGGGGGCGGCGAGTATCGCACCCTCCTCCTCCGGCAGCAGGTCTCTCAGCGACACCCCGAGCCGCGGCGTCGCGCGCATCAGTTTCTTGGTGTAGGGGTGCTGCGGGCTCGCGAAGATGTCGGCGGCCTTGGCGGTCTCGACGACGCGACCCTTCTCCATCACCACGACGCGGTCGCAATAGGCGGCCGCCAAGCCCAGATCGTGGGTGATCAGGATGGTCGACATCGCCTTGCGCTTCGTCAGCTCGACGATCAGGTCCATCACCGCCTTTTGCGTGGTGACGTCCAACCCGGTGGTCGGCTCGTCGGCGATCAGCAGCTGCGGATTGCAGGCGAGCGCCAGCGCGATGACGACGCGCTGGCACATGCCGCCCGACAGCTCGAACGGATAAGCGTGGTAGCGCTCGCGCGGGCGGGCGATCTTGACCTGCTCCAGCGCCTCGATCGCCCTCTCGCCGTGATCGGCAACCTGGGCCTGCTGCACATGGGTGCGCAAGACGTCCTCGATCTGGTCGCCCACCTTGCGGATCGGGTTGAGCGCGGCGCGCGGGTTCTGGAAGATCATCGAGACTTCGCGGCCGCGCAGATCGCGCATCTGGGCTTCGCTCGCGGCCTTCACGTCGATGCCGGAGAACATCACCGATCCTTCGGCGATCTTGCCGGCGCGGTCGAGGATGCGCATCACCGCGTAGGAGGTCACCGACTTGCCGGAGCCGGACTCGCCGACGATGGCGAGCGTCTCGCCCTTGGCGACGGAGATGTTGACGTGCTGCACGGCCTTGACGATGCCGCGGCGGGTGGTGAATTCGACGGTGAGATCCTGGACGTCGAGCAGCGGCTGGGCGGTCACGAATGCCTCCGGTCGCTCACAGGCGCGAAAACAACCCCATGCACAGTAGAGGCGGCACTGAAATCATTGGCGAATTTCTGCCGATCCATCACGTCCTCCGCTGCGGATCGACGATGTCGCGGAGGCCGTCGCCGAGCAGGTTGAAGCAGAACACGGCGATCATCAGCGCAAGGCCGGGGAACAGCGCGATCCACCATTCGCCCGAGACCATGAAGCCCGCGCCCTCGGCGACCATGATGCCCCATTCGGCGGTCGGCGGGCGAACGCCGAGGCCGATGAAGGAGAGGCCGGCGGCATTGAGGATGGCGTAGCCCATGGTCAGCGACATCTGCACGATCATGATCGGCATGATGTTCGGCAGGATATGCACCAGGAGGATGCGGAATTCGCCGTTGCCTGACAGCCGCGCGGCCTGCACGAAGCCGGCGTTGCGGCGGACATTGGCCTCCGCGCGCGCGACGCGGGCGTAGAGCGGGAAGTTCACGATGGCGGTGGCGAGAATGATGTTCTGCACGGTGTTGCCGAGCGCGGCGACGATGCCCATCGCCAGCACGAACAGCGGGAAGGCCATGATGGTGTCGGCGATGCGGCCGACGATGCGATCGGTCCAGCCGCCGAAATAGCCGGCGGCGATGCCGGCAAGGCCGCCCATCAGGAACACCAGCACGACGGAGGCGACCGCGATGAAGGTATCGAGCCGCGTCGCCACCACGACGCGGCTGAAGATGTCGCGCCCGAGCTGATCGGTGCCGAACCAGTGCGCGGCCGACGGTGGCTTCAGCGCCGCCGCCGTGTCGGAGGCGAGCGGATCGTAGGGCACCACATAGGGGCCGAAGATCGCCGCGATCAGGATCAGGATCAGCAGCGCGAAAGCAAAACCCGTGACCTTGTTCTCGCTCAGCACATAGCGGGTCTGTTCGAGGATCGCGGATAGTCCCGAGGTACGCGCGGGACCGACGGGTTCAACGGCTGGCGCAACGGAGCTCATGGTTTAGCCCTCCAGCCTGACACGCGGATCGATCACGCCGTACAAGATATCGATCACGAGATTGAGCAGCACGTACATCACCGCCATGGTGAGGACAAAGCCCTGCACCGGCGCGAAGTCCGATGAGATCAGCGCTTCCACCGCGTAAGAGCCGATGCCGGGCCAGGCGAAGACTTTTTCCACCAGCACGTTGGCCCCTAACAGGAACGAGAACACCATGCTGAGCGTGGTGATCACGGGCAGCATCGCGTTGCGGAAGGCGTAGGTGACGATGACGGTCGTCGGCGACAGGCCGCTGGCGCGCGCGGTGCGGACGAATTCGGACGCCAGCACCGCCAGCATCGAGGCGCGGGTCATGCGGGCGATCGGCGCCAGCGAGAAGATCGCAAGCGTCGTCGCCGGCAGGATGAGCTGGCTCAGCGCCGAGCGGAACGCCTCGAAGTCGCGTGCGAGCAGCGTGTCGATCAGGTAGAATCCGGTGACCGTCGGCGGCGCGCTGTAGAAGACGTCGAGCCGGCCGAGCGGCGCGGGCGACCAGCCGAGCTGGAAGTAAAAGAAGTAGACCAACACCAGGCCGGTGAAGAACACCGGCAGTGAGACGCCGGCTGTCGTCGTGATGCGACATAAGTGATCGACCCATGATCCCGGCCGCGTCGCCGCCAGCACGCCGAGCGGAATGGCGATGACGATGGAGACGATGAGGCCGAGCAATGTCAGCTCGGCCGAGGCCGGCAGGCGATTGCGGATCTCGGTCGCGACCGGCTGTCCCGTGGTGAGCGAATTGCCGAAATCGCCATGCGCAAGATCGTTGGTGTAGCGGAAGAACTGCTCGATCAGCGGCTTATCGAGGCCGAGCTTCTTCCTGACCTGCTCGACCGCTTCCTTGGTCGCGGCGGGACCCGCGAAATACGCGGCCGGATCACCCGGCAGCGCGCGCGTCAGCAGGAAGGTCACGATGACGACGCCGATGAGCGAGGGAATCGCAAACATCAGGCGCTTGCCGATCATGGTCAGCATGGGGCGCTCCTGCGCGGGCTTGCTTCGCCTCTCCCGCTTGCGGGAGAGGCCGACGCGCCCCGGGCGATGCGAAAGCATCGTCCCGAGCGTGGCGGGTGAGGGCTCTCACTACCTAGGGACATCCCCCGTAATCCCTGGCGATCCCAACGCGGAGACACCCTCTCCCCAACCCTCTCCCGCAAGCGGGAGAGGGAGCCCACTGCCGATGCCGATGCGTCGCTGACGATCAGCATGATCCTTCACCCCTTCGCCATCGCGCGATAGTCGAGCCTGCGGTGGAACCAATACTGGTAACCGCTGATGTTCTTCTGCATCGCGACGTTGACGAAGGGTTGATACAGCGGGATGCGCGGGATGTCGGTGAAGGCGAGATCGACAAAGCCCTTCACGTCGGCATCGTAAGCTGCCTTGTCGCCTGATGCGGCCGCGGTGCGCGCGCCGTCGATCAGCTTGTCCATCTCCGCCGACTTGTAGCTCATGGTGTTGAAGACGGAATTGTTGCCGTGATAGCACCAGTAGAAGAAGTATTCGGGGTAATCGAGCCAGCCCGAGAACACGTTGGTGAAGAGCGGCATCTCCTTCTTGTTCAATTCGGTGCGCCAGTTGGCGCCGGGCACCTTGTTGATGGTGGTCTTGATGCCGATCTGCGCCAGACTCTCCTGCACCAGCACGCAGAGCGGCTCGTTGACGCCGGCGAAATTGAGATCAAACGAGATCGTGGTCTCGAAGCCGCCCGCGAGCCCCGCTTCCGCCATCAGCGCCTTCGCCTTGTCCATGTCGGTGTTGTATTTGTGCGGCTGCGGCCAGGCGACTTCGGTCGGCTTGTCCGCAGGCGCGCCGAACATCGGGTTCGCCAGCCCGAACATCACCGCGTCCATGATCTTCTGATAGGGCAGCGCATAGGCGACCGCCTGGCGCACCTTCGGATTGTCGAAGGGCGGCCTGGTGACGTTCATGCCGATATATTGGATGCCGTTGGAGAACGGCAGCGAGACGACGTTGAGCTTGCCGTTCGCCTTCATCTCCTGAAAGTCCTTGTTCGGCAGCTCGTAGGAGACGTCGGCGTCCCCGCGCTCCAGCAGCGCGCGGCGGTTGCCGGCCTGCGGCACCATGCGCCAGATCACGCGCTTGATCTTCGGCAAGGGACCGCAGACCCAATCGTCGTTGCGCTCCATCACCACTTCCGTGCCGGCAGTCCATTTCGTCACCTTGTAGGCGCCGGAGCCCGCGGTCTGCTGCTTCGTATATTCGAGACCCCAGGGGTCCTTCTCGCTGGAATGCTTCTTCACCAGCTCGGAGTTGACGATGCAGGGCACGATGACGGCGAGGTCGGGGATCGTCAGCCTGTCCTTCTTCAGGAAATCGATGCGCACGGTGTAGTCGTCGATCACGACGAACTGCTCCGGCTTGGTGAGCGAGCCCGCGCTCATCTGGAAGGTCGGGAAGCCGCCGACGCTGACGGCGCGGTCGAGCGACCACTTCACGTCCTTCGCGGTCACAGGCGCGCCGTCGTGAAATTTGGCGTTCTTGCGCAGCTTGAAGGTGACCGACATATCGTCGATCTTGAACTCTTCGGCGAGCTCGCCCTTGAACTTGTCGCGGTCGTAATAGGGCACGCCGCCGGGACCGCTCTTCATCTCGTGGCTGATCAGGCGGTCGTAGCAATTCCACGACACCTCATAGCCGGGCACGTTGGTGCCGACGCCGTGGATGTCGAGATTGTTGGGGCCGCCCTCGGAGACGATCAGCAGCGTCTCGGAGCGGGCATCGGCATAGGCCGAGGTGATGACATCAGGCGCGGCCGGAAGCGCCGCGCCAGCGGCCAATCCGGAAACGGATTTAAGGAAATCGCGGCGCTTCATGAGACTGCTCCAACACGGAAGTTTCTGGTTGGAACAGGATTCGCAAGGTTCGTGCCAAGGGTTAGCGGGAGGTTAAATCAAGTGTAAACAGTTGATATTCCTGATGTACTGTCGAATACGCGGTCGAGAAGCCGTGGCTTGAGTTCCAGGCATTGCATGCAAAGAAAGACATTTTGCTTATTTAATAGGCCGCGATTGAAGTCAGCACAACCAATAGGCAAGGGCCGTCATTCCCCCCAGATCAGCTCCTGCAATTCGACCAGATCATTCGCCTTGTCCTGCCAGCCCTCGATGCAGATGTGGCTGTTGAGGTCGCTGGCGTGGTGCAGCAGCATCAGGGCCATCAGGCGGCGCTTCAGCGCGAAGTCGGGATTTGTATAGCCAAAACCTTCGAGCAGGCTGCGCACCCTGCCCGGCCGGCCCGCCGACATGAAGGCGCTGGGACCGAGCAGATCGTAATCGCGCCAGCCCGCCCGGACATCGCCGAAATCGAACAGGCCGGCGAGCGACCATTGATCGTCGCGGCTGGCGAGCAGGAAATTCTCGGGAATGTATTCGCCGATCAGGATCACCGGCGGCGCGTCCATCGGGATCAACCTCGCCGCGTCGCGCAGGAGGTCGTCGAGGCCAGCAAGGAATTTCGGCGCAAGGCCGAGACGCGTGTGCCTGTCGCGACAGCCCCGCATCTGCGCGCGCATGAACGCGTCCCAGGGCGGCTCGAGCCCGGCGAGCGGGCCGAGCGGCGCGCGCTGCACGGACGCGATGGTCTCGCCGATCTGGCGCAGTACGCGCTGTTTCTGCGTTTCCGGCAGGTGCGGCCAGACCTCCGAGCCAAGCGTGCCCGATAGAAGCGTGATGACGAGATAAGGCCAGCCGTCGCGCTCGCCCTCGGCGACGATCTCTGGGATCGGCAGATCAAGCCGGCCATTGAGCTGCATCAGCGAGCCACGTTCGGAGACGAATTGCGCGCGCAGCAGCGGCGGGAAGATTTTCAGGATCAGGCGGTCGCCAAGCCCCACGACGAGATTGGTGCCGGTTGCAAAGACATGCGGCGAGGCAATGTCGAGGCCGTGGCCGCGCGCGATATCGAGCGCGATCGGCAGCCATTGCGACGGATCGAAGCGAAAGGCGCGAAAGCTTTTCGCGTCGGCGAAGTGAGGCAACGTTTGCGATGGAGCCATTGTCATCAGTGTACTTTTTCTGGCTTCGGTGCCAGCCAAGAAGACGGTGCACCTCTCCCGCTTGCGGGAGAGGTCGCGCCGAAGGCGCGGGGGAGGGGGCGCACCGTGCTCGCGGCCACAGCCAAGTTCATCCGCAACATTACCGCTCCGGGCTGGCGCGTTCGAACTGGCGCAGCAGCTTGTTGCCGCGCTCGACCGCGGCATCGAGCGCGGCTTGCGCGCTCTTGTGGCCGGCAAAAGCCTGCTCGAGCTCTTCCTCGATGGTGCCACGGATCAGGTTGAAGGAGCCGAGCCTGATGCCCTTCGAATTCTCGGTCGGCGGATGCAGCGTGATCTCCTCGAACGAGATCGCCGAGCCCGGATTGCGCTCATAGAAGCCTTGCGCGCGCGTCAACTCGAAGGCGGCGCGGGTCACGGGCAAATAGCCCGTGTTCTGGTGCCAGGCCGCCTGCACGCCTGGCTGCGACAAATAGGCGAAGAACCGCGCCACGCCCTTGTATTCCGTGCGCGGCCGGTCGCGCAGTACCCACAGCGTGGCGCCGCCGATGATGGAATTCTGCGGCGCGCCCTTCACGTCCGGCCAGTACGGCATCATGCCGTAGCCGATCTCGAACTTCGAATTCGCCTTGATGTCGGCGCGCGTCGCCGACGAACCGATAAAGATGCCGCATTCGCCGTTCTGGAAACGCGGCTCGGCGGCTTGCCCGCGACCGCTATAGTCGAACAGTTTCGTCTTCTGCCATTCGGCGAGCTGGGCGACGTGCTTGACCACGACCGGATTGTTGATGGTCAATTCCGCATCAAGGCCAGCAAAGCCGTTCCCGCGCGTGGCCAGCGGCAGATTGTGAAACGCCGAGAAATTCTCGATGTGGATCCAGGACGGCCACGACGTGGTGAAGCCGCACACGGCGCCGCGCTCGCGCAGGCGCTTTGCGGCCTGCCCAAGCTCTGGCCACGTCTTCGGCGGCGTCTCCGGGTCGAGGCCGGCGTCGCGAAACATGGTCTTGTTGTAATAGAGGATCGGCGTCGACGAGTTGAACGGGAAGGACAGCAGATTGCCCGTGGCATCGGTGTAATAGCCGGAGACCGCCGGGAGATAATCGTTGAGCGAGAACGGCTCGCCCATGTCGCGCATCATGCTGTAGACCGGATAGATCGCGCCCTTGGCCGCGTTCATGGTCGCGGTGGCGACCTCGTTGACCTGGACGATCGCGGGCTGGCTGCGCGAGCGGAAAGCGAAGATCGCTGATGTCACCGTCTCGGTGTAGTTGCCCTTGTAGGCAGGCACGATGCGGTAGTCCGACTGCGAGGCGTTGAAGTCGGAGGTGAGCTTCTCGAGCTGCTTGCCGAGCTCGCCCGACATGGCGTGCCACAGCGCGATGTCGGTGGTGGCGCGCGCTTGTAAGGTGAATGTAAGGGCCGCAGTGGCGGCGGCGACCTGCAAAAGGCGCAATGCTGAAGTCACGATGGCTCTTCCGTATGACGACGCAAAAGGCGACCACACCCTGCTTAAGGCGCGCTCCTCACGGTTTCAACCGGGAATGAAGCCGGACGGCGGCGCACAATCATCCGACCGGGCGGGATGGCCTTCCCTTTACCATCTGGAATCTTCATCTTGACGCGTTTTCTTTACGCGAACCGGTATCCACTTCGCTCGAAAACGCTTTAGATTGCATTGAACCTTTTGGTCCCGTCATAGACTCCATCTCCGAGGGGTTGAGTGTGCCAGTGTTAAACCGTGCCGAACTCTCACGGACCGGGGTGATTTTCGTCGCGCTTCTGCTCGCCATCTGCGCGACGAGCGCCGCTGCGCGTGAATTCCGCGCCGCCGACACCCAGACCGAGGATTACCCGACCGTCCAGGCGCTGCGCTACATGGGCGCGCTGATCTCTGAGCGCACCGGCGGCCGGCACGAGATCAAGGTGTTTCACTCCCGCCAGCTCGGCGAGGAGAAAGAGACGATCGAGCAGACCCGCGCCGGCGCGATCGACCTCAACCGGACCAATGTGGCCCTGATCGGCAATTTCGTCCCGGCGATGAACGTGCTCGCCATGCCGTTCCTGTTCCGGTCCATCGAGC
The DNA here is from genome assembly GCF_004114955.1 of Bradyrhizobium guangzhouense. Lineage (NCBI taxonomy): Bacteria > Pseudomonadati > Pseudomonadota > Alphaproteobacteria > Hyphomicrobiales > Nitrobacteraceae > Bradyrhizobium > Bradyrhizobium guangzhouense. The sequence goes on from NZ_CP030053.1 coordinate 6,960,431, forward strand.
ACATGCAGAAGGTGCTGGACGGGCCGATCGGCAAGGAAATCCTCGGCAGCTTCGAGCCCTATGGCTTCGTGGGGCTCGCCTTCTACGATTCCGGGGCACGCTCGATCTACAACAACGTCCGTCCGGTCAAGAGCCTCGCCGACCTCAAGGGATTGCGGATCCGGGTGCAGCAATCGGAGTTGATGAGCGAGATGATCCGCGCGCTCGGCGCCGAGCCGGTCGAGCTGCCCTATGGGCAGGTGCTGACGGGGCTCTCGACCCATCTGATCGACGGCGCCGAAAACAACTGGCCATCCTTCGTGACGACAGACCATTACAAATACGCCGGCTACTACACCCTCACCGAGCACACGATGAGCCCGGAGGTGCTGGTGATGTCGCTCAAGGCCTGGAGGAGCCTGTCGGCCGAGGACCAGACCATCTTCAGGGAAGCCGCGGCCCGCTCCAGCCTGTACATGCGCGAGAAATGGCGCGACCTCGAGGAGCAGTCGCAGCGCAAGGCGGAGGCCTCCGGCATCATCGTCACGAGGGATATCGACCGCAAGCCGTTCGAGGACGCGATGGCGCCGATCTACGCCAAGGCCGCGCAGGATCCCACTGCTGCCGCGCTGATCGAACGCATTCGCAAGGTGGAGTGACGCCGCGTGATCGCGCCCGGCACCAGCGAGAGCGCAGAGCGGCCGGCCGGCCCGATCGGGCGGCTGCGCGCGCGTCTCGTCGGCGTGCTGCGGGCGGTGCCGATCCGCTGGCGTATCCTCTCGATCGCGGCGCTGAACTCCGCCGTGGTGATCGTGCTGGTGGCGATGATCTGGAACGGCGCGCAGGTGCTGAGCTCCGCATGGGACGACGTACGGCAGGTGCGCGAATCCGACCGGATCCTGGCACTGCTCGAGAGCGAGACCGGGCGGCTGCAGAACCTGATCCACCGCTACATCAACCAGCCGAGCCCGGACCTGTTTGCCGAGATCCTGCTGCTGCGCGAGGCCGTGCTGGGCACGCTGGCCGACCGCGCCGCCAAGGACCCAATGCTGTCGGGGTCGGTCGAGGAGCTGGAGCGCACCACCGACCGCTTCCTCAACGGCTTCGGCGAGCTGCGCAGCGTGCAGGCGACCATTGCCAAGACCTATGAGGAGCAGGTGCAGGGCCCGGCCAAGGACATGGCCGGCCTCTATTCCATCATCGAGGGCGCCACCGGCCACCGCGACGCGCTGATCTGGCCCTCGCTCGGCAAGTCGCGCGAGGCCTTCACCGCGATGCTGGTCGCGGCCAATTCCTATTACCTGTCGCTGTCGCCGGGTGCGGCCGACGATGCGCGCCGCAACACCGAGACGATCGAGAAGACCATTCCCGTCATGATCGATCTCGCCGACAACGATTTGCAGAAGATGGCGCTGCAAAAGCTCGCCACGCGCACCACGGCGCTGCGCGAAGGTTTTGCAAAACTGTCGGAGCAGTTGACGAACCGCACCGAGCTGCTGCGCAACACCATCGACGCCAGCCAGGCCGAAGCGATCGGCGCCATCGACGATCTCTCGACCAAGATGCGCCAGCGCGAGCAGAAGGCGCAGGAGACGTTCGACCGCACGCTGGCGGATATTTCGCGGCGGGTGCTGTCGATCGCGGTGATCTTCCTCGGCATCATCCTCACCGCCGGCGTGCTGATCGCGCTGTCGATCCGGCTGCCGCTGCAACAGATCATGACCGCGATGCGCGCGATCACGCTCGGCGATCTCGGCCGCGAGGTGCAGGGCACACGCGCGCGCGACGAGGTCGGCGCCATGGCGCGCGCGGTGGAGGTGTTCCGCGAGAACGCGATTGCCAAGCGCCAGACCGAGGACGAGCTGCGCGCGTCCAAGGAAAAGGCCGAGAGCGCGCTGCTCGAGCTCAACACCGCGCAGCAGAATCTGATCGACGCCGAACGGCTCGCGGCCCTCGGCGGCCTCGTCGCCGGCGTCGCGCACGAGGTCAACAACCCGATCGGTATCAGCCTGACGGTGGCCTCGAGCTTTGCGAGGCGCAGCGAGATCTTCGAGGCTCAGCTCAGGGGCGACGGGGGCCTGCGCCGCTCGCAGCTGGAGGAATTCGTGCAGTCCTCGCGCGATGCCTCGCAGCAGCTGGTCGCCAACCTCACCCGCGCCGGCGAGCTGATCCAGTCGTTCAAGCAGGTCGCGGTCGACCGCTCCCACGCCGAGCGGCGGCAGTTCTCACTCAGCGAAGCCACCGACCAGATCATCGCGAGCCTGCGGCCCGTGCTGAAGCGCTCGCCGATCACGCTCCAGGTCGACGTGCCCGAGGGGCTGCTGCTCGACGGCTATCCCGGCTCCTATGGCCAGATCCTGACCAACCTGTTCCTCAATGCCGCCAACCACGCCTTCGCCGACAGCCGCGCGGGCACCATCACGATCTCGGCCCGGCCGCGCGGCACCGAGGATATCGAGATCATCTTCGCCGACGACGGGGCCGGCATGACCCCGGACGTGCAGCGCCAGGCCTTTGACCCATTCTTTACCACCCGCCGCAATGAAGGTGGCACGGGACTGGGCTTGCATATCGTCTATAACCTTGTCACCCAGCAGCTCGGCGGCCGGATGATGCTGGAATCCAAGCTGGGACAAGGCACTACTTTTCGGATTATCATGCCGCGGATCGCCAAGGGCGGCGCGCAAAGCACAGAAAGTGACGGGACTTCTCAATGGCCGAACAGGACGATGTCCTCCACCTGATCGACGACACCGGTACCGCGTCGGAGGACACGGACGCCCGGAAATGGAAAATCGCCGTCATCGACGACGATCCGGCCGTGCATGACGGCACCCGTTTTGCGCTCTCGGACTACAGCCTGAACGGCCTGGGGCTCGAAATCCTCTCCGCGCATTCCGCGGCGGAAGGCCGCAAGCTGATGGCGGAGCACAGCGACATCGCCGCGGTGCTGCTCGACGTCATCATGGAGACCGACGTCGCGGGCCTGGAGCTCGTCGAATACATCCGCAACGTGCTCAAGAACGAGACCGTGCGCATCATCCTGCGCACCGGCCAGCCCGGCCAGGCGCCGGAGCGGCGCGTGATCGTGCAGTACGACATCAACGACTACAAGGCCAAGACCGAGCTCACCGCCGACAAGCTGTTCACCTCGCTGACCGCGGCGCTGCGCTCCTACCAGCAGCTCGAGCGCATGGTGCAGACGCGGCGCGGGCTCGAGATCATCATCGATGCGGCCTCGACGCTGTACGACTTCAAGTCGATGCAGCGGCTCGCCGAGGGCGTGCTGACCCAGCTCGCCTCGCTGCTCAATGTCGACTGCGCAGGCATCCTCGTGCTGCGCGACAATGGCGGCGTCGACGCCGAGCTCTCGGTGCTCGCCGGCAGCGGCTGCTACAGCCGCTTCATCGGCACGACCTCGTCGAAGGCGCTCGACCCCGATCTGCGCCAGCTGGTCGAGGACGCGTTCCAGCGCCGCAAGAACGAATTCGCCGACCACCGCAGCGTGATCTATTTGCGCACCGGCTCGGGCCGCGAGGTCGTGGTGCTGCTGCAGTCCGAGCGCGACCTGTCCGAGACCGACCGCTCGCTGGTCGAGATCTTCTCGAGCCGGCTCTCGATCGCGTTCGACAACGTCATCCTCTATCAGCAACTCCAGGACGCCAACACCCAGCTGGAAGACCGCGTCGCCCAGCGCACCCGCGCGCTGATGCAGGCCAACCGCCGGCTCTCGGCGCAATGGCTGCGGCTGCAGCGCGCCAACGGCTTCAAGAACGAGATTCTCGGCACCGTCGCGCATGATCTGAAGAATCCGCTCGGCGTCATCCTCGGCCGCACCGAGATGCTGAAGGAGCTGATCTCGACCGGCGCCTCGTCGTCAGGCGTGGTCGCCCAGGTCGATCATATCAGAGACGCCACGAAGCGGCTGACCACGATGGTCGACCATCTGATCTCGGACGCGATGGCCGATGCCTTCGACATCACCATCCGCCGCGAGCCGGTCGACGTCGCGGCGCTGGTCAAGGAGGTCGCCGAGGCCAACCAGCCGCTCGCGGTCAACAAGCAGCAGACGATCAGCGTCAGCGCGCCCGCCAACATCGTCACCATGTGCGACACCGACCGCATCCGCGAGGCGATCGACAACCTGATCAGCAACGCCATCAAATATTCGCCGATCGCGGGCAAGATCACCGTCGCGGTCACCCATGAGGGCAACGACACCATCGTCCGCGTCAGCGACGAGGGCGCCGGCCTGTCGCCGGAGGATCTCGGCCGCCTGTTCGGCCGGTTCCAGCGGCTCTCCGCAAAACCGACGGCAGGCGAGAGCTCGACGGGGCTTGGGTTGTCCATCGTCAAGCGTATTATCGACATGCATGGCGGCGAGGTCACCGCCGATAGCAACGGCCCGGGCAAGGGCTCGACCTTCACCATCACCCTGCCCGCGACCGAAATGCCGTGATTTGAGTGTGACATGACACAAAGCCAGCACATCATGATCGTCGACGACGAGGCCCCGGCCCGGGAGATGGTCGGCGATTACCTCAAGATGCACGGCTTCACCGTGACGCTGTGCGACGGCGGCAAGTCCTTGCGCACCGCGATCGACGGCAGCATGCCCGATCTCGTCGTGCTCGACCTCAACATGCCCGAGGAAGACGGCCTGTCGATCATCCGCGACCTCAAGAGCCGCATCAACGTGCCCGTGATCATGCTCACGGCGACCGCGAGCCCGATCGACCGCGTCGTCGGCCTCGAGCTCGGCGCCGACGATTACGTCGCAAAGCCCTGCGAGCTCAGGGAATTGATGGCGCGCATCCGCTCGGTGCTGCGGCGGAGCACGCCGGCGAAATCGGCAGGCAGCGACGCGGCGCCGGCGAAATCGGACAAGGATCAATTGGTGCGCTTTGGGACAAAGTGGCTCGACCTCGAAGCCCAGGCCCTGCGCGACGACGAGGGCAATGAGCATCCGCTGACCGCGTCCGAGTTCGGGCTCTTGAAGGTGTTCGCGGCCAATCCGAAGCGCGTGCTGTCGCGCGAGCGCCTGCTGGAGCTCGCCAATGCGCGCGACGCCGAAGCCTTCGACCGCGCCGTCGACCTGCGCATCATGCGCATCCGCCGCAAGATCGAGCCCGACCCGACCAAGCCTGCCGTGATCCGCACCATCCGCGGCGGCGGCTATTTGTTCTCGCCGCAGGGCGAGAAGGCGTAGGCCGGGCACGCGGACACGCACTGCGCGCGCCCCGGGACGACGGCAATGGGCGTAACGCCCCCAAACGCAAGCCCCGGAAATTCGTTCCTCCCAGTCCGATTCTGCGGTATCGTATTTTCCAAGCCTTGAAATTCCACGCTTTTTTACACCGAATGTTTCGTCGCAAGTCGAGCGACGAAACAATTTGGCGGCGCACGAAACCATTTTCCCCTTTTCGTGCAGACGTCCCGAAACGTTGGCTGATTAACACTTTGGTCCAAGGAAACGCCGCTCGGTTGCGGCGCACCGGGGAGCCAGGTCAATGCCGAACGTCATCGCCATCAACGCCCAAGCCAGCCAGAGCATCATTGCTGCCCAGGCGACCTCGGACGACATGCTTCTCGAAAGCATTGCCGACGGCAACCGGACGTCCATGCACATTCTTTATTGCCGTCACAATGTGCGGGTCTACCGCTTCATCCTGCGCATCGTCCGTGACGCCACCACGGCCGAAGACCTCGTCAGCCAGGTGTTCCTGGACGTGTGGCGGACCGCCGGCCAATTCCAGGGCCGCTCGCAGGTCTCGACCTGGCTGCTCTCGATCGCCCGCTTCAAGGCGCTGACCGCGATGCGCCAGCGCCGCTTCGAGGACATCGACCAGGAAGACGTGCGGCAGATCCCCGACGATTGCGACACGCCGGAGACCTCGCTCGACCGCAGCGATACCAGCGCCATCCTGCGCGCCTGCGTCCAGAAGCTGTCACCCGCACATCGCGAGATCATCAACCTCGTCTACTACCATGAGAAGTCGGTGGAGGAGGTCGGACAGATCATCGGCATCCCCCAGAGCACGGTGAAGACGCGGATGTTCTACGCCCGCAAGCAACTCGCCGATTTGCTTAAGACTTGCGGCGTCGACCGCTTCGCCGCCTAAGCCTAAGGATTTCAATGGGATAGGACCGGATTTCCGGCCCCATCCCGGGACACGAAAGCGTTACCGCCGACGAAACAAATGAAACAAAGCACAACATCAGGCGGAAAAACTTCGTCCCTATAAAGATCGCATACGGTTTCGTTAAACCCTCCCAAGACCTCCAGCGACCCGGACGGGATGCCCCCCTCCGGGTCGTTTTGTATTTGGCCCGCCTCGCGCGGCTGGCTCCCGCCTCTCCCGCTTGCGGGAGAGGCCGACGCACTCGCAGAGTGCGGCGGGTGAGGGCTTTTTCCTCTGGGGGATTGTCCCGCTGTAGAGATACCCTCTCCCCGACCCTCCCCCCGCAAGCGGGGGAGGGAGCGCACTGCCGCCTGGGCCAGCGCCTTGCCTGTCACGAACGTGTGACGCCCCGTAACGACAGCCCCACTGCATCCGAACTGCCCTCGTGACCTCCATCACGAGTGCCCCATGCTCGAGCTTCTCTTCGCTATCCTCGCCGGCATCCTCACCATCGCCGCACCCTGCACGCTGCCGATGCTGCCGATTTTGCTCGGCGCCTCGATCGGGCATTCGTCGCGGGCGCGGCCGGCACTGATCGCGCTCGGCTTCATCATTTCGTTCTCGGCGGCGGCGCTGCTGCTCGGCGCGCTGACGAAACTGTTCGATTTCGATCCGAATGTGCTGCGCGAGGCGGCGGCGATCCTGCTGCTCGGCTTTGGCCTTTTGATGCTGTGGCCGGCGCCGTTCGAATGGCTGTCGATCCGGCTCAATGGCTGGCTCAATCTCGGCGCGGTGGGCGGCGCACAGCGCGAGGGCGCGCTTGGCGGCCTCGTGCTCGGCACCACGCTCGGCCTGGTCTGGACGCCCTGCGCCGGCCCCGTGCTCGGCTCGATCCTGACGCTGGTCGCGACGTCGAAGAATCTCGGCTGGGCCGGCACGCTGCTGGTTGCCTATGCGATCGGCGCAGCGATCCCAATGCTGGCGATCGCCTATGGCGGACAGGCCGCGACCACACGCGTGCGCAGCCTGTCCCGCATCTCGCCGCGCCTGCAGCAGGGCTTTGGCGTGGTCGTGATCGCCTTCGCGCTTGCCGCCTACTTCCAATACGACACGCTGATCGTGGCGTGGCTCACCGGCTTTTACCCCACCGGCCAGATCGGCCTGTGATCCCTCACCTCTCAACGGAGAACACGTCCATGACTTTCAAGCTGCTCGCCGTCTCCGCCGCCCTGATCGGCTTCACTGTGACCGGCGCCGTGATCCCCGGCATCTGCGACGAAGCCACGCCCCCAGCCGTCAAGGTCGCGGCCGCGAGCCAGGCGGTGACCGCGCCCGATTTCGCCGGCATCAGCAACTGGTTCAACTCGAAGCCGCTGAACATCTCTGATCTCCGCGGCAAGGTCGTGCTGGTCGACTTCTGGACCTATGGCTGCGTCAACTGCGTCAACACGCTGCCGCACGTCACCGACCTCTATGCCAAGTATAAGGACAAGGGCCTCGTCGTGGTCGGCGTGCACACGCCGGAATTCCCGTTCGAGCGCTCCGCCTCCAACGTGCAGGCGGCGCTGAAGCGCCACGGCATCACCTATCCGGTGGCACAGGACAATGACTCCAAGACCTGGGATGCCTACCGCAACCAGTATTGGCCGGCGCAATATGTGATCGACCAGACCGGCAAGATCGTGTTCCAGCACGAGGGCGAAGGCCGCTACGACGAGATCGACCGCACGGTGGCCAAGCTGCTCAACGCCAGCAGCTAAGGCCGATTGCGGCGGCTCAGCGTTGTTGCTTGACTCCACGGACCCGTCCGTGGAGGTTCGCGGCGACGCAAAACCAGCCGCCGCAATGAACGACGCGACCACCAGCAACGACATCCGCCTTCGCGAAGGCTCCTCGATCGCGCAGCGGCTCGTCGTGGCCGGCTCTGCGGCGGCCGTTGCGCTGTGCTTCACGCCGGGGCTGTTCACCCACGATGCCCTCGAGATCGTCATCTCGGTGGTCGCGCTGCTGGCGGGGGCCGCTTTCGTTGGCGTGGTGATGCTGACGCCGGCGGTGGTGTGGATCATCACGCCGGACGAGATCCTGATCGGACGGCAGCGTCCGTTCGGAAAGCTCCAGACGCGAATCGTCGCGAAGGACGACATCTCGGGATTGCAGGTTCCCGGCAGCAAGACGGCAAAGGCCCGCTTCCAGCTCGCCTTCACGCTGGCCTCCGGCGAGCGCCTGACCTCCCCGCCCCTGTCCGACGTGACCCATGTTCATGACACCGTGGCGCGGATCGCGGCGCAGTTCGACGTCCCTGACGTCGAGGCGCCCGTCAATCCGCTCGATGCCAGCAATTCCGAGATGCGTCTTGGCGATCCGGTCGAGCCATTTTCGCAGCGCGACCTCAGGATCGCGGCCTTGATCGCCGTCGCGCTGAGTGTCGCACCCTATGCCTACAGGCTCTGGCGTGGCCTGCCGCCCCAATGGATCGATTACCTGCTGCTGCCGCTGGGTCTGATCGCGGCATTCGGCGTCTACCGATTTGCCAACCTGGTCACCGGCGCGTTCTGGATCATCCGCGAGGGCGATATTCGTGTCGAACGCCTCTGGGGCAACGGCCAACCGCGCGTGGATCAAATCGAAGGGCACGACATCAAGGCGATCACGGTCGATCGCCGCGGCCGCTCCGAGGACGAGCACTGCATCGTCGTGATTCGCCTCCACTCGGGACGGCGGTTTCGCAGCCCCAGGATCGGCTCGCGCAACGAGGCTCGCGCCGTGGGCGCCGAGATCGTGCGGCGGCTGGGGATCGGGCCGGAGGCCAGTCAGATCTGACCGATTGGCGAACTTGACCTAACCGCGAGCTCGGTCTGAGCCTCTCCCCGCCCCTCCCCCGCACGCGGGGGAGGGAGTGCACCGACATCGAGGCACAATCTGTGCTTTTCGCGCCAACCCACCCTGTTCATGGTGTTGATCCCCGTCAAAAAACCAAAGCATTCTCGTGACATACCAATCGGGCACGCCTTGAACTTGCCACGAAGCTGCCCCTGAGTTCAGATGGTTCGGAACGATTTGCGCTGTGGCAGCGGGGAGAGCTTGAAATGACGGATTTTCGTCGCCTGACGGCGACATTATTGGCTGCAATGGGCCTGATCCTGTCCGCGCCGCAAGCTTTCGCGCAACAGCCTGATCGCGGCGACGAGCCGGGCTTGATCGCCGACGACAGCTATGAGCTCGATCCGGAATGGCAGAAGCAGGTCGTGTACTACCGCACGACCGAGCCGCCGGGCACCATCATCATCTCGACCGCCGAGCGCCACCTTTACCTGATCCAGCCTGGCGGGCGTGCGATCCGCTACGGCATCGGCGTTGGCCGTGACGGCTTCCAGTGGCAGGGCCTGGTGCAGATCACCAACAAGAAGGAGTGGCCGGACTGGACGCCGCCGCCGGAGATGATCCAGCGCCAGCCCTATCTGCCGCGCTTCATGGCCGGCGGCCCCGGCAATCCGTTGGGGGCCCGCGCCATGTATCTCGGCAACACGGTCTACCGCATCCACGGCACCAACCGGCCCGATACGATCGGCACCAAGGTGTCCTCGGGCTGTTTCCGCCTGGTCAACAATGACGTCGCCGATCTCTACGATCGCGTTCCTCTCGGCACCAAGGTGGTGATCCGTCAGAAGCCCGAGCTCTAGGCCTATCGTTCGCGCACGATCGCTTGGAATTTCCTAGGGATCGTGCGTCCCGCCTTTTCCAGAATTCCTTGTCCCGATTTTTTCGAGAGAGCAACATGATGCGCACATTTCGAGGCGGCCTGCTGATCGGGCTCGCGGTCGCCGTGCTGGTCGCCGCCCTGGCCATTACCTACGAATTCTACGACACCCGCACCTTGAAGCGCACCGTGCGCCGCGGCGAGGTGCTGTGCGGCGTCAACAAGGGCCTGCCGGGCTTCTCGATCCCCGACGACAAGGGCAACTGGACCGGCTTTGACGTCGATTTCTGCCGTGCTGTCGCGTCGGCGATCTTCGACGATCCGAGCAAGGCGAAGTTCATTCCGCTCGATGCCAGCGAGCGCTTCAAGGAATTGCAGAGCCGCAAAGTCGACATCCTCTCGCGCAACTCCACCTGGAGCCTATCGCGCGAGCTCGAATACGATCTCTATTTCCCTGCCGTCGCCTATTACGACGGCGAAGGTTTCATGGTGCCGCGCTCCCGCGACAAGGAGACCTCGCTCGACCTCGCCGACAGCAAGGTCTGCGTGCAATCGGGCACCACCACGCTGCTCAACCTCGCCGACTACTTCAAAGCCAACAACATGAAGTATGAGCTGGTGAAGTTCGACAAGCTGGAAGACGTGGTGAAGGCCTACGACACCGGCAAGTGCGATACGCTCACCGCCGACGTCTCCCAGCTCTATGCGCTCAGGCTGAACCTGTCCAAGCCCGCCGACCACATGATCCTGCCCGACGTGATCTCCAAGGAGCCGCTCGCGCCCGTCGTGCGCCAGCGCGACGACGACTGGATGATGATCGTGAAATGGACGCTCTACGCGATGATCAATGCCGAAGAGCTCGGCGTCACCTCGCAGAACATCGACGAGGCCCTGAAGTCGAAGAAGCCGGAAGTGATGCGGCTGGTCGGCACCGAGGGCAATTACGGCGAGCAGCTCGGCCTGACCAAGGACTGGGCCGTGCGCATCATCCGTCATGTCGGCAATTACGGCGAGATGTACGAGCGCAATATCGGCGCGAAGTCGCAGCTGAAGATTCCGCGCGGCATGAACCAGCTGTGGAATGCCGGCGGCGTTCAGTACGCGCCGCCGATGCGGTGAGTTGGTCTAACCGCCGTCATTGCGAGCGAAGCGAAGCAATCCAGAATTCCTCGGCGGTGACGACCTGGATTGCTTCGCTTCGCAATGACGAGCTTGGGGCGAATTCTCTCCACCCACTCAACTGTCATCGCCCGGCTTGTCCGGGCGATCCAGTACGCCGCGGCCTCTCCGTAGATCACTACTGTCTCTGGAACACTGCGTCGCCCGGTCGAGCCGGGCGACGACACCGCGTATGTGGCGCGCCCTTCGCGCCTCGCCTCAATACCCCCGCGCGCGCGCCAGCTGCTCGGTGTGGTAGTTGGAATCCCCGAACAGCTCCTCGCAGACCCGCGCGCGCTTCATGAAGAAGCCGATGTCGAACTGGTCGGTCATGCCCATGCCGCCGTGCATCTGCACGCCCTCCTGCACCGCGCGGGTGGCGGTCGTGCCGGCCTTGGCCTTGGCGACGGCGACGGCTGAAGCGGCCTTGGCGACGTCGACATCCAGCGCCTGCAGCGCTTTCATGGTGGCGGCGCGGGTGATCTCGATGTCGACATAGAGCTCGGCGGCGCGATGCTGCAGCGCCTGAAATTCGCCGATCAGCTTGCCGAACTGCTTTCGGTTCTTGAGGTACTCGACGGTGCGGTTGAAGACTTCATCGCTGAGACCGACCATTTCGGCAGCGACCGCGCCACGACCGACGTCGAGCACACCGTCGAGCAGCGCCGCGCCCTGGTCGACCTCGCCGAGCACGCTGTCGGCATTGACCTCGACATTCGCAAGCTCGATCCGCGCCGCATTGTGCGCGTCCACCATGATGGTGCGCTCGATCGACACGCCCTTGGCCTTGGGATTGACCAGGAACAGCGTCAAGCCATCGCGCTCGCCGGCGCTACCTGCCGTGCGCGCGGCGACGATGAAGAGATCGGCGACGTGGCCGTCGACGACAAGAGCCTTGGCGCCGGACAGTTTGAAACCATTGCCGGCACGGACGGCCTGCAAGGCGGTCTGGAGCGGCCGGTGCTTGGCGCCCTCGTCGATTGCGAGCGTCGCGAGCAGCGAGCCGTTGGAAATTTTCGGCAGATATTCCGCCTTCTGCGCGGCGTTGCCGCCGCGGCTCAGCGCCGAGGCTGCGACCACGGAGGTGGCGAGGAACGGTGACGGCATCAGGGTGCGGCCGATTTCCTCCATCACGACTCCGGCCTCCATATAGCCGAGCCCGCTGCCGCCGAATTCTTCCGGCACGAGCAGGCCGGCAAAGCCCATCTCGGCGAAGGAATGCCAGAGCTCCCTGGAGAAGCCGGCGGGATCCTTGCTGTCGCGCAAGGCGCGCAGGTGCGACACCGGCGCCTTGTCGCTGATCAGCCCGCGCGCGGAATCGCGGAGCATTGATTGTTCTTCGGTGAGGACGAGGGCCATGTGTCTAGGTCTCTGGTATCGCGTGGAATGCATGTTGTTGCTGTCATTCCGGGGCACGCGAAGCGTGAACCCGGAAGCCCGAGGTTCCGGGTTCGATGCTACGCATCGCCCCGGAACGACGGCGGAGTTACGCCCCCGGCAAATCCAGGATGCGCTTGGCGACGATGCCGAGCATGACCTCGGTGGTGCCGCCCTCGATCGAGTTGGCCTTGGTGCGCAGCCAGGCGCGCGGGCGGGCGCCCTGCTTCGAGCGTTCGCTCTCCCATTCCAGCGCGTCGACGCCGCCGGCCGACATCAGGATCTCGTAGCGGCGCTTGTTGAGCTCGGTGCCGTAATATTTCATCGCCGAGGAGAACGCCGGATGCGCCTGGCCGGCCTTGGCGAGATCGACCGCGCGCTCGGCGCAGGCCGCCAGCGCAGCCTCATCGACGTCGAAGGTCGCGATCCGGCCACGCAGCATCGCATCATCGAGCTTGCCTTGCGCGTCCGCGCCGACGCTGTCGGCTGCGATCTGGCCGAGCGGACGGCCGACGCCGCGCTCGCCCATTCCCGAGATCATCGCGCGCTCATGCTGCAGCAGATATTTTGCGACGTCCCAGCCGCGATTGACGGTGCCGACCACATGCGACTTCGGCACGCGGACGCCGTCGAAGAAGGTCTCGCAGAACGGCGAATAGCCGGAGATCAATAGGATCGGCTTGGTCGTCACGCCTTTCGATGTCATGTCGAACAGGATGAAGCTGATGCCGTCGTGCTTCTTGGCGGTGGGATCGGTGCGCACGAGGCAGAAGATCCAGTCGGCGTAGTTGGCGTAGGAGGTCCAGATCTTCGACCCGGTGATGACGAAATCGTCGCCGTCGCTCTCGGCGCGGGTCTGCAGCGAGGCGAGATCGGAGCCGGCGTTCGGCTCGGAATAGCCCTGGCACCAGCGGATCAGGCCCGCAGCGATTTTTGGAAGATGCTCCTTCTTCTGCGTCTCGTTGCCATATTTCAGCAGCGCCGGCCCAAGCATCCAGATGCCGAAGCTCGACAGCGGCGGGCGCGCGCCCATTTTGGCCATCTCGGAGCGCAGCACCTTGTGCTCGGCGGCGCTCAAGCCCCCGCCGCCATATTCCCGAGGCCAGTCAGGCACGGTCCAGCCCTTGTCGCGCATGCGCTCGAACCAGACGCGCTGCGGCTCGGAGGAGAATTTTGCGTTACGCCCGCCCCAGAACACGTCGGCATCACCAGTCGCGGGCTTGCGCATCTCCGGCGGGCAATTCGCTTCCAGCCATGCGCGCGTCTCGGCGCGGAATTGTTCGAGTTCGGCGGTGTCACTCTCGCTCATGGTCGTTTCCATCATCAAAACTTGTTGGGCGCGACTCTGGGCCAAGCCCTCGCGGAATTCAACCACTTCCATGGCTGATGTCGGCTATAGTCGCGGCGCGATGGTGCTTGAAAACAAAGAGGAAACGCGAATGCGCTTAAAGCTTCTTTCGCCTGGCGAAATGAACGAGAGCCAACGGCAGACCTATGACGAGTCGATCGCCGGCAAACGCGGCAAGCCGCCGGCGCCGATGATGGCCTGGCTCAACAGCCCCGACATGGCCCGTCACGCCACGCGGCTCGGCGAAGTGTTGCGCTACGACACGATGTTTCCGGCAAAACTTTCGGAGATCGCGATCCTGGTGACGGCGCGGCATTGGACCGCGCATTACGAATGGTACGCGCACAAGCGGCTCGCGCTCGCGGGCGGCATGAAGCCCGAGATCATCGACGCTATCCGCGATCGCCGCACGCCCGATTTCGACGAACCCATGGGAAAGATGATCTACGACCTCGCGAAGTCGCTGCATGAGGGCCACGGCGTCGAGAAAGGTCTCTACGACGAAGCGGTGAGGCTGCTCAGCGAACGCGGCGTCGTCGAGGTGATCGGGCTGTGCGGCTATTACACGATGGTATCGATGACGCTGAACACGTTCGAGTTCGAGCTGCCGGAGGGCGAGGTGCCGGAGCTGACCTGAGTCTCGCATCTGGAAACGCTGGGTTTCGGGATCAGCGAGTGGCGCAGTCCCGGTGCCCGGCTTAAGTGGGGTTGAGACACGGAGCAGCCACATGTCGCAAACATCACCCGTCGCCGCCGGCACCCGCATCGGCCACGTCCACCTCAAGGTCGCCGATCTCGATCGCGCGCTCGGCTTCTATTGCGGGGTGCTCGGCTTCGAGCTGATGCAACGCATGGGCTCGGGCGCCGCCTTCATCTCCGCCGGCGGCTATCATCACCACATCGGGCTCAACACCTGGGAAAGCAAGGGCGGCTCGCCGCCGCCGCCAGGCACCACCGGCCTGTTTCACACGGCGATCCTCTATCCGACCCGACCGGCGCTGGCGGATGCGCTGCACCGGGTGCTGACATCAGGCATCGCGCTTGACGGCGCGAGCGATCATGGCGTGTCCGAGGCGCTGTATTTGCGCGATCCGGACCAGAACGGCGTCGAGCTGTATTGGGACAAGCCGCGGGAGCAATGGCCGACAGGCCCGGATGGGAAGCTCGCGATGTTTACCAAGCGGCTGGATGTGGAAGCGTTGTTGAAGCAGCGGGAGAGTTGAGAGCCTCCACTCTCTCCTCGTCATTGCGAGCGCAGCGAAGCAATCCAGGCTGCCGCCGCGGAGGCAGTCTGGATTGCTTCGTCGCAAGGGCTCCTCGCAATGACGGAGTGCGTTGAGGCGGCGTTGCGTCTCTACGCAACTTTCGCCCGCGGCTTCTCTCGCACCATGATCAACGCCGCGGCCATTACTTCCAGCGCAATGCAGAGATAGAACGGCAGCGCGTAGCCGCCGGACCAATCGCGCAAGAAGCCGACGACGCCGGGGCCGAACGCGTAGGTCACCTGGTTGATCGCGGTGTTGAGGCTGATCAGCACGCCGAATGAAGCGCTGTCGAATTCCTGCTGCACGATCAGCGACGGCAGCGTGATGAGATTGCCGACGGAGAAGCCGAACACGGCGCAGGCGGCGATCAGCACATAGTCACCGTGCAGGTTGATGACCACGCACAGTGCGGCCGCCTGGCTGAGGAACGACAGTGCCGAGGCCAGCCGCTGGTCGAGCCGGTCGATCACCATCGAGAACAGGACACGGCCGATCACCGCCATCGCGGTGAGCACCGCGACCGCCATTGCGGCGCGTTCGCGCCCGATCGCGGGATCGAGGAACGAGATCAAGTGCACGATGAAGCCGACTTGCGCGAACAGCACCAGCGCGAACGCAATCGTCACCGTGAGGAAGCCGACATCGCGCAGCGCTTGCTTGCGAATCTGCGTCGATGATTGCGGCCTCGCTTTTGCCGCCCCGTGCCAGCCATGAAGATCGGGCGGCTTGCCGACAACCAGCAGCATCACGGGCACGAGGAGCACCAGCATGGCGCCCGCCGCGGCATACATCGCATTGGCAAAGCCGGTATGGCTGATCAACGTCACCAGCAGCGGCACGCCGACGATGCCACCGAAACTGGCGCCGTTCAGCGCCAGGCTGATCGCCATGCCGCGCTTGTGGTCGAACCACAGGCTGATCGTGTTGGTGATCATGGCGAGACTGGTGCCGGCCCAGCCGAAGGCGAGCACCGCATCCGCAAGATAAAGCTGCCAGGGCTCGCGCACCGCGCCGACCGCGACGCCAGCTGCCGCCATCGCCAGCGTGCCTGATATCAGGCAGAGGCGCGGGCCATACTTCCGGACGGCCTCGCCGACAAAGACGACCAGCAGCGCGCCGAACAGGTAGAAGAACGTCGTGCCCGACGAGACCAGCGAGGTCGGCCAGCCCCTTGCGCGCTGCAGCTCGGCGACATAGACGCTCTGGCCGTAGAAGCCGAGTCCCCAACCGAAGGTCGCGAGCAGGAAGCAGACCGCGACGATGCGCCAGCCTTCGTAGCGGAGCGATGTTTCGTCGACTGGCACGGTGGTGTGGGGATTGTCGAGCATTTGCGCTTCTCCTTCGCGTCCCCCGCGTTGTGATCGTCTGTCCATGACGACCATCATGTATCGATGTGGAAGCAGAAAATCACTTCGACCTGGATCGAAGTATCGACGTTGCTGACAGCCTCCTGCCAATCGGATGTCACAGTCAGATCGCGTCCGGGAACTCGCCCATAGCGGCCTCGAGCCGGGCCTTGCGGCGGCGGGCCCAGGACGCCGCCGAGAGCGCGATCAGGCCGATCGCAACCGGCGGGAACACCACCATGTTCACCGCGGACCAGCCGTAATTCGCGAGCAGCTGGCCCGAGGAGAACGAGCCGATCGCCATCATCCCGAACACCAGGAAATCGTTGAAGGCCTGCACCTTGTTGCGCTCCTGCGGCCGGTGCGTCTCCAGCACCAGGGCGGAGGCGCCGATGAAGGAGAAATTCCAGCCGACGCCGAGCACGATCAGCGTCGCCCAGAAATGCATCGCGGTGATGCCTGATAGCCCGATGCTGGCGGCGCCCGCTTCGAGCAGCAGACCGATGGCAACGATCCTGGGTGCGCCTAGGCGGGAGATCAGCGCGCCGGTGAAGAAGCTCGGCCCGTACATGGCGACGATGTGCCATTGAATGCCGAAATTGGAGTCGGACAGGCTGAGGCCGCACATCTTCATCGCGAGCGGCGCCGAGGTCATCACCAGATTCATCATGGGATAGGCGATGACGCCGCACAGCGCCGCCGCGATGAAGCGCGGCTGGCTCACGATGGTGAGCAGCGGCCGTCCGCCGTGCAGATCGGCCGGCGCGGGCTTGGGCATATCGACACCGGCGACGATGCCCATCGCGACAAGCGCGACCGCCGCCTGCACCAGGAAGCTGAAGGCGAACAGATAGGGCGACCAGACGTCCATGGTCCATTGCACCAGCTGCGGACCGAGCACGCCGGCGAACACGCCCCCCGCCATCACCCACGACACGGCCTTGGGCCGATAGCCCGAGCTGGCGCCGTCGGCCGCGGCGAAACGATAGGATTGCGCCACGGAGCCGTAGAGGCCACCGAGGAAGGTCGCGAGACAAAACAGCGCGAACGAGCCATGCAGGATCGCAAACGAGCCGGTGAGACCGGTGAGCGCGCCGAGGCCTGTACCGATGACGAAGGCCCAGCGGCGGCCGAAGCGGCGCGAGATCGCGCCTGTCGGCAGCGTGCCGGCGGCAAGCCCCACGACGTACATCGAGAGCGGCACGGTTGCGAGCGACATGTCGGGCGCGAGCGTGGCGCCGACGATCGAGCCGGTGGCGAAGATCACGGCCGAATTGGCGCCGGTCAGGGCCTGCGCCGCGGCAAGGCGCACCACGTTGCCACGCACGCGGGCGTCGTCGGCGATCTCATTGGCAGTAGTCACGTCTAGCATCGGCGTTTTCGCCCAAGGCCGTATTTATATGGGGTGCTGATTCCCGGCACTATGGAGGGGCCGAAAGAGCCGGGCAACCGCCGCAAACGGGCGCAGGCCATGCCTCCGGCGCAATTGGGCCGATGATACCGGCCCGCGCTCTTGACGGCTTGCGCTCGATCAAATCCTATCCGCCGCGATTTTTGGGGAGTTTCGTTCATGTCCGCCAGTGACAGGCCTACGCCCAGCGCGCCCGACGACGATCCCTGGCTCTGGCTGGAAGAAATCGACGGCGCCCGCGCGCTCGATTTCGTCGAGCGGCAGAATCGGGCGACGCTGCAGCAATTCGGCGGCGCGGCGTTCGAACGCGATCGCGACCTGCTTGCGGCGATCTACGACCGATCGGACAACATTCCCTATGTCAGCCGTCGCGACGGCTTTCTCTACAATCTCTGGAAAGACGCCGCGAACCCGCGCGGCCTGTGGCGGCGGACCACGCTCGCGGAGTTTCGCAAGGCCGAACCGGCCTGGGAGATCTTGCTCGACATCGACCAGCTCGCCGCATCGGAAGGCGCGGACTGGCTGTTCGGCGGAGCATCCACCCGGATCGGAAGCACGCGGGTCATCCTGAGCCTGTCGCGCGGCGGCAGCGATGCCGTCACCTTGCGCGAATTCGACATCGCGACGAAGCAATTCGTCGCTGATGGCTTCGTCCTGCCGGAAGCCAAGAGCGGCGTCGATTGGGTCGATACCGATACGCTGCTGCTGTCGAGCGCGCTCGGCGAGGGCATGGCGACAAATTCCGGCTACGCGAGAACCGTGCGGCTGTGGCGACGCGGGACCGGTGTCGAGCAAGCGCCCGTGATCTTCGAGACGACCGCCGACCATATGCGGGCCTACACCTATGTCGACGACACGGCGGCAACACCGCGCGTCTGGTTCATCGATCAATCGGACTTCTTCAATTTCAGCTCCTCGCTCGGCACCGCATCCGGTGCAACCACGAAGCTCGACCTGCCCAGCAACATCTGGATGCAGGTCCATGGCGACTGGCTTTCGGTCAAGCCACGCCAGACCTGGTCGATCGCGGGACATAGCTATGCCGCCGATGCGATGCTCGGCATGTCGCTCTCCGCATTCCTGGCGGGAGGCCGCGATTTCACGGTGTTGTTCGAGCCCGGGCCGCGGCGGGCGTTGCAGGGCTTCTTCTGGAGCGGCGGCAAGCTCGTGCTGTCGATCCTCGACGAATTGCGGCCCGTCTTCGAAATCTGCACGCCATCGGCGTCAAGCTGGAGCAAACGGCGGCTGCAGGGGTTACCCAATATCGGCGTCGTCGATGTCTGGAGCCTCGACCGCCACGAATCCCAAAGCAATGGCGACCTGCTCGCCAATGTGCAGGACCCGCTGACGTCGCCGGCATTGATGCTGATCGAGCGCGGCGTCGGAAGCCCTGACGTGCTCAAGCAGGCGCCGAAGATTTTCAACGCCGAGGGCCTCGTGGTGACACAGCACGAGGCCATCTCTGTCGACGGCGAGCGCATTCCCTATGTGCAGACCGGCCCCGCTGGGGAGACCGGCGACGCGCCTGTCTATATGAGCGCCTATGGCGGCTTCGGTCTCGCCGTGAAGCCGGAATACAATTCGTCGCTCGGCAAGCTCTGGCTGGAGCGCGGCGGCACGATTGTGCAGGCGAATTTGCGCGGCGGCGGCGAGTTCGGCACCCGCTGGCACGATGCCGGCCGCTACGCCGGCAAGAAGCTGTCGCATGACGATTTCGCCGCCGTTGCCGCCGATCTCGTCCGCCGCGGTGTGACCACGCCGAAGCGTATCGCCGCGCAGGGCGGATCGAATGGCGGCATCCTCATCACCAACATGCTGGTGCGCTACCCCGAGCGGTTCGGCGCGCTGTTCTGCACCATCCCGCTGATCGACATGCGCCGCTACACCAAGCTGCTCGCGGGCGCGAGCTGGATTGCCGAATATGGCGACCCCGACAAAGCCGAGGAGTGGGAGTGGCTGAAGACCTACTCCGCCTATCACAACGCAGAGCCAGGTCGGTCCTATCCGCCGATCCTGATTGCGACGACCCGCCGCGACGACCGCGTCCACCCCGGCCACGCGCGCAAGATGGCCGCAAAGCTCCAGGCGATGGGCTACGAGGCCTGGTTCTACGAGCCCGCCGCCGGCGGCCATGGCTACGGCAAGGACAACAAGGAGCGCGCCGGCTTCCAGGTGCTCGGCTTCCAGTTCTTGAAGGAGAAGATCGGGTGGAGGGATGGCGAGGCCTGACGGCCTCGCGCTTACCCGCGCGCAAACACCAGCGTCAGATTGTTCGCCGGCATCTCGATCGTATCGATCAGATCAAGGCCCGCACCACGCGCCAGCGTCTCGACATCACCGATGTCGCGGACGCCCCATTCGGGATTACCTTCGCGGAGCGACGTATCGAACACCGCGTTGCTGAGCGCAGTGTGCTTGCCGCCGCGCTTGAACGGGCCATAGAGGAACAGCTGGCCATCGGGCCGCAGATAGCGCCCGGCGCCCGCGAACAGGCCCTCGGCCACGGTCCAGGGCGCTATGTGAATGACATTGGCGCAGAACACGGCCGCGAGATCGTTCGGCCCCTGCCCGCTCTTCATTTCCGGACACCAGCCGGGATCGGACAGATCGATCCGCAGGGGGCTGCGGATGTTGGTCAGGCCCGAATGCACGCGCCAGGCCTCGATGCTCTTCACATGGCGCTGATTGAGGTCGCTCGGCCACCAGACGAGGTCAGGCGTGTGGCGGGCGAAATGGACCACGTGCTGGCCGGTTCCACTGCCGACCTCGACGACGTCGCCCGACCGCCCAGCGAGGTGCTTTTCGAGCGCCGCCCAGAGCGGCTCGTGATTGCGATGGAAGGCTGGGGCATCGAGACGGCCGTCCGACTCGACCCGCCCGCCATCCCTGCCAAATTCAACGACATATTCAGCCAATTCATGTCCCCGGAAAATGAGAAAGCAGTCGAAAACCCCAGCAAGGACCAAACGCCCCGAACAAATCGCCGGTTAAATCCGGCCTGATGAACGATCTATCTCTTCAGTTGCAATGCGGAAGATATTAACGCCATTTTGCGGCCTGCATAGTCTTGATTGTCAGGGCATGTCCTTTGTGCTTTGAGCACTATATTTCTCCGGACGAGACCCTTGAAATAATGCTTCGGAACGACGCCGTGACCGCCCTTCCTCGCAAGCCCGCCCTGCTTCTCGCGCTGGTCGTCCTCACCGGCCTCGCCGCACGCCCGGCGTGGGCGCAATCGACCGTCAGCGAGGGCCAAAAGCTCGCTTTCGACCGCGGCAAGGGCAATTGCCTGACCTGCCACGTCATCAAGGGCGGCGATTTGCCCGGCACGATCGGCCCCGAGCTGAAGGATCTCAGGGCAAAATACCCCGACCGCAACGAGCTGGTTGCGATCCTGTTCGACGAGACCAAACGAAACCCGCAGACCATGATGCCGCCGTTCGGCCGCAACCGCATCCTGACGGAGCAGGAGATCAACGCGATCGTTGATTTCCTGCAGACGCTGTAACGGCCGGCCAAGGAGACCCGACATGACGACGCATACCGGCGCTCATCCGACGCGACGCCTGATCCTGCAGGGCGCGGCTTCGGTCGCGCTGATCGGCCTCGGCAATCTCGCATTCGCCCCCGCGCACGCCGCGGCCAATGACAAATACCCGGAAGAGGCGTTCAAGCTGAAGAACGAGGCGGATGCGATCAAGGCGCTCTATGGCAGGGCCGCCGAGCCGTCCGACAAGGTCAAGCTCGACGCGCCCGAGATCGCCGAGAATGGCGGCGTGGTGCCGATGTCGGTGACGACGACGCTGGACAAGGTCACCTCGATCTCGTTCTTCGTCGCAGAGAACCCGTTCGCGCTGGCGGCGTCCTACAAGTTTCCCGAGGGCACGATTCCCGCTGTCGCCAACCGGCTGAAGATGGCGAAGACCAGCAACGTGACCGCGATCGTGGAAGCCGATGGCAAGCTCTACAGCGCGACCAAGGAAGTGAAGGTCACCGTCGGCGGCTGCGGCGGCTAAAGGAGATCAGAGATGGCATCCAGCATTCGCGTCCGCGCAACGTCCAACGGCGATATCACCGAGGTGCAGACGTTGATCCAGCACCCCATGGACACCGGCCTGGTCAAGGACGCCAAGGGGGAGTTGATCCCTGCGCATTACATCCAGGAACTGAAGTTCGCATGTAACGGCAAGGACGTCTTCGTCGCCAATTGGGGCACCGCGATCTCCAAGGATCCCTATGTGAAGTTCAGCTTCAAGGGCGCCAAGAAGGGCGACGACCTCACGATCTCCTGGACCGACAACAAGGGCGGCTCCGACCAGACCACCGCGAAGATCGCGTGATGAAGGCTGGCTCCGCCCTCCTGCTGTCTTCGCTGAGCGCCGCGATCGTCGCGCTCGCGCTTACTGCGACCTCAGTGGTCGCGGCCGACAAGGTCGATCCCGCCGCCGACGCCAAGGCGTTCCAGACCTTCTTCTTCCAGAAGTTTCCAACCGTGAAGCACGAGGATTTCGTCAACGGTCCTTATTCCCTGAACGAGGACATGAAGCGGCAGTGGCTGGAGAAGGAAGAATTTCCCCCTTACGAGTTCGCGCTCGACGCCGGCAAGGAGATGTTTGCGACGCCGTTCAAGAACGGCAAGACCTATGCCGACTGCTTCCCGAACGGTGGCCTCGGCATTCGCCAGAACTATCCTTATTTCGACACCAAGGAAGGCAAGGTCGTCACGCTGGAGCTCGCGCTCAACCGCTGCCGCGAGGCCAATGGCGAGACGCCCTACTCCTACGTCAAGGACGAGATGGCCTCGCTGACGGCGTACATGGCCTTCACCTCGCGCGGCAAGCCGATGGACATCAAGATTCCCGATGATCCGCGCGCCTTGGAGGCTTTCGAGAACGGCAAGCGCTATTTCTACACCCGCCGCGGTCAACTGAACTTCTCCTGTGCGAGCTGCCATGTGCAGAGCCCGGGCCAGCGCATCCGCGCCGAGGTGCTGGCGCCCGCGCTCGGCATCCTCAACGCGATGCCGATCTACCGCTCCGAGTGGAGCGGCATGGGCACGATCAGTCGCCGCTTCATCACCTGCAACAGCCAGACCCGCGCGGTTCCGCTGGAGCCGCAGTCGGACGAATACCGCGACGTCGAATATTTCCTGTCCTACGTCGCCAACGGCCTGCCGATATCGGGTCCAGGGGCGCGACCATGAGCGCGGCCATGAAGCGAACACTTACCTTGACCATGTTGCTGACCTTGAGCCTCGCGCCATCGGCGCGCGCGGCAAATGAAGCAGATTACAAGGCGGCCTACGCCGCCGCGGAGGCAGCATCCAAGGAGGCCGCCGGCATGCGCAACCAGTGGACCACGACCGTCTCGACGCTGGCAGCCGCCAAAAAAGCGGGCGACGGCGGCAATTTCGACGGCGCCGTGGCTGCAGCCAAGGAGGCCGAGGCGCTGGCGAAGGCTTCGGTCTTCCAGGCAACCTCCGAAAAAGACGCCTGGAAGGCGATGGAAATCCGCTAAACTCAAATCCAGCTATTTTTTGAGCATGATCTTGCCGGAGAACCGCTACACACTTTTCCGGGTCATGCTCGCGGAACTGCCGAGAACCGGCGCGGAGAATGTGTGATGGCGATCCGCCGCCGCGAATTCCTGAAGAGCTCAGCAATTGCTGCCGCATCGCTTGCCTTGCCGCGGTTCGCCCGCGGTGCCGAGACCGCCAGCATCTACGACATCGAGCGCTTCGGTAACGCGCGGATCCTGCACACCACCGACACGCATGCGCAGCTCAATCCGGTTTATTTCCGCGAGCCCAGCATCAACATCGGCATTGGCGAGATGGCGGGGCGACCGCCGCATCTGGTCGGCCGCGCGTTCCTGGAGCACTTCGGAATCCGGCCCGACAGCGCGGATGCCTATGCCTTCACCTCGGTCGAGTTCGAGAAATCCGCCGGCCGGTTCGGGAAGCTCGGCGGCTTCGCTCATCTGAAGACGCTGATCGACCGCTTGCGCAACGATGTCGGCGAAAAGCGCGCCATGCTGGTCGA
This sequence comes from Bradyrhizobium guangzhouense, assembly GCF_004114955.1. NCBI lineage: Bacteria > Pseudomonadati > Pseudomonadota > Alphaproteobacteria > Hyphomicrobiales > Nitrobacteraceae > Bradyrhizobium > Bradyrhizobium guangzhouense. The sequence goes on from NZ_CP030053.1 coordinate 6,984,175, forward strand.
CGGCGGTGATCTCTGGCAGGGCACGGGCCTTGCCAACGTCATGCAGGGCCGCGACATGGTGGAGGTCGCCAACCTGCTCGGCATCGAGGCGATGACCGGGCATTGGGAGTTCACCTATGGCGAGCAGGCGCTGCGCGACAATCTCGAGCACTTCAAAGGCGAGTTTCTGGCGCAGAACGTCTTCCTGACCGAGGAGGCCGCGTTCAACGACGCCCCGGCCTTCGACAAGGCGACGGGGCGCGTGTTCAAGCCGTCAATCATCAAGGAGCTCGGTGGCCATCGCGTCGCCGTCATCGGCCAGGCCTTTCCTTACGTGCCGATCGCGCATCCCAAGCGGTTCACGCCGGACTGGACCTTTGGCATCCGCGAGGAGGAGCTGCAGAAGCATGTCGATGCCTTGCGCGGCGCCGACAAGGTCGACGCGGTGATCCTGCTGTCGCACAACGGCATGGACGTCGACCTCAAGCTCGCAAGCCGTGTGAGCGGCATCGACGTCATCCTCGGCGGCCACACCCATGATGCCGTGCCGCAGCCGATTGCGGTGAAGAATGCCGGCGGCACCACACTCGTCACCAATGCCGGCTCCAACGGGAAATTTCTTGCCGTGCTCGATCTCGCGCTCGACAAGGGCAAGATCGGCGACGTCAGATATCATCTGCTGCCGGTTTATTCCGAGCTGTTGAAGCCCGATCCAGCGATGGCCGAGCTGATCGGAAAGCTGCGCGCGCCACATGTCACCGACTGGTCGGAAAAGGTCGCAACGCCGGACCGGCTGCTTTATCGTCGTGACAATTTCGCCGGCCCCATCGACCAGCTGATCTGCACCGCGCTGCGCACCGAACTCGATGCCGAGATCGCACTGTCGCCGGGCTTCCGCTGGGGCATCACCGCGCTATCAGGCCAGCCGATCACGATGGAAGACGTGCTCGCCGAGACCGCGATCACCTATCCCGAAACCTATGTGCAGGAGATGACGGGCGCGGAGATCAAGGACGTGCTGGAAGACGTCTGCGACAATCTCTTCAATGCCGATCCCTACCATCAGCAGGGCGGCGACATGGTGCGCGCCGGCGGGCTCAGCTATACCTGTAGCCCCAACAACGCGATTGGCAGCCGCATCTCCGAGCTGAAGCTCGACAATGGCAGGGCGATCAGCGCCGGCAGACACTACAAGGTCGCGGGCTGGGCCTCGGTCAACGGCCAGCAGGGCGCGCCGGTGTGGGACGTCGTTGGCAAATATCTGCGCTCGGGCCGGATGTTCCAGGAGAAGCTCGGAAGCGGCGTCACGCTCAAGGGCGTGGACGGCAATCCGGGCATCGCAGGATAGCGATGATGCGGTCGCAAATTGTTCGCGCGATCATGCTGGTGCTGCTCGCCTGGGCCGCGGCGCCAGCCGCGTTTGCACAAGAGGTGCCGCTACAGGACAAGCCGTTCGCCGAGCACAAGATCGTGCTGCAGCTCTCCGACGCCGATGCCAGGAAGCAAGCGCTGGTGCTGAGCGTCGCCAACAATCTGCTGAAGGCCTATGATCCCGACAAGATTGCGGTCGAAGTCGTCACCTTCGGCCCCGGCATCGATCTGCTGCTGGCAGGCAGCGAGCGCCGCAAGCAGGTGGAAAGCCTGATCGCGCAGGGCGTGCGCTTCGACATCTGCCTCAACACCGTCGACACGATCGAGCGCGAAACGGGCAAACGGCCCGAGTTCATCCCGGCGGCGACGCCGGTGCAGGTGGGCGTGGGGCAGATCCTGTTTCTGGCGGAGAATGGGTACACGGTGGTGAGGCCTTAGGGGGCGCCCCAGACAGCGTTGTGGAACGTCATCGCCGCATACTCGCTGTCATTCCCCGCGTAGGCGGGGAATCCAGTACGCCGCAGCCCCTCCGTACCCCTCGCCGTCTCTGGAATACTGGATCGCCCGCCTTCGCGGGCGATGACAGCAGTGGGTGGGGCCGCCATCGCGCCACGATTAAAATCTTCTAAAATTTCTTCCCCGCGCAGTGAATTACTTCTCCTTCTACCCTCCGGCGTAGTAGAATTCTCGAAATCACTCCACGCCGGGTCCTGCCATGATCTTCCGCCAGCTCTTCGACAGCGTTTCGGGAACCTACAGCTATCTCCTGGCCAGCCGCCCCGGCGGCGAGGCGCTGATCCTCGATCCCGTGCTGGAAAAGGTCGATCGCTACTGCCAATTGTTGCGCGAGCTCGATCTCAAGCTGGTCAAGGCGGTCGACACCCATCTGCATGCCGACCATGTCACCGGTCTCGGCGAGCTGCGCGACCGCACCCATTGCGTGACCGTGATGGGTGACCAGACCAAGGCCGACGTGGTGGCGATGCGCGTCGCCGACGGCGACAAGGTGACGATCGAAGGTCTCGCGCTCGACGTGATGTACACGCCTGGCCATACCGACGATTCCTATTCCTACCTGATGGGCGACCGCGTCTTCACCGGCGATACGCTTTTGATCCGCGGCACCGGCCGCACCGATTTTCAGAACGGCTCGTCGCGCGCGCAGTACGATTCGATTTTCAATCGCCTGCTGAAGCTGCCTGACGAGACGATGGTGTTCCCGGCGCACGACTACAAGGGTGACACCGTCTCCACCATCGGCGAGGAGAGGCGCTACAATCCCAGGCTCCAGGTGCGTTCGGTCGACGAATATATCGAGCTGATGGCCAATTTGAAGCTGCCCAATCCGAAGATGATGGACGTGGCGGTGCCCGCCAACATGCGCGTCGGCCTGCATCAGGAAGAGCTCGAGAAAGAAGGCCGCGCGCTCAGCGCCGTCGAGGCGATCCGCTCGCTGCATCGGCCCGACATCCTGCTGGTGGATCTGCGCGAGACCAACGAGCGGATCAAGCACGGCATGCTCGAAGGCGCGCTGCACACGCCCTATCCTGGCATCGAGGAGAGCCTCAAGCCAGGCGGCATGCTGCGCGAGGTCGCGGCCGCGACGGGGCGCCGCGTCGTGTTCTTCTGCGCGTTCGGCGAGCGCTCGGCGATGGCGGTTACTGCTGCCAAGGAGGCCGGCCTCTCCAACACCGCCCATATCGCCGGCGGCATCGATGCCTGGAAGAAGGCGGGCGGACCGGTGGTGCAAGCCTGACGACAGCGCCGCAGGCCCTTGAGATAGGTCAGGAACCGCATAGATTTCACGCTTAGAAGCGGATGACGCATCACCATCCGGGACCAGCCATGGCCAAACCAGCCAAACCTAGCGAACCGCCGCAGACCAAGGCCGCAGCCGACAAGGCGAAGCAGCCACCGCCGCCGCGCGACACCGATGACGATTACGAAGACGGCGACATCGCCACGCCGAAGCGTGATCGCTACGGGAGTGATGACGAGCCGTTGTGAGGCTCTCCGCCGTCGTCCTGGCGAAAGCCAGGACGGCATTCGTGGTCCTTCACACCACCCGCACTACCTGCCATGCGCCTGCGTTCATGGACAAATAACCTGATGCCCCGATAGTTTGCACTCTCTTGGGGAGTGAAACGGAACTGCAATGGTCGACGTTCTCGCCGCACCGCAGCAAGGCAAGGCGGACAGCGCGCTGCGCACGCTGACCGGGATTTCGATCGCGCATTGGGTCAGCCATTTTCATCTGCTGGTCCTGCCGATGCTGTTCCCGTTCCTGAAGGTTCGGCTCGGCGTCGGCTATGTCGAGCTCGGCTTCGCGCTCACGGTGTCTGCCGTGGTCTCCGGGCTGACGCAGGCGCCGACCGGCTATCTCGTCGACCATTTTGGCGCGCGCAAGATCTTGCTCGGCGGACTGACCCTCGGCGGCCTCGCGCTCATCATGCTCGGCCTGCATCTGAGCTACGCCTCGCTGATCGCCTGCGCCGTGCTGCTCGGGCTCGCCAACAGCGTCTATCATCCGGCCGACTACGCAATCCTCGCCGAGCACATGGACGAGGCGCGGATGGGCCGCGCGTTTTCGGTGCACACTTTTGCCGGCTATTTTGGTGGCGCGGTTGCGCCGGCGATCGTCGCAGCACTGATCACGGTGTCCGGCGGCGTCGGCGCGCTGCTCGCCTCGGGCGCGATCGGCGTGCTGGTGGCGGTGCTGCTGGTTGTCATGGCCATTCCCGATGCCGGCGCGCACAAGACCAGGCCCGGCAACGCGGATGCTCCGAAGCAGGCGATCATCACGCCGGCGCTGATCACGCTGACCGCGCTGTTCATGCTGCTCAGCCTGTCGGTGGCCGGCATCAACAATTTTGGCGTGGTCGCGCTGATGAGCGGCTACGGCGCGACGTATTCGGTTGCGAACGTCGCGCTGACCGCGTTCCTCGGGTCCAGCGCCGTGGGCGTGCTCGCCGGCGGCTTCCTCGCCGACCACACCGAGCGTCACGGCTATGTGGCCGCCGCCTGCTTTGCGGCCAATGCCGTCATCGTGCTGCTGATCGCGTTGGTGACGCTGCCGGGCTGGGCGCTCACCGCCACGATGGCTACCGCGGGCTTCCTCTCGGGCGTGATCGCGCCGTCGCGGGACATGCTGGTGCGCAATGCCGCACCTCCCGGTGCAGCGGGGCGCGCTTTCGGCATCGTCTCCACCGGCTTCAATCTCGGCGGCATCGTCTCACCGCTGCTGTTCGGCTGGATCATGGACCAGAGCGCGCCGCACTGGGTGTTCGGGGCGTCGGTGATCTTCATGCTGGCGACGGTGGTGCTGTCGCCGTTCACCGAGCGGAAGACGCAAGCCGGGGCGTAGCCACAAGTTCAACTGTCGTCCTGGCGAAAGCCAGGACCCATTACCTCGGGGAGTCGTCGTGCGAAGCTGGTCACTCCGGGTCTTCGCCAAACGTCTCCCGGTGGTTACGGGTCCCGGATCTGCGCGCGCTTAGGGCGCGCTTGTCCGGGACGACGAGCCGATAGAGTCAGAGCACAACAACAAACAAGACAAAACGGGAAGAAACACCATGAGCACCCCCGATCTCGTGATCCGCGGCGGCACCGTTGCGGACGGCCATGGCGGCGCGCTGTTCGAGGCCGATGTTGCCATCGCCGGCGGCAGGATCAGCGAGGTCGGCAAGGTCGCGTCCAAGGGCAAAGAAGAGATCGACGCGCGCGGAAAGCTCGTCACGCCGGGCTTCGTCGACGTGCACACGCATTACGACGGCCAGGTGACCTGGAGCCAGGACATCACGCCGTCCTCGCAGAACGGCGTCACCACCGCGATCATGGGCAATTGCGGCGTCGGCTTTGCACCATGCAAGCCCGCCGATCACACCCGCCTGATCCAGCTGATGGAAGGCGTCGAGGACATTCCCGAGCCGGTGCTCAGCGCCGGCATTCCCTGGGCCTGGGAGAGCTTTCCCGACTACATGGACTGGCTGAGCAAGCGCGAATTCGACATCGATGTCGGCGCGCAGCTGCCGCATGCGGCGCTGCGTGTCTACGTCATGGGCGAGCGCGGCGCGCGCCGCGATCCCTCGACGGCGGAAGACAATGCGGCGATGGCCAAGCTCGCGGGCGAGGCGGTACGGTCCGGCGCGCTCGGCTTCTCGACCTCGCGTACGCTGAACCACCGCACCTCGACCGGCGACTTCACGCCGACGCTGAAAGCGGGCGAGGACGAGCTCACCGCAATTGCGGCCGCGATGCACAGCCAGGGCCGCAGCGTGCTGCAATTCGTGCTCGATCTCTCCACCATCCAGGAAGACCTGCCGATGATGCTGCGGGTGGCCGACAGCACGAAATGCCCGATCTCGTTCTCGATCACGCAGAACGACAGATCGCCCAACCGCTGGCGCCAGACGCTGGATGAAATCAATGCGGCCGCGAAACGCGGCCTCTCCGTCACGGCGCAGATCGCGGCGCGCCCGATCGGCCTCCTGCTCGGGCTCGAGCTGTCGCGCAATCCGTTCCAGACTCATCCGAGCTACAGGAGAATCGCGCATCTGCCGCTCGGGGAGAGGCTGGCACGACTGCGTCAGGCTGACGTGCACAAGGCAATCCTGAGCGAGACGGCGACGTCGACCGACGATCCGCTGTTCTTCCGGCCCAACTATGACAAGATGTTCCTGCTCGGCGATCCCCCCGATTACGAGCAGCCGCCGGAGAATGCGCTCGGCCCGCAGGCACGCAAGCAGGGTCGCCAGCCGGAGGAGCTCGCTTACGACGCGATGCTCTCGGACGGGGGCCGCGGCATGCTCTACGTGCCGTTCCTCAATTATTCCGACGGCAATCTCGACGCGACGCGCGAGATGCTGATCGACCCGCAATCGGTGCCTGGCCTCTCCGACGGCGGCGCCCATTGCGGCATCATCTGCGATGCCAGCTTCCCGACCTATCTGCTGACGCACTGGACGCGCGACCGCAAGCGCGGCGAGAAGCTGACGATCCCCTTCGTGGTCGCGGCGCAGTCGCGCAAGACGGCGCTGTCGGTCGGTCTAACCGATCGCGGGCTGATCGCGCCGGGCTACAAGGCCGACATCAACGTGATCGACTACGACCGGCTGCATCTGCATCCGCCGAAGGTGCACTATGATCTGCCGGTCGGGGGACGCAGGCTGCTGCAGGACGTCGACGGCTATGACGCCACGATCGTGTCGGGCGTGGTGACGCGGCGGCAGGGCGAGGCCACCGGGCGACGGCCGGGGAAGCTGATTCGGGGCGCGCAGGGGATGAATTAGCGGAGGCTGCATGTGAGGCGCGATAGCCGCGCCTCATTCTCAGTGTCGCCCCGGCGCAGGCCGGGACGACAGCTGGAGGTGTAGCTGGCAGCGTCTATCCAACCCGCCCCTTACGTCGGCGACACTGCGCGCTTCAGCGGCGCCGTCTGCGCCGCGGCACCCCGCGTCAGCCTGGCCTTTTCCGTGTTCGGCCAGAGCAGCAGCAGGCCGACCACACCGGAGCCGATCATGATCACCGCGTTGATGGTAAATCCGGTCATGTAGCCATCGATCATGCTGCCGGCGCGCTCGATCACCTTGCCCATCACGTAGGGCGCGATGATGCCCGAGAGCGTGTAGAGCGCGCCATAGATCGCGAGGATGGCGCCGCGCTGCGAGGCCGGGGTGAACTCGCCGAGCATCGGCGGGCAGACGACGTAGATCGCGCCGCAGAGACCGGAACCGACCACCAGCAGCGCGATCTGCAAGCCCGCGCCCTGCATGTGCGGCATCGTTGTGAGAATGAGGCCCCCGATGATCAGCGGCACCGAGCCCAGCACGCCACGCGACATGCGCGTGGTGTAGCCGCGCACCATCATCACCTGCGAGATCCAGCCGGTCAGAATCACGATGGTGGCGCCGAACACCCAGGGCAGGATCGAGACCCAGCCGGCGGCGCTCTGCGAGTAGCCAAGTCCCTTGACGATGAAGGACGTAAACCAGGTGAGTCCGAGCGACAGCGCCCAATAGGCGCCGAAGGTCGCGATCACGCAGCCGAGGAAAGTGCGCGAGGTGAGAAGCCGGATGTAGGGAATTTTCGGCTCACTGACGGCGAGCGTCTGCGTGTCCTCGAGCGGGCCTTCCTTGCCCAGCGCCAGCCAGGCGCAGACCCAGATCAGCCCGACCACGCCGAGCGCCCCAAAGGCATAGTGCCAGGAGTGATTGACGATGATCCAGTTCAGCGCCGGCACGGCCAGGATGACGCCGAAGGCCGAGCCTTGCGTCAGGACCGCGGTCGGCAGCGTCCGCTTCTCGTCCGGGAACCACTTGTAGATCGCGTGCGTCGCGACAGAAGCCGCCGGACCTTCGCCCGCACCGAGCGCGATGCGGCAGATCAACAGCGTCGTGAAGCTGACGGTGCCGACCATCGGAAACTGCGCCAGCGCCCAGATCACGGCGAGCGTCAGCAGCACATAGCGCGTCGCCACCTTGTTGACGAGGAAGCCGACCACGATGGCCGAGATCGAGAACAGGAAGAAGAACGAGGAGCCGAGCAGGCCGAACTGCGCAGGCTCGAGCTTCAGGTCGGTCATGATCGGCACGCCGGCGAGGCCGACGACGATCTTGTCCGCGAAGTTCACCACCATCAGGAGAAAGAGGAGAAAAGTGACGGTCCAGGCGCCCTCCGGCGTTGCCGTGGATCCCCCTGCCGTCTTAGCCGCCGCGGACGGCGTTCCCTGAGCGCTCATCATTCTCCCCGTATGTCTTTTTGTCGGCACTTTTTGATTTGGCCGTCTTGGGAGCTAACAACGGCTTGAACGGCAACGCAACCCCGGCATTTCCGCGGCAAGTGTGCTACGCACCATGGAGTTAATTCCGTCCGGCGAACAGACCTTGCTGAGCATCCGAAACCTCTCCAAAACCTTCACCTCGGCCGGCGAGCCCGTGCAGGTGCTGCGCGGCGTCGATCTCGACCTCGGTGCGGGCGAACGCGTCGCGCTCACAGGCGAATCCGGCAGCGGCAAGAGCACGCTGCTGCATTTGATCGCTGGGTTAGATGCCGCCGATGGCGGCACGATCTGCCTTGAGGACACCGAGATCACCAAGCTTACAGACGCCGGCCGCGCCGAGGTTCGCCGCGACCGGATCGGTCTCGTGTTTCAGCAGTTCAACTTGATCCCGAGCCTGTCGGTTGCCGACAATCTTGCTTTCCAGGCCCGCATCGCCGGCCGGCACGATGCGGCCTGGACCAAGGAGCTGATCGAACGGCTCGGGCTCGGCAACCTGCTCAAGCGTTATCCGGAGCAGATATCAGGCGGCCAGCAGCAGCGGGTCGCGATCGGCCGGGCGCTGGCGACAAAACCCTCGCTGCTGCTCGCGGACGAGCCGACCGGCAATCTGGATGAAGCCACCGCCGACGACGTGCTGGCGCTGACGCGCGATCTCGTCGCACGCACGGGCTGCGGTTTCCTGATGGTGACGCACAGCCTGCACCTGGCCGGCACGCTCGACCGCCACATCGTTCTCCATGCGGGACGGATCGCATGAGGCGCGCGCTATGGGTGCTGGCGGTGCTGCTGAGCCATTGGCGCCGGCACCGGATGCAGTTCGCAACGCTGCTGATCGGGCTGATCGCGGCGACCGCGCTGTGGAGCGGCGTGCAGGCGATCAACCAGCAGGCCCGCAGCGCCTATGACCGCGCGGCGGCGACATTTGGCGGCGTTCGCACGGCGACATTGGTGGCGTCTGATACGGCGACCTTCCCGCAAGAGCTCTTTGTAAAACTCCGCCGCGCGGGCTGGCCGGTCTCGCCGGTGCTGGAAGGCCGGGTTCAGATCAACGGACGCTCGATCCGGCTGCTCGGCATCGAGCCGGTGACGCTGCCTGCCGATGTCGGCAATGCACCGCGGCTCGGAGCCGCGGACCTCAGCAGTTTCGTGGCGGCGCCCGGACAGACGCTGGTGGCGCGGGAGACGCTGAGCGATTTGCACGAGGACGAAGGCACGACGCCCTCGATCAGCAGCGGCGCAAAGCTGCCGCCACTGCATGTGCAGCCGCAGCTGGTGCCTGACGTGCTGGTGGTCGATATCGGCGTGGCGCAACGGCTTCTCAACAAGCCGAATCTGGTCTCGCGGCTTTTGATCGGCAAGGCCAAGGGCAAGCCGGCGGCGCTGCAAAGCGTCGTCGGCGATCGGTTGCGCCTGATGGAGCCGACCGCCGAGACCGAGCTGGAACGGCTCACCGACAGCTTCCATCTCAACCTCACCGCCTTCGGCCTGCTGTCGTTCTTCGTCGGCCTCTTCATCGTCAACTCGGCCGTCGGCCTTGCCTTCGAGCAGCGGCTGCCGATGCTGCGCACCTTGCGCGCTTGCGGCGCCTCGGCGCGGCTGGTCAACTCCGTGCTGGTGATCGAGCTGGTGGCGCTGGCGCTGGTCGCGGGGCTGATCGGGCTCGTCTGCGGCTACGTCATCGCGGCGGCGCTTTTGCCTGATGTCGCGGCGTCGCTGCGCGGACTCTATGGCGCACAGATTCCGGGGCAGCTCAGCTTGCGGCCGGAATGGTGGCTCGCCGGCATCGGCATCAGCGTGCTGGGTGCGATCGTGGCGGCCGCGACCAGTTTGATCAAGGCGATCAGGATGCCGGTGCTAGCGACCGCGCAGCCGCGGGCCTGGCAGCAGCGGCAGCGCCGCTGGCTCGTCCTGCAAAGCGCCGCAGCGTGCGCGGTGCTCGCGGTCGCGCTGCTGCTGCTTCGTTACGGCCAATCGCTGATTACTGGCTTTGGCGTGCTGGCTGCGCTGATGCTCGGCGCGGCGCTGATCCTGCCGGCCTTCCTCGAGCTGCTCCTGCTCGCAGGCCAGCGTCTTGCGCGCGGGCCGCTGGCACGGTGGTTCTGGGCCGACAGCCGGCAGCAGCTCTCGGGACTATCGCTGGCGCTGATGGCGCTGCTGCTCGCGCTATCAGTCAATGTCGGCGTGTCCACCATGGTGGAAACGTTCAGCCGCACCTTTGTCGGCTGGCTCGACGGACGCCTCGCCGCCGACGTCTATATCAGCGCCGCCGACAATGCGCAGAGCATTGCGATCCGCAATTGGCTGAAGGACCGCAGCGAGGTGCAGGCGATCCTGTCGGGCGGGCGCGCGGAGACGCAGGTCGCGGGCCAGCCGGTGGAATTGCTCGGCCTGCCCGATCACGCGCTCTATCGCGAGCGCTGGCCGCTGCTGGAGACCGCGCCGCGCGCCTGGACGCGGCTCGTGCCCGGCAATGCCGCCTTCATCAGCGAGCAGCTGAGCCGCCGCCTCAATATTCGCGTCGGCGACGTCATCGACGTGCCGGCGCCGGGCGGGAGCTGGGAGCTCGACATCGTCGGCATCTATGCCGATTACGGCAACCCCAAGGGCCAGCTCGCGGTGAACGTCGCCGCACTGATCCGGCAGTTTCCGCAAACGCCGCAGACGCGGATCGGGCTGATTGTCCCGCGTGACAAAATCCCCGGCCTGATCGCGGCCTTGCAGAAGCAGTTCGCGCTCGACGACCGCGCGGTGGCCGATCAGGCGACGGTAAAGGCGGAATCGATCCGTATCTTCAACCGCACGTTTGCGGTGACGTCCGCGCTCAATGCCTTCACGCTCGGCGTCGCCGGCATCGCGCTTCTGACCAGCCTTCTGACGCTTGCGAACTCGCGCCTGCCGCAACTCGCGCCGCTCTGGGCGATCGGCATCACCCGGCCGCGCCTTGCCGCCATCGAGCTGACCAAAACGCTGTCGGTCGCGCTGTTCACCTCGCTGCTCGCCGTGCCGCTCGGGCTGCTGGTGGCCTGGTGCCTGATCGCGATCGTGAATGTGAAGGCGTTCGGCTGGCGCCTGCCATTCCACGTGTTTCCGCTGCAACTGGTGGAGCTGGTTGCGGTTGCGCTGGTCGCCTCGCTGCTGGCCGCGCTGCTGCCGGTGCTGCGGCTGGCGCGGATGCAGGCCGCACACCTCGTCAAGGTGTTTGCCAATGAGCGCTGATCGGGTTTCGCGGCGCGCATTTGCTGGCGGCATCGTCGCGCTTGCTCTCGCGCGCCGCGCCGGGGCGCAAGGCTATGCCGGGCTCGGCGAGACCGCCGACGGCTTCGCGAGGGTCACGCCTGGAAAAGTGTTCACCTTCCCCGCCGATCACGGGCCGCATCCGGATTTTCGCATCGAGTGGTGGTATCTGACGGCAAACCTCGTCGACAGCGCTGGCGCCGCTTGCGGACTGCAATGGACGTTGTTCCGCCAGGCTGCAAAGCCGGGGCCGCAAGAAGAAGGCTGGGCCAATCAGCAAATCTGGATGGCGCACGCCGCGGTGACGCGTGCCGACACGCACCGCTTCAACGAGCTGTTCTCACGCGGCGGCATCGGACAGGCGGGCGTCGAGGCCAAACCTTTCATGGCGTGGATCGACGATTGGGACATGAAGGGATCTGGGCGCACCGACGATCGCACCTTGTCGCCGGTGACGTTGAAGGCCTCAGGTACGGATTTCAGCTATGCGCTGACGCTGGAGGCCGATCGCCCGGTCGTGTTGCAGGGCGACGGCGGCTACAGCCGCAAGTCCGAGCGCGGACAGGCGTCGTACTATTACAGCCAGCCGTTCTATCGCGCGCGCGGCACGCTCACGATCGACGACATCCAGGTCGAGGTCTCTGGGCAGGCCTGGATGGATCGCGAATGGAGCAGCCAGCCGCTCGACACCGATCAGACCGGCTGGGACTGGCTGTCGTTGCATCTCGCCTCCGGCGACAAGCTGATGCTGTATCGGCTGCGCCAGAAGGACGGCAAGGACTATCCATTCGGCAATTGGATCAGCGCCGCGGGTGAGACACAGTTGATTGCGGGCCACGACATCCAGATGAGCCCGAAGGCCACAGCCGAGGTTGCAGGCCGCAAGCTGCCGGTGGAATGGCAGATCGCCATCCCCTCGCGCTCGTTCTCGATTTCCTGCAAGCCGCTCAATCCGAAGGCGTGGATGGGGACCGGCTTTTCCTATTGGGAAGGGCCGATCAGCTTTGCCGGCACGCATGACGGCGTTGGCTATCTCGAGCTGACCGGGTATTGAGGCGCGATCTGTTTGAAGGGATTCCGCGATGTACCATCTGACCGCACTCGTCACGCTGCTGGCGCTGGCATTCTATTTCTTCACCTGCATCAATGTCTCGCGGTCGCGGACCAGGACCGGCGTCAAGGTGCCGGCGATGTCGGGCCATCCGGATTTCGAGCGCGCCTTCCGTATCCAGATGAACACGCTGGAGTGGATGCCGATCTTCCTGCCGTCGCTGTGGCTGTTCGCGATCTATATCAGCGACGCCATTGCAGCCGGCATCGGCGCGGTCTGGATCGTCGGACGCATCGTGTATTTCATCGGCTATTCGCAGGCCGCCGCCAAGCGCGGACCGGGGTTTGCGATCCAGGCCATTGCGGCGATCGCGCTGTGGGCGGGGGCGCTGTGGGCGGCGGTGTCGAGGGTGGTGTGAGGCAACTGCGCTGCCACACACTCGGTGTCGTCCTGGCGAAAGCCAGGCCCCATAACCACAGGGCGTGGTTATGGGCTCGATGGTGACTCCGACCTGCCACGACAATTGTCTATCGGGGTAATGGGTCCTGGCTTTCGCCAGGACGACAGAGCACCTACTTCGTCAGCGGACAGCCGCTGTCCTTGGCCGTCGCAAAGGCCTGGTCGCCGGGGACGACGGCGAGCTGCTTGTAATAGTCCCACGGCTTCTTCGATTCCGAGGGCTTCTTGACCTCGAACAGATACATGTCGTGGACCATGCGGCCGTTCGCGAGCACCTTGCCCTTGGCGAAAGCGTCGTCGACCGGCAGCTCCTTCAGCTTCTTGGCGACCGCGTCAGTGTCCTTGGTGCCGGCGGCCTTCACCGCCTTCAGATAGCTCAGCGTCGCCGAATAGGTGCCGGCATGGATCATGCTCGGCATTCGGCCGGTGCGCTTGAAGAAGCGCTCGGAGAAGGCCCGCGAAGCATCGTCGTGATCCCAATAGAAGCCTTCGGTCAGGACCAGGCCCTGCGCCGCCTGCAAGCCCAGACCGTTGACTTCGGCGAGCGTCATCAAGAGGCCCGCGAGCTTCTGGCCACCCTGCACGATGCCGAATTCGGCCGCCTGTTTGATCGAGTTCGTGGTGTCCTGGCCGGCGTTGGCAAGACCGACGATCTTCGCTTTCGAGCTCTGCGCCTGCAGCAGGAAGGAGGAGAAGTCGGACGAGTTGAGGGGCACGCGGACCGAGCCCAACACCTTGCCACCACTGGCCGTGACGATCTCGCTGGTGTCCTTTTCCAGCGCGTAGCCGAAGGCGTAGTCGGCGGTGAGGAAGAACCAGGTGTCGCCACCGGCCTTGGTCAGCGCACCGCCGGTGCCGACCGCGAGCGCGTGAGTGTCGAACGCCCAGTGGAATCCGTAGGGCACACACGACGCGCCCGTGATGGCCGACGTCGCGGCGCCGACCACAATGTCGATCTTCTTCTTTTCCTTCGACAGCTCCTGCACGGCAAGCGCGACCGACGACGTCGTCAGCTCGGTGATCATGTCGACGTTCTCGGCGTCATACCAGCGACGCGCGATGGAGGTGGCGAGATCAGGCTTGTTCTGGTGATCGGCGGTGACCATCTCGATCTTCTGGCCGAGCACCTCGCCGCCAAAATCCTCGATCGCCATCTTGGCCGCTTCGACCGAGTACTTGCCGCCGTAATCGGCATAGACACCGGACTGATCGTTGAGGATGCCGATCTTGACGCCTTGCGCGAAGGCTGGCGCCGCCAGCAACAGGGCGGACGCTGCGACAGCGGCCAAAAGTCCTGATTTCATTCGTTATCTCCCGGCAGTGTTCTGTTTTGAAATCGCGCGGATAGTAGTGAAGAACAGCGCGCGTGCCCATTCATTTCGTGTTGGTGGTTAAGTATCGAAGATGCGTGCGACATTCTCCGTTGTCGTCCCGGGGCGCGCGTAGCGCGAGCCTGGGACCCATAACCACAGGGAGAGGTTTTGCGAAGACTCGGAGTTAACGGTGTCGCCCCACACTCCTCCCTGGGGTTATGGATCCCCGCCTATGCGGGGATGACACCGAGGGCATGGAAACAGAGATGACCACAGCAATCAGCCCGCCACCCCCGCCCCCTTCTCGTTCCGCCCCTCGGCCAGGTTCCGCACCACCACATAGAAGATCGGGGTGAACAGCAGGCCGAACAGCGTGACGCCGATCATGCCGAAGAACACGGCGACGCCGACGGCTTGACGCATCTCGGAACCTGAGCCGGACGAGATCACCAGCGGCAGCACGCCGAGGATGAAGGCGAAGGATGTCATCAGGATCGGCCGCAGGCGCAATCGGCAGGCCTCGATCACGGCCTCCAGCCGCGGCTTGCCTTCCTTCTCGATGTCGCGCGCGAACTCGACGATCAGGATCGCGTTCTTGGCCGCCAACCCGACCAGCACGACGAAGCCGATCTGGGTGAGGATATTGACGTCCTGGCCCATGATGCGCACGCCGATGGTGGCCGCGAGCAGGCACATCGGCACGATCAGGATGACTGCGAAGGGCAGCGTCCAACTGCCATATTGCGCCGCGAGCACGAGATAGACGAACAGCACGCAGATCGGGAATACGTAGAGGCCGGCATTGCCGCCGTTGATCTGCTGATAGGACAGGTCGGTCCATTCGAAGGTGAAGCCGCTCGGCAAAGTCTCGTCGGCGAGCTTCTTGATGGCGTTGAGCGCGGTCGTCGAGCTCGTGCCCGGTGCAGGCTCGCCCTGCAATTCGGACGCCGCGTAGAGATTGTAGCGCGCGACGCGGTCGGGCCCCGAGACGTCCTTGAAGTCGACCACGCTGCCGAGCATCACCATGTCGCCCGAGGCATTGCGCGTGCGCAGGCGCGCGAGGTCGGCGGGCTCTTTCCGGAACGGGAAATCAGCCTGCGCGGTGACGTGGTAGGTGCGGCCGAACAGGTTGAAGTCGTTGACATAGGTCGATCCGAAATAGGTCTGGATCGTGTCGTTGATGTTCGAGATGGGTACGCCGAGCTTCTGCGCCTTGGTGCGGTCGATGTCGACGAACAGCTGCGGCGTATTGGCCGAGAACGGCGAGAACACCGTGGGGGCGAGGAGTGCGGGCGATTTGCGCGCGGCGGCGACGAGCTCCTCGGTCGCCGATGCCAGCAGCTCCGGTCCACGGCCCTGCCGGTCCTGGATGCGGATGGCGAAGCCGCCGCCGGTGCCGATGCCGGGCACGGCGGGCGGCGGAATCACGATGATGAAGGCACCCTGGATCGCGGCGAGGCGCTTGCGCAGCTCGGCCGTGATGACATTGGCCGTCAGGCCCTTCTTCAGCCGCACCTCGGGCTCGTCGAACACAGGGAACAGCGCGGCAGCATTGCCGGCCTGCGTTCGTGTCGCGCCCGAGAACCCGGCGAAGGCCGCCACGCGGATGATGCCTGGCGTGTCCAGCGAGATCCGCTCGATCTCCCGCACGATCTCGGTGGTTCGCGCCAGCGATGCCGCCCCCGGCAACTGCACCGAGACGATGACGTAGCCCCGATCCTGCGCGGGGATGAAGCCCTGCGACGTCGTCCCGATCAACCAGCCAGCGCTGCCGATCAGCACGACATAAATCAGCAGCATCACCACCGAGTGCCGGATCACGAAATTGGCGAGACCAGCGTAGCCATGCGATAGCCGATCGAAGACACGATTGAAGGTGCTCGTGAAGGCGTTCCACCCGCGCGCGAGCAGATTCCAGGCGGCAGGCGGCCGCTTCTCCTCATGCGGAGTGAGGATCTGCGAGGCCAGCGCCGGCGACAGCGTCAGCGAGCAGAAGCAGGAGATCGCGGTCGCAACTGCGATGGTCACTGCGAACTGCTGGAAGAACTGACCGGATATGCCGCCCAGAAACGCCGTCGGCACGAACACCGCGCACAGCACCAGCGCAATCGAGACCAACGCGCCGCCGACCTCCTCCATCGTCTTCAACGCGGCGTCGCGCCGGCTGAGGCCATGCTCGAGATGCCGCTCGACATTCTCGACCACGACGATGGCGTCGTCGACCACGATGCCGACCGCAAGCACAAGTCCGAACAGCGTCAGATTGTTGATGGAGAAGCCGAGCGCCGCCATCACCGCGAAGGTGCCGACCAGCGACACCGGAATCGCGATGATCGGGATGATCGCCGGCCGCCAGCCCTGCAGGAACACCAGCACGACGACGACCACGAGCAACATGGCCTCATAGATGGTCTTGATCAGCTCGTGGACGGACTGCGCGATGAACTCGGTCGGATTATAGCCGATGTTGAAGTCTAGACCCTTCGGGAAGCTCTGCTTGAGCTTCGCCATGGTGTCGGAGATGTTCTTGGCGGTCGCTAGCGCATTCGATCCCGGCCGCTGCGTCACCAGCATCGCGACCGCGGATTTGCGCAGCAGGAAGCTGTTGGTCGAATAAGCGAGCGCACCGAGCTCGATGCGGGCAACGTCGCGCAAGCGTACCGTGCGGCCATCGGAGCCGGCCTTGATCAGGATGTCCTCGAACTGCTTCTGATCCTTCAGTCGCCCGGTGAAGACGAGGTTTGGCTGGAAGGCGCGGTCGGCAATCGGCGGCTCCGCGATCTGGCCGCCGGCGATCTGCACGTTCTGGGCGCGGATCGCGGCCAGCACCTCGGTCGAGGTCAGGCCGAGATTGGCGATACGATCAGGGTCGAGCCAGAGTCGCATCGAATAGTCGCGCGCGCCAAAAATCTGGATGTCGCCGACGCCGTCGATGCGCAGCAGCTGGTCGCGGACCTGGAGCAGCGCGTAATTGGAGATGTAGAGCTGGTCGAACGTGTCGTCCGGCGACAGCATGAACACGACCATCAGGATGTCGGGCGAGTTCTTGCGGGTGACGACGCCGTTGCGCTGCACCTCGTCCGGGAGCTGCGGCTGCGCGATCGCGACGCGGTTCTGCACCAGCACCTGGGCCTTGTCGAGGTCCGTGCCGAGCTTGAAGGTGACCGTGATCGTCAGTTGTCCGTTCGAGGTGGCCTGGCTGTAGAGATACAGCATGTCCTCGACGCCGTTGATCTGCTGCTCGATCGGAGCGGCGACGGTGTCGGACACGGTTTGCGCCGAAGCGCCGGGATATTGGGTGGTGACGACGACGGTCGGCGGCACCACTTGCGGATATTCGGAGATCGGCAGCGTCGAATAAGCGAGCGTACCGACGATCAGGAGCACGATCGACAGCACCATCGCCAGGATCGGCTGGTTGATGGACAGGCGGCCAAGATTCATGATTTGTCACCAGCCTTCGCACCGGTCTTGCCACCTGCCGGTGCTTGAGCAGGCGATGGGGCGACCTTGGCGCCGACTCGGGCGCGCTGGATGCCATTGACAATGACGCGGTCATCCGCGTTCAGCCCTTCGCGGATGACGCGCAGGCCGTCATCGAGCGGCCCGAGCACGACAGGGCGCGCTTCCACGGTATCGTCGGGCTTCACCACGAAGACGATCTTGCGCGACTGGTCGGTCGCGACTGCGACGTCGGGAATCAGCAGCGCTTCATAGGGCGCGCTGCCGATCAGGCGGACCCGGCCGAACTGGCCGGGCAGGATCGACAGATCGGTGTTCTTGACCACGGCGCGGCTGCGCAGCGTGCCGGTGGAGACATCGAGACGGTTGTCGAGGAAGTTGATCGAGCCGTCATGCGACGGCTTGGTCTCGCCTGCGAGCGTCACCTGCACGGGGTTCGCGGTGTCGCGCGAGCTTGGGCGTTTGCCCTCGAACCACAGCTTGCTGTATTTGATGAAGGTGGTCTCATCCATGTCGAAATAGATGTAGATCGGGTCGAGCGAGACGATCGAGGTCAGCAGCGTCGAGGTGCCGGTGTCGCTGCCCTGCACGAGGTTGCCGGGGCTGACCAGATGGCGGCTGACGCGGCCGGTGAGCGGCGCGGTGACATGGGTGAATTCGATATTGAGCTGGGCGGCTTTCAGTGCACCCTCGGCCTGGGTCTCGGCGGCGTGCGCGGCCTGCAAGGCCTGGCGGCGCTGGTCGACGACCTGCTCGGAGACCGCGCTGGTCTGCACCAGGTTCAGGCCGCGATCGAGCTCGCGCTTGGCAAGCTCCACCTTGGCGCGGGCGTCGGAGAGCTGGCCGTCGGCCTGCTCGGCCACCGCCTCGAACGGACGCGGGTCGATGACATAAAGCAAATCGCCCTGATGCACGATGGCACCGTCCTGGAACTCGACCGAGTTGACGAAGCCGCCGACACGCGGGCGCACCTGCACCTCCTCGACCGCCTCGAAGCGGCCGGTGAACTCGTCCCAATCAGTGACGGTGCGCTTGACCGGCTGGGCGACGGTCACCGGCGGTGGCGGTGGCGCCGCCGCTTGAGAGGTCGGTTGCCCGCAAGCGATGAGCGTGAAGGCCGCTGCAACGAGAGCGGCTAGCGCGTGAGGCCGGGCCTGAACGAATTCGTGCGTTTTGACAAATTGCTCGCTTCCGTCCGGTCCACTCATCCCAGGTCCTCGCATGAAAGCCGCGGAAAATGCAGGGTAGTCCTCTACCCACGGGCGCCACAAGATGGGTGGCGATGATGAAATCTTCAAGACTACGCCACGCACAATGCTCGACTGGATGTCCTAGCCTGATGACGGGTTGACAGGGCGTGCTTCCGGAAAGTCGTCATGCCCGGACGATGCGGAGACGCGGTCCCCTCGTCCAGCAGAGGGAAAAGGAGGCCGGCGTCTTCGCACATGACGGGCGCTGCCGGCTCGGCTAGATTGGCCCTCACAAAAACAAGACGAATTGTCCGAGGAGGACAGACGTGTACCAGGGACGTGTCGTTTACGGCGCGATCGAAGAGGTCGTGTTCGGCCATCCGGCGGCGGAGGCCATCGTCGCGCAGATGGACCGGCTGGGAACCCGCCGCGCCTTCCTGATGGTCTCGGGGACGCTGAACCGCCAGACCAACGAAATCGCCGAGATCGTGCAAGCGCTGGGTCCGCGCTGCGCCGGGCTGTTCGATGCGATGCCGGCGCACACGCCGCGCGAGGCGGTGATCGCAGCCACCAATGCCGCGCGCGAGGCCGGCGCCGACCTCATCGTCACCGTGGGCGGCGGCTCGATCACCGACGGCGCCAAGGCGGTGCAGCTCTGCCTGGCCAATGGCATCGACGATATCGCGGGCATCGACCGCATCCGCGTGCACAAGGGCGTCGCGCCCGAGATGACCACGCCGACCGTGCGGCAGATCAGCGTACCGACCACGATTGCCGGCGGCGAGTTTTCATCGATCGCCGGCGTCACCGACCGCAGCACGCATGTGAAGCAGATGCTGCGCCATCCGCTGACGGTGCCGCGTGCGACCATTCTCGATCCTGCGATCACCGTGCACACGCCGGAGTGGCTGTTTCTTTCGACCGGCATCCGCGCCATCGATCATTGCGTCGAGGCGATCTGCTCGCACGAGACGCACCCCTATGCCGACGCGCAGTCGGTGAAGGGCCTCGCCATGCTCGCCGACGCGCTGCCGCGTGTGAAGGCCGACCCGAGCGATCTCGACGCGCGGATGGACGCGCAGATCGGCACCTGGCTGTCGATGGGTGCGCTTGCGGCCGGCGTGCCGATGGGCGCGAGCCACGGCATCGGCTATGTGCTGGGCGCGGCCTTCAACGTGCCGCACGGGCACACCTCCTGCGTCATGCTGCCGGCGGTGATGCGATGGAATGCGAGCGCCAATGCCGAGCGCCAGATGATCGTCGCGGCTGCGATGGGTTTTCCCGGCCACAACGCCGCCGACGTGCTCGATGCCTTCATCCGCTCGCTCGGCATGCCGCGTCGCCTTGCCGATGTCCGCGTCTCGCCGGAGCATTTCGACGCCATCGCCGACCAGGCGATGCGCACCAACTGGATCCCGCGCAATCCGCGCAAGATCGAGGATCCTGCGCAGATACGCGAAATCCTCGATCTCGCCGCATGATCTAAAGCCGGAGGACTGATGTACCCAGGTCTGCATGCCCGCCTGCGCCCGCTGCAACCCGCCTTCATCATGGCGACAACCGGCGAGACGGTCACCTATCGCGAGCTGGACGCGCGAAGCAATCGGCTGGCGCACCTGTTTCGCAAGCATGGCCTGAGGCGGCTCGATCACTACTCGATCTTCATGGAGAACAACTCCAGATATCTCGAGGCCTGCGGCGCGGGCGAGCGGTCCGGGCTGTACTACACCTGCATCAACTCCTTCCTGACGGCGGGCGAGCTTGCTTATCTCCTCGTCAACAGCCAATCGAAGATCCTGATCACGTCGGTGGCGAAGCTCGACATCGCCCGCGAGGCGATCCAGGGCTGCCCCGACATCAAGCTCTGCATCGTCGCCGACGGCCCCGGCGAGAGCGATCGCATCGTAGGACTTGCCGACGTCACCGTTGACCTGCCGAAGACGCCGATCGCGGACGAGTGGCTCGGGACGGCGATGCTCTATTCGTCGGGCACGACGGGACGGCCGAAAGGAATCCTGCGGCCGCTGCCGGAAGAGCCGCCCAAGTACAATCTGCCGCTGTTCGATTTCCTCACCAAGCTCTGGCACTACCGCGAGGGCATGGTCTATCTGTCGCCGGCGCCGCTCTACCACTCCGCGCCGCAGGCCGCCGTGAATCTCACGATCCGCATGGGCGGCACCGCGATCATCATGGAGCACTTCGATCCCGAGCGTTACCTCCAACTGGTACAACAATGGGGCATCACCCACACCCAGCTGGTGCCGACGATGTTCTCGCGGATGCTGAAGCTGCCGGAAGAGGTGCGCAAGCGCTACGATTTGTCGTCGCTCGAGATCGCGATCCACGCCGCAGCCCCCTGCCCCGCATTGGTGAAGGACGACATCATCAAATGGTGGGGCCCGATCATCCACGAATATTACGGCGCCACCGAAGGCCTCGGCTTTACCGCTTGCAACAGCGAGGAATGGCTCGCGCATCGCGGCACGGTGGGGAAGGTGTTACTCGGCGACCTCCACATTCTCGACGAGAACATGCAACCGTGCCCGACCGGCACGCCCGGCCAGGTCTGGTTCAAGACGGGATCGCCGTTCGAATATTTCAACGATCCCGAGAAGACGAAAGAGGCGCGCTCGGCCGACGGCAGCATGAGCACGGTCGGCGATGTCGGCTATGTCGACGCCGACCGCTTCCTCTACCTCACCGATCGCGCCACCTTCATGATCATCTCCGGCGGGGTGAACATCTATCCGCAGGAATGCGAGAATTTGCTGATCACCCATCCGAAGGTCGCGGATGCCGCGGTGTTCGGCGTGCCCAATGCCGATCTCGGCGAGGAGGTAAAAGCCGTGGTGCAGCCGATGCCGGGCGTGATGCCCGGCGACGCGCTCGCCGAAGAGCTGATCGCCTTCTGCGCAAAATCGCTGTCGCGGCAGAAGGTGCCGCGCTCGGTGGATTTCGAGAAGGAATTGCCGCGGCTGCCGACGGGGAAATTGTACAAACGGCTGCTGAGAGATCGGTACTGGGGGAACAAGACGTCAAGGATTGTGTGAGGGCGAGCCTTTCGCTTGTCCGGGACGACGGCGGAGTTTGTGGAGATCGCAACGCGCACCATCGGTACGGGAACCGTGCGTTCGCACCTGCACTCTCACATTGTGAGAGAATCGCCCCGCGGCTTTTCGTCATCCGAATTACCGAGACCGTGCGAGCGCTTGCCCGTTGCCTCCCTCCACACGGCTCGGCTATCGTCCGGTCAAACAGGCCAAAACGGCCTAAGAGACCAATGTCCAGGGAGGACCGAGGATGCGGAGCGTGTGGGCGCTCGCCGCGGCAGCGGCGTTGTCTTTGCTGGCGTTTTCGACCAATACAATCGCGGGTGAGCCCAAACAGGGCGGAATCCTGCGGATGTATCACCGCGACAGCCCGGCGAATGCGTCGATCCTCGAGGGCGCGACCTATTCGGTCAACGTGCCCTTCATGGGCGTGTTCAACAATCTCGTCATCTACGATCAGCACATCGCGCAGAACAGTCCTGATACACTCAGGCCCGAACTGGCCGAGAGCTGGTCGTGGAGCGGTGACAACAAGAAACTGACGTTCAAGCTCCGCCAGGGCGTCAAATGGCATGACGGCAAGCCGTTCACGTCGGCCGACGTCAAATGCACATTCGATCTCCTGATGGGCAAGTCGCAGCAGAAGCTTCGGCAGAATCCGCGCAAGGCCTGGTACAGCGAGGTCGACGACGTCACGCCCAACGGCGACTTCGAGATCTCCTTCAACCTGAAGCGGCCGCAGCCCTCGCTGCTGGCGATGCTCGCTTCCGGCTATACGCCGATCTACCCCTGCCACGTCTCTCCGGCGGACATGCGCACCCATCCGATCGGGACCGGGCCGTACAAATTCGTCGAGTTCAAGGCCAATGAATCGATCAAGCTGACGCGGAATCCGGACTATTGGAAGAAGGGCCTGCCCTATCTCGACGGCATCGAATACACCATCATCCCGAATCGCTCGACTGCGATTCTCGCCTTCGTCGCCGGGAAGTTCGACATGACGTTTCCGACGCATATCACCATTCCGCTGCTGAAGGACATCAAGTCGCAAGCGCCGAACGCGGTCTGCGTCGTCGAACCGACCAACGTCTCGACCAACATCATCGTCAATTCGAGCTCGCCGCCGTTCGACAACATCGATATCCGCCGTGCGATGTCGCTGGCCCTGGATCGGAAGGCCTTCGTCGATATCCTGTTCGAGGGCCAGGCCGACATCGGCGGCACCATGCTGCCGCCGCCGCAAGGCATCTGGGGCATGCCCAAGGACAAGCTCCAGACCATTCCGGGTTACGGTCCGGACGTGAATGCAAACCGCGAGGAAGCGAAGAAGCTGATGCAGAAGGCGGGTTACGGCCCCGACAAGCATCTGGCCGTGAAGATTTCGACGCGCAATCTCGCGGAATATCGCGACCCCGCGGTGATCCTGATCGACCAGCTCAAGAGCATCTACATCGACGGCGAACTCGACGTCGTGGAGACCGCCAACTGGTTCCCGAAGGTCGCGCGCAAGGACTACATGCTCGGCCTCAATTTGACCGGCAATTCCGTCGACGATCCGGACCAGTCCTTCTACGAGAACTATTCCTGCGGCTCGGAGCGCAACTACACCAACTACTGCAACAAGGAGATCGAGAAGCTGTTCGACGTGCAGTCGCAGGAGATCGACACGAACAAGCGCAAGCAACTGGTCTGGGACATCGACAAGAAGCTGCAGGAGGACGTCGCCCGTCCGATCATCTTCCACGCGCGAGCCGGCACCTGCTGGCAGCCCTACGTCAAGGGGATCACGATCATGTCGAACAGCTCCTATAACGGCTTTCGCTACGAGGACGTGTGGCTCGACAAATAGCGCGGCAGGCTGAAGATTAGCGGCTCGCGGAGGGCACGGGATGTTTGCCTATCTGGTGCGGCGCCTGTTCCTGATGCTCGTGACCCTGTTCGGGATCTCGATCGTCATCTTCTTCCTGTTGCGCATCGTGCCCGGCAACATCGTCGACATCCTGTTCGCCGCGGCCGGCTATGTCGATCCCGCCGACAAGGTCGACCTCGAGAAGCAGCTGGGCATCGACCAGCCGCTGGTGGTGCAGTATCTGCACTGGATCGGCGGCCTGCTGCACGGCGATCTCGGCTACTCCTATGTCTCGGAAAAGCCGGCGCTGCAGGAGATCCTGCCGCGAATCCCGATCACGGCCCGGCTCGCAGGCCTGGCGCTGCTGTTTTCGGCGTCGATCGGGATTCCGCTCGGCGTCATCAGCGCGGTCAAGCAGGGCTCGCGGATCGACTACGCCTTGCGCGTAATGAGCCTGAGCGGATTGTCGCTGCCCTCGTTCTGGCTCGGTCTGCTGGTTCTGACCGCGTCTGTCGCCATGTTTGGGCAGATGCCGATCTTCAATCCCAATCCTCAGAGTTTTGGCGAAGCCTTCGCGACCTATTGCATCCCGGCAATGGTGGTCGGCTTCCGCAGCTCGGCGCTGACCATGCGCATCACGCGGTCCTCGATGCTGGAGGTGCTGCGGCAGGACTATATCCGCACGGCCCGCGCCAAGGGCGCATCCGACGCCGCTGTGAACTATCACCATGCGCTGAAGAACGCGATCCTGCCCGTCATCACCGTGATCGGCATCGAGGCGGCGTTCCTGATCGGTGGCCTCATTGTCACCGAGACCGTGTTCAACATTCCCGGCGTCGCCCGTTTCCTGGTCGAGGCGATCCGCTGGCGCGACTATCCGATCGTGCAGAACCTCGTGATGTTCATCGCGGTCGTCGTCGTATTCGCGAATTTCATCGTCGACATGCTCTACGCGGTGTTCGACCCGCGCATCCGGTACACGGATTAGGAGATCAGCTTGGCCGCGATCGACTTTGACGTTGAACTGAGGCGGGCGGGCGCGCATGCGACCGGCGGATGGCGGCGCGTGCTGTTCCTGGCGCAGCGGCACGTGCTGGGCGCGGCTGGATTGACCATCATGACGGTGTTCGTGCTGACAGCCGTCTTCGCCGATTTCATCGCGCGCTACGATCCCCTGAGCGTCGATGCCGCGCACGCGCTGGCGCGCCCGAGCTGGGCGCACTGGATGGGGACGGATTCGTTCGGCCGCGACGTCTTCAGCCGCATCATCCATGGCGCGCGGATTTCGCTCGCCGTCGGCATCGGCTCGACCGCGCTGGGCGGCACGATCGGCGTGATCGTCGGGCTGACGTCCGGCTATCTCTCGGGCTGGGTCGATCTCGTGTTCCAGCGCGTCTCCGACGTCTTGCAGGCGCTGCCGCTACTGGTGCTGGCGCTGATCATGACGGCCGCGCTTGGCCCGTCGCTTCCGAACGTCATTCTCGCGATCGCCATTCCGTTGGTTCCGACCGTCTCGCGCGTCACGCGTGCCAACACGCTGGCGCTGCGCGAGCAACCGTTCGTGGAGGCCGCGAAATCGATCGGCATGAGCGAGGTCCGGATCGCGCTGCGCCACGTGCTGCCGAACACGCTGGCGCCGCTGATCGTGCTCGCCACCGCCCAGCTCGGCTCGACCATCCTCACTGAAGCTTCCCTGTCTTTCCTTGGCCTCGGCATCCCCGAGCCTTATCCGTCCTGGGGCCGCATGCTCTCCGAATCCGCTGCCGAATATGTCCGCACTGCGCCGTGGCTGGTGATCTTCCCGGGCATCGCCATCAGCCTCGCCGTGTTCGGCGCCAATTTGTTCGGTGACGCCCTGCGCGATATCCTCGATCCCCGGCAGCGCGGCTGATGGCTGACACCTCCGATCTCGTGCTCGAGGTGAAGAACCTGAAGACGGTGTTCTTCACCAATTCCGGACTGTTCAAGGCTGTCGACGACGTCTCCTTCACGGTGAAGCGGGGCGAGACGCTCGCCATCGTCGGCGAATCCGGATGCGGCAAGAGCGTCACCGCATTGTCCTTGATGCGGCTGGTGCCCGATCCGCCGGGCCGCATCGTCGGCGGCTCCGTCGCGCTCGAAGGCACCGACCTGCTGGCGCTGAGCGAAGCCGAGATGCGCAAGATCCGCGGCAATCGCATCTCCATGATCTTCCAGGAGCCGATGACGTCGCTCAATCCCGTCATCCGGATCGGCGACCAGATCGTCGAGGCGGTGCGGCTGCACAGGAATTTGTCGACCAGGGAAGCCAATGATATCGCGGTCGAGATGCTGCGGCTGGTGCGCATCCCCGAGCCGGCGCGGCGTGCGCGCGAATATCCGCACCAGCTCTCCGGCGGCATGCGCCAGCGCGCGATGATCGCGATGGCGCTGGCGTGCCGGCCGGCGCTGCTGATCGCGGACGAGCCGACCACCGCGCTCGACGTCACCATCCAGGCGCAAATCCTGGCCCTGATCCTCGATCTCCAGAAGGAGCTCGGCACCGGGCTCGTGCTGATCACGCACGATCTCGGCGTCGTCGCGCAGACCGCGCAGCGGGTGATCGTGATGTATGCGGGACGGAAGGTCGAGGAAGCCAGTGTCGAGTCGCTGTTTGCTGCGCCAAAGCATCCCTATACGCGGGGGCTGATGGCCTCGATTCCCGCCGTGCCGGCGCCCGGCGTCGCGGCGCAGGAGCGGTTGAACGAAATTCCCGGTACCGTCCCCTCGCTGGTGCGGCTGCCGAAAGGCTGCGCGTTCGCGCCGCGCTGCAAGCTCGCGGTGAAACGCTGCGAA
This sequence comes from Bradyrhizobium guangzhouense, assembly GCF_004114955.1. Taxonomy (NCBI): domain Bacteria; kingdom Pseudomonadati; phylum Pseudomonadota; class Alphaproteobacteria; order Hyphomicrobiales; family Nitrobacteraceae; genus Bradyrhizobium; species Bradyrhizobium guangzhouense. The sequence continues at coordinate 7,010,725 of NZ_CP030053.1, forward strand.
GCCGAATATCCGCCGCTGACCGATTGGGGCGGCGGCCATCTCGCCGCCTGCTGGCGCGCGGCTGACGTGGCGGAGGTGGCATGACCAAGGCGCTGCTCGAAGTCACCGACCTCAAGAAGCATTATCCGGTGCGCGCCGGCGTGCTGCGCCGGCAGGTCGGCACCGTGCATTCGGTCGACGGCGTCTCGTTCTCCCTTGATGCCGGCGAGACGCTCGGCCTCGTCGGCGAATCCGGCTGCGGCAAGTCCACGGTGGCGCGCAGCGTGCTGCGGCTGGTCGAGCCGACGTCAGGCCAGATCCGCCTCGACGGCGAAGACATCACGCATCTCTCCAAAACGGCACTGCGGCCGCATCGCCGCGCGATGCAGATCGTGTTCCAGGATCCGTTCGCCTCGCTCAACCCACGCATGACCGCGGGCGATATCGTCGGCGAGCCGATTGCCGTCCACGGGCTCGCAACCGGCCAGGCGCTGGAGGCGCGCGTTGCGAAGCTGTTCGAGCAGGTGGGCTTGCGGCCCGACCAGATGCGCAATTTTCCGCATCAATTCTCCGGCGGCCAGCGCCAGCGCATCTGCATTGCGCGCGCGCTGGCACTGGAGCCGCGCCTGATCGTCTGCGACGAGCCGGTGTCGGCGCTCGATGTCTCGATCCAGGCGCAGGTGATCAATCTGCTGATCGACCTGCAGAAGCAGCACGGCTTCTCCTATCTCTTCATCGCTCATGACCTCGCCGTGGTCGCCCATATCAGCCACCGCGTCGCGGTGATGTATCTCGGCCGGATCGTCGAGATCGCCGACAAGGACGAGCTGTTCCGGAATCCGCGGCATCCCTATACACAGGCGCTGCTCGCCTCGGTGCCATCAGCCAATCCGCTGGCGAAGAAGCTCGCGCCGCTGGTGGACGGCGACGTGCCTAGCCCCGTCAATCCACCGCCCGGCTGCGCGTTTCACACCCGCTGCCGGTTTGCGATGGAGCGTTGCAAGACGGAGCGTCCGGTGTTGATGGGTGACGGGCATCAGGTCGCGTGCTTGTTGAATGAGGGGACAGGACGGCCAGCACAGCTGCCGTAGGGTGGGTTAGCCCCGCGGATTGCGCGAAGCGCAAACCGCTCGGCGTAACCCACCTCTTTAATTTCCCGCAACGGCAGACGTGGTGGGTTACGCCGAGCAGGTGCGCTTCGCGCATCTGCAGCGCTAACCCACCCTACGATTGCGCCGTTGACGCGCTATCCTGCCTCAATCTCCACCACGATCTTTCCCGTCGTCACCTGCTCGCCCTCGGCAACGTCGATCGCAGCAACGACACCGTCGATGCCGGCCTTGTGGACGTGCTCCATCTTCATCGCTTCCAGCGTCAGCACCGGCTGACCTGACGTGACACGGTCGCCCGGTTTGACCAGGACCGCGACGACCCGGCCGTTCATCGCGGCGCGGACCTTTCCGTCGCCGCCATTGGCTGCCGTGGCCTTCGGCGCGGCGAGCGTGAGATCGGTGACTGCGAACGGGATGCCGCGGCGCTGCACGTACAATCGGTCGCCGTCACGCAGGAATTTAGCGCTGTCCATCACGCCATCATGACGGAAGCGGATCATTTCGGAATCGAACTGCTCGATCTCGAACCTGTCCTGCCCCCCCTCAGTAGCGACGATGTAGCTGCCATCACGCTCGCGCGTGACCTCGAGCTCAAGCGCGTCACCCGCGATCTCGATCTTCGCAGGGAGGGGAAACGCTGCCGACAGGCTCCGGCCGCGCCGCCATGCCGGCGCGCGCGGATTGGTGACGTAGAGCAGCAGGCCTGCGAGCGCCGTATCGAATGCAGCGTCCGCGCGCGGCGCCAGCAGCTCGTCGCGATGCGCACCGATGAAAGCTGTCGTTGGCCCGCCTTTGGCAAAGCCGGGATGGCGCAGGCACGACATCAGGAACGCCTGGTTGGTGGTCACGCCAAGCGCCGTGAGCTGCTCGAGCCCGACGATCAGCCGTCCCCTCGCCTCCTCGCGCGTGGCGCCATGGCCGATCACCTTGGCGATCATGGAATCGTAAAACGGCGGGACTTCCGCGCCCGATTCCAGCGCGTGCTCGACGCGGATGCCATCGGGGACCTGCCAGCGCGCCATGCGGCCGGACTGAGGCATGAAATCATGCGCGGCGTCTTCCGAGCAGAGCCGCACCTCGATGGCGTGACCCGAGAGCTTGATGTCCTGCTGTTTCAGCGGCAAGGCTTCGCCGCGCGCGACACGCAATTGCAGTTCGACGAGATCGAGCCCCGTAATCGCTTCCGTGACGGGATGCTCGACCTGGAGACGCGTGTTCATCTCCATGAAGTAGAACTCACCGCTCGCATCGAGCAGGAATTCCAGGGTGCCGGCGCCCTCGTAGCGCAGCGCCCTCACGGCCGCGACGGCGACCTCGCCCATTTTCGCCCGCAGCTCCGGCGTCACGGCCGGCGACGGCGCTTCCTCGATCAGCTTCTGGTGCCGCCGCTGCACCGAGCAATCTCGCTCGCCGAGGTGGACGGCATTGCCGTGGCTGTCGCCAAATACCTGGATCTCGATGTGACGAGGATTTTGAATCGCGCGCTCGAGGATGACGGTGGCATCGCCGAATGCTGCCTTCGCTTCCGACCGCGCGCTACGCAGCGCGTCGGGGAATGATGCAGCGTCTGTGACGAGCCGCATGCCGCGGCCACCACCGCCCGCGACGGCCTTGATCATCACGGGGAATCCGATGTTTTTGGCCTCCGCGAGCATCACCTCGTCACGCTGGTCGGCCCCCTGATAGCCGGGCACGATGGGCACGCCGGCCTTCGCCATGATCTCCTTGCCGCCGGCCTTGTTGCCCATCGCCTCGATCGCATGCGGCGACGGACCGATGAAGACGAGGCCGGCATCCTTGCAGCCTCTTGCAAACTGTTCGTTCTCGGCCAGGAAGCCGTAGCCGGGATGTACGGCGTCAGCGCCGCTCGCTTTCGCCGCTTCGATGATCGCGGGAATGTTGAGATAGGATCGCGCCGGCAAAGCTTCGCCGATCCGCACGGACTGATCGGCTCGTCTCACATGGAGCGCATCGCGGTCCGCGTCCGAATAGACCGCGACAACGCCGAGCCCGAGCCGCCGCGCGCTGCGAATCACGCGCAGCGCGATCTCGCCACGATTGGCGATCAATACCCTCGAGAACGACCGGTGCTGCACTGATCCGTTCCTCATGGGCGGGCCACCGAGAATTGCATGCGCTGGGGCGTGCGGGCATCGCCCTCGCGGCAGATCGCGAGCACCTCCGACAGCACCGCGCGGGTGTCGCGCGGATCGATCACGCCATCGTCGAGCACGCGGGCGCTGGTCGAGAACACGTCCATCTGGCCATCGAACACGCCGATGATCTGCGCTTTCATGGCGTCCAGCTTGTCCTTCTCGATCGGCTTGCCGCGGCGCGCCGCAGCCGCCTCGGTCACGATTGCCATGGTCTCGGCGGCCTGCTCGCCGCCCATCACCGCGGTCTTGGCATTTGGCCAGGAGAAGCAGAAGCGTGGATGGAAGCCGCGCCCGCACATGCCGTAATTGCCGGCGCCGAACGAGGCGCCGCAATAGATGGTGATCTGCGGTACCGTGGCCGACGTCACCGCCTGGATCATTTTGGAGCCGTGCTTGATCATGCCGGCTTCTTCATAGGCCTTGCCGACCATGTAGCCTGTGGTGTTGTTGAGGTAGAGGATCGGCGTGCGGGTCTGGCAGCAGGCCTGGATGAAATGCGTCGCCTTGTTGGCGCCGGCGGGATCGAGCGGACCGTTGTTGGTGATGATGCCGATCGCCTGCCCCTCGATGCGGGCATGACCGCAGACGGTGGCTGGGCCGTAATTCGGCGCCATCTCGGCAAAATCGGAATCGTCGATGATGCGGGCGATCACCTGCTTCATGTCGACCGGGCGTTTGTGATCCATCGGCATGATGCCGAGCAGCTCGTCCTGGTCATAGCGCGGCGGCTTGACGTCCTGCGCGACCCTGCCCGGCCGCTCCCATTCCAGCGCTGCCATGATCTCGCGCGCGATACGCAACGCGTCGCGATCGTCCTCGGCGAGGTAGTCGCCGAGGCCGGAGATTTGCGTGTGCATCTCGGCGCCGCCGAGCTCTTCTTCCGTGGCGATCTCGCCGGTCGCAGCCTTCAGCAGCGGGGGACCTGCAAGGAAGGCACGGGTGCGACCGCGCACCATGACGATGTAGTCGGACAACCCGGTCTGATAAGCGCCGCCGGCGGTAGACGAACCGTGTGTCACGGTGACGACCGGGAGGCCTGCCGCGGAAAGGCGCGCGAGATTACGAAAGATGTTGCCGCCGCGGACAAAGTCCTCGACGCGGTAGCGCAGCAGATTGGCACCGGCGCTTTCGACCAGCTGCACATAAGGCAGCTTGTTCTCCAGCGCGAGCTCCTGCACCCGCAACGTCTTGTCGAGGCCGTAAGGCTGAAGCGCGCCGGCATCGATCCCGGAATCGCTGGCGCTGACCATGCAGCGAATGCCCGAGACGAAGCCGATGCCGGCGATGACGCCGCCGCCGGGCACGCTCTTGCCCGCATCCGGCACGTCGAACATGTAGCCCGCGAGCGTCGACAGCTCGATGAAGGGCGCGCCGGGATCGAGCACCAGCGCGACGCGCTCGCGCGGCAGCAGCTGGCCACGCTTGTGGAAGCGGTCTTTTGCCGCGGCGGACGCGGCACGCGTGCGCTCCTCCAGCGCCCGCATTCGGTCGATCAGGCCGAGCATGCCGTCGCGGTTGGCGTGGTAGGCGGCGCTGCCGGGGAAGATGGTGTTTTCGAGAATGGACATGACTCTATCCTAGTCCGTCATTGCGAGGAGCAAAGCGACAAAGCAATCCAGGCTGCATCCGCAGAGAGATTCTGGATTGCTTCGCTGCGCTCGCAATGACGGGTGAGGTGATAGTTCAGCGTTTCGTCCCAAAGATCTTCCGCGCTTCGGCCGGGCTCGCGATGTCTCGACCAGCGCGACGGGCGCAGGCGGCGATGGCCTCGATCAGCTGGCCATTCGACGTCACCTTTTTGCCGTCGGCGAGATAGAAGGCGTCCTCGAGGCCGGTGCGCAAGTGCCCCCCGAGCTCAGCGCAACGCTGGTGCAGCGGCCAGATCTCTTCGCGGCCGATGGCCGTGACCTGCCAGTGCGCCTCGGGGCGCTTCAGCTTGAGCAGGATTGGCAGCAATTCGGGATCGGCAGGCATGCCGGAGGCGACGCCCATCACGAAATTATATTCGAGCGGCCCCCTGTACATGCCAACCTGATGGTACATGCCGACGCAGCGGACGATGCCGACGTCGAAACATTCGAACTCGGGGATGGTGCCGACCGAATTCATGACGTCGAGATAGTCCTTCACCTTCTCGACCGCGTTGTCGAACATCATCGGCGGCCAGGCCCAGCTGTTGTCAGCCTTGACCTTCAGATAGTTCAGCGAGCCGGCGTTGCAGGCCGCGATCTCCGGCCTGGTCTCGCGGATGCAATCCAGCGCGCCGGAATAGTTCGGCCCTGAGACGCCCGAGGTGTGGTTGATGATGACGCCGGGGCAAGCCTCGCGGATCGCCTGCTGGATCTCCTTGCTGACGGCGACCTCCCAGGACGGCAGATGACCCTTGTTCGGCGCCTGCTGGCGCAGATGGATGTGCATGATGGACGCGCCCGCATCGAAAGCCGCCTTGGCCTCGCGCGCCATCTGCTCGGGCGTCACAGGCACGTTGTGCTGCTTGGGGTCGGTGAGCACGCCGTTCAGCGCGCAGGTGATGACGGCCTTGTCGCTCATACCACTGATGTCTCGCATGTTGAGAATTCAACGCTTGCGATCATGGGATGCAGGGCATGCGGCTTCTTGCGCAGAGAAGCTGGGAAACGACATGCCGTAAGGTGGGTTAGCCGAAGGCGTAACCCACCAAGGTCTATATTCGCGGATAGAGGAGCGGTGGATTACGCCTTCGGCTAATCCACCCTGCGAAGTGATCAACCCGCCTCAGCGAGCTCCCGCACCGTCTCGGTGCTGCGATAGATCGCAAGATCCCGCGAGCCGACGAAGATCGCGCGTGGCTTCAAGCCGTAGAAGCGGCGGATCGAATGGCTGAAATGCGTGGAGTCGGGATAGCCGATGTCCTGCGCGAGGTGAGCGAGGTTGAGATCCTGGTTGGCGAAGTGCAGTAGATGCCGCGCACGCTTCCAGGCGCGGAACGACCGGAACGAGATGCCGGTTTCTTCCTTGAACAGATGCAGGAACCGCGAGGCGGAGAGGCCTGCTTCCGCCGCGCAGGTATCCGCCGTCACTGGCTCGCCGGAGAAGCGCCCAATGCGGGCGACCGCGCGGGTCACGCGCGGGTCGAGCAGGCGGCGCGGCAGCGCTTCGCCAAAGCACATCTCGTCGAACCCGGCGGTGGTGATGTCGCCATAGCGGCGCTCGCGCAGCAGCGCGTAGGCGGCGAGGATTTTTCGGGCATAGGCGGGCCGGTCGGGTCCCATCAACCGCCGGGCCAGATCTTCCAGCACGCCATCAGGCATGCTCTCCGGCTCGAGCGTCACACTGATGGCGGTGCGGTAGTCGCTGGCAATGGAGTGCCGCTGGTTCGGCAGGGTCACGAACAGTTCGCCAGTGGCGAGACAGTCGTCGATGGTCATATGCAGGCTGCCCTTCACCGCGACATAGACGTGGCAGCAACCCGGGGTCCGCTTGCGAGGCCGGCCGAGCAAGCCGGCGTAGAAGACCCGCTCCGGCGTGATCAGCATCAAATGGTCGGATTCGCGACCCTTGTCTTCCATCGGGGATCCTCCTCGCGCGGCTCTATGGCCGCTGCGCAACGAGGTCACCTTAGCGGAAATTTGGGCGCTGTCACGACGAGGTAGCGCTGTCATCGCGCGCAAAAGATTACCATTCCGGGACGACGATCAGTCGCGCCCGGAACCACGATGAGACCGCAGTCCCATCCTGCGGAATGTTTACGCCCTTACGCGCGGCGCAACATTCTGCTCGAGCCCGGCCGACTGCTCCGCAGCAACGGCGCGCTTGAAGCCGTCGCGCTGCTGCAAGCGGGCCCAATAGGCCGCGACACCAGGCCCGAAATCCTTGGCAAGGCCGATGTTTTCGGCAAGGCGAAGGGCGTAACCGATGACAATGTCAGCGGCGGTGAAGCGACCCGCGCACAAGGCCTCGGTATTGGCGGTTGCCGCCTCGACGGCGCGCAGCCGTCCCAAAAACCACTTTGCGTAGTCGGTTGCGACCTGCGGATTGCGGCGCTCCTCCGGCTCGAGCTGGGTGTAGCGGAGCACCAGCGTTTGCGGGAAGGTTAACGTCGCGTCGCTGAAATACATCCAGTTCAGGAAGGCGCCATAGGCGGGATCCTCGGGGCCGACCATCAGCGGCGTCGGGCCATAGACGACGCCGAGATAGTGGCAGATGCCTGATGACTCAGTCATCCTGGTCTCACCGTCGACCATGAAGGGAATCGTGCCGAGCGGATTGAGCGCGAGATACTCCTTGGCGAAGACGCGCGGCGGGAACGGCAGCATCTTCAGTTCATAGGGCAGCCCCATCTCCTCCAGCATCCAGAGCGGACGGAACGAGCGCGCGGCGTCGCAATGATAGAGCGTGATCATGAAGCATTCCCTTTGCTACCCGGCAGCGTACCCATCATCTTGCACAGGACCATCAGCATGACCTCGTCGGCACCGCCGCCGATCGAGGTCAGACGGTTGTCGCGATAGGCGCGGCTGACCGGCGTCTCGTTGGTAAAGCCCATTCCGCCCCAATATTGCAAGCAGGCGTCGGTGAGCTCGCGGCCGAGACGGCCGGCCTTCAGCTTGGCCATGGTCGCAAGTCGCGTGACGTCCTCGCCGGCGACGAGCTGCTCGGCGGCGCGATAGATCAGCGCACGCAACAGCTCGACCTCGGTCTGCATCTCCGCGAGCTTGAAGTGCACGACCTGGTTGTCGAGGATCGACTTGCCGAAGGCTTGGCGGTTGCGCGTGTATTCGATGGTTTCGTTGATGATGTACTCGTGCGCCTTGAGGCAGGCCGCCGCACCCCAGAGCCGCTCCTCCTGGAACTGGATCATCTGGTACGTGAAGCCGTGGCCCTCCTCGCCGATCCTGTTGCGCTTGGGTATGCGGACGTTGTCGAAAAAGATCTGCGCCGTGTCGGACGAGCGCATGCCCAGCTTGTCGAGCTTGCGGGCGACCGTGACGCCCTTGCTCTTCATGGGCACGCAGATCAGCGACTTGTTGCGATGGACCGGGCCATCGCCGGTGTTGGCGAGCAGGCAGATCCAGTCGGCCTGGGTACCGTTGGTGATCCACAGCTTGCCGCCGGTGATGAGATAGTCGTCGCCGTCGGAGCGCGCGCTGGTCTTGATCGAGGCGACGTCCGAGCCGGCGCCGGGCTCGGAGACGCCGATGCAGGCGACATAGTCGCCTGATATCGATGGCGCCAGAAATTCACGGCGCACCTCGTCGGAGCCGAACCGCGCCAGCGCCGGCGTTGCCATATCGGTCTGCACGCCGATCGCCATCGGCACGCCGCCGCAGGTGATGGCGCCCAGCTCCTCCGCCATCATCAGTGCATAGGAATAATCGAGACCGGAGCCGCCGAACTCGACCGGCTTGTTCAATCCAAGAAAGCCGAGGCGGCCCATCTTCTTGAACAGCTCATGCGCCGGGAAGATGTCGGCCTTCTCCCATTCATCGACATGGGGGTTGATCTCGTTAGCGATGAATTTTTGCAAGCTCCGACGAATATCGTCGTGGTCGGCGGTAAACAGCATTTCTTCCTCTTGTCATTCCGGGGCATCGCGAAGCGATGAGCCCGGAATCCATTCCTCTACGGTAAACGCGGCCTGATGGATTCCGGGCTCGGGCTATGCGCGCCCCGGAATGACGGGCTCACAACCCCATCTGCCTTGACGCCAGATCCTTCATGATCTCCTCGGTTCCGCCGCCGATGGCGTTGACCTTGACCTCACGGTAGATGCGCTCGGCCTTGATGCCGCGCATGAAACCGGCACCGCCAAAGATCTGCACGGCTTCCGAGGCGCAGAACGCCATGGTCTGTGTCGCCTGGTTCTTCATCATGCAGATTTCGGCGACAGGGCTTTCGCCCTGCTCGAGCCGCCAGGCCAGCATTTCCAGCATGGCTTGCGAGGCCGCGACCTTCTGCGCCATGTCGACGATCTTGTGGCGGATAACCTGGTGCTGCGCGAGCGGTTTGCCGAACGTCTTGCGTTCCTTGGCGTAGGCGACGGCTTCATCAAGACAGACGCGGGCAAAGGCAGTGCAGCCGGCGGCCATGCCCATCCGCTCGCTGTTGAAATTCTGCATGATGATCTTGAAGCCCTGGCCTTCTTCGCCGATCAGATTCTCGGCCGGTACGCGGCAATCATCGAAATGCAGCGTCGCGGTGTCGGAGGCCCACCAGCCCATCTTCTTGAGCTTGGTTCGCGACAGGCCGGGCGTATCACCCTCGATCAGCAACAAGCTGACGCCGCCGGCGCCCTCGCCGCCCGTACGCACCGCAACGGTCAGATAATCGGCGCGCATCCCCGAGGTGATGAATGTCTTCTCGCCGCTCACGACGTAGTGATTGCCGTCACGCCGGGCCCTGGTGCGCAGGTTCGCGACATCGGAGCCGCCGCCCGGCTCGGTGATCGCGAGCGCCGAAATCTTTTCGCCTGCCAGCACCTGCGGCAGCACGCGCGCCTTCACCTCAGGCCGCGCCGCTCGGGCGATCGGCGGCGAGCCGATGGTGTGGCTCATCAGGCTGGCGCTGACGCCGCCGGCCCCGGCCCGCGCCAGCTCCTGGCTCGCCACGATCTTCATGAACTGGTCGGCGGCGATCCCGCCATATTCCTCGGGAAATCCGAGCCCCAACAGGCCAATCTCCGCCGCCCTGCGATAGAGCGCGCGGGGAAATTCGCCGGCTTCGTCCCACTCGTGCGCGAACGGGGCGATCTCCTTGTCGACGAAGCGGCGCATGACGTCGCGAAAAGCGTCGTGTTCGGCGGTATAGAACGGACTCTTCATCGCAATTTCGCTTTCGACGGCTCCTGCGGATCCACCATGGCCGGAACATTGGCGGCTCACTTGCGCGGAGTGGCTGGCTTTGCCGAGCCGCCTGGAGCCGCCCCGATCTAGCAACTCAACGCAAGACGATTTTCACCCCTCGCAGGCCAACTCCAAATCAAAAAAGACTGCTGCACAAACTCCGGCTGGCCTCCCAGGGCCATGCCGGGCATGGTGCACAGCAATAAAGCTCGGGCGGCACAAGATCGCCAAGGGAGGGAGTGTTGGCCGTTCGTTACTACGACTGGATCGCTCATCATGCCCGCCGCGCACCTAACAAGGTCGTGGCCATCGACCTCGCCAGCGAGCGCCGCTTTACCTATTTGGAGTTCGACGCCCGCATCTCGCGCCTCGCCTCCTTCTTGCGTCACACGCTGAAAGTCGCGCGCGGCGACCGCGTTGCGGTGCTGGCGCCGAACACCACCGATATGCTGGAGGTGCAGTTCGCCTGCGGACGGCTGGGCGCCGTCCTCGTGCCGCTGAACACCCGCCTCACCGTTCCCGAGCTGCAGTTCATCACCGGCGACTGCGCGCCTGACGTGATGATCTATGACGCCGATCTGGCCGAGACGGCGCTGAGCGTCGCAAAGCTCTGTAATGTCGCCACAAGCTTACGGCTTGGCCCCGGCGGCACTTACGAAGCGGGCATCGCCGCAGCGATACCTCTCGGCCGAGCCGAAGAGGTTACGCTCGATGATGTCTCGACCATCATGTACACGTCGGGCACGACGGGTCATCCCAAAGGCGCGACCATCACCCATGGCATGACCTTCTGGAATTGCGTCAATCTCGGCGGCCCCGCCTGCATCGGGCCGTCCTCGGTGGCGCTCACCGTGCTGCCGATGTTCCACACCGGCGGTCTCAACTGCTACACCAATCCGGTGCTGCATGCAGGCGGCACCGTGATAATCATGCGCGCCTTCGATCCTGGCACGGCGCTTGGCCTGATCAACGATCCCGCGCAGGGCATCAACGCGTTCTTCGGCGTACCCGCGATCTATCAGTTCATGGCGCAGCATCCGGCTTTCGCGACGACCGACCTCTCCCGGCTGATCGTCTGTGGCGTCGGCGGCGCACCGATGCCGTTGCCGCTGTTGAAGGCGTGGGAGGCGCGCGGCGTCGCGCTCCAGCAGGGCTACGGCATGACCGAGACCTCGCCAGCCGTGCTGGTGCTCGACCGCGAGGATGCGGCACGCAAGGCCGGATCCGCCGGCAAGCCGGTGCTGCATACGGAGGTGCGCATCGTGCGTCCCGACGGCGGCGATGCCGATGTCGGCGAGCTCGGTGAGCTCTGGGTCAAGGGACCGAACATCACGCCGGGCTACTGGAACAGGCCGGAGGCGAACAAGACGTCGTTCACCGAAGGCTGGCTGCACACGGGCGATGCGACGCGCGTCGACGAGGAGGGCTTCTACTACATCGTCGACCGCTGGAAGGACATGTACATCTCCGGCGGTGAGAACGTCTATCCGGCCGAGGTCGAGAACGTTCTGCATCAGATCACGGCGATCGCGGAGGCCGCGGTGATCGGCATTCCTGACGCGCAATGGGGCGAGGTGGGCCTTGCCATCGTCGCCGTGAAGCAAGGCCAGCAACTAACGGAGGCCGACGTCTTCGCGCACTGTGCCGCTAATCTCGCGCGCTTCAAATGCCCACGCCAAGTGCGCTTCGTCGACGTGCTGCCGCGCAACGCCACCGGCAAGATCCACAAGCCGACCCTGCGCAAGGAGTTTTCCGTGACTTCCGAAGTCGACAAGAAAGTTGCCAACGCCTGACCAAAGCGCCCCTCGCGGGCGCTTTTGCTTTTCAACGTGCCTGCTCCAGCCCAGAAGAAACCCCAAAGAAACACCAAAGAAACCTCAAGGAATTTTCATGAACAAGAAACTCTCCCTGCTTGCCGCCGCAACCGCATTGACGCTGCTCTCGACCCAGGGCGCCTTCGCCCAGAAGGCTTACGACACCGGCGTCACCGACACCGAGATCAAGATCGGCAATGTCGAGGCCTATTCGGGTCCCGCTTCGGCCTACGGCATCATCGGCAAGACCGAGGAGGCCTATTTCAAGATGATCAACGACCAGGGCGGCATCAACGGTCGCAAGATCAACTTCATCTCCTACGATGACGGCTACTCGCCGCCGAAGACGGTGGAGCAGGTCCGCAAGCTGATCGAGAGCGACGAGGTGTTCCTGGTTTTCAACGCGCTGGGCACGCCGACGCAGAGCGCCGTGCAGAAATATCAAAACTCCAAGAAGGTGCCGCAGCTGTTCCTCGCAACCGGCGCCAGCAAGTGGAACGACCCGAAGAACTTCCCCTGGACCATGGGCTTCCAGCCCAGCTACCGCGTCGAGGCACGGATCTTCGCAAAATACATTCTCAAGGAGAAGCCGGACGCGAAGGTTGCGATCTTCTATGCCAACGACGACTTCGGCAAAGACTATCTTGCCGGCATCAAGGACGTGTTCGGCGACAAGGCCTCGAAGCTGATCGTGGCCGAAGAAAGCTACGAGACGTCTGAGCCTTCGATCGACGCCCATATCGTCAAGCTCAAGGACACCGGCGCCGATGTCTTCGTGAACATTTCAACCCCGAAATTCGCGGCTCAGGCGATCAAGAAGATCGCCGAGCTCAACTGGAAGCCGATGCATCTGATGACGGACGTGTCGGTGTCGATCGGTTCTGTGATGAAGCCGGCGGGCCTCGAGGCCTCCGAGGGCGTGCTCTCGGCCGGCTACCTGATGGACGCGTCCGACCCGCAGTGGAAGGACAACGAGGGCATGAAGAAGTTCATGGCCTTCATCGACAAATACATGCCAGGCGCCAACATCTCGGACACCAACCTGGTGTACGGCTACGCCGCGGCCCAGACGATGGTGCAAGTGCTGAAGCTGGCCGGCGACAATCTCACCCGCGAGAATGTGATGAAGCAGGCTGCCAGCCTGAAGGATTTTGTCCCGGATACGCTGATCCCCGGAATCAGGATCAACACGTCGGCCAACGATTTCGCGCCGATCGAGCAGCTGAAGATGTGGCGGTTCAAGGCCGGTCAGTGGGAGCTGTTCGGCGACATCATCAGTGCCGAGGTCGGCGGCTAGTTTCGCTCGGAAACGACCATCGTGGACGAGATAGCGGCCGAGAGGCCGCTATCTTTTTGAGCACTACCGCGCGCATCCGGGTTGACCTCGATGCCAACGACAGGCAGGCCGAGACGGCGCGCATCGCCGATCCCGATGAATTTGGGGCAAGCCCAAGCCAGGATGGCGATGCCGGTTTGCGGCAGGTCGAGGCTCAGCATGTAACGGTCGAGGCCGATCTCGATCGCCGCGCGATCGAGAGGTGCGCCGTCGAGATAGAATTGCACACCGATCTCGTCGAGCGATTCGCGCACGGCGGGACATTGGATGCAGACGGTGTTGCGTCCCGGCGCGCCCTTGATTCGAACGGCTGCTTGCGGCTCGCTCCAGCGAAATGCATGGCCGGCAGCTGATTCCAGCTCGTGAAATCCGAGCTGCCCAAGGACCCGATCGCCAAGCAGTTTCTTGGCCGATATGGTGTGTCCGCGAAGACGACGGATACATGCGAGCCGCTGAAGGTGGATCAGCGATGCGATGTAAGACTTCATCCATCGCGCAATGGCATCGCGCGACCCGACCACCGTCAGCGCCGTCAGTACCAGACGCGCCTGCGCGACGGCGAAGGAAGCCGCAACGCGCGCACGGAGATCACCGAACAGCGCCGGCCCGCTCCAGCGCCACAGTGCACGCCGTTCCTCACGGTGCCACTTCCAACCGAGACGCGGCAGGCTGTAGCGCATCAGCGCGTTCAATGCATTGAACGCAAGCTGGCGATCGAAATCGTCGCGGTCCGTCCATTCAAAGGGAATTTCGATCAGCTCGCGGCCCGGATCGCGCCGATCCTCGCTGAGAAACCGGCTCTCGCCCTCGACGAAATCAAGCGTGAACGTCTTCAGCTCACCGATCCGGCCGATGTAATAGTGGTGGAAGCGCGCCTCCTCGAGATAGCCGATGGCGTAGCCTCGCGCGTGGTATCCGGCGGCGAGCACCCATTCGGCGAAATGACCGAGCTCTTCGCGCAGGCCGCCGCATTCCTGATAGGCATCGCGCCGCGTCACGAAGCACTGGTCGAGCACCTTGCGCCAGGGATGCTGCTTCATGCCGAACTCGATGTCGGCCTGGTACATCGCGGCCTCCGCCTCGGACAGGCGGTTGTGGCAGATCGGGACGGAACGGCAGGAAAATCCGGCCCAGTCGGGATGATCATCGATCGCGCGGATGCAGAGCGCGATCACGTCGGGCTCGGGCCAGCAATGCGATTCCGTGAAGAACAAATAGCGGCCGCGAGCCCTGGCCGCCCCGACCGCGCAGAGCCCGATATCGTGCGCGGAATCTGCGAATTCGAGACGAGCCTGGCCTGCGGCAAGTGCATTCAGCTCCGCTTGTCCCGTGAAATCCGGCGGCACGACGAGAATGATCTCGTAGAGAGCCCTGTCCGCCGTCTGCGACGTCCAGCCAAGCCAGGACTGCTCCCACTGCCCGCGGTGAAATTCGAGCGGGATGATGATCGAGAACAGAGGGCACGCGCCGTCGGATGTTGTGGTCACGTCGAGCATGATCGCCTTATAGACGAGCGCGCGGCAAAGTCCGGATCATTTCGTTCGAAGCACCGGCTAGACCGACAGGAATAGCGCAAATGGCTCCTCCACCGTGCGGCGCAGGTGGCTCAGATACAGCGCATGGCTGGCGTGATCGGGCATAATTCGCCCGAGCGCCGGCTCCTTGACGTTGTCGATCGGGACATAGGCGATTGGCGCCGCGACCGGCATCAGCTGTGAGCCGGCGCCGGCACGCAACGTCGAAATGATGCCGTACATCGCACCCGTTACCGTCGGCCGCGAGACCGTGATGATGCGATGCTGCCCGTGCTTGTTGATGACGAGATAGATGAAGCCGGACTGATGCGGCACGGCAACCTCGCCGGTGTGCTCATAGGCGGCATCGGTTCGCTCGCCCTCGCGGAAGACGAGCGAGGAGACTTTCGGCTCCCAGACGATTTCGGTGCGATAGGCGAAGATCGCATCCTTGTCGCCAAAGGACGGCCGCAAGGTGATGTAGACGCCCTCGAGCCATGTCACCGCGCGATGCGAATAGGAGCCGAGGCCGTCGGGTGCGACGTCGTTGCCCGCCGCGGGCGCCGGCGTGGCGGTGCCCTTGCGCAAGGACACGCCCAGGGCCTGCTCCAGCCGGACCGTGGTCGCCAGCGTAAACGGGCGCCGGCCGCCGAGCGCCTTTTCCAGCGTCGACAGGCTGAGCTTGGCCTGCTCGGCCAGCGCCTGCCGCGAGATCCGGCGCCGGGCGATTTCCTCGCGGATCATCTCCGCCACCTCGCGGCTTTGCTCGTCCGAAAGCTGCCTGTCAGAGAGCTTGTCTTGCGTCTGCATCGTTAACCCTGCTCCACGGATGCCAGTCTAGCAGGCCGGACAAGTCAGCACAAAACCGGACGCAGCCGCCCAACGGCCGCCCGCCGAGGCCGGCCGCGGCAGAACATTGCCGATCATTCTGCTCGCGAGATCAGGCTCTCCCGACCGATGCTCAGTGGCGTCAAACATGCTTCGGGAGCAGGCCAAATGGACAATTACGACACGGTCGAAAGCGACGAACACCCTTGGTTGGGCAGGCTGATCAAAGTCGGCCTCTTCCTTCTGGCGCAAAGCATTGCCGTGCTGCTGGTCAGCTTCGTCGCCCTGCTGGTGAGCTTCGAGACCTCCTGGTCGGCAACGACCGAGCAGGCCGGCCTGCTTCAGCCCGGCGACGCGAAATCCGGCACGCTCCTCCTGAAGGAGAACGGCACCACGACCGAGGCGGTCCGGCTCGGGATCGACGTCGACGTCACGGTCTCGGGCCCGACGCTGCGCACGCGCGTCACCCAGGCCTTCCGCAACCCGACCAAGGACTGGGTCGAAGCAACTTATGTCTATCCGCTGGCCAGCGGCGGTGCCGTCGACACGCTGAAGATGGTGGTCGGTGACCGCGTCATTGTTGGCGACATCAGGGAACGCCGGCAAGCCCGCGTGATCTACGAGGAGGCGCGCCGCACCGGGCAGAAGGCCGCGCTCACCGAGCAGGAGAGGCCCAACATCTTCACCAACTCGGTCGCCAATATCGGACCCGGCGAAACCGTGCTGGTGCAGATCGAATATCAGGAGCCGGTGCATCAATCCGGCAACGAATATTCGCTGCGCGTTCCGCTGGTGGTCGGGCCGCGCTACAATCCGGCGCCGATCGAGCAGAGCGTCGACTTCCGCAACGACGGCTCCGGCTGGGGCGCGACCCGTTCAGACCCGGTGCCTGATCGTGAGCGCATTGCCTCACCGGTGCTCGATCCCGCCAAGAATGCGCCGGTCAATCCGACCAGCATCACCGTGCATTTGAAAGCCGGCTTCGCCCTCGGCGAGGTGAAGAGCCATTTTCACAACGTGAAGATTGAAACCCCGGACGACATGACGCGCGTCGTGACGCTCGCCGACGGCACCGTGCCCGCCGACCGCGACTTCGAGCTGACCTGGAAGCCAGCCGCTGAAAAAGCACCGTCAGTCGGGTTGTTCCGCGAGCATGTCGGCGATGCCGACTACCTGCTGGCCTTCGTGACGCCGCCAGCCGCCGAGCAGGCAACCCAGAAGCCGCCGCCGCGTGAGGTGGTGTTCGTGATCGACAATTCCGGCTCGATGGGCGGCACCTCGATCGAGCAGGCCAAGGCGAGTCTGCTTTATGCGCTCGGCCGCCTGCAGCCGAACGATCGTTTCAACGTGATCCGCTTCGACGACACCATGGACGTGCTGTTTCCGGCCTCGGTGCCGGCCGACGCCGTCCATGTCGGTGAAGCGACATCTTTCGTCGGCGCATTGCAGGCGCGCGGCGGCACCGAGATGGTGCCGGCGATGCGCGCAGCGCTGACCGACAAGATCGGCGACACCAACATGGTTCGCCAAATCGTCTTCCTGACGGACGGCGCGATCGGCAACGAGCAGCAATTGTTCGAGACCATTTCGGCGATGCGCGGCCGCTCGCGCATCTTCATGGTCGGCATCGGGTCCGCGCCCAACACCTATCTGATGACGCGAGCCTCCGAGCTCGGCCGCGGCGCCTTCATCCATATCGGCTCCGTCGATCAGGTCGAGGAACGCATGCGCGGCCTGTTTGCCAAGCTGGAGAACCCCGCCGTGACCGGCATCACGGCGAAGTTTTCCGATGCCAAGGCTGACATCAAGGCCGACGTCACGCCGGCGATCATCCCGGACGTCTATCGCGACGAGCCGCTGGTGCTTGCCGCGAAGCTCGACAAGCTCGCGGGCTCGCTGGAGATCAAGGGTCATGTCGGCGATCGTCCGTGGTCGGTCACGCTGCCGTTGAAGAATGCCGCTGAAGGCAAGGGCCTGTCGAAGCTTTGGGCCAGGCGCAAGATCAGCGATGCGGAAGTGGCGCGCACGCTGCACGAGATGACCCGGGAGGACACGGACAAGACGGTCCTTGCACTGGCCCTCGATCACCAGATCGTCACGCGGCTGACCAGTCTCATCGCGGTCGACAAGACGCCTTATCGTCCCGAAGGTGCACCGCTCAAGCTCAGCGAGCTTCCGCTCAACCTACCGGCTGGCTGGGATTTCGCGAAGGTGTTCGGCGAACGACCGCGGCAGGCACCGGCACAGCCGCGCGAGCGCCGCGCCGATGCGGGCCAGCCTGCGGCAAGGCGGCCAGCACCTGTCACCGCGGATACGATCCACCTGCCCAAGACAGCGACTTCTGCGGAACTGAAGATGATCGCGGGCCTGATCCTGATCGTGCTTGCCCTGATCCTGTTCGTGTTCAACCGGCGTCGGACCTTGCTCACTGACGCCGCTTGAGAGAGGAGCACCCCGAACTCCTCTTGCTTGGCGCGCGCGGCTGCCCGTCCCGAACCAAAGGTCGCGCGCGCCTTTTTTCTTCCCGTCATTGCGAGCGCAGCGAAGCAATCCAGACTGCCTCCTCGGAAAGACCCTGGATTGCTTCGCTGCGCTCGCAATGACGAATGTGGAAACAATGCCCCGCCTCATCTCGCCTCTGGTCTTGGCGCTGGTCGGAACGATCCTGTTCGGTGACGGCGCCTACATCCACGCCAAGGCATGGCTCGCGCAGGTGCTCCTGGAGCGTGCGTTCGAACGCAGCATTGCGACCGGCCAGCCGGTCAAGCCATGGTCGTGGGCCGACACCTGGCCGGTGGCGCGGATCGAGGTGAAGCGGATCGGCGCCAGCGCGATCGTGCTGGAAGGTACGAGCGGCCAGGCGCTCGCCTTTGGACCCGGCCACATCCACCGGTCGGTTGACGCCGGCGAGCGCGGTGTTGCCGTCTATGCGGCGCATCGCGATACACATTTCCGCTTCCTGCGAAATGTCGCCATCGGTGATGTGATCGACGTCACACGCAGCGACGGAAAGCGCTTTCGCTATCGCGCGGATTCCTCGGCGATCGTCCATTTCGACGCATCCGGCATCGATCCCGACACTCAGGGCTTCGAGCTTGTCCTTGCGACTTGCTGGCCGTTCGACGCCGTTACGTCCGGCCCCGAACGTTACCTGCTGCATGCGACCCTGATAGACGATCGTGAATAGCCGTTCGCAATCGCGAAGTTCGGGATTGATCTCTCGCCCGCAAGGCTTACTGACGTGCCGAACAATGACGTCATAAGCGGCTGAACTGGCGCTGCCGTCAGCAGACCTATAAGAAGGCCTGCGGGTCTTTGCGGCGGATCTGGGTGGGAAGACGGGGTAGATGGACGGAGAGTTCAGGCAGCGTCTCGAACATCGATTGGAACAGCTCGAAAACCGCGTCGCGCTGCTGGAGCGAAACCTGGGTTTCGTTGCGGCAGGTCAGAGACGTGGCTCGCTTCGAGGCCTCTGGCGACGGCCGCCGATGTGGACCTTCGAGCAATATCTGCCGCGCCTGCTCAACCTGAACGCGTTCAAGTCCGCGCCTGCGATCCCAGCGAATGCGCCGCGGGTCGCAATGGTCACGCCGAGCTACAACCATGCGCAATATATCGGCGCCACGATCGACAGCATCGTCAACCAGGCCTACCCGAACCTGCATTATCACGTGCAGGACGGCGCTTCGATCGACGGCACCGTCGATCTCCTGAAGAGCCGCGGCAACAGCATCAGTTGGAAGAGCGAGCCGGATCAGGGCCAATCCAACGCCATCAATCTCGGTTTTGCCGGCGTCGACTGTGAGATCATGGCCTATCTCAACAGCGACGACATGCTGCTGCCGGGGACGCTCGCTCATGTCGTCAACTATTTCATGTCGCATCCCGATGTCGACATCGTCTACGGCAACCGCATCTTCATCGATCGTGATGGACTCGAGGTTGGACGCGCGGTGCTGCCTCGGCACGACGGCAGGACGCTGCAATATGCCGACTACATTCCGCAGGAGACGATGTTCTGGCGCAAGCGCGTGTGGGACACGATCGGCCCAATCGACGAAAGCTTCCATTTCGCGATGGACTGGGACTTCATCCTGCGGGCACAGGCAGCCGGATTCAAATTCGCACGCCTGCCGCGGTTTCTCTCCTGCTTCCGGATCCATGACGCACAGAAAACGGCGGCAACCTACGCGGTCGGTGTCAAGGAAATGGGCATCCTGCGGCGTCGCGTCCTCGGATTTGATCCGACACAGATTCAGATAAGGCGCGCCATTGCGCCTTATCTGCTGCGGCAGGTTGCCTATCATTACGGCTACAAACTGGGCGTGCTGCGCTACTGAGGACGGCGCGGTTGCGTGCGATCCGCCGCGCATTCCGCCACGCGGCATGCAGCGCCGCCGGTTGCCACTCCCGTCAACTCACCATACGATCAGCTGACGCGCAGCCAAGAAGAACAACAGGTGAGGTCACGCCATGGAAGCTCAGGTCCCTGCCGCGTCGGTTCCTGCCCGTCCATGGTCGCCACCGCCCGATGCCAGCGACATCGTCAAGGGCATCCATGCCATGCTGCATCCACACAACATCGTGCTGGTGGGCGCGACCGACAAGCCGGGCAATTACGCCGAGCGCATCTGGAACAATCTGGTCAAATACGGCTTCGAGGGCGGGCTCTATCCTGTCAACGCCAAGCGCGAGAGCATCTGGGGCGTACCCTGCTACAAGGATTTTGCAAGCCTCCCTGAAAAGCCCGACCACGTCCTTGTGCTGGTGCCGGCACGCTTTGCGGTGCAAGTGATTCGGGACGCCGCCGCCGCCGGCGCGCGGTCCGCTACGATCGTCACCTCGGGCTTCAGCGAATTGCAGGATGAGGAGAGCCAGAGGCTCGCCACTGAGCTGCAGCGGGCGGTGCGCGAGACAGGGTTGGCCGTCACGGGCCCGAACTGCCTCGGCAATTTGAGCGCCGGCGAAAAGCTCTTCACCAATATCGACGACCGTACCGTCACCATGGAACAAGGCGCGGTGGCGATCGCCGGGCAGTCGGGCGCCATCGTCATGGCGGTCCGTCAGGCGCTGGAAGATCGCGGCGTCGGTGTCGGCTACATGGTGACAACAGGGAACGAGAGCGGGCTCGAGACACCGGACCTGATGCGCTATTTCGCCGAGGATCCCAGCGTCAAGGTGATCGTGGTCTATCTCGAGGGCGTGCGCAACACCAGGGCGTTTCGCGACGCCTGCAAGGCCGCGCGTGCCGCCAGCAAGCCTGTGATCGCGCTCAAGCTCGGATCATCGGAGGGTGGTCGCGCCGCCGCAATGGCACACACCGGCGCACTCGCGGGCTCGATCGAGACATTCGACGCGATCGCGACGCGCGAAGGCGTGATCCGCGTCGCCGGCCTCGACGAGTTGATCGAGACCACCGAGTGCTTCGTCCACGCCGCCGTGCCCAAGGGCAACCGGCTTGCAGCGGTGACGCTGTCGGGCGGTAAGCGCGGCATGCTGATCGATGCCTTCTATGCTCAGGGCCTGAATTTCGCGCCACTGAACCCGCATGTCAGCAGTGAGCTCGGCAAGATGCTCGGACCGGGGTCGATCGTCGGCAATCCGCTCGACGCCGGCTTTGCCGCTGTCGTTGATCCCTCCGTCTACATGAAGTCGATCAAGCTGATGATCGACGATCCCGATATCGACATCGTCATCATCGACGCCGAGTTTCCCAAGGCGCCGCACGAGCAACGCGAACGGAACTTGCGCATCGTCAACGAAATGGCGGGTCGGGCCGCAAAGCCCGTGATCTATATCAGCGCGATGTCGATCGGCTTCACCGAGTTCACCAAGGGTTTGCGCAAGTCGCTGCCGCATCTGGCCGTGATGCAGGGCATGGACCGTGCGGTGACCGCAATCAAATCTCTGCTTGCCTATGCGAAGCTGCGGAAGGAGGTGCCCGACATCGTCTCGAGCTCGAAGCCGGCAGCACGCGCCGTGCTGGAGAAGGCGTTGAAGTCGGCGCGCGGCGCCGCGCTCGACGAGGTCGCCTCGAAGAAGCTGCTCAAGGCCTACGGCATCCCGGTTTCGAAGGAGGGAATCGCACAGACGGCGGCGGAGGCGGTGAAGATCGCCAAGCAGATCGGATTTCCTGTCGTGGCCAAGGTCGTCAGCGCCGAGATCCTGCACAAATCCGATATCGGCGGCGTGGTGTTGAATCTCAACAGCGCAGCCGAAGTGAAGAGGGCGTTTGCCGACATCACCGCGCGGGTGAACAAGCTGAAAGGCAAGCCACGGCTCGACGGCATCCTGATCGCGCAGCAGGTCAAGGCCGACCTCGAGCTCGTGGTCGGCGCCTCGCTGGACGCCGAGATGGGGCCGGTCGTGCTGTTCGGCACCGGGGGCATCGATATCGAGCTGATGAAGGACGTGGCGCTGGCCGGCGCACCGCTGGACGAGGCCGAGGCGCGGCTCCTGATCGGCCGGACCAAGGCCGGCATCAAGATGCGCGGCTATCGCGGCAAGCCCGTGTTGCACGAGGCTTCCGCCATAAAGGCGCTGGTCGGCCTGTCCAACCTGATCGCGGATGCCGGCGACCGGATCGCCTCGATCGATGTCAATCCATTCCTGATCAACGCCAGGACGGGCGTTGCGGTCGATGCGCTGATCGTGCTGAACAATGCTGCGGCAAAACGCGCGGCTGGCCATTGATGTCGCGTAGGGCGGATTAGCGCCAGCGTAATCCGCCAGTTTGTAGGCCGGCGGACGATAAAGTGGCGGGTTACGCTTCGCTAACCCGCCCTACGTACCATGACTGGCTCCCTTCCAACTTCCGGGCATTGGCCGTAGACTCCACTTCATGGCACGCGCGAGCAATCTTGTGATCGGAACGGCGACATTGACGGTGATCGCCGTCGCGTTCGGCGGTCTGCTCGGCGTGCAGAAATGGCGCGCCAGCCAGAGCCGCAGCCAATTGCGCGTCGTTTTCGAAGGCGGTTCCGCAAGCGGACTGCGCCGCGGCGGTCCGGTCAATTTCGACGGTGTGCCCGCCGGCCAGATCCTGTCGATCCAGCTGCAAAGTCCGCGCAAGGTCGTGGCGCTGGTGTCGCTCGACAACACCGCACCGATCCGCAAGGACACCGTGGCCGGCATCGAGTTCCAGGGCCTTACCGGCGTTGCCGCGGTCTCGCTGATTGGCGGCGCCCCGTCTGCGCCGCCGGTGCCGCTGGACTCGGACGGCATCCCCGTGCTGACCGCCGATCTCAGCGATGCCGAATCCATCGTCGACACGCTGCACAGCGTCGACCGCACCATCGTCAGCAACGCGCCCGCAATCAAGGACGGCCTGCGGACGTTCGAAAACTACACCGCCGATCTCAGCGGCAAGGGCGAGGAGATCGACGCCGTGATGCTCAAGGTCGACAATGCATTTGCAGGCTTCGACAAGGCTGTTACGAAGATCGAGGGCGCGGTGCCGGGTTTCGTCGACGGCAAGGCCGACGAGCTGTTCGAAAAGGTGAAGGGGCTGCACGAGCTCGCCGACACCATGAAGAAGAAATCGGCGAGCTTCCTCGAGGACACCCGTCGCTCTCTGCTCGATGTCAGCGAGGCCGCCAACAAGATGAGCGGGCTGCCTGCTCCCGCCGCCGCCCCGCGCCCGCCACGCAAGCCGGCGCAGCCGAAGCGATAGAGCCTGTTCCTAGTAATTGCTCGGCGCCGTCTCATTTGGAATGCCATCGATCGGGCATTCGGCCGTACCCGGCGTCGAGCGCGTCATCGCCTCGACCATGTCCCGCGTTCCTTCCGGATCGGCGATCCAGTTCTTGTAGAAATCATACGGGCAGGCCGCGACACCGCGTGGGCTGTCGCCGGAGTTGATCATGCCGGTGTAGCCGCGGTGAACCAGCTTGTAGAGATGGTTCTGCGACTGGCCGTTACGGCGCGCATCGCGGATCAGGTGTTTCGAGAGCTGCGCGTACTGGATGCCATAATCCTCCTCGCCGCATTCGCCGAGTGTACGGCCATCGAAACCGATGATCGCGGAATGGCCGAAGTACGAATAGACGCCGTCGAAGCCGGCGGCATTGGCAACCGCGACATAGACGTTGTTGGCCCAGGCCATGGCCTTGGAGATCATGACCTGCTGCTCCTTGGCAGGGTACATGTAGCCCTGGCAGCGTACGATCAGCTCGGCACCCTTCATCGCGCAGTCGCGCCAGATCTCCGGGAAATTGCCATCGTCGCATATGATCAGGCTGACCTTCATGCCCTTGGGGCCTTCGGAGACATAGGTGCAATTGCCGGGATACCAGCCTTCGATCGGCACCCAGGGCATGATCTTGCGGTACTTCTGAACGATCTCACCCTTGTCGTTCATCAGGATCAGGGTGTTGTAGGGCGCCTTGTGCGGATGCTCCTCGTGGCGCTCGCCGGTCAACGAAAACACGCCCCACACTTTTGCCTTGCGGCAGGCCTCGGCGAAGATTGCGGTCTCTTCGCCTGGGACCACCGAGGCCGTCTCGTACATCTCCTTGGAGTCGTACATGATGCCCTGGGTGGAATATTCGGGGAAGATCACGAGATCCATGCCGGGCAGTCCGACCTTCATGCCGACGATCATGTCGGCGATCTTGCGGGCGTTGTCGAGCACCTCGGCCTTGGTGTGCAGGCGGGGCATCTTGTAGTTCACCACTGCGACGCCGACGGTGTCGTTGCTGCTGGAAATATCGCCGTGAAGCATGTTGGACGCTCCTGTCTTTTATTGGTTCGATGTTGGCGTTTGGCGTCAGTGGCTGATCATCCAGGGGCGCGCCGTTGGAAAGCCCTTCGCGCCGCTTTTGGTCTTGGTCATCAACCGCGCGGGCCTCTTCTTGTCCGTCCCGCTCTTGTCCTTGACGGTCTTGCCCGACGAGCAGCAGCCGCAGCCGGGACCGTGCGAAGCCTTGTATTGTGTCAGCGTCTGCGGCGCATGCGAGCTGCGCTCGTTGACGGCATGTGCCTTGCGCTTGTCTGCCGGCATGCAGAAGAAGTTCGGCGCGGTCAGGATGACGCGCGGCGCCATCGTCTCGCAGGTCGGGCAGTTTTGCGGATCGTCGCACTCCGCCATCGGACGCAAATCCTTGAACGGACCGCAATCGTCACAGAGATATTCGTAGACCGGCATCTTTTTGTCCTTCGTGTTCTTTGATCCGTCAGTCCTTCGAGCTCGCCTTGCCCTGCAAGGCGAGCACCTCAGGATGACGGGGACGCACCGCTCACTTGTCCGGCGAGATCGGCATCTGGATGTCGCCGGCGATGTGCTTGATCGGCCCCGCCGCCGACGGCATCACGTCGAAGTCGAAGATCTCCGTCGGCAGCCACAGCGTGGCGCAGGCGTTGGGCACGTCGACCACGCCGGAGATGTGGCCCTGGCACGGCGCGGTGCCGAGGATCGAATAGGCCTGAGCGCCGGAGTAGCCGAACTTCTTCAGATATTCGATCGCATTCAAGCAGGCCTGGCGGTAGGCAATGTGCACGTCGAGATAATGCTGCTTGCCTTGCTCGTCGACCGAGATGCCTTCGAAGATCAGATAGTCCTTGTAGTTCGGCGTGATCGGCGACGGCTTGAAGATCGGATTCTTGATGCCGTATTTCGACATGCCGTCCTTGATCACCTCGACCTTGAGGTGCAGCCAGCCGGCCATCTCGATCGCACCGCAGAAGGTGATCTCGCCGTCTCCCTGACTGAAATGCAGGTCGCCCATCGACAGACCGGCGCCGGGCACATAGACCGGGAAGTAGATCTTCGAGCCGCGCGAGAGATCCTTGATGTCGCAATTGCCGCCGTGCTCCCGCGGCGGCACAGTGCGCGCGCCTTCTGCGCCGATCTTGGCTTTGACGTCGCCCTTGGCACGGCCGCCATGCGCCGTCGCCGCGAATGGCGGATTGGCAAGGCCGGGAACGCGGGTCGGGTTGGTCGAGATCAGCTCGGCCTCGCGCTTGTTCCAGGTCTCCAGCATCTTCGGATCGGGCAGACAGCCGATCAGGCCGGGATGGATCAAGCCGGCGAAGTTGACGCCGGGCACGTGGCGCGACGAGGTGTAGAGACCCTTGATGTCCCAGATCGACTTCTGCGCCAGCGGGAAATGGTCGGTGAGGAAGCCGCCGCCGTTCTGCTTGGAGAAGAAGCCGTTGAAGCCCCAGAGGCTCTCCTTCATCGGACCGACGTCGAGCAGGTCAACCACCAGAAGATCGCCCGGCTCGGCGCCCTTGACGCCGATCGGCCCCGAGAGGAAGTGCACGATCGACAGATCGATGTCGCGCACGTCGTCGGCGGAATCATTGTTCTTGATGAAGCCGCCGGTCCAGTCGTAAGTCTCGATGATGAAATCGTCGCCGGGATTGACCCAGGCCACGATCGGGATGTCGGGGTGCCAGCGATTGTGCACCATGTCATTTTCGTAAGCCGACTTGGTGAGATCGACCTTGATCAGTGTCTCTGGCATCGAGAGGCTCCCCTTTACTACGGTTGGTTAGACGGACAGATATTTCGAGACTTGCGCAGCATCGACGGCGTCGCGCGGATCATCGCGCACGATCTCGCCGTTCTCGATGACCAGCACGCGGTCGGCGATATCGAGCGCGAAGCTCAGGACCTGCTCGGACACGACGATCGACAGGCCCTTCTCGTCACGAATGCGCTTGAGCGTGCGTGCCATGTCCTTGATGATCGAGGGCTGAATGCCTTCGGTCGGCTCGTCGAGCAGCAGCACTTTCGGCTTGGTCGCCAGCGCCCGGGCGATGGCGAGCTGTTGCTGTTGCCCGCCGGAGAGATTGCCGCCGCGACGACCCTTCATCTCCAGCAGCACCGGAAACAGCTCATAGATGTCACTGGGCACTTCGGAGCCGCCGGAGACGACGAGTCCGGTCTCGATGTTCTCCTTCACGGTCATGGTGGAGAAGATCATGCGACCCTGCGGGACGTAAGCGAGGCCCTTGGCGACGCGCTCATAACTGGGCAGGCCGACCAGTTCCGCGCCGTCCATGTTCACCGACCCGCTTTTGGTCGGCAGAATGCCCATCAGCGATTTCATCAACGTGGTCTTGCCCATGCCGTTGCGACCCATGATCGCAACGATCTCGTTGGGCGCGACCTTGACGTTGAGGCCGTGCAGCACCTCGCTCTGGCCGTAGGCGACGTGAAGATCGGAAATTGCCAGCATGACGCGCTCCTTAGGCTCGGTGTGCCTTCCTTCTCCCCTTGGAGAAGGTGGCGCGGGCGAAGCCCGCGACGGATGAGGGGTATGCATCTGCGGATACGAGCGGCAATTTGATGCGCGGAGGGATACCCCTCACCCGGATCGCTTCCGCGATCCGACCTCTCCCACGAGGGGAGAGGTGCACCGTTACTGCCGCTCCAGACTCGCTCGCTTTCATCATCACTCAATGCCCCAGATAGACTTCAATGACCTTGGGATCGTTCTGCACCTTCTCCATGGTCCCCTCGGAGAGGATCTGGCCCTGATGCAGCACGGTGACTTTGTGCGCGATGTCCTCCACGAACTTCATGTCGTGCTCGATCACCAGCACCGACCGGTTCTTGATGATGCGATTGAGCAGCTCGGCAGTCTTGGCGCGCTCGGAGACGCTCATGCCGGCGACCGGCTCGTCCAGCATCAGAAGATCCGGGTCCTGGATCAGCAGCATGCCGATCTCGAGCCATTGCTTCTGGCCGTGGCTGAGCAGATCGGCGCTCATGTTCAGCTTGTCCTTCAGGAAGATCATCTCGGCCACTTCGTGCACGCGGTCGCGCACGGCGGCATCGCGGGTGAAGGTCAGCGCGCCGAACACCGAGCGGCCGCGCGGATAGGAGATCTCCAGATTCTCGAACACGGTGAGGTCGTCGTAGATCGACGGGTTCTGGAACTTGCGTCCCACTCCGGCCTTGACGATCTCGTTCTCCTTCATCCGCGTCAGCTCCTTGCCGCGGAACTGAATCGAGCCTGACGTTGCTCTGGTCTTGCCGCAGATCAGGTCGAGCACGGTGGTCTTGCCGGCGCCGTTCGGGCCGATGATGACGCGGATCTCGTTCTCGTCGACGTAGAAAGAGAGATCGTTGACCGCTTTGAAGCCGTCAAACGACACGGTAAGCGCTTCGACAGCGAGCAGGAATTCCTTGGGCTGATGACCGACGAGCATGACCTATCTCCTCACTGCCGGCGTGGCATCGGCATCGTGATGACCTACGAGCATGATGATCTCCTCACTCTGCCGGGGCGCCGTCGGCGACCGAGCTGTCGGTCCAGCCGTCAGGTTTGGGTTTGCGCGAGGCGATCAGGCGATCGATGCGCGGCTGCACATAGTCGCCCCAGATCCCGGCAAGACCGTTCGGGAAGGCGAGCACCACGGCGATGAACAGGCCGCCGAGACCGAACAACCACAATTCAGGGAATGTCTCCGAGAGACTGGTCTTGGCGAAGTTGACCAGCAGCGTGCCGTAGATCGCGCCCAGGATCGACAGCCGGCCACCGACCGCAGTGTAGATCACCATCTCGATCGAGGGCACGATGCCGACGAAGGACGGCGACATGAAGCCGACATTGAGTGCGAACATGGCGCCTCCGATCGCGGCGAACACGGCGGCAATGCAGAAGGCGAAGATCTTGAAGTTCGCGACGCTATAGCCTGAGAAGCGGACTCGGTCCTCCTTCTCGCGCATCGCCACCAGGATGCGCCCGAGCTTGGAGTGCCTGACGAACTGCGCGATCATGATGCAGACGAACAGGCAGCCGACCTCGAAGAAGTAGAGCACGATCTTGGCGTGGTCGGGCCTGATGTCCCATCCCTTCAGGGTCCGCAGGTCGGTCATGCCGTTGATTCCGCCGGTGTAGCCCTGCTGGCCCACGATCAGGATTGTGAGAATGGCCGCGACAGCCTGGGTGATGATCGCGAAATAGGTGCCACCGACGCGGCGCTTGAACATCGCGGTGCCGATGACCAGGGCGAAGATGCCGGGCACCAGAACAATGGCAGCGATCGTGAAGGTGAGGCTGTGGAACGGCTTCCAGAAGAACGGCAGCGCCGTGATCTGATTCCAGTCCATGAAGTCGGGAATGCCGGGGGTGGACTGGATCTTGGTATTCTCAACGCTCGACGCTTCGAGCTTGAGGAACATCGCCATGCAGTAGCCGCCGAGGCCGAAGAACACGCCCTGGCCCAGGCTCAAGATGCCGCCATAACCCCAGCAGATCACCAGCCCGAGCGCGACGAAAGCATAGGTCAGGTATTTTGCGACCAGGTTGAGCCGGAAGACGTCGAGCGTGAGCGGCAGCACCACCACCAGGAACACCGCGAGCACCAGAATTCCGATGAGCTCCGATCGATTGAAGAACCTGTTGTCGGTCATTGCATCAGCCTCACATTCTCACTTGCGGACCTTGAGGGCGAACAGCCCCTGCGGCCGCAGCATCAGGATTCCGACAACGGCGAGCAGCGTCAGCACCTTGGCCATCGAGCCCGACATGAAGAACTCGAGGGTGGATTGCGTCTGCGAGATCGAGAAGGCCGAGGCGATGGTGCCGAGCAGGCTCGCAGCGCCGCCGAACACGACGACGAGGAACGTGTCGACGATGTAGAGCTGGCCGGAGGTCGGACCGGTCGAGCCGATCATAGTGAAGGCGCTGCCGGCGACGCCGGCGATGCCGCAGCCGAGACCGAAGGTGTAGCGGTCGACCTTCTCGGTGTTGATGCCGACGGCGCCGGCCATGATGCGATTCTGCACGACGGCGCGGACCTGGCGGCCCCAGCGCGATTTGTACATCACGTAGGCGACCGCGATGGTGATCAACACGGTCAGGCACATCACGAAGACGCCGTTGATGGGGACTTCGATGCTGGAAGTCACTTGCAGGGAGCCGAGCATCCATTGCGGCAGCTCGACGCCGACCTCGCGCGCGCCGAACACGGAGCGATACGCCTGCTGCAACATCAGGCTGAGGCCCCAGGTCGCGAGCAGCGTGTCGAGCGGACGCTTGTAGAGATGCCGTATCAGCGCCCATTCCACCAGCATTCCCAGCGCACCCGAGGCGAGGAAGGCGAGGATCATGGCGAGGAAGAAGTAGCCGCCGAACAGACCAGGCATGTAGGTCTGGAACAGATTGGAGGTCATCCAGGTGACGTAGGCACCGAGGATCATGAATTCGCCATGGGCCATGTTGATGACGCCCATCTGGCCGAAGATGATCGCAAGACCGAGCGCCATCAGCACGTAGACCGAGAACAGGATCAGCCCTGCAAAGCCCTGCATGACGAAGATGGAGCCAAGATCACCAAGCGAGTAGTCGCCGAACATCGATGTCCTCCGTCGGGTAATGGGTCCCGCGTCGCGAGCAAATTCGCGACGCGGGGTCTTGGGCATGGACTTGCAATCCACGCCAGGGAGCGGCTTGAGCTTGAGGGAAACTGCGGCGATCGCCGCGCTTCTTACTGGTAGCCCTTCGGGAACGGATTCGGTTCGACGAGATCGGCGGTCTCGTAGATCAGCTCGAACTGGCCATCGAGCTTGGCGCGGCCGACGCGGGTCTTCGACCAGAGGTGATGGTTCTCGTGGATGCGCACATAGCCTTCGGGCGCGCCCTTGAACTCGACGCCCGGCGAAGCCGCCGCGATCTTGTCGATATCGAAGGAGCCGGCCTTCTCGACCGTCAGCTTCCACAGCCACGGGCCAAGATAGGCAGCCTGGGTGACGTCTCCGATCACGGTCTTTTCGCCCCACATCTTCTTGAACGCGGGCACGAACGCCTTGTTGTTGGGATTGTCGAGCGACTGGAAGTACTTCATGCAGGCATAGGCGCCCGCGATGTTCTCACCGCCGATGCCGTCGATTTCGTCTTCGGTCACCGAGATCGTCAGCAGCGCCTGCTTGGAGAGGTCGATGCCGGCGGCCTTGAGCTGCTTGTAGAACGCGACGTTGGAGCCGCCGACGACGTCGGTGAAGATCACGTCGGGCTTGGTCAGCTTGATCTTGTTGATGACCGAGTTGAACTGGGTGTTGCCGAGCGGATAATACTCCTCGCCGACGACTTTGCCCTTCAGCACGTTCTCGACGTGCTTGCGCGCGATCTTGTTGGAGGTGCGCGGCCAGATGTAATCGGAACCGATGAAGAAGAAGGTTTTCGCGCCCTTCTCCTTGGCGATCCAGTTCAGGCCGGCGAGGATCTGCTGGGTCGCTTCCTGGCCGGTGTAGATCACGTTCTTGGACTGCTCGAGGCCTTCATAGAAGGTCGGGTAGTAGAGCATGCCGTTGTACTGCTCGACGACAGGCAGCACCGCCTTGCGGGAAGCCGAGGTCCAGCAGCCCATGATCGCCGCAACCTTGTCGTTGACCAGCAGCTTCTTCGCCTTCTCGGCGAAGGTCGGCCAGTCGCTGGCGCCGTCTTCCTGGATGAACTTGATCTTGCGCCCGAGCACCCCGCCGGCGGCGTTGATCTGCTCGATGGCGAGCTTTTCGGCCTCGATCGAGCCGGTCTCGGAGATCGCCATGGTGCCGGTGGCCGAGTGCAGGATGCCGACCGTCACCTCGGTGTCGGTGACCGCAAGACCCGTGGTGTTGACCGCCGAGGTCGCCGGGGCCTCCGCAAACGAGGTCCGCGGTAGCATGGTGATGGCGGGCACGGCCGCCATTCCCATCAATAGTTTGCGCCGGAGCGGCGACAACAAGCCCTTGTTGGTTTCGTCTGACATGAGCACCCCACTGTTTGTTCGAGGACACGCGATTGGTGCCGTGAGGATGGCTCGAATTTGTGCACCGCAAGCATACGCAAGATCGCGTATACTGCACCGCAAAATACCGACGTAGGCTTTTGGTACGGGATTTGCGAGGGCTCCGGGTCCGTATCGGGAGTGGGGTAAAGCGTGGCAGGGCGGCAGCGAATAGACCGCGTCAGGCGCCAATACAACCAATGGGTCGCCAACCAGACGCTGGAAGACTACGCGCTGCGCTTCACCGCCAAGAGCGCGCGGCGCTGGTCAGCCGCACGCGTCGCCAACACCGCGATCGGCGCGATCTCCTTCCTGGTGCTGGAGGCGATCGGCGGCACCATCACCCTCAACTACGGCGTCACCAACGCCGCGTCCGCAATTCTCGTGGTCTCTGCCATCATCTTCTGCTGC
This sequence comes from Bradyrhizobium guangzhouense, assembly GCF_004114955.1. Classification (NCBI taxonomy): domain Bacteria; kingdom Pseudomonadati; phylum Pseudomonadota; class Alphaproteobacteria; order Hyphomicrobiales; family Nitrobacteraceae; genus Bradyrhizobium; species Bradyrhizobium guangzhouense. The sequence continues at coordinate 7,042,416 of NZ_CP030053.1, forward strand.
GGCGTTCCGATTGCCTATTACGCCGCCAAATGCGGCATCGACATTGACCTCCTCACCCGCGGCGCCGGCTTCGGCTATATCGGCTCGACCGTCACCTCGCTGATCTACGCCTCCTTCACGTTCATCTTTTTTGCCATCGAGGCGGTGATCCTGGCGACCGCGCTGGAGATGTGCTTGGGCATCCCCCGCCCGATCGGGTACCTCATCAGCGCGATCGCGATCATCCCGCTGGTGACCTACGGCATCACGCTGATCAGCCGCTTCCAGCTTTGGACGCAGCCGCTCTGGGTCGTGCTGCACATCCTGCCTTTTGGCGCGATTGCCTGGGCCAATCCGCACTCGTTCGCCGAATGGCACAAATTCGCCGGCGAGCACGGCGACCTCGGCGGTCATTTCGATCTGCTGCTGTTCGGCGTTGCGTCCTCCGTCGTATTCTCGCTGGTTGCGCAGATCGGCGAGCAGGTCGACTTCCTGCGATTTCTGCCGCGCGACCGCCGCACCTCCAAGGCGTCGTGGTGGATTGCGTTGATGAGCGCAGGACCGGGCTGGATCGTGCTCGGCGCACTGAAGCTGCTGGCGGGCTCGTTCCTCGCCTTCTTTGCGCTCAGCCACGGCGTGCCGCCCGAGGAAGCCGCCGAGCCCGCGCATATGTATCTGGTGGCATTTCGCTACGTGCTGTCGGATCCGGATCTCGCGCTGGCACTGACCGGCTTCTTCGTGGTTCTTTCGCAGATCAAGATCAACGTCACCAACGCCTATGCCGGCTCGATCGCGTGGTCGAATTTCTTCTCGCGACTGACGCACAGCCATCCCGGACGCGTGGTCTGGCTGGTCTTCAATGTGATGGTTGCGCTGCTGTTGATGGAGATCGGTGTCTACAAGGCGCTGGAGCAGACGCTGGCGCTGTATTCCAACGTCGCGATTGCCTGGGTCGGCGCGCTGGTGTCCGACCTCGTCATCAACAAGCCGCTCGGCCTCCGTCCGCCGCAGATGGAGTTCAAGCGGGCGCATCTCTACGACATCAATCCGGTCGGCGTCGGCGCAATGACGCTGGCGATCATCGTCTCGATCGCGGCGTTCTACGGCCTGTTCGGTCCGACCATGAAGGCGCTCGCAGCCTTCGTCGCACTGACGGTGGCTTTCGTCACCGCGCCCGTGATCGCCTGGCTGACGGACGGAAAATTCTACATCGCACGCAAGCCGAAGCGGAGCTGGGCCAATATCGAGGCGATCCAGTGCTGTATCTGCGAGCACAGCTTCGAGCCCGAGGACACCACCTCCTGCCCGGCCTATGCCGGCCCGATCTGCTCGCTGTGCTGCTCGCTCGATGCCCGCTGCCACGATCTCTGCAAGCCGCATGGACGCGCGCAGGTGCAGTTTTCCGAGGCGCTCGGCAAGATCCTGCCGCAGCCGATCTATCAGCGCATCAACTCGCAGTTCGGGCACTATATCGGCGTGTTCGTGGTCTCCGCCGGCCTCGTCGCGCTGGTGCTCGGGCTGATCTATCTGCAGACCTCGGCGAGCGTGCATGGCGAGAACGGGCTGGTCTCCAATGTGCTGTGGAAGGTGTTCTTCTCGCTCAGCATCATCATCGGCGTGGTCGCCTGGCTGTTCGTGCTGGCACAGCAGAGTCGCCGCGCGGCGGAAGCCGAGACGCGGCGGCAGACCGCGCTCTTGATCCAGGAAATCGACGCGCACAAGCGCACCGACGCCGAGCTCCAGCGTGCCAAGGAGGTCGCCGAGTCCGCCAACCTCGCAAAGAGCCGCTATGTCGTCGGCCTCAGCCACGAGCTGCGCTCGCCGTTGAACGCAATCAGCGGCTATGCGCAATTGCTGGAGCAGGACGCGACCCTGAACACCAAGCCGCGCGATCAGGTTCGCGTCGTCCGTCGCAGCGCCGACCATCTCTCCGGCCTGATCGACGGCATTCTGGATATTTCCAAGATCGAGGCTGGCAGGCTTTATCTCTCCCGCGACGAAGTCCGCCTGAGCGAATTCCTCGATCAGCTCGTCGGCATGTTCCGCCTCCAGGCTGGCGCCAAGGGCATCGATTTCGTGTTCCGGCGTCCCGCGACATTGCCGACGGTGGTCTATGCCGACGAGAAGCGCCTGCGTCAGGTGCTGATCAACCTGCTCTCCAACGCGATCAAATTCACCCAGACCGGCAGCGTGCAGTTCGTCGTGCATTATCGCAGCCCGGTCGCCGAGTTCGAGGTGATCGACACCGGCCCCGGCATCCAGGGCGACGATCTCGAGCGCATCTTCGCACCCTTCGAGCGCGGCGCGCTCGGTGTGTCGCAACCCCAGACGGGCACGGGACTGGGACTCACCATCAGCCGGTTGCTCGCCGGCGTGATGGGCGGCGACATCAAGGTCACGAGCACCGTTGGCCGCGGCAGCACGTTCAAGGTGAAGATGCTGCTGTCCGAGGTCACCAACCCCAGGCGCACCGCGCCGGTGGAGGCGCCGGTCTCAGGCTATCACGGTGCGCGCAAAACCATTCTCATCACCGACGATGATCCTGTTCATCGCGATCTCCTGCGCGAGGTGTTGACGCCGCTCGGCTTCATCCTGCTGAGCGCCGCCGACGGCCCCGGCTGTCTCGCGCTGGCGCAGCACTGTCGGCCTGATCTGTTCCTTCTCGACATCTCCATGCCGAGCATGGACGGCTGGACCGTAGCGGAGCAGCTGCGCGCAAACGGTCACCACCAGGCCCGCATTCTCATGGTATCGGCGAGCGCGCTGGAGGCGCATGGCGCACCGCTCGCACAGCCGTTCCACGACGGCTATCTGATGAAGCCGATCGACATCCCCCGATTGTTGGAGACCATCCGGCAATTGCTCAAGATCGAATGGCAATACGGGTCCGACGAGACGGTCGTGCCGCTGTGGCGGCCGGAGAGCGGCTCGCGGCCCCCGGTCAGGCACATCGAGGCGCTGATCGGGCTCGGCCAGATCGGCTACGTCAAAGCCATCCAGCTCAAGCTGGACGAGATCGGCAGCGAGCATCCTGAACACGCCGACTTCGTTGCCGAAATGCGATCGCTGGTCGATCGCTTTGATCTCGATCAATACATGACAACATTGAAAACACTGCATGCTTATGAGCATTGAGCCGAAAAAGCGCGACGTCGCGCTCGTTGTCGACGACTCGCCGGAGACCCTGAGGCTGCTGACCGATGCGCTCGACGGCGCCGGGATGACGGTGATGGTCGCGCTGGACGGCGCGAGCGCGATGCGCATCGTCGACCAGATCACGCCCGACATCGTGCTGCTCGATGCCGTGATGCCGGGCATGGACGGGTTCGAGACCTGCCGCCGCCTCAAGCGCGACACGGGCCTTGCCAACGTCCCCGTGATCTTCATGACCGGCCTTGCAGAGACCGAGCACATCGTACGCGGGCTGGAGGCCGGCGGTGTCGACTACGTGACGAAGCCGATTGTGATCGAGGAGATGCTGGCCCGCATCCGCGTCCATCTCGGCAATGCGCGGCTGACCCAGAGCGCGCGCGCCGCCCTCGATGTCTCCGGCCGCTTCCTGTTCGCAGTCAACCGTCAGGGCCACATTCTCTGGGCGACGCCGCAGGCGCAGAAGCTGCTGGCCGATCACCACGGCATGCAGGCCGACGACTTCGTCCTGCCGCCGTCGCTGCTGCAATGGCTGGAGCAGGCGAAAGCCAAGGGCAGCGCGAAGTCGCAGGCCGCGTCCTTGCCCGGCAATCCGCAGCTCCGCTTCTACTACATGGGCGAAACCGCGCCGAACGAGTTTCTGCTGCGGCTGTCGAAGGAAGCCGGCACCGCGCTGCCGCCGGAGTTTACGAGCGAGCTCGGCCTCACCACGCGCGAGGGCGAAGTGCTGGCCTGGCTCAGCAAGGGCAAGACCAACCGCGACATCGCACAGATTTTGGGGTTGAGCCCGCGCACGGTCGACAAGCATCTGGAGCAGATTTACGCCAAGCTCGGTGTGGAGAACCGAACGGCGGCCGCAGCGATTGCAACGAATGCGACAAGGAGGAATTCGTAGCCGCGGTAAGGATGAGTTGAGGCGCCGCTGACCCAGCGAACAGTGTCGTTCCGGACAAGCGAAGCGCAGATCCGGAACCCATATCCACAAGCAGATGTTTGGCGAAGACTCGGAGTGACCCTCTCGACCCTACAACCACTTCTGTGGTTATGGATCCCGGGTTCGCTTCGCGCCCCGGGATGACAGAGGAGTTTATGGCGCCTTCTGGTGCTCAACTACACCGACGACGATCATCTCACCCATACACAAACGCCTTGTCATCCAGATCCGTTTTCGGGATCTCGTCCTTCTCGGTCCAGTAATCCTGGCTGTGCTGCCATTCCGGCTTGTCGCCGCGCTTGGGCAGCAGGTTCATGTTGCGCATGATGTAGCCGGGATTGAAGTTTTCCGGATCGATCCAGGGCAGGATCGGCATGTTGTGGTCTTCGGGCCGCAAGCTCACCTCGACCTTCTTCGCCCCCTTTGCCTTCATGTGACCGAGCAGGCGGCAAACAAAATCGGCAACGAGATCGACGCGCAAAGTCCAGCTCGCGCGGAAATAGCCGAACACCCAGACCATGTTCGGCACGCCCGTGAACATCATGCCGCGATAGGTGACGGTATCGCCGAAGGCGAGCGGCTTGCCGTCGATCTCGAAGGCGATGTCGCCGAGCGCGGAGAGATTGAAGCCCGTCGCAGTGACGACGACGTCGGGCTCGAGCAATTTGCCCGACTTGAGCTGGATGCCGTTCTCGACAAAGCACTCGATCTCGTCGGTGACCACAGAGGCCTTGCCGCTGGCGATGCCCTTGAACAGATCGGCATCGGGCACGAAGGCGATGCGCTGCCGCCAAGGGCGATAGCTCGGCGTGAAATGCGTCTCGACGTCGTAGTCCGGACCAAGCACCGCGCTGATCTGGCCGATCAGCTCCTTCTTCACCTGCTCGGGCTTGGCCAAGCAGAGCTTTGTGAACGCATCCTGCTCGAACAAAATCTTGCGGCGAACGATCTCGTGGATCCAGGCTTCGTCGACCTGGAGCCGGCGCAGCTCCTCGGCGATCTCGATCGCGTTGCGGCCCAGGCGGAAATAGGTCGGCGAGCGCTGCAGCATGGTGACGTGCGCGCAGTCGTCCGCGATGTTAGGCACCAACGTCGCGGCCGTCGCGCCGGAGCCGATCACGACGACCTTCTTGCCCTTGAGATCGATGTCGTCGGGCCAGGTCTGCGGATGGACGATGCGCCCCTTAAAGCGGTCCATGCCCTTCCATTCCGGCGTGTAGCCTTCCGAATGGCGATAATAACCCTGGCACATCCAGAGGAAGTTGGCCGTGAAGATCTTCGTCTCGCCGGTGTCGGTCGTCACCGCATCGACGGTCCAGAGATTCTGCTCGCTCGACCAGCTCGCCGAGAGGATCTTGTGCTTGTAGCGGATGTGGCGGGCGATATCGTTGTCGTCGATCACCTCGTTCATATAGGCGAGGATTTCCTCGGCAGTCGCGATCGGCGGCCCGACCCAGGGCTTGAAGCTGTAGCCGAAGGTATGGAGATCGCTGTCCGAACGGATGCCGGGATAGCGATGCGTAGACCAGGTGCCGCCGAACGTCGCCTGCGTTTCCAGGATGACGTAGCTCGTGCCCGGCAGCTGCTTCTCGATGTGATAGGCACTGCCGATGCCGGAGATGCCGGCGCCGACGATCAGCACGTCGAAATGTTCCGAGGCCTGCTTGGCCGTGGCGTGACTGCGAACAGCGACATTCATTGTTGCTTCTATGCCTTGTCTTTTTTAGGCCGCCCTTGATCGGCGGCGCGTTTCCTCCGCGAGGGGGCATGGTCGCCCATCGCGCTTCCCTTGCAAAATGACATAGATCAAGTCGCGATCAAACTACAACGCTGCGCCCCAGCTCCGCGCCGTCTGCAGGATCCAGTCGCGATAGAGCGTGAGCGGCGTGACGCCGGTCAAGCCGCCGCAGCCCGCGGCATTATTCGGGCCTGTCGACCAGCTGATGACGCCGACGAGCACGGCACCACCAGGCTTGTCCTCGAACACGGGACCACCGGAATCGCCGGTGCAGGCGCCGATTCCATCGCGAACACCGTTGGTTACCGGATCGACCAGACGGATCTGGAACGTACCGGGCTGACCGGTCACGACGAGGCCGGCAACGCGAATCGTGCCGCCACTCTTGCCATCGCCGCGCACGGTGACGCCGATACCGGCGATGGTGAAGCGGCTGCCGACCCGAATCGGAATATTCGGCGCGCCGACCGGCACCGTCGATTTTCCCTTGAGTGGAATTTCCAGTTGCAGCAATGCCACGTCAGCCGTGGCGCGATGCGCCAGCATTGCCTGCATGTTGAAGCTCGGATGGATCGCAACGGTGCGCACGTTTAGCAGTTGCGGCTGACCGTCTGCACCATGATCGACGATCTTGTAATCCGCGCCGGGCTGCACGCAGTGCGCGACTGTCAGCACAAGCTTCGGGGCGATCAATGTGCCCGTGCAGAAATTGCCGCGCGAGCCGACGATGGTGACGACTGCGCGCGCAACGCCTTCCGTCTGCGGCGTCCCACCACCGACGATGGCATGCGCCTGCGTGGCAAGCAGCAGCATAGATATGATGAGAGTTGCAAGAGTCTTCATGGAACACGCTCTGGCGTCGGCAGGACTGGCCCTTGCCGATAGCGCATGCTAGCCCTCTTGGAAAGCAAATGACGAGGACGGGACAGTGACGATTGAGGCGGTGATCTTTGATTTCGGCGGTGTGTTGACGAGCTCGCCGTTCGAGGCGTTCTCTCGGTTCGAGACGGAACGTGGCCTGCCCTCCGACATCATCAGGCGCACCAACGCCGCCAACCATCTGGAAAATGCCTGGGCCAAGTTCGAGCGCGCCGAGGTCGATGTCGAGACATTCGATCAATTATTTGCGGCAGAATCGCTCGCACTCGGCGCCGAAGTGCGCGGTCGCGACGTGCTGCCGCTGCTGCAGGGCGATCTCCGCCCCGAGATGGTCGCGGCGCTGAAGCGCATCAAGGCGCAGTTCAAGACCGGCTGCATCACCAACAACCTGCCGGCCAACGCGATCGGCAGCATGACCGGACGCACGCTCTATGTCGCCGAAGTGATGGTGCTGTTCGACCACGTCATCGAATCCGCCAAGATCGGCCTGCGCAAGCCCGACCCGCGCATCTACCAACTGATGGTCGAAACGCTGAAGGTCGATCCGAAGAAGTGCGTCTATCTCGACGACCTCGGCGTCAATCTGAAACCCGCGCGCGAGATGGGCATGACCACCATCAAAGTCACGAGCAGCGCGCAAGCGCTCGCGGAGCTCGAGAAGGCGACGGGGATGAAGCTGGGGTAGGGAGCGTAGGGTGGGTTAGGCGTAGCGTAACCCACCATCGCGCAACAAGCGCCGAACGCAAGTGGTGGGTTACGGCTTCGCCTAACCCGCCCTAAGGCACGGACCTCGCCGCAACCCGCTCCGGGAACGCCTCAGCCAGCGAAGCACGATCCGGCTTCAGCACACCACGCTCGGTGATGAGACCGGTCACGAGCCGCGCCGGGGTCACGTCGAAGGCGTAGTTCGCGACGGGCGAGCCTTCCGGCACGATGCGCACGGTCTCCAGCCGGCCATCAGCGGTACGGCCGGTCATGTCGGTGACCTCCGTGCCACTGCGCTGCTCGATCGGGATGTCCCTGATGCCGTCGTCGACCGCGAAATCGATCGTGGGTGACGGCAGCGCGACATAGAACGGCACGCCGTTGTCGTGGGCGGCGAGCGCCTTCAAATAGGTGCCGATCTTGTTGCAGACGTCGCCATTGGCAGCGACCCGGTCGGTGCCGACGATGGCAAGGTCAACCATGCCGTGCTGCATCAGGTGCCCGCCGGTGTTGTCGGGGATCACGGTGTGCGGCACGCCGTGATGGCCGAGCTCCCACGCGGTGAGCGAGGCACCCTGGTTGCGCGGACGGGTCTCATCGACCCAGACATGGATCTTGATGCCACGCTCATGCGCGAGATAGATCGGCGCCGTCGCGGTGCCCCAGTCGACGGTCGCGAGCCAGCCGGCGTTGCAATGGGTCAGCACGTTGACGGTCTCACCCGGCTTCTTCTTGGCCGCGATCGTCTCGATCAGCTTCAGGCCGTTGCCGGCGATGCCACGGTTGATCTCGACGTCCTGCTCGACGATCTCATCGGCGCGCGCATAGGCCGCTTCCGCCCGCTCGACCGGATCGATCGGCGCGAGTGCCGCGCGCATCTCGTCGAGCGCCCATTTCAGATTGATCGCGGTCGGCCGGGCCACGACCAAGGTATCGTAGGCGCGCTTCAGTCCGGCATCGGAGGCATCCTCGCGCATCGCCAGCGCCATGCCGTAGGCGGCGGTGGCGCCGATCAGCGGCGCACCGCGCACCAACATGTCGCGGATCGCCACCACGGCATCCTCGCACGAAACCAAACGTGCGACGACGAACTCATGCGGCAGTTGGCGCTGATCGATTGCACCGACCGACCAGCCGTCGCGCTCGCGCCAGATGCTGCGGAAATGCTTGCCGTCGACCTTCATGGCATCTGCCTTTTCGTTCGTCTTGCGCCTTAGCCGCGCAGGATGCGCCCGGCCACCGCGTCGAGCTTCTTCAACAGTTCGGGATCGCGCGCCTCGGGCGCGGTGATCAGCGCGGTGTCGAGCGCACGGTCCGAGCCGATCGGACACGCCTCATGCTCGCGCGGGAAATCCCTGGCCAGCCGCGCCACCAGCGCCTTGGCCTTGTCGGCGTTGGAGGTCAGCACGCGGATGATGTCCTGCACCGTGACCGCGTCGTGATCGGGGTGCCAGCAGTCGAAATCCGTCACCATTGCCACGGTCGCGTAGCAGATCTCGGCCTCGCGCGCGAGCTTTGCCTCGGGCATGTTGGTCATACCGATCACGGAATAGCCCAGCGTCTTGTAAGTCATGCTCTCCGCATAGGTGGAGAATTGCGGCCCTTCCATGCAGACATAGGTGCCGCCACGCGCGATCGCGATGCCCTCGGCCTCGGCCGCCGCGGTAAGATGAATGCGCAGCCGCGGCGACACCGGGTGCGCCATCGAGACATGCGCAACGCACCCCTTGCCGAAGAACGAACTCTCGCGCTTGTGGGTACGATCGACGAACTGATCGACCAGAACAAAGGTGCCGGGCGGCATCTCGTCCTTGAAGGAACCGCAGGCCGAGAGCGAAATCAGATCGGTGACGCCGGCGCGCTTCAACACGTCGATATTGGCGCGGTAGTTGATGTCCGAGGGCGAGAGCCGGTGCCCCTTGTCATGGCGCGGCAGGAACACGATCGGCAGGCCTGCGATGGTACCACGCCGCACCGGCGCCGACGGCTCGCCCCAGGGGCTCCTGATCACCTCTTCGTGCGCGCCCTCCAGACCCGGCAAATCGTAGATGCCGGAGCCGCCGATGATGCCCAATATCGCCTGTGCCATTCCGCTCCACCCTGTCCGCCACGTGCGACATGGTTAAAGCAGTTTTGGGAAAGATTTGGAACGGGGGATAGCGCCAATTGACGTCATTGCGAGGAGCGCAGCGACGAAGCAATCCAGACTACCGCCGCGGAGGTCGTCTGGATTGCTTCGCTGCGCTCGCAATGACGAAGGTTAAAGAGCCCGTGCTAAGCCGCTTTCGCCAGCTTCAGCTGGGTCGCGATCATCCGTTCCAGCGTCTCGACGGACTGGAAATTCTCCGGCGTGATCTCGGTTTGCGGAATCGTGAAGTCGAACTCGGCTTCGACGCCCAGCATCAGATTGACCATGTCCATCGAGGTCATGCCGGCATCGACGAGCTTTGTCGACGGCGTGACGTCAGCGCTGAGCGCGTTCTGCTCGAGGATGCCCTCCACCAGCTTGATGATGCGGTTACGCACGTCGGTGTCGAAGGCCTGCATGGTTAAAATTCCCGTATGTCTAAAGGGTCGGACCCATTGCCCGGTACGATGGGCGTGGCGGGCCGATCCCACAATGGGCGTCACCATTACTTCGCGTTTCTTAGTAAACGATGACTCAGATTGTCCGGAATTCGTCCCTCTTCCAGAACCCTAACGCGATCATCGAAATCAGGACAATGCAAACAACCGGACCTTAACTGTTCGTCGGGAATTGCGGTTCGTTTACCCTCTATTTCATCGACGAATTTGAATTAAATCCGTAGCCTCATCTCACAAGCAAAGATGGTCGGAGGATCTCTTTCAGCGGCATCGCGAATGGTGCCGACGATCCTGAACGACGAAGCGGAGGCGGACGAGTATGAACGTACGTGAAGCTGTCCAGACTTTCGACGAAGCGCAGCCGAGCCTTCTCGAGCACGGCCCGTCGTTGATCGAGCGCGCGGCGCGCACCGCCAGCGTGGCTGCGGCCGAGGCCGACGGCGTCGATCGCGACGCCCGCTTCCCGCACAAGGCATTTGATACCGCGCGTGAGCAAAAACTGCTCGGCGTCATGATCCCGGTCGAGTTCGGCGGGTTCGGTGCCTCGATCCACGACGTCACCGACATCTGCTACACGCTCGGGCGCGCCTGCGCCTCGACCGCGATGATCTATGCGATGCACACGACCAAGGTCGCCTGCATCATCAGGCACGGTCACGGTATCCCCTGGATGGAAACCATGATGCGCCGGGTCGCCCGCGACCAGTGGCTGCTCGCCTCTTCCACGACCGAAGGCCAGAACGGCGGCAACATCCGCGCCAGCGCGGCCGCTGTCGATCACGCCGGCGACACTGTCTCGCTGATGCGCGACGCCACCGTGATCTCCTACGGCGCTCAGGCCGACGGCCTCGTCACCATCGCCCGGCGTGCCACCGAGGCGGCGGCCTCCGACCAGGTACTGCTGGCGCTCGCCAAGGACGATTATTCGCTGAAACAGACGCAAGGCTGGGAAACGCTGGGCATGCGCGGCACCTGCTCGACCGGCTTCGAGCTGAAGGTCGACTGCCCTGCCGACCGCGTCTTCCCGGAGGCCTATGACAAGATTCACGCACAGACCATGACGCCGTTTGCACATCTGTGCTGGTCGTCAACCTGGGCCGGCATTGCCGCTGCCTCGGTCACACGTGCGCAGGCCTTCGTCCGCAAGGCCGCCCGCTCCTCCGGTGGCCAGATGCCGCCGGCCGCCGCGCACTTCACCGCCGCGAAAATGTCGCTGGCAAAGCTGCGCGCGCTGATATCGGCCAATCTCGACGCCTTTGCCCGCGCCGAGCACGACGAGCGCGCTCTCGGCTCGCTCGATTTCCAGTCCTCGATCACGCTGTTGAAGGTGCAGGCCTCCGAGCTCGCGGTCGAGACCGTGATGCATGCCATGCGTACCGCGGGCCTCGCCGGCTACCGCAACGACGGCGAGTTCACCATGGGCCGCCACCTGCGCGACGTGCTGTCGTCACCCATCATGATCAATAACGATCGCATCCTGGCCAATGCCGCCACCTCCACCCTGATGAGCGGCATCCCGACGAGCCTTCGTGACTAAACCAACAAGAACAATTTGCAGATAGCAGGACATCGAACGATGAACATTGCCGTCCTCCCCGACTCACCCGAGACTGCGCCGCAGGTCGTCGATCCGCTCGATCATCTCGCCGAGAAGCTGTTCCACCGCATGGGCTCCGACGGCGTCTATGCGCGCACGGCGCTCTATGAGGGTATCGTCGAGAAGCTCGCCGCGCTGATCACCAGCAATCGCGAAGCCGGCACCGAGGTGATGCGCTTTCCGCCGGTGATGAGCCGCGCGCAGCTCGAAAAATCGGGCTATCTCAAGAGCTTTCCCAATCTTCTCGGCTGCGTCTGCGGCCTGCACGGCACCGAGCGCGAGATCAACGCCGCGGTGAGCCGCTTCGATGCCGGCGGTGACTGGACCACCTCGCTCTCGCCTGCCGACCTCGTCCTGTCGCCAGCCGCCTGCTATCCCGTCTACCCGATCGCCGCGAGCCGCGGACCTTTGCCCAAGGGCGGCCTGCGCTTCGATGTCGCGGCCGATTGCTTCCGCCGCGAGCCGTCAAAGCATCTCGACCGGCTGCAATCGTTCCGGATGCGCGAATATGTCTGCATCGGCACGCCCGATGACGTCGCCGATTTCCGCGAGCGCTGGATGGTGCGCGCGCAGAAGATCGCGACCGATCTCGGCCTCTCCTTCCGCGTCGACTACGCCAGCGACCCCTTCTTCGGCCGCGTCGGCCAGATGAAGGCGGTGAGCCAGAAGCAGCAGCAGCTCAAATTCGAGCTTCTGATCCCGCTGCGCTCGGAAGAGCAGCCGACCGCCTGCATGAGCTTCAACTATCATCGTGAGCATTTCGGTACGACCTGGGGCATCCAGGACGCCAATGGCGAGCCGGCCCACACCGGTTGCGTCGCCTTCGGCATGGATCGCCTGGCCGTCGCCATGTTCCATACCCACGGCACCGATCTTTCCGCCTGGCCCGCCAAGGTGCGGGACATCCTTGGCCTGCAGCCGCAGGTCGCGGCCGACGCCCATGGCGAAGGTTGGCGATAAGACAAGAGGCCGACCATTTCCACGGGCAAGACGAGCGTGATCCACACCAAGGTCCGATGCCGCGAGATTACGGAAGCCGACGTCGATGCGGTCGCGGACCTCTTGACGCGCGGCTTCGTCGGCCGCTCGCACAATTACTGGATCCAGGGCCTGCGCCGGCAGGCCTTCCGGCCGGTGCCGGACGGCTATCCGCGCTTCGGCTACATGCTCGACAATGACGGCGAACCGGTCGGCGTGCTGCTTCTGATCTACACCGCGCGCGAGGACGGCGCGGAGACCGCCATCCAGTGCAACCTGTCGAGCTGGTATGTCGAGCCGGCCTACCGCAATTACGCGCCTCTGCTGACCAAGATCGCGCAGCGGCACAAGCACGTCACCTATCTCAACATCAGCCCGGCGCCGTGGACCTGGCCGATCGTCGAGACGCAAGGCTTTCGCGCCTATTGTCGCGGTCTGTTCGTCTCGGTTCCGGCGCTGTCACGCGCGCCGCGCTGGAGCAAGATCGAGGTCATCTCCCAGCACACCAAGACGATCGAGGGGCTTTCCGAGGCCGAGACCGAACTGCTGACGCGGCATGCGCGCTACAATTGCCTCAGCCTGGTCTGCCGCACGCCGAAGGGCGTGTTCCCCTTCATCCTGCAACCGGTGCGCATCCGCCGCGGTTTCATCGCACCGCCGGTGATGCAGCTGATCTACTGCCGCAGCGCCGCCGAATACGCCGCCTGCGCCGGCCGCATCGGCAGGCTGCTGCTGCGGCTCGGCAAGGTCTCGGTGATCGTCGATTCCAACGAGCCCATCCCCGGCCTAGTCGGTGTTTATACCGAGCGCCGCGGCCGCAAATATTTCAAGGGCCCGCATCGCCCGCGACTGGCCGATCTCACGGACACCGAACTCGTGCTGTACGGGCCGTAGGCGCGGTACGCGATTACGACGCCGCGATTTGCAGTCCACATTCCCTGCATCAGTAGACACCCTCCGTAAACTACGGCGCTTAAGGGAATTTTCCCGCCTCTTCGCTACGGTCAGCGGCTGAATTACGTTGCGTTAAGTCTGTTGCCACCGAGATCCCGCAGATTCCATGATTTCGACCCGCGACAACGAGCTCGGTGCACGCCGCGAGCAAGGCCAGCAGGCCCTGCTGTCGCTGAGCCAGCTTGCGCTCGACGGCATGGAACAGGGCGTCTGCGTCTACGATGCCGACAACCGGATCGTGCTGGTCAACCGCCGCTATAACGAGCTGTTCGACTTGTCACCCGACATCGTCCGGCTCGGGACGCGCTACCGCGACGTGCTTGCCCACAGCGTGGCGCGCGGGAATATCCCCGCGGATGAGCTCGACGCGCTCTACGCTTCGCGGATCGCCTTGATTGCGGCTGGCGAGCCGTTCCAGACCAGGCAGACGCTCGCAAGCGGCCTTGTCATCACGCTCGACCTGAAGCCGCTCCCCGGCGGCGGCTGGATGACGATTTGCGACGACGTCAGCCGTCTCGCCCGCCTCGAGACCGAGCTGCAGCTTCAGACCGAGCGCAGCCAGCACGCGCTCGCCCACATGTCGCACGGCCTCATCATGTACGATGCCGACGGCCGCGTCGTCGTCTGCAACGAGCGCTTCCTGCAATTCTACGACCTCGACCCCGACGTCCTGAAGCCGGGCGTCGCGCACAGCGCAGCCATCGACCACTGGCTGTCGCGCGGTAACAGGGCGGAGATGTCCGCAGACGCGTTCCGCGACAGCCGGATCAACGACGTCCTAACCAGGAGCCCGAAGACCGTTCTGGTGACGCGCTATGACGGCCGCAAGGTGCAGGCCGTGTCCCGCTTCATGCCGGACGGCGGCTGGGTCACGGTGCATGAGGACGTGACCGAACGGCTGCTGCATGAAGAAACCCTGAAACAGCAAAACCTCATGCTGGATGCCGCGCTCGAGAACATGGCGCATGGGCTCGCTTTCTACGACAGCGACATGCGCCTGCGCGTCTGCAACTCGACCTATCAGAAGATCTACCGGCTGTCGCCCGAGGAGAGCAAGCCGGGCACGCATCTCTCCGAGCTGATCGAACGGTCGATCGCAAACGGCGCCTTCGCGTCCGAATACAGCCCGCAGCAGATCCTGGAGGCCGCCCGGGCCAGGATCGCGAATCGCGATTCCTCGCCGATGCGCCGGCGCATGATCAACGACACCGTGATCTCGGTGCGCTACTGCGCACTTCCCGAGGGCGGCTTCGTCGCCACCTACGAGGACATCACCGAGCGCGAGCACGCGGTCGAGGAGCTCAGCGAGCAATACCGCCGTTTCGACGCCGCACTGAACAACATGAGCCAGGGACTGTGCATGCTCGATTCGAGCCTGCACGTGATCGTCTGCAACCGCCGTTATATCGAGATGTACGGCCTGTCGCCCGATATCGTGAAACCCGGCGTCTCGATGCGCGAGATCATGGAGCACAGCTGCGATCTCGGCATCCATCCGAACACGACCGCCGCCAAGCTCTATGCCGACTATGTCGAGCGGCTGCGCGAGGGCGAGCATACGCTGCATCGCCATTTGAGCGACGGCCGCATCATCAAGCTCAACCACAAGCGGATGGAGCACGGCGGCTGGGTCGTCACCTATGAAGACGTCACCGAGCGTCACAAGGCCCAGGCGCGCGTCGCGCATATGGCGCAGCACGACTCTCTGACGGACCTGCCCAACCGCACGCTGTTCCGCGAGAAGATGGGCGAAGGGCTGAACCAGGTCGCCATCGCCGGCGGCGCCATGGCCGTGCTTTGCTTCGACCTCGACAATTTCAAGACCGTCAACGACCGGCTCGGCCACGCCGCCGGCGACCGGCTGCTGCGCTGGGTCGCGGCGCGGCTGAGGGAGAACGTCGGCGAGCACGACACCGTCGCCCGCCTCGGCGGCGACGAGTTCGCCGTGCTCCAGCGCGGGCCGCAGCCGCAATCGGCGGAGCGGCTGGCGCGGCGCCTGGTCGAGATCATCGGCCGCCCGCCGCCGCTGGAAAGCCAGTCGATCCATGTCGGCGTCTCGGTCGGCATCGCAATCGCGCCCGATCACGGCCTGGATGCCGACGAGCTGATGAAATGCGCCGATCTCGCGCTGTACCAGGCCAAGGCCAAGGGACGCGGCGCCTATCAGCTGTTCGAGCCCAGGATGGAAGAAGAGGCGCGCAGCCGGCACGCGCTCGAGCACGATCTGCGCAGCGCGCTGGAAGGCAACCAATTCCATCTGGTGTTCCAGCCGCAGGTGCGGCTCGACACCACCGAGCTCACCGGCTTCGAGGCGCTGCTGCGCTGGAAGCATCCCTCGCGCGGCTTCGTCTCGCCGGCCGAGTTCATTCCGATCGCCGAGGAGAACGGCCTGATCGTTCCGATCGGCGAGTGGGTGCTGCGCACCGCCTGCGCCACAGCCGCCTCATGGCCTGAGGTCACGGTCGCGGTGAACCTGTCCCCCGTGCAATTCCACGCGCGCGGACTGGTGGCGATGGTGACGAGCGCGCTTGCGGAAGCCGGCCTGCCGCCGCAACGGCTGGAGCTCGAGGTCACCGAGACGGCGCTGCTCGACGACAGCGAAGCAACGATCGAGATGCTGCATCAGCTCCGCGCGCTCGGCGTGCGCGTCAGCCTGGATGATTTCGGCGTCGGCTATTCCTCGCTCAGCTACCTGCGCAAGTTTCCGTTCGACCGCATCAAGATCGACCGTTCCTTCGTCGGCACGCTCGGCGAAAGCCCGGAGAGCATCGCCATCGTCCGCACCATCGCCAGCCTCGGCTCGGTGCTCGGCGTCGAGACCACGGCGGAAGGCGTCGAGACAATCGAGCAGCTCGACTTCGTCCGCGAATGCGGCTGCACCGCGGTTCAGGGCTATTATTTCGGCAAGCCATGCCCGGCGGCCGAGGTGGAGCTGACCATCGCGACGCTAAACGCGGTCCGCCGCGTGGCGTGAGCTTGGTCTCTTCTCGTCAAATTCGAAAACAACCCCATGCACAGTAGAACTGGCATTGATCTCACAGGAGAAATTCGTCGCAAGCGTAGGGGATTAGCCGAAGGCGTAATCCACCAAGGTCGGCGTCTGCGGAACCAAAAGGGGTGGATTACGCTACGCTAATCCACCCTACCCGTTCAGCTGGCCGCAGGCAGCGCGCTGTCCGGCGGCTGACACCACGGACGATCGGCCGACGCCAGCCCGATCAGGCGGCCCTGGATGTAGTCGCAGCCCCAGTCGCGCAGCATGGCGGCGGCCTCCTCGTCCTGCACCCATTCGGCCACGGTCTTGATGTCGAGGCGGCGGGCGAGGTCGATCAGGGTCTGCACGAAGGCGCGGTCATCGGCGGAATGGATGATGTTCTGCACGAAGGCACCGTCGATCTTCACGATATCCACGCCGAGCTTGCGTAAGTTGCGGAACGAGGTGTAGCCGGCGCCGAAATCGTCGATGGCGATGCGGCTGCCGAAATTCTTGAGCCGGCTGACGAAGGCGCGGACGTCGTCGATATCCTGGATCGCGACCGTCTCGGTGATCTCCACGATCAGCCGTTCGGCAACGCCTGGATGGGCGCGCATCAGCGATTCTATACCGGCCCACCAGTCGGGATCCATTGTGGTATCGGGCGAGATGTTAAGGCTGAGCCTGACATCGGGCGCCGCTGCAAGCTCGGCGACCACGAGCTCGAGCACGCGATGGTCGACCAGCCTGATCAGGCCGAGCCGCTCGGCGACCGGCACGATGTCGGGTGCGAGCAACACCTGGCCATCGCCCTGGTCCATCCGCACCAGGCATTCGTGGAATGCACCCTCGCGCGTGGCGGCCGACACCACCGGCTCGTAAGCGAGCCTGATCCGACGTTCGTTGAGCGCGGTGACGATCTCGTCGGTGACCCGGATGTTGACACGGCGCTGCGCATCACGGGTCGCATCCGGGCGCCAGGCCGCGAACGAGCCGGCGCGGCGGCGCTTGGCGGCGTCCAGCGTCTCATGGGCGCGATTGATCGCCTCGTCGGTGTTGCGCGCGTAGCGCGGCAGACTGACGGCGCCGATCGAGACGGTGACCGAGACCGGACCGGATTTGGTCGGCACCACCTCGTCACGGACACCGGCGAGGAAGCGCTCGGCGGCGACATTCATGTCGTCGACGGTGCAATTCTTCAGGATCAGGCCGAACTTGTTGCCCGAGAAACGGCCGAGCACGTCGCCGCCGCGCAAGCGCGTGCGGATCCTTCTGGCGACGTCGAGGATCACGGCATCGGCCACATCGAAGCCGAAGGCGTCGTTGACGCGGGCAAGATGATCGATCCCGACCAGCATGAAGGCCGCGGTCGAGCGGAAGCGGCTCGTCTCCTCGATCGCTTCGGCGAGCGCCGCGATCAGATGCGAGCGGTTGAGCTCGCCGGTCAGCGGATCGAGCCGGGCAAGCCTGGTCAACTCCTCATCGCGGGCGTGCCGCTCGTTGTTGATCCTGATAGAGCCGATCGCGCGCGTCGGGCGACCGTCGGCACCCGCGAACCAGCGACCGGTCTCCTCGATCCAGACCAAGGGATCGGACGCGTTCATGCGCACGCCATATTCGACCCGGTAGGGCGTGCCGTCGGCGCCGTGCACGGCGGAGGTCTGCGCCAGCGCCGCGCTCCGCAATGTTTGCGCTGGCTCGATCAACTTGGCGAACTCGGCGCCGGTCGCGAGCCGCTCGGCGGGGATGCCGGGGAAGATGGCGCCGGCCTGCTCGCCCCAGACGATCGCGTCGCTGGCGAGATCCCAGACGAAGAGGGCCTCGCCGAGGGCGGCGAGGATTTCGGAGGCTTGCGGCAATGCAGGGGTCAAAGGCGCCTCGTTTCGGGACAGCGGGGAGTCCTGGGCCGGCACAGGATACGGCCAGATTCGCCTCCGACCCTAGGTAAAGTTCATAAACAATTTGGAAACCACGTTCCCGAGACGAGCGGAACGGAATAGGCTCGGCCGGCATAGGCCTTGCGAGACCATCACATGCACCGGCGCCAGCGTCCCAAAACGCGCCAGTTCAAACCGGATCAGCGGTGTTGCGATGGTGAATGCGGATCAGATCGAAGACACAACGCGGGAAGCGAGTACCGCGCTGGTCCCGCTCACGCCGGTTTTACAGCTGGTCCGCAAGGTGAAGCTGACGCGCCCCGATCCGAGCTTCGTCACCCAGCTGATCGCCAATGCCGAGCATTTACCCCAGACAAGCCGGCTGCGCCGCGGCTCGTCCGAGGACGCCCGCATGGCCTATGGCAGCAAGCGCCCGCTGCCCAGCGTCAGCTCGCGCACGCGGCAAGTGGCTTGACGCCGCCCGGTGCGGCGATCTCTTCGCTTCTCCCGTTTGGGGAAGGCAAAGTTTCAGAGGATAGCCTCAATACCTTTTCGGCGGATCACATTGAGCAGCACGAGGGCGGGGCCGTTCGGACGTTTTGTCCCACGCTCCAATTTGGACACATGATCCACCGTCAGATGCAGGAATTTTGCGAAAACAGCTTGGCTCATGTTCGCCTGCTCGCGCAGCTTCCTGATTTCCGCGCCGCTTAGGGGTGCCACGGTAGCGGCTGACGTGGTGCGGTTCAGCTCGCGCATCGTCAGCTTGTGGGCTTGCGCGTCCATGATGCCGAGCTTGTGCATGGCGTCGGCGGTTTCGGTCATCTCGCGAGCGAAGCGGTCAGACAGTTGCTCTTTCTTCTTGGTCATGGTGTCACCTCGATGAGCTCCCCCTGTTGAACAGCCTTTGTGATCGACGCGGCATCGGCTGAAAGCCACGCGGTTGCGATCCGGCGCAGGACGGCCAACTGCCGATCATCGACGTTGCTCTCATCGCTTTTGGCGAAGCCGAACAAGAAGAGCGAAAAATCCTTGGCCCGGAATGCGATCATCATACGATAACCGCCACTCCGGCCCTGCCCCTGCCGGGCAACGCGCTGCTTGATGAGCCCGCCGCCTAGATCGGCATCCACCAACCCGCGTTCAGCTCGTTCAATGGCATCGAGCAGACGTTTCGCCGCAATCTTTTCGCCGCGAGCAAAGCGGGCGAATGTTTTGAGCTGGTAGACCGGCAAGCTTCCTCACTAGTCCAGTGAACTATAGTTCTTTGGACTTTATTTTGCAAGCAACTGGGAGCGAGAATCTTGCATTTTTGGAAGCGCATATAACGTGGGGCGCAAATGGCCGGTTCGGCTTAAGCGATCTCGGGCAGCGCCGACGCCGAGGTGGGCAAAGAGCGCTGTTTCGTGTTGTAGCCGCAGTTGAGCGACGGGCTGACGCCCGCACGCTTGCGCCAGAACGCGCGCGAGGGGCGCGCACCAGTGCTGCCGTGCAATCAGCGCGGCTCTTCGGGCGAGGACGGCGTGCCGTTGCCCGGCTGCAGATGCGGCGAGGGAATTTCCGGCGACGGCGAGAAGCCCGGCTTCGGAGCGGGATGATCCATCAAGACGGATTCGGCCACCGATTGCGCCGAGGGTGCGGGTGGCTGAGGCTGCGGTGCGGGCACGGGATCGAGCTTCGGCTCGAACGTTGACGCTGGCGTCGGCACCTCCGCCGTCTGGCGCTTGGCCTTGCGCGGCACTGTCACGGTCTCCGTGGCCACATAGGCAATGCGGCGGCGTGTGCGTTGCGCAATACCGCCGAGGAAATCGGCCATCGAAAGCAGCACCAGCAGGAAATAAGTGGAGTTGCCGAATTTGGGCCACATCACGAATTCGGCCGCGGCGGCGCCGAAGATGATCAGCGACAGCAGATGATCCATCAGGAATTTTGCGCCGGGCCGTGCGCCCTTGACCACTTCGAGCAGCAGCAGCAACACACCGAGCGCCAGCAGCAGATCGGCCAGCGTGACCGGCCAAGGTTGCCCCGTGATCATCGGCACCTTGAACAGCACGTCCGAGAAGGACACGCTGGGCATCAGGAAGGCGATGATATTGTAGACCGCGAGCGGAATCAGGAGCAGCGGGAAACCGACCATCGGCAAAGCGCCTTCTCGATCAATGTATCAAGATGTCCGGGCAGGACAACGCGGCGGCGAAGCATTCGCTGCGCCGCCGTCACTGTCATATCTCATGGTTCGGCCGAAATCAGGCGGATCACGTCATCCTGATCGAGGATAACCCTGCCCGCGAAGAGTCTTTAGGACTCTTTCTTCTTCAGGACCTGACGACCCTTGTACATGCCGGTCTTGAGGTCGAGATGGTGCGGACGACGGAGCTCGCCGGAGTCCTTGTCTTCCACATAGGTCGGCTTCTTGATGGCGTCTGCCGAGCGGCGCATGCCACGGCGCGACGGCGAAGTTTTACGTCTCGGAACGGCCATTTCGATATCCTCTAGGGATTGGTGTTCATCCGGGCATCGTCCCGCGAGGGGACGGCTCAGCACCCGCAATACGAGGCGAGCTGAATGCCGATCAAGGCCGGGCTTATAGAGGAAGGCTGGCCGTAAAGCTAGGGTTCAGGAGCGGAAAATACGCCCGAAAAGGGCCTGAATTCAGCGTTTTTCCCGCCAGCAGGTCAAAAGCCAGGCGGCCTGCGCCCTGGCCACATAGGTCCCGGCCAGCCGCCTGACGCCCGGTCCCGGAACCCTGGCGCTGCGTTTGACCGGATTCGGCAGGATCGAGGCCAGCAGGGCCGCCTCCCGGGGGGAAAGATTGGCGGCCGACTTGCCGAAGGCATAGACGCTGCCGGTCTCCGCCCCGAACTGGCCCTGGGGCCCGAGCTCGGCGATGTTGAGGTAAATTTCCAGGATCCGGTGCTTGGGCAGGACGAAATCGATCCAGAGCGCCAGCGGAAACTCCAGCGCCTTGCGGACGAAATCCCGCCCCTGCCAGAGGAACAGGTTTTTCGCCACCTGCTGGGTGATGGTGGAGGCGCCGCGGAAGGCGGTGCCGTCCTCCTGCGCGTCGTTGATCGCCTCGCGCAGGGCGCCCCAATCGATGCCGTGATGCTTGCAGAAATGGGCATCCTCGGCCGCCACCACCGAGCGCGGCAGGTAAGGCGACATCTCGGCCAGATCGATCCATTGGCGATGCATCGGCGCGCCGGTCAGCGATCGCCAGGCCATCAGCGTCGAAACCGGGTGACCGGTGCGATAGAACGGCGCGACCACGTAGGGCACGAGAGCCACGATCGCGAGCGCTACCAGCAGGATTTTGACGATGCGCAAATCGACCTTTCCGGCGGGAAATGAAACGCGGTCACGGATCCCGGCATTAAGTCTGTGATAATTCGGGCCTTTTCCAGCACTTTTTAGGCCTTCCAAACGATTGACTGGAACGGGCGCATAAAGGATTGTCCCGCCGAATTTTAGTTCTGGAGCCTTTCTTGATGACCGGCACGTCCCCGTCCGATTTCGCCAAGCGTCTGGACAAGACCGCTGATGACACCGAAGCCTTGCTCGGGCGTTTGCTGTCGGACGACATCCTGCACGATGAGATCGCCCGCCCCAAGCGGCTGATGGACGCCATGCGCTATTCGAGCCTGAACGGCGGCAAGCGCCTGCGTCCGTTCCTGGTGGTCGAGAGTGCGGCCGTGTTCGGGGTTCCCCGCGAGGCCGCGCTGCTGGTGGGCGCAGCGCTCGAATGCATCCATTGCTATTCGCTGATCCATGACGATCTGCCGGCGATGGACAATTCGGACCTGCGCCGCGGCCGGCCGACCCTGCACAAGCAGACCGATGATGCGACCGCGATCCTCGCCGGCGACGGTCTTTTGACCATCGCTTTCGACATCATCACCCGCGATGAGGTGCATCGCGACGCCAATGTGCGGCTGCTGCTGACGCGCGCGCTGGCACGCTGCGCCGGCATCGGCGGCATGGTCGGCGGCCAGATTCTCGACCTCGCCGGCGAAGGCCGCTTTGGCGGCAACGAGGCTGTTGACGTCGCCCGTATTCAGCAGATGAAGACCGGTGCGCTGCTGCGCTACGGCTGCATCGCCGGCGCGCTTCTCGGCCAGGCTTCTCGACAAGAATATCAGGCGCTCGACGATTACGGCCGCGCGCTCGGCGAGGCCTTCCAGATCGCCGACGATCTGCTCGACGTCGAAGGCGATGCGGCCGCGCTCGGCAAGCCGGCCGGCGCCGATGCCGTGCTCGGCAAGACCACCTTCGTGACCCAGCTCGGCATCGACGGCGCCAAGCAGCGCGTGCGCGACCTGCTGGCCCGCGCCGACAGCGCGGTGTCGATCTTCGGCGACCGCGCCGCCGTGCTGCAAGCCGCCGCGCGGTTTGTGGCCGAACGAAAGAACTGATAGCTCCGGGCTCCTCACCTCTCCCGCTTGCTTGCGGGAGAGGTCGGATCGCGACAGCGATCCGGGTGAGGGTTCTCTCCTCTGGGGAGTGTCCCATCGCGGAGGCACCCTCTCCCCTACCCTCCCCGCATCCGCCTTCGCCCGAAGGCGGGCTTCGGCGAGACAAGAGCGGGGGAGGGAGCGCACCTACGATGCCGGGACAACGAGAGTTGAGCGAGAGAGCCGCTACGTTCATGGCTACTGACAAAGAAGACCCCGTCCTCGCCCGTTTCCGCCAGATGTCGCGGCCGATGCGGCTGATCTATGCGCGGCCGCGGACCTTCATCTCGCTTGCCGTCGGCCTCCTCGTCTGCCTGCTCATTCCCGGTTCATACCGGCTGGTGACGCGGCTGCTGTTCGGCTGGGACGCACTGATCGCGGTCTATCTCGTGCTGGTCTACACGATGATGCTGTGCAACGACCATCAGCACATCCGCCGTGCGGCGGCGATGCAGGACGACGGCCGTTTCGTGATCCTGCTGGTGACGGCGATCGGTGCGTTCGCCAGCATTGCCGCGATCGTCTATGAGCTCGGCACGCCGCACCGCGGCGCCATGGAGCTGACCATTGCGATCAGCACCATCGCGCTGTCCTGGGCCGCCGTGCACACGACCTTCGCGCTGCATTACGCCCATGACTATTACCGCCCCCCGGCCGGCGGATTGCAGTTTCCGAGCGGCGACAAGGAAGATCACGCGGATTATTGGGACTTCGTCTATTTCTCGTTCGTGATCGGCATGACCGCGCAGGTCTCCGATGTCGGCATCACCGACAAGACCATCCGCCGCACCGCCACCGCGCATGGTATCGTCTCGTTCATCTACAACACCGCCCTGCTGGCGCTTACGGTCAACATCGCGGCGAGCGCGATCGCGACTTGACCGTGGTCTGCAACCGTCGCGCAAGCCGGCGCTGACGCTGTGACCCTAGAGCGAGTTGCGATCAAAGCGGATTGTACCCGCAATGACGGATGTAATTGGCGCATTCTTCGGGGGTAAAGAGGCTTAGAGAGCGGCCAATGAGGTCCCAGAGGGCATCGACGGTTCTAGCTTGGGCTTGGCGCAGCAGTTCTTTGAGTTTGGCGAAGGCCATCTCGATTGGATTGAGATCGGGGCTGTAGGGCGGCAGGAACAGGAGGCTCGCGCCGGCGTCGGCGATGAGACGCCGAGCCGCTTCGTTCTTATGGCTCGACAAATTGTCGAGGATCACCGTGTCGCCTTCGCGCAGCGCGGGGACGAGGATTTGCTCGACATAGGCGAAGAAGCACTCGGCGTTGATCGGCCCGTCGAGCACAAACGGCGCTATCAGCCCCTTGCAGGTCAGGCCGGCAAGGAACGTCGTCGTCTTCCAATGTCCGTGCGGCGCATGGCCCAAGGCGCGTGTGCCGACATCGGCCCAGGCGTAACGACGCGTCATCGCCGTCGTCGTCCAGGTCTCGTCGAGGAAGATGAGCCGACCGCCAAGGCTGGTTTGCGCGCACCGCCACGCTTGTCGGCGCTCAACGACGTCGGGACGATCCTGTTCGCTGGCGTGCACGGTTTTTTTTGAAGCTGATGCCCTCACCGGCAAAGAAGCGCGACAGCATCGACTTGTCGGCTTCGACGCCATGCCTGCGAAGCAGTCGCTCGGCGATCGCATCGAGCGTCAGATCGTTCTCTTTGCGCCGAAGCTCCAAGAGCCAGTCCCGATGCGGCTTCAGCACAGAACGCCGGTCACCGCCGGTCGGCAAAGCCGCCGTGCGCTGCGTTTCCTCAAACGCCTTCACCCAGCGGATCGCGCTCGCGATCCCGACCCGGAATATCCGGGCCGCCTCGTTCCGCGAAAGGCCATCCTCAACGACGGCCTTGATCACCCGAATGCGAAGAGCTTCTCCATGCGCCATCCCTGCCGGCCTCCTCCCGGTCTCAAGGATGAATCACGGTTCGCTCCCTTTGGGAATCCCTGCGATTCAAGTCGACCCCAACATGCTCTAATTACACACCTCGACATTTGCGTCGTTATGGGGGCCGCCACCGCCGCGAAATTCGAGATGACAGCCACGCGAGACCGGACGGCAGCCGATGGTGTTGCAGAAAATCTGACCGCTGCCCGCGCCGCGGCCGGCGCCAGCGGCAGCGGCAATGCCCGCAGCGGCACCGTGGCTGCCCTCCGCTCCGGCAGCCGCACCGCCGGACTGGCGACGCTGTCTTGCCGGCCGCTCATCGCGGTCGTCGCGCTTGGCCGTCGCGGGTTTTGCGGCACGCTGCTTCTCGCATTCATTGTCGTCGTTCAGCGCATAGCCGTCACCACAGACGATCTTGCTGCAGACGTCGCCATCGGCCTTGAAGCCGTGCTCGCAGACCAGCGGGCAGACGCGCGACGGCTTTGACTTGACCGCGTCGAGCGCGTCCGTGCTCGCCACCTTCACGTCGAGCTTGGTGCCTGCATAGCGGTTGAACTGCGACAGCGACCGCTGCGTGGACGCGTTCCAGACGCCGTCCGCCTGTCCGGAGAAACAGCCGACGCGGCCGAGCTCGGTCTGCACCGAACGGCTGAGATCAAGAGGCGTCAGCGACGCGACATTGGTCCCGGCAGGGCTAGCGGCGCTGACCGGCGCAGCGCCCGGCGTCGCGGCCGCGAGATTGACCCGCTGCTGCTCGGCGGCGGCAGCCTGCTGTTGCGCCTGCTCCTTGGCTTTCTGCGCGACGAGCTGGGCCTGCTCGGCCGCCTTCGCGTCAGCCGCGGCCTTGGCTTGCGCATCCGTCTGTGCGCCAATCGCAACGAGACGGTCACGCTCGGCCTCGGCCTGCTTCGCCTTCTCGGTTGCGGCAGCATGAACCTGCTCGGCCTGGATCTTGTCGATCTGCAGCTTGGCAAGGTTCGCGTAGAAGCCGTCCGGATGCTGGGCCAGGAACGCTTCCCATGCCGCCTTGTTGCCGACCTGCAGCGCCAGCTCGTAGTCGCGGCGCATATCGGCCTGCGGATTGATCGCGGGCGCGGGCACCGATGCGGCTGCCGGCGCAGCCTTGACCGGCACCAGCGGCACGTCCTCGCCGCCGAGCGAGCCGTAGACGAACGGCTCCTGCTTGTTGCCGGTCGCCTTGAGCACGTCGTCGCGCACGAAGCCGAAGGCGCGGCGGACGTCGAGGCCCGGCGTCGTCAGATGTTTCGACAAAGCAATGGTGAAGGGGCTGTTGGCGCCGTCGCCATCCTGCGCGGTGAAGCCGGCCTTGGCCGAATAGGCGATCAGCGTATTGGTGCTGGCCGGCTCGACCTGGGCCAGACCACGGCCGATGCCCCGCGAGGCCAAGGTGCGCTTCATGGTCTTGCCGAACGGATTGTCGCGGCAGGCATCCAGGATCACCAACCGAAGCTGCTTCGCAGGCTCCACCGCGACCAGCACGCGATCGAGCGACAGCGCCTCGTCATAGACGTCGGTGTCGCGCTCGAGCTTGGCATCGACAGGAATCAGATAGTTGGAACCATCGACCTCGATGCCATGGCCGGCATAATAGACCACGGCGATGTCGGCATCGCGGGTCGCATCCGCGAAGTCGCGCAGCACGCGCCGCGTCTCGAGCGCGGTCAGGTCGTGGCGGGAATCCACGACATCGAAGCCGGCCTCTTTCAGCGTCTTGGCCATCACCGCACCGTCATTGACGGGATTGGCGAGTGAGGGCGCGTTCTGATAGGCCGAGTTGGCCAGCACCAGCGCGACGCGCTTTCCGGCAAAGGCGGGATCGGCGCCAAACATCAGTGCGGCGGTGAGGAGCAGTGGGTAAAGTCTGAACAAATTGCGCATGACACCACGTCCAAATAATTCGGGGCAGCTCACACCCCAAAGACAGCCTTAGCAAGATCCGCCGCCTGCGCTTGTGATCGAGGTCACCAAGACGGCACGAGCATCGGCTGAGGAACCCCTTTTGTTAGTCGCGCCAGTGCGTTGGCGGTTCGCTGCCATATCCGCGTGAGCTCTAGCCATCCCCGATATGCCCCCGATACTGCGGCAGATTGTCCGTGATCTCGTGCCACGGCGCCTTGGAGCCCACGAAAATGTGGGCTGAGGGGCGGATCGAGGGGGTATCGACCAGGGTTCCCATGGCAACATGGGCCCATTTGCCTTCGCGGACGCGGGAATAAAGCAGCGAGCCGCAGCGGGCACAGTGCGCGTCGTGAGTGGTGTCGTCACCGTAGATGACCTTGGCGTCCTCGCCCCTGACGAGGCTGAGCTGGCCGTATTCGATGCCGGCAAACGGCTTGAAGGCGGAACCGGTGGTGCGGCGACAGTTCGAGCAATGACAGTTCAGGGCATAGGAGAACGCATCCGCCACCTCATAGCGGACCGCGCGGCAATAGCATTCGCCAGCAAGGATACGAGCGTTCTGATGTTGCGAACCCGTCATGATGGCCCTCGCGCAAATGCAGAAGACAGCCATAGCGCAATTTGACGTGTCCGACTAAATTCGGGCCCAGCCATCATTCAAAGGGATGACCCATGAGCCCCAATCGGTCCAGCGTCGAAGCCGTCGTGCAATCCTACTTTGATGCGCTTTACGAGGGCGACGCCGACAAGCTCGGCGATGTCTTCCACCCCTCGGCCGATCTGCGCTGGGTGGAGAAGGGCGAGCTGAAGATCCTGACCGTGCCTGATTGGCTCGCCTGGGTGCGCAAGCGCCCCTCCGCCAAGGCGGAAGGCAAGCCGCGCGAGGACTTCATCATCACCATCGACCGCTCGGACGACAAGACCGCCTTCATCAAGGTGAAATGCCAGCTGCCGCCGCGGTTCTTCACGGATTATCTGGTGGCGATGAAGCTCGCCGACGGCTGGCAGATCGTATCGAAATCGTACAGGTATGATCTGAAGGAGTGAGGCGAGCGCTGCCTGAAATCGGGCACACTCGCTCGCCATTTTCCGTCATTGCCAGCATAGCGAAGCAATCCAGAATCCCGCCGCGGGAAGACCCTGGATTGCTTCGCTACGCTCGCAACGACGACGCGGATAAAGCGTACGTTACATCCCACCCCTCAATTCGCGCAAAGATTCCCATGCCTCTCCACCGCCGCTCCCTGCTCGCCTCTCTCTGCTGGATGGCCGCTGCGCCCGCCTTTGCCGCCGACGCGCCGCCTGAGCTCGAATCCTACGAGCGCGAGAGCGGCGGAAAGATCGGGGTCTATGCGGAGAATCTCGCAACCGGTGCCAAGCTCGCCTGGCGAGCGGACGAACGCTTCGTGATGTGCTCGACATTCAAGGCTTCGCTGGCGGCCTGCGTGCTGGCGCGGGTCGATCGCGGCGAGGACAAGCTGGCCGCCATGATCCCCTACGGCAAGGCCGATCTGCTGGACTACGCACCCGTGGCAAAACAAAACCTATCGGCTGGCGCGATGTCGGTCGCGGACATCTGCAAGGCGGCCGTCGAGCTCAGCGACAACACCTGCGCCAATTTGCTGCTCGCGCGGATCGGCGGACCAGCCGCGCTCACGACATTCTGGCGCTCGATCGGCGACACCATGTCGCGGCTCGACCATATTGAGCCTGAGCTCAACCGCTCGCCGCCCGGCGATGTCAGGGACACCACGACGCCGGCGGCGATGGCGGGCAATCTCAAACGGCTGGTCGCGGGCGAGGCGTTGTCGCCGGCCTCGCGCGCCCAGCTCACCGAATGGATGGTGGGCTGCAAGACCGGCGCGAACCGCCTGCGCGGCGGCCTGCCGAAAGCCTGGAAGATCGGCGACAAGACCGGCAACAATGGCAAGGACGCATCGGGCGATATCGCCGTTGCCTGGCCGAAACTCGATGCGCCGATCCTGATCGCGGCCTACACCCAGGGCGGCACGCCGAATCCAACGCAGTTCGAGGCGGTGTTCGCCAGCATCGGACGCAGGGTGGCCGAGCGGCTCGTGTAGGCCGGCCGCCTGCATTGACGTCTCGGCCGCTTCCGGGCCAAGACAGGTCATGATCGCAGCGAAATTCCAGACCTTTCTCATCCTGCTCGCGGTGCTGGCTGGCACCGCGCTGGTCGCACGGCGCTTCAACCTGGCGCCCGCCATCCTGCTGATGCTCTCGGGCGTCGGCCTTGCTTTCGTGCCGGGCATGCCGCCGGTCGAGCTGCCGCCGGAACTGGTGCTGCTGATGGTGCTGCCGCCGCTGATCTACTCGGCGAGCGTGGCGATGAGCTGGCGCGAGTTCAGGACCAATCTGCGCCCCATCGTGCTGCTCGCGGTCGGCGCCGTGATCTTCACGGCGGCGCTTGTTGCGACGGCGACGCATTACGTGATCGGCCTGCCCTGGAGCATCGGCTTCCTGCTGGGCGCCATCGTCGCGCCGCCCGACGTGGTGGCGCCGCTCGCGATCGCCCGGCGGCTGAACATGCCGCGCCGGCTGCTCGTCATCCTCGAGGGCGAAGGGCTCGCCAACGACGCGACCGCGCTGATCCTCTACCGCTTCGCGCTCGCCGCGATCATGGTCGGGCAATTCTCGCTGCCGATGGCGGCGGGCGAATTCGTCCTGATCGTCGCCGGCGAGATCGCGTTCGGCATCGGCGTCGGCTGGCTGTCGCTGCGCTTCCGCAAATGGTCGTGCGAGCCGCGGGTCGAACTGACGCTGTCGCTGATCACGCCCTACGTCTCCTATTGGCTGCCCGAACATGTCGGCGGCTCCGGCGTGATCGCGACCGTGGCCTGCGGCCTCTATGTCAGCTGGAACGGTCCGCTGCTGATCTCGGCCTCGACGCGCCTGCAGGGCATCTTCTTCTGGGACCTCATCATCTACCTGATCGAGGGCCTGCTGTTCCTGCTCACCGGCTTCCAGATGCGCGCGCTTTATGAGAAGTCGAAGGCATTCCCGCTCGACGACATCATGATCGCGACCGCGGTGGTCATGGCCGTCATCGTTCTGGCGCGCTTCGCCTGGCTCTACCCTGCGACCTATCTGCCTCGGATGCTGAGCAAATCGCTGCGCAGGCGCGATCCGTCGCCGCCCTGGCAATGGCCGTTCGCCCTCGCCTTCACCGGCGTGCGCGGCGCGGTGTCGCTGGCGGCCGCCCTTGCGCTGCCGTTCACGTTGCCCGGCGGCGAGGCCTTCCCCTATCGCGACCTGATCCTGTTCGTCGCCTTCGGCGTCATCTTCATCACGCTGATCGGCGTCGGCCTGACGCTGCCGCCGGTGGTGAGGTGGCTCGGCATCGCCGAAGCCGGCCGCGTCGAGCACGTCGCCGAGCATGAGGCCGAGATCTCGGCGCGGCGCCAGGCGCTCGACGCCGCGCTGAAATCGCTGGACGCGCTGACCGAGGAGAAAGAGGTGTCGGACGAGGTGATGCGGCTGCTCCGCGCACGCCACGAAATCCGCGTCAACCAGCTTCCCGACTCGCTCGATCCCGCCCATCACGACGTCTCGGCCGCCGGCACCGCGCTCACCCGCGACCTGATCGAAGCCGAGCGCAAATTCATCCATGATCTCCTGCGCGACGGGCAGATCACCGACGAGACGCGGCGCAGGATCGAACGCGATCTGGATCTGGAGGAGGCGAGCCTGGCAAACCGGGAATATCGCGGCGCGCCGCTGTAGCGATTTTCGTCATTGCGAGCGCCGCGAAGGAAAGATTCTGGATTGCTTCGCTGCGCTCGCAATGACGGTTGTTGAAACAGCGCGGCCAGCTACTGCTTCTCGCAATACGATCGCATCGCCCTCGTCACGGCCGCTGCAATCAGCTCCCGTCGCTCCGGCGAGTTCATCGCCATCTCCTCGTCGCGGTTGATGATGGAGCCGGCTTCCAGCAGCACCGCGGCGCTGCGGGTCTGCGAGAGCACGACGAGACCGTCATAGCGATAGACGCCGACATCCTTGTCGAGCAACGGATGCCGGTAACGACCCATCAGCGGCAGGGAGTATTGGGTGGCGTAGTGCAGGCCCTTGTCCTTCAGCTCCCGGCCCAGCAGCCTGGCGAAGGTGAGGCTGGCCGAGAAATGCGGGTTGCGCTCGGACACGAACAGGGAATGGCCGCTGAAGCGATCGCTGAAATAGCTCTTGGCGCCGTCGAATTCCCACTGCTCGAGCATCTTGTCCGGCACGGAATCGTGATGGACCGACAGGAAAAAATCCGCATGCGCTGAATTGGCCGTGCCGACGCGCTTGAGCAGGCTGGCCCTCGCCTTGCCGTCGGTCACCAGCACGCGGGTCGCGGCGAAGCCCGCCGACTTCAAGCGCTCTCCGATCAGCCGCGTCAGATACAGGTTGAAGCCGAACTCGACGTCGTTGCGGGCGCTGGTGGCTCCTTGCGATTCCGAGGTGTGTCCGACATCGAGGATGATCCGGAATTTGTGGGGATCGCATGTCTCGGGCGCTGCAGGCTTGACGGTCGCTCGCGCGGCCGCCTCGCCATGGTCCGCCGGCAAGGCCACAAGCGCGATCAGCGCAACGGCAATAGCGGCGGTGATGCGCCACGATATTGTCACACCGGTCGCTCCCCCTTCACCGTCACGCGCGTGCCCGAGCGCGTGTGCGGCCAGTAGTCCCACATCGCGCGGTGCTGGGTGCAGCGATTGTCCCAGAACGCGATGGCGTTCTCGCTCCAGCGGAAGCGGCACTGGAACAGCGGATTCTCGGCATGCTGGTAGAGATAGGCCAGCATCGCGTCGCTCTCGTCGCGCGGGATGCCGTTGATGTGGCGGGTGAACCCGCGATTGACGTAGAGCGCCTTCTTGCCCGTCACCGGGTGCGTGCGCACCACCGGATGCTCGGCATTCGGATAGGACGGCCGGTCGGCAACGCCGTAATTGGCGTAGAGCCCGCGATAGATCGGCTCGCCGTCGTGCAGCGCGGTGAGGCCGTCGAGATAGGCCTTCATGCGGTCCGACAGCGCCTCATAAGCGGCATACATGTTGGCGAACAGCGTGTCGCCGCCGCGCGGCGGGCATTGCTTGATGTAGAGGATCGAACCCATCGGCGGCTCGAGATCGCAGGACACGTCGGAATGCCAGCCCTCGCCGTTGGCGCGCGGCGAGTTCTTGTCGGCGTAGATCTTCATCAGCGCAGGGTCTTCGTCCTCGTGCGGGGCCGCGGGATGAAAATGCAGCTCGCCGAACTTGCGGCCGAAGGCGAGGTGCTGCTTCGGCGTGATGGTCTGGTCGCGGAAGAAGATGACGAGGTTTTCGGCCAGCGCGCGATGGATCTCGTCCATCTGCTGGTTGGAGCCGCTATCGCCCTCGACGAGCTTGCCGATGTCGACACCGGAGATTTCCGCGCCGATGATGGGGGTGAGCTTTTCGACCGCAATGGTCTCGTAAGGCGCGCCGTCGTCGGCCGCGTGGCGATAGCGCGGACCCTGCTTGCCGGCGAGTGAGCTCATGGCGATTCTCCCGATCGTCTTGATTGGGAGACATCGTAGCAATGTAGGACGGGTTAGCGAAGCGTAACCCGCCACTTCGCGCGCGCAAAAAATAAGGCGGGTTACGCTACGCTAACCCGCCCTACGATTTCGATGTTATGGAGAGACCTACTCCGCCGCCGGCGCCTTGGCGCCCTGGCCGTAGCGCTGGTCGATGTAGTCGATCACCAGCGCCTTGAAGTCGGCGGAGATCGTGGGCCCGCGCAGCGTGCGGAACTTCTTGCCGTCGACGAACACGGGCGCGGCCGGCGCTTCGCCGGTGCCGGGCAGGGAGATGCCGATATTGGCGTGCTTGGATTCGCCGGGGCCATTGACGATGCAGCCCATCACCGCGACGTTGAGCTCCTCGACGCCGGGATATTTGCTCTTCCAGTTCGGCATCTCGTCGCGGATGAAATCCTGGATCGAGCGCGCCAGCTCCTGGAACGTGGTCGAGGTGGTGCGGCCGCAGCCGGGGCAGGCCGCAACCAGCGGCACGAAGGTGCGGAAGCCCATGGTCTGCAACAGCTCCTGGCCGACCTGCACCTCGCGGGTGCGATCGCCACCGGGCTCCGGCGTCAGCGAGATGCGGATGGTGTCGCCAATGCCCTGCTGCAAGAGGATACCGAGCGCGGCGGACGAGGCCACGATGCCCTTCGAGCCCATGCCGGCTTCGGTGAGTCCGAGATGGATGGCGTAGTCGGAACGGCTGGCGAGATCCTGATAGACCGCGATGAGGTCCTGCACCGCCGAGACTTTTGCCGAGAGGATGATACGGTCCTTGGGCATGCCGAGCTCTTCGGCGCGCGCGGCCGAGAGCAGCGCGGACTGCACCATCGCCTCGCGCGTCACCGCGCGCACGTCGCGCGGATTGGCGGAGGCGGCGTTCTCGTCCATCAGCTTGGTCAGCAGCTCCTGGTCGAGCGAGCCCCAATTGGCGCCGATGCGCACCGGCTTGTTGTTCTTGTTCGCGATCTCGATGATGTCGGCGAACTGGGTGTCGCGCTTGTCCTTGAAGCCGACATTGCCCGGATTGATGCGGTACTTCGCCAGCGCCTCGGCGCAGGCCGGATAGGCCGCGAGCAGCTTGTGGCCGATATAGTGGAAGTCGCCGATCAAGGGCGTGGTAATGCCGCGCTTGGCGAGGCCATCGCGGATGTGCGGGACGGCAGCAGCGGCCTCCTCGCGGTCCACGGTGATGCGGACCATTTCGGAGCCGGCGCGCGCGAGCGCTGCGACCTGGGCGATGGTGCCGTCGATGTCGGCGGTGTCGGTGTTGGTCATCGACTGCACGACGATCGGCGCGCCGCCGCCCACGGCGACGTTGCCCACCTTCACCTGGGTGGTCTTGTGCCGGGGCGCGGGGCCCGCGAGGTCGGAATCGAGGAGGTTTTCGAGCTTGTTCATGGGGTCCAAATATCAGGTTTTGGTGACGTTCAGCAATGCATCAGCTGGCGCCGCAGCACTTTGGCTCGGACGGTTAACCAGGAAAAGCCCAGCAATTACAAGGACGGCTGCCGCCCCGAAAGCCAGGCTCAGGGTGTCGTGCATGATGAAATAGCTACCCACCACGCCAAACAAAGGGGTGATGAAGGTAAAAGCCGACAATTTGCTGGCCGAGTAGGCCTTCACCAGCGCGAACCAAAGCGTGAACGTGGTTCCCACCACCCAGATCGCCTGGAAGGCCAGAAGGGCAAACGACAGCGGCGACGGGGTATGGGTGATGGACTCCCCTGATATCCAGGCGGCCGTCCCCAGAATCGGGATCGAGGTCGCGACCTGGTAGCCAAGCGCCTTCTCCGGTGCAGCAAAGCGCAGCCGCGTGCCTTTGGCGACCAGCGTGGTCGCGGCCCAGAGCGACGCGCCGCCGACGATCATGAGATCGCCGAGCAGAACGTGCGCATCCACATTGGCCTGCGGCACGCCGATCGCGAGCGCGACGCCGGCGAAACTCACGGCGAGGCCCAGCCATTGCGTGCCGCCAAGCCGCTCGCCGAGCATCTGGTAGGAGCCGAGCGCGACGAAGAACGGCGCGGTGTAGAGAAACACCACCGCGCGGGAGGCCGAGGTCAGGCGCAGACCCTGGAAGATCAGCACGAATTCGATGCCGAACATCAACCCTGCGATCAGGCCGGGCTTCCAGGTGTCGTCATTCTCGAAGAATTTGACGCCGCGAAACGTGCCGATCAGGAACAGCACCGGCAGCGCCCCCATCGAGCGGATCATGGCCTGCAGCATCGGCGGCACATCCGGCAGCACCAGCTTCACCGCGATCTGGTTGAAACCCCAGGTCAGGCACAGCATGAGCATCAGGGCGATGGCACCGGCACTGAGGGGGCGGCCGGCGGACGGAATGGCTTCGGTTGCGGACATGTCTTCCCGGGATCCGGCTTTGCGCCGTTGTTGCTTTAAGAATTCTTCTGGCAATGGATACAGACGCCGGTGATCTCCACCACGGACAGCTTTGGCGCAAAACCCGACGCCCGCGCCGCGGTGTTGAGTTCCCTGGCAAAGGACCCCGACGGAATCTCGCCGACCAGGCTGCAGCGCTCGCAGATCAGGAACGCCACCGCCGAGGTCGAATCGTGGTCATGGGCGGCGCAGGCGAGATAGGCGTTGCGGCTTTCGATGCGGTGCACGAGACCGTTCGCCATCAGGAAATCGAGGGCACGATAGACGGTGATCGGCGCCGGCCGCGGCATCGATTTGGCAAGCTCGTCGATCACTTCATAAGCGCCGAGCGGGCGATGGCTGGAGAGCAAGGCACCCAGCACCTGGCGGCGGATCGGCGTGAATTTCTGCGCGCGAGCCTCGCAAACCGCTTCCGCATGCGCCAGCGCGTCCGCGGTGCAGCGGCCGTGATCGTGGTCGGGCGTCGGAAAGGCCGGGTTTGCGAGGGTCATCCGGCCTGCCTTCTAGCATTTCGGCCGGGGAACCCAAAGCACGACCGGCGGGGCGGCGGTCAGCCATGCTTTTGCTGCGGGACAGCACCGCGTTAACCCGCCATGAAATAATCATAAGCTTGCTTATTATATCCTAGCTTATTGGAGACCAAGCTCATGACCCGCGGGTCGTCTGTCGACCAGAATTTCCTGTTCACGCTCGGCGAGCTGTACCGGCTCTTGCGCGTCTATGCCGACAAGGAAGCCTCGCGCTTCGGCATCACCCGCGCGCAATGGGCTGTCCTGGCCAAAGTCGAGCGCAGCGAGGGCATGAAGCAATCGGAGCTCGCCGAGCTCCTGGAGATGCAGCCGATCACGCTCACGCGCCTGATCGACAAGCTCTGCGACAACGACTGGATCGAGCGTCGCAGCGACGCCTCGGACCGCCGCGTCAAGCGCCTTTATCTGAGGAAGGCCGGCCGCGCCCTGCTCGGCAAGATGAGCGGGCTCAAATCCGAGCTGACCGCGAATGCGCTCGACGGCATCAGCCCGGCGGACGCCCATCGTCTCCTCACCCAACTCGAAACCATCAAAGAAAACGTGCGTAACGCGATCCAGACCTCCGGCGCGGAACAAGCACGTAAGGAGCAGCGCTATGGCTGAACAAGTCCTCAAATTCCAGCCCGAGCAGAAGATCGACAGCGGCAAGCCGACCAAGAAGGCCGGCACCGATCCGCGCCGCCGCTTTGTCGCGGGCTTGCGCCGCTATCGCCGCTTTCTGCTGATGGTGGTGCTGCCGATCGTGGCCGTCGTCGCCGGCCTCGCCCTCTATCTCAATGGCGGCCGCTATGTCGGCACCGACGATGCCTATGTCGGCGCGCAGAAGGTGCTGGTGACGCCCGACATCTCCGGCAAGATCCAGAAGGTGGTCGTGAAGGAGGGCCAGTCGGTCGCGAAGGGCGACGAGCTGTTCGAGATCGATCCCGTGCCGTTCCGTCTCGCAGTCGACGAAGCCAAGGCGCAACTCGCCCAGGCGCAGACGACCTATGACAATCTCATCGCCAACATCAAGATCTACGGTGACATGCTCGATCTCGCCCAGCAGGGCGTCGACCTGAAAAAACGCGACGTCGAGCGCAAACAGGCGCTGGTGAAGAACAGCTTCGGCTCGCAGCTCGACCTCGACAACGCCTCGAACGCGCTGGTCACCGCAGGCGCGCAGGCGCAGTTCATCAAGCAGCAGCTCTCCAACGCCAAGACGCAATTGCTCGGCAATCCCCAGCTGCCGCTGGAACAGTTCCCGCCTTACGTCCAGGCAAAAGCCAAGCTCGAAGACACCCAGCGCAATCTCGATCACACCCTGCTGCGCGCGCCGATGGACGGCATCGCGACTCAGGTGGATCAGATCCAGCTCGGCCGCTTCGTCGCGGCCGGAACGCCGGTGTTCTCCATCATCGACGTCGCCCATCCCTGGGTCGACGCCAATCCGAAGGAGAGCGATCTCACCTACGTCACCGAAGGCCAGAATGTAACCCTCGAGGTCGACGCGTTCCCGAACCACGTCTTCAAGGGCAAGATCAGCTCGCTCTCGCCCGGCACCGGCGCGCAATTCGCGATCCTGCCGCCGCAGAACGCCACCGGCAATTTCGTCAAGGTGGTGCAGCGCGTGCCGATCCGCATCTATTTCGACGAGAGCGACAAATACGTGAAGAAGCTGAAGGCCGGCATGAGCGTCTATGCCAGCATCGACACCGGCCATAAGCGTTCGCTCGCCGGCCTGCTCGGCCTGTCGGCCACCGCGGGTCAGGACAAGGACTAAGCCGATGTCCGGCCCCAATGCCCATTTGATGGTCCCGGGCCTGCGCCGGAACATGGTGACGATCTGCGCCATGACGGCAACCATCATGCAGGCCCTGGACACCACCATCGCCAACGTCGCCCTGCCCTACATGCAGGGTACGTTGTCGGCCTCGCAGGACCAGATCAACTGGGTGCTGACCTCCTACATCGTCGCCGCCGCGATCATGACGGCGCCGGTGGGCTGGATCGCCAACCGCTACGGCCGCAAGCGCATCTTCATCATCTGCTCGGCCGGCTTCACGCTGGCCTCGGTGCTGTGCGGCCTCGCGCAGGACATCAACCAGATGGTGCTGTTCCGCCTGCTGCAGGGCGTGTTCGGCGCGGCGCTGGTGCCGCTGTCGCAAGCCGTGATGCTCGATTATTACACGCTGCAGGAACGCGCGACCGCCATGTCGATCTGGGGCATGGGCGTGATGATGGGCCCGATCATGGGACCGTCGCTCGGCGCCTGGCTGACCGAGACCTATTCCTGGCACTGGGTGTTCTTCGTCAATCTGCCGTTCGGCATCGTCACCGTGCTCGGGCTCGGCGTCTTCATGGACGAAACCGACAAGAATCTCAGCCTGAAGTTCGACTGGTTCGGCTTCGGCGCGCTGGCGCTCGCGATCGGCGCGCTTCAGCTCGCGCTCGACCGCGGCGAGCAGCTCGACTGGTTCGAGTCGGTCGAGATCGTGACCGAGTTCGTCATCTCCGGCGTGGCGTTCTATTACTTCTTCGCGCACTCCTTCACGACCTCACGGCCGTTCATCCAGTTCGCGCTGTTCAAAGACCGCAACTTCCTCACCGGCTGCATCTTCATGACGGTGATGGGCCTCGTGCTGTACTCGACCATGGCGCTGGCCTCACCCTACCTCCAGAACGTCATCGGCTATCCCATCATGACCGCCGGCGGCCTGCTCGCCAGCCGCGGCTTCGGCACCTTCTTCGCCATGATGATGGTCGGCCGCATCATGAAATACATCGAGGCGCGCACCCTGATCATCTGCGGCCTGACGCTGACGGCGGCCTCGCTGTTCCAGATGACCGGCTGGACCGACCAGACCCAGGTGCCGGAGATCGTCATCGTCAGCGTGATGCAGGGCTTCGGCTTCGGCCTCGTCTTCGTGCCGCTCTCGACCGTGTCGTTCCTGACGCTGCCGAACCATTTGCGCACCGACGGAACCTCGATGCTGACGCTCTTGCGCAACGTCGCGAGCTCGGTCGGCATCTCCATCGTGATCGCGCAGCTGACGCAGGGCACGCGCAGGACCTATGCGATCCTCTCGGAGAACATCAATCCGTTCAACCACGCGCTCCAGATGCCCGACGTGCACAGCCTGCTCAACCTCTCCACCGACGCCGGCCGCGCCATGGCCGACCGCATGGTCAGCGTGCAGGCACAGATCATCGCCTTCGCGCACGATTATCAGCTGGTGATGTTCTTCATCCTCTGCACCATCCCGCTCGCGCTGATGATCGGCTCGACCAAGGCCGCCCTGCGCAAGCAGGCGGCGGGGCCGGAGCATGCGGTGATGGAGTAGCCACGGGTGTCATGCCCGGCTTGCCGCCTTCGCCAAGGCTTCGGCGGGCCGAGCACCCTCTGGGCCTCGGCGTAGCCTTGGCGGAGCCGGGACC
Organism: Bradyrhizobium guangzhouense; assembly: GCF_004114955.1. Taxonomy (NCBI): domain Bacteria; kingdom Pseudomonadati; phylum Pseudomonadota; class Alphaproteobacteria; order Hyphomicrobiales; family Nitrobacteraceae; genus Bradyrhizobium; species Bradyrhizobium guangzhouense. The sequence goes on from NZ_CP030053.1 coordinate 7,080,915, forward strand.
GGGGCATCCAGTACGCAGCGGCTTCTCCGTATCCCACAAACGTCTCTGGAATACTGGATCGCCCGGTCAAGCCGGGCGACGACAGTGAGCGTGTAGCGCGCGCCCTACAGCAGCTCCTCGCACCCCAGATCCTCGACCGCCATCATGATCCGCTCCAGATGGTGCCACCAGATCACCGGCGGGATGTTGATGCTCCATTGCCAGACCGGCTTGGTGATGTGCCAGAGCACCGACAGGCGGTAGTCACGATCGAGCGCGCCGCGCGTGTAGCCGGTGATGCCGCTTGCGAGCAACGTCTCGTGATAGAGATTGAGCAGCGGACGCTCCAGCGCCTGCCGGCGCTCCGGAAACCAATGCAGCGCCATCATGTAGGCGAGGTCGTTGGTCGGGACATTGACGCCCCACAGGTCGAAATCGAAGATGCGAACGGTGTCGGCGACGCCGGCGCGCGGCAGGAAGAAATTCCAGATGTGGGCATCGCCGTGGGTGATGCTGAGGTTACGACGCGAATGGTAACGCTCGGATAGCCGGCCCGACTGGTCGATCAGGCGACGATAAAGAAGCCGGCGCTCCTCGCTGAGGCGATCGCCGAGCAGATCGGCGAATCGGTCGTAATGACCGGCAAAGGTTTCCATATGCTGCGCGCTGTCGTCCGGGCTCGCCCGGGTTCCGATGGAATGGCCGAGATCGGGATGGTCCCACCAGGCCGCATGCCAGTGCGCGAGCGTGGAGACGATCGCGAATGTCTGCTCGCGCGATGGCGGCAGCGGCCATCGGGTGGCGATCTCGTGGCTGTCGGTGAGGTCCTCGAGCAGGAGATGCCAGGCCTCGCCCTGTTCGTCGAAGCGCCCGTCGAAACAGCGCGGCACCAGCCCCCGCGGCATGTTCGGTGCGAGCTTGGTGTAGAAGGCCACCTCGTGCCGACCGCCATGCGCGAGCGTCTTGGCAAAGTCGGCATGCGGCGTCTTCAGGATCAGCGTCTGCGGCGCGCCGGCTGATTCGCCGACATAGCGCAGGCCGATCCGGGTGATGTGCGACACCACGGTATCGCGCTCATGCAGCACTTTCACCTCGCGCACGGCGCCGGCGTCCAGCGCGCCGGCCTTGCGCAATGCAGCCGTGAGGTAGCCAGGTTCAGCGACTGCCGGAAGTTGCGGATTCGTCATGACCACGATGCCCCCGTGCCGTGCAATATTGCACGATCACAATCGCGGACACCAGCGGCAGATGCATCGATGCGACGGCCCTCAGGCGGCCGCCGCTTCCTCTCCAAAATTCCGGGCGATGTAGCGGGCGAGCTCTGCCTTTTGCGCATCGCCAAGGGCAAAGGCGACATGCGCGGCTTCGCCGTCATGGGTCCGGACCGTGAAGGGGAGCGGCAATGCGAATCCCTTGATTCGCAGCAGGCCCGTCTCGTTAAGGTCGAGCCGGGGCGCGCATCGGATCCAGGCACCACCCTCTGAAAGGTCGACCAGCGTGGTCGTGTGCGCGGCCTGCCGGCTGTCGGTGACGGTCACTTCCAGATCGGTCGGATAGCGCTTGGTGAGACGACGGTCGACCTCCGCCGCCGAACTGCGCACCGTGCGGACCAGCAGCGATTGCAGCGAGGACAGGTTCGAAGAGACGCCGGAAATCGCGTCCCGCATCTCGGCCGCGCGCGCGTTGACGGAATCGGCGTCATGACTGACGCGGGTAATCTTGGCGGACACCTGCTTGGCCGCGGATGCCGATTCCTGGATCGACCGCGCGATCTCGCGCGTCGCGGCGTCCTGCTCCTCCATGGCCGCGGCGACCGACGTCGCGACGCCATCGATCTCGGTGATCTGGCCGCCCATCTCCTCGACCGCATCCACGGCGGCCTGGGTCGAGGCCTGAATCTCGGCGATCAGCCGGGCAATCTCTTCGGTCGATTTCGCGGTCTGGTTGGACAAGGATTTGACTTCGGCCGCGACCACCGCAAAGCCGCGACCGGCCTCGCCGGCGCGGGCCGCCTCGATCGTTGCGTTCAAGGCAAGCAAATTGGTCTGGCCGGCAATCCCCCCGATCAGATCGGAGACTTCGGCGATCTTCTTCACCGACCCCGAGAGGGCCTGAATGGTCGTCCGCGCCTGCTCGCGACCGGCGACGGCCGATGCGGTGACCTGGCTTGCCCGCGCCAATTGCGCCGAAATCTCACGTATGGATGCCGTCAGTTGCTCTGCCGCAGCGGAAACGGTATCCGCGCTGGCCAAGGCCTGCTCGGAAGCCGTGGCGACGCCTTGCGATTCCATCGACAGATCACGCGCGATATCCGAGAGAGTGGTAGCAGCACGCTCCACGCCCTGGGTCGCGCCGGTGGCCGTCTCGACCGATGCGCCGGTTTCGCGCTCCACCGTGGCAGCCATATCCAGCAGCGCCTTGCGCTTCGCGAGGTTCGCTTGCTCCTCGTTGCGAACCTGCTCCTCGCGCATCCGCGCATTGTCGAGCGCACCCTGTTTGAACACCGCCAGCGCGCTCGCCATCGAGCCTACCTCGTCGCGGCGCGTGGCATAAGGCACTTCCGCCGTGAGATCGCCGGTCGCGAGCTTCTGCATCGCGCCGGTCATTCGCACGATCGGACGGACGACCCCAAAGGCGACGAAGGCGATGCCGCCGATGATCAGCGCGAGCACGACGGAAGATACGCCCCACACGACATAGGAGATGGAAGCGTCGCGCTCGGCTGCGAGCTTTTCCATGTCGGCGTTCTGCTTGTTGGCCCCCTCGACGATACCGTCGATGATGCCGCGATGGGCCGTGTAAGTCGCCTTCAATTGCGCATAGGCACGCTCGGCCGCCGCCGCGTCCTTGCTCGAGAGGGCCGGCATGAGCTGATCGAACACCAACTTCCAGAACTTCTGAACCTCGACATCCGATTTGGAGACCAGCGCCGCCTTCAGATCCGCTGGCAGGCTGGACGCACTCCAGAATGCCTTGCGGTCTTCATAGTCCTTCCTGAGCTGCACCAGGCGCTCGCCGTGAGCGGTAAGCTGGTCCGGCTCCCGCATCGCAAGAGTTGCAACCAGATAGGCTTCGAGCACGTAAGCCGGCGGTGGCAAAATATCGGCGACGAGATCGTTACCGAGCTTGATGTCGGAGTAGAGCGGGCCGCCGACCTTCAGCTCGCGCAGTGCATAGACGCTGGTGGCCAGCACGGCCGAGAAGCCGAGCACGAGGAGAAGGCCGAACGCGATGATGGCCGAGGAAATCGATAAACGCATTTTCATGGCAGGGCCCGCAGTATGTACGGCCCCCATCGATAGCTCATTCAAGTCAACAGACGCTGAATAGGACTATCGGAATTCCGCAAGCGGAGCCTCCGTAAGAGACCGGAGGAGGAAAGAAAATTCGCATCTCACATCGCATCACTTCAAAAACAGAATGCCCGGGCGGTCCCGGGCATTGCAGCGAAAGAGGCAATCTGTTCGTTCCTCACACGTCGAAGAACACCGTCTCACTGTCGCCCTGCAAACGCAGGTCGAGCTTGTAGACCGCCTTGCCGGCCTCGCGCACCGCGATCAGCGTGGCGCGGCGGTCGGCCGGCACCAGCGCCAGCACGGGATCGGCGGCGTTGCCGGCCTCGTCGCTGAAATAGATGCGGGTATAGAGATGCCGCAGCATGCCGCGGGCGAAGACCGCCAGGACGATGTGCGGCGCCTGCGGCTTGCCGTCGGCATCGGGCACTGCGCCCGGCTTGATGGTGTCGAAGGAATAATTGCCGTCCTTGTCGGTGCCGCAGCGGGCGAAGCCGCGGAAGCTCGCGTTCGGCAGCGCGCGCTTGTCCTGCGGATCGGCGTAGCGCCCCTGCGCATCGGCCTGCCAGATCTCCAGCATGGCATCGGGCACGATGGCGCCGTCGCCGTCGAGCACCCGTCCCTCGATGCGGACGCGATCGCCGGAGACGTCGGGCGTCAGCGTCGAGTTGGTGAAGGCGTCGTTCCAGGCGTAATCGCCTGTCGGCGTCAGGCCGTATTTGAAGAACGGGCCGACCGTCTGCGACGGCGTGATCCCATCGGGCTTCACAGAATCCTGCACGTTAATGGTTCTCCATGGGGGTGGCGTTCTTGCCGCGCAGCACGATGTCGAAGCGGTAGCACAGCGCCCATTCGGGCTTGGTGTTCTCCAGGTCGAACGAAGAGACCATCCGCATCCGCGCCTTCTCGTCCGGTACCGAATTGAAGATGGGATCGAACGGGAACAGCGGATCTCCAGGGAAATACATCTGCGTCACCAGGCGGGTGACGAAGGAATAGCCGAACACCGAGAGATGGATGTGGGCGGGGCGCCAGGCGTTGTGGTGATTGCCCCAGGGATAGGCGCCGGGCTTGATGGTGACGAAGCGGTAATAGCCCGATGCATCGCTTAACGTGCGGCCCGCGCCGGTGAAATTGGGATCGAGCGGCGCCGGATGCTGGTCACGGACATGGACGTAGCGGCCGCAGGCATTGGCCTGCCAGATCTCGACCAGCGAATTGGGCACGCCGCGGCCGTCCTCGTCGCGGACATGCCCGTGCACGATGATGCGCTCGCCGAGCGGCTCGCCCTTGTGCTGGGTGGTGAGATCGCTGTCGCCCTCGCGCACGGTCTCGTGGCCGTACACAGGTCCGGTCAGTTCCGACAGGGTGTGGCGCATCGGGATCAAGGGCTTGTTCGGCGCGCGCTTGATCGAGCTCTTGTACTCGGGCGACAGCGGCAGCGGATGCGCCTTGTTGCTGTCAGTCGGATAGATGAATGTCATGGGCGAACTCCTCCCCGGCCATTTCGGTCCGGCCGGACCACGTTTGCGCCAATCATTATAGAATATAACTAATCTAGGGAAGCGGGTTTAGCGCCCTTCCCCGGAGCTGACCGAGCTATTTGATGGGCGCTCGCGGCAGCACGGCCTCGCCGGCCTCGAGCCGGTAGGTGTGATCGAGCGAATACCAGGGCGTTGCGACGTCATGCGCGGTCGGATGCGGCGTCTCGTGGCGCACGAACTTGCCGATCAACGCTTGTGTCACGCCGAACTGCACGTCGCTGTCGATATGGGGATCGTTGGGATCGTAGACCTGCGAGATCAGCACCTTGAAGCCGGGCTTGAAGATCAGGGCATGCAGATGCGCGGGACGATAAGGATGCCGGCTCTGCGCTTCCAGGAGGCGACCGACCACACCATTGGTCGGAATGGGATAGCCTGTCATCATCACCGAGCGAAAGGAAAAGCGCCCGTCGGCATCGGTCGTGAACTTGCCGCGCAGGTTCATGTCGGCCTGCTCGGGGTCCTGGTTCTCGTACAGTCCAACCGGCGAGGCGTGCCAGATATCGACTTCCGCGCCCGCGACGGGGCGACCGTCCTTGTCGACGACACGACCATTGACGAACAGCGGCGCGCCCGGAGTCTCGGAGCGGACGATCGATCCGCCATTCTCCACCCGTGGCGAGTGCAGCCGCCAGAACGGCCCGAGCAACGATTGATCGGTTTCGGTATTGCCCTGATCGCCATTGTTGAGCAGGCACACCAGCGGCGAGACGCCGAGCGAGCCCGCCATCAGCACGACTTCGTTGTGCGTGTCGGTGGTCAGCTTGCCGAGCTCGGCGATGATCGCGGTGGCGTCGCGAAACTCCTTTTCGGTCAAGCGCACGTCACGGACGAAGCCGTGCAGATGCTTGACCAGCGAGACCATGATCTGCCGCGTCCGCGGATCGGACGTCCGCTCCATCACCGCCAGTGCGGCGGCCGTGACGTCCTGCTCGCGCTCGATGATCATGCTCGTCTCCCAACCACCCAGTCATTCCGGGGCGCGAGTGAAACGAGCGAACCCGGAATCTCGAGATCCCGGGCTCAGCCCTCTCGGGCTGCCCCGGGACGACGAGACGCTTGCCGCGTCTCGTCAATTCACCTTCTCGATTGCAACCGCCACGCCCTGGCCGACGCCGACGCACATGGTGGCGAGCGCGAGCTTGCCGCCGCGCTTTTCCATGCCGTGCACGGCGGTGAGCGCAAGGCGCGCGCCGCTCATGCCGAGGGGATGGCCGAGCGCGATGGCGCCGCCATGCGGATTGACGTAGTCGGCATCGTCGGCGACGCCGAGCTGGCGCATGCAGGCGATGCCTTGCGAGGCGAACGCTTCGTTGAGCTCGATCAGGTCGAAATCGGTGATTCTCTTGCCGAGACGCTCCATCAGCTTGCGGGTTGCCGGCACCGGGCCGATGCCCATGATGCGTGGCGGCACGCCGGCCGAGGCGAGGCCGAGGATGCGCGCGCGCGGCGTCAGGCCGTGCTTCTTCACGGCGGCTTCGGAGGCGAGGATCATCGCGGCCGCGCCGTCATTGACGCCCGAGGCGTTGCCGGCCGTCACCGTGCCGGGGTTGCGCACGATCGGCTTCAGCTTTGCGAGACCCTCCAGCGTCGTCTCGGGACGCGGATGTTCGTCTTTGTCGACGGTGATGGGCCCGGCCTTGCCGCCGGGAATGGTGATCGGGGTGATTTCTTCGGCGAAATAGCCTGATGCGATCGCCTTGCCCGCACGCTGCTGCGAGCGGATCGCGAAGGCGTCCTGGTCGGCCCGCGAAACCTGGAATTCCTCGGCGACGTTCTCGCCGGTCTCCGGCATCGCATCGACGCCATACTGCGCCTTCAGCAGCGGATTGATGAAGCGCCAGCCGATGGTGGTGTCGAAGATCTCGGCCGAGCGCGAGAAGGCTTCCTGCGCCTTGCCCATCACGAAGGGCGCGCGGGTCATGGATTCGACGCCGCCGGCAATGGCGAGATCGATCTCGCCGGAGCGGATGGCGCGGCCGGCAGCACCGACCGCGTCGAGGCCGGAGGCGCAGAGCCGGTTCAGGGTCTGGCCGGGAACCGAGTCGGGAAGACCCGCAAGCAGCAGCGCCATGCGCGCGACGTTGCGGTTGTCCTCGCCGGCCTGGTTGGCGCAGCCGAAGAACACTTCGTCCACCTGGGCCCAGTCGAGATTGGGGTGCTTGGCCATCAACGCCTTGATCGGGGCGGCGGCGAGGTCGTCGGCGCGCACCTTGGCGAGAGACCCGCCGAAACGGCCGATCGGGGTCCGCACGGCATCGCAGATAAAGACGTCACGCATCATCGTTCTCCCTGAATGCCGCGGTTCGGCGGAAATTCTTCAATGTCGGCGGAGTTTTAGGAGGGCGCCCGCGGCAGGTCAATTGACGGTTGCTTGCGTGTTCCGAGGGACCAGCACGCCTCCGGCGCATGCCGCGGTGCGGACAACGTGGAAAACCTCCCCTGCCAGGCCAAAGCGATAGGAGCAGGAGGCGAAATTTTGTAGGTTGCGCCGCTCATGACCCTACAACAGCCCATTCCCGTCCCGCCCCCCGACGACGCACCCGCAGCGACGCCCGAAGCCGCCGCGCGCGTGACGCCGATGATGGAACAGTATCTGGAGATCAAGGCGGCGCATCAGGGGCTGCTGCTGTTCTACCGGATGGGCGATTTCTACGAGCTGTTCTTCGAGGATGCCGAGATTGCCTCGAGGACGCTCGGCATCGTCCTGACCAAGCGCGGCAAGCATCAGGGCAACGACATCCCGATGTGCGGCGTGCCGGTCGAGCGCTCCGAGGATTATCTGCACCGGCTGATCAGCGCCGGCCACCGGGTCGCGGTGTGCGAGCAGACCGAGGATCCCGCCGCGGCGAAAGCGCGCGGCAACAAGAGCGTCGTGCGCCGCGGCGTGGTGCGGCTGGTGACGCCGGGCACGCTGACGGAAGACACGCTGCTCGATGCGCGCGCCAACAACTATCTGCTGGCGATCGCGCGGGCGCGCTCATCCGCCGGCGGCGACCGTTTCGGGCTGGCCTGGATCGACATCTCGACCGCCGAATTCACGGTCACCGAGGTTTCGGGCGGCGAGCTTGCCGCGACGCTGGCGCGCATCAATCCGAACGAGGCGATCGTCACCGACGCGCTTTTTGGCGATAACGAGCTCGGCCAGACCTTGCGCGAGCTACCGGCGGTGACGCCGGTGACCCGCGACGTCTTCGATGGCGCCACCGCCGAGAAGCGCCTGTGCGACTACTTCGCCGTCGCGACCATGGACGGGCTGACGCAGCTCACGCGCCTGGAAGCGACCGCGGCAGCGGCCGCGGTGACTTATGTCGACCGCACCCAGGTCGGCAAGCATCCGCCGCTGTCGCCGCCCACGCGCGAAGCCTCGGGCGCGACCATGGCGATCGATCCCGCCACGCGCGCCAATCTCGAGCTGACGCGCACGCTCGCCGGCGAACGCCGCGGCTCGCTGCTCGATGCGATCGACTGCACCGTGACCTCGGCCGGCTCGCGCCTGCTGGCGCAGCGGCTTGCTGCGCCCTTGACCGATGCGCCGGCGATCGCGCGGCGGCTCGATGCCGTGAGTGCCTTCGTCGCTGACGCGGCGACGCGCGAGGACATCCGGAGCATTTTGCGCGGCGCCCCCGACATGTCGCGGGCGCTGGCTCGTCTCTCGGTCGGCCGCGGCGGCCCGCGCGACCTTGCGGGCCTGCGCGACGGCATCATCGCTGCCGACCAGGTGCTGGCGCGGCTGTCCGAGCTCGACCAGCCGCCGCAGGAGATCGCGGCGGTGATGGCGGCGCTGCAAAGGCCCCCGCGCGAGCTCGCCGCCGAATTTGCGCGCGCGCTCGACGAGCAATTGCCGCTGATCAAGCGCGACGGCGGCTTCGTGCGTGCCGGCTACGAACCCGCGCTCGACGAAGCACGAAACCTGCGCGACGCTTCGCGCCTGGTGGTCGCCTCGATGCAGGCGCGCTACGCCGACGCGACCTCCGTCAAGGGCCTCAAGATCCGCCACAACAACGTGCTCGGCTATTTCGTCGAGGTCACAGCGCAGCACGGCGACAAGCTGATGTCGGCGCCGCTGAACGCGACCTTCATTCATCGCCAGACGCTGGCGGGCCAGGTGCGCTTCACGACGTCGGAATTAGGGGAGATCGAAGCCAAGATCGCCAATGCCGGCGATCGTGCGCTCGGCCTCGAGCTCGAAATCTTCGAACGGCTCTGCGCGAGAGCGATCGAGATCAGCGACGATCTGCGCGCCGCGGCACAAGGCTTTGCGCTGCTCGACGTTGCGACCTCGCTGGCCAAGCTCGCGGTCGACGAGAACTATGTGCGGCCGGAGGTCGACGGTTCGCTCGGCTTTGCCATCGAGGCCGGCCGGCATCCCGTGGTCGAGCAGGCGCTGAAGCGCAATGGCGAGCCGTTCATTGCCAACGCCTGCGACCTCTCACCGGCGCCAGCGCAAAAGTCCGGCCAGCTCTGGCTGCTGACCGGCCCGAACATGGCGGGTAAATCGACCTTCCTGCGCCAGAACGCGCTGATTGCCTTGATGGCGCAGATCGGCAGCTTCGTGCCGGCAACGCGCGCGCGGATCGGCATCATCGATCGCCTGTTCTCGCGCGTTGGCGCCGCCGACGACCTCGCGCGCGGCCGCTCCACCTTCATGGTGGAGATGGTGGAGACGGCGGCGATCCTCAACCAGGCCGGCGAGCGCGCGCTCGTCATCCTGGATGAGATCGGCCGCGGCACCGCGACCTTCGACGGCCTCTCGATCGCCTGGGCCGCGATCGAGCATCTGCACGAGAGCAACCGCTGCCGCACGCTGTTCGCGACGCACTATCATGAACTCACGGCGCTCTCGGCCAAGCTGCCGCGCATGTTCAACGCCACCGTGCGGGTGAAGGAATGGCAGGGCAATGTCGTGTTCCTGCACGAGGTGCTGCCCGGCTCGGCCGACCGCTCCTACGGCATCCAGGTCGCCAAGCTCGCGGGCCTGCCGCCGGCCGTGATCACGCGTGCCAAATCGGTGCTGGCGAAGCTCGAAGCGCAGGACCGCGGCCAGACCGCCCGCGCGCTCGCCGACGACCTCCCGTTGTTCGCCGTCCCCTCTCGTGCCGCCGCGGAAGCCGCGCCGCCGACCGAGGCCGAACTGCTGATGGACGCCGTGAAGGCGCTACATCCCGACGAGATGTCGCCGCGCGAGGCGCTCGATGCGCTCTACGCGTTGAAGGCGAAACTGCCGAAACAATGACGGCGCCGTAGGGTGGGTTAGCCCCGCGATTGCGCGAAGCGCAACTGCAGGACTAACCCACCCTACGCTTCCGAGTACTTGTCCTACGCCCTCGCCGCGATCGCGGCGGCCTCCGCGGCGGCGCGCTGCATGCTGGTCGACATCTCGTTGGTGACCGTGCTCTGCTCCTCGACGGCCGCGGCGGTCGAGGTGACGTATTCGCTGACGTTGTTGATCGCCTGCTTGATCGAGCCGAGCGCGCTGACGACATCGCCGGAGATGCCGTTGAGGCTGCCGATCTCCTGGCCGATCTTGTCGGTGGCCTGCTTGGCCTGGTTGGCGAGGCTCTTCACTTCGGAGGCCACCACGGCAAAGCCGCGGCCGGCTTCACCGGCACGGGCGGATTCGATCGTGGCATTCAGCGCCAGCAGGTTGATCTGGCCGGTGATGCTGTTGATCATCTCGACGATGCCGCTCATCGCCTGCGCGGCTTCGGTGAGACGCTGGGCCTGGGCGTCGGCGGCGGCGACCTGGTCCACGGCGCTCATCGCGGTCTCGCGCGACTTGGTCATGGCCTCGGAAATCTCCCGCACCGACGCGTTGAGCTCTTCCGAGCCGGCGGCGACCGATTCCATCATGCCGCGGACGCGCTCGTTGCCCATGCGGACCAGCACCTGTTTGGTGGTGTCGGTCGCGTATTTCACGACCTTGAACGGCTTGCCGTTGAGATCGAAGATCGGGTTGTAGGAGGCCTGGATGTAGACTTCCTTGCCGCCCTTGCCGATGCGCTTGTATTCCCCCGCCTGGTACTGGCCGCGGTTGAGCGCGGCCCAGAAATCGCGATAAGCCGCGCCGTCGCGCTCGCCGGGCTCGACGAACATGCTGTGATGCTTGCCCTTGATCTCGGCCAGGGAGTAGCCGAGGGCTGCGAGGAAGTTCGCGTTGGCGGTGATGATCGTGCCGTCCATGTTGAATTCGATCACGGCCTGCGCCTTGTCGATGGCCTCGAGCTGGCCGGCGCGGTCGGCGTTCTTCAGCTTGTCCGCGGTCACGTCCGTTGCATATTTGACGACGCCGAACGGCTTGCCGTTCTCGTCGAGGAGCGGGTTGTAGGAGGCGAGAATCCAGACCTCGCGACCGCCCTTGCCGATACGCTTGAACTCGCCGGCCTGGTATTCGCCACGGTTGAGCTTCGCCCAGAACTCGCGATAGGCCGCGCCGTCACGCTCGGCAGGCGCCACGAACATGCTGTGATGCTTGCCCTGGATCTCGGCCAGCGAATAGCCGAGCGTGTTGCAGAAATTCTCGTTGGCGGTGACGATGGTGCCGTCGAGCTTGAACTCGATCACCGCCTGGGCACGACTGCTGGCGGCGATCTTCGAAGCGTCCGTCATGCTCCGGATCTTCTTCGCGGTGATGTCGGTCGCGATCTTGGCGACCATCACCGCCTTGCCCTCGCCGTCGAGCACCGGATTGTAGGATGCTTCGATCCAGACCTCGTGGCCGTCCTTCGCGATCCGCTTGAACTCGCGCGCTTGATACTCGCCACGCTTCAGTGCCGCCCAGAACGCCTTGTACTCGGCCGTGTCGCGCTGGTCGGCCGGCACGAACATCGAGTGATGCCTGCCCTGGATTTCGTCGAGCCGATAGCCGAGGGCGTCGAGAAAATTCTTGTTGGCCGTGACGATCGTTCCATCGAGATCGAATTCGATCATCGCCTGCGAGCGGCCAATGGCATCGAGCCGCGCCTGTGCGTCAGGATGAGACTTGCGACCGAACATTCAAATATCTCCTCGATGAGAATCGTTTTGCTAGACGCAGGCAGCGTTGCCCTCACGCTCGAAAATTTTCGGCCCGGCCGTCAGTCGGTTTTGGAACTGTGGCCCGTATGCAAAGGGGGCCGCCTCAACAACTGTCGAGTATATTTACGGGCAAGGCCCAAAGATTAAATTAACGATGCTTTCGAAAACCGGCGGCCGAGCACCGCAGAAGTACGAGGCGGATCACCGCAAAATTTCCGTACGCAACGCTTACGCTTCAATGCGCTGCGCTCTGCGCCCATTCCACCACAGCGTCAGGTTCCACATCACACAGGTTGCAAGCGCCAGGAAGAGACCAACCGGCGATCCAAATCTCTCCACCGCAACGTGCATGACCGCGATCGCCATCCCGAAACCGAGCAGGCCCCAGGCGGAATTGGCAAGCACGGCCGCGGTCGGCGGCCCGCCGATGCGGGGATGCAGGATCAGCATGATGCTGGAGAATACGACAGGGTAGAGCGCGATGATGCCGCTGATGCGGGCGCCGACCCAACTCGACGTCGAAACGACGATCGCGACGAGAGTCGCGACCAGCGCGGCCCGCATCGGGATGTCGTACCAGCGGCGCGTCACCAGCGGCATCTTCACGTGGCGGTAGCCTGAGAGCAGCGGAATGCAGATGCCGAAGGCGATGAAGTTCGCAGCGAGACCGGCGGCGAGCGTCCAGTCGAACAGGCGGATGACCGAGGCGATGGCGATCCAGACCGCGAACGCGCTGCAGCAACTGACCGCCATGCTGTGCCGCTGCGCCAGCACGACATAGGTGAGGCCCATGACGATCGTTGCGGCATTGATCGGCAGGCTCGACAGCGCGCCCTGCGCGATGAATGCGGCATCATGGTCGATCGCGAGGAAGACGTAGGAGGGCCCGGCGGAAACCGGCAGCGTTGCGACCAGCGCTCCGATCGCCGGCCCCGAGCGCTCGGTGATCACAGACGCCGACACGACGAACGCCGCCGCGATCGCCATGCGCAGGAGAAGGAAGAGAATGAAGTGGAGGTCGGGGGACATTCTGTTTGTCATTGCGGGGCGCGCGAAGCGCGAGCCCGGAATCCATAACCACAGGCCATAGTGGTTTGAGAGCTGGAGCAACGACCGCCCGAAATCACGACGGCCTGGGGTTATGGGTCCCGGGCTCGGGCCAAGCGGCGCGCCCCGGGACGACACCAATTGTTGGACGACGACCTTCGCCTCACATCCGCTGCATCGATACCGAGACTTTCGGGCCGTTCTTGATGGTCTGATAGACCACGCAATAGCGCTCGGTGAGCTTGAGCAGCAGATCGAGCTTGTCCTGCGGGGCATCGGTGTCGACCTCGAAACGCAGGCGGATCTCGGCGAAGCCGACCGGGGTCTCCTTGTCGATGCCAAGCGTGCCGCGGAAATCGAGATCGCCTTCGGCGTAAACGTTACCGGTCTTGAGCGGCACCTCAATCGCGGTCGCGACCGATTTCAGTGTGACACCGGCACAGGCCACCAGCGCTTCCAGCAGCATGTCGCCGGAGCAGAGCTCGAGGCCGGAACCGCCGGTGGCTGGATGCAGGCCGGCCATCGCAATGGCGCGGCCGGTCTCGACCTTGCAGGCGATGCCTTCGCTGTCGGTCGAGCCCTTGGCCTTCAGCGTGATCAGCGCGGTCTTGGGATCGGTCTTGTAGCGCTCCTTGATCGGGGCCTGCATCTGGCGCAGCTCTGCGGCATCCATCTTGTTCTCTCCCGGGAAAATAGCCTCTCGATGTACCGGCTCGGGGTGAGAATGTCACCACCACATGGCCTGACCGGGACCCTGGGTTGCGTCACGGTCGGGCACGTTGCGGTCGAGCGAACGGTCGAGTGACGTCAGCACGCTTCGCTTGAAATTCTCGAACAGCGGCGAATTGCGGTCGCGCGGCCGGGTCAGATTGATCTCGATCTGGTCGAACAGCCGGCCCGGCCGTGGCCGCATCACCAGCACGCGGTCGGCCAGCACGACGGCCTCGTCGACGTCATGTGTGACGAGGATCAAGGTCGGTCGCGTGTCGGCCCAGAGGTCGAGCAGATGATCCTGCAGGTCCCGGCGGGTGAAGGCGTCGAGCGCCGAGAACGGCTCGTCGAGCAGCAGCACTTCCGGCTGCGGCACAAGTGCACGGGCGATGGCGACGCGCTGCGCCTGTCCGCCGGAGAGCTCGCGCGGCCAGGCTTGCGCCTTGTCGGCGAGGCCCACACGTTCCAGCGCGCGCGCCACCTTCCCGCGGCGTTCGGCCGCTGGGAGATCGGCGAGGCCAAAGCCGATATTGTCGGCGACGCCTAGCCAGGGCAGCAGACGCGGCTCCTGGAAGATGATGCCGATCTTGGCGTGCGGCGAAAAGATCGCCTCCCTGTCGAGCGCCACGGTGCCGGAGCTGGCGCGGTCGAGGCCGGCGATGGCGCGGAGCAATGTTGATTTGCCGCAGCCGGAGCCGCCGATGATGGCGATGATCTCGCCCTGCCCGATCTCGGCGGAGAAGCGCGCCAGCGCCTCGACGCCGTTGGGATAGGTCTTGCTGACCCGGTCGAGCGCCAACATCGCCTTGTGCTCCCTTATCAAGTTTCTTTGGCGCGACCGAACGCATCCTGCCAACGCAGGAACGGTGCCGCGGCGACTTCGATCAGCCAGTCGGTGAGCTTGCCGAGGATGGCAAATATCACGATCGCGGCCAGGATCTGCGCGGGCTTGCCGAGCTGCTGGCCGTCGAGCAGGAGATAGCCGAGGCCTTCCGAGGCGCCGATCAGCTCGGCCGCCACCACGAACATCCAGCCGAGGCCAAGGCCAACACGCAGGGACACGACATAGGCCGGCAGCACCGCGGGCAGCAAGATGCGGCGGATCATTGCAAAGCCGGAGAGGCGGAAGGTGCGGCCGACCTCGACGATCTTGCGATCGACCGAGAGGATCGCGCCCATCACGCCGAGATAGACCGGAAAGAACACGCCGACCGCGATCAGCGCGATCTTCGAGGTCTCGAAGATGCCGAGCCAGAGGATGAACAGCGGCACCCAGGCGAGCGAAGGAATCGCGCGTAATGCCTGCACGGTCGGATCGAGCAACCGCCGGGCCAGCGACCAATAGCCTGAGATGGCGCCAAATACCGTGCCGGCGATGACGCCAAAGGCGAAGCCGAGCCCGACCCGCCACAACGTCGCGGCGATGTGGTGGAAGAGCTCGCCGGAGCGGGCGAGATCAGCGATGGTGGCGAACACCCGCGAGGGCGGCGGCACCAGCCTGCCGTTGGACCAGCCGGACCAGACCACAAGCTCCCAGCCCAGTGCGAGTGTCACCGGCAGCAGCAGGCCGAGCATCGGCCGCGCATAGCGCGACAGTCGCGACGACGCGCCGCCGCTCTCGGCGGGCTCCGAAGATTGTTGCAGCACTGGTGCGTCGGAGATCATGGCCATAGCAAGCGCGTCTGGGGCGGGAATGCAAGGCGTGCCTCCCTCTGCCCGCGTAGCCCGGATGGAGCTTCGCTCCATCCGGGCTACGAAACCCTCAATTCGTCGGCAGCGGGACGCGGTCGTCGATCAGCGCATCCAGCGTCGCCTTCACGTCGACCTTGGCATCGACGACGCCGGCCTGTTGCAGCGCGAGGCCGGCAGCGAGGATCGACTCGCGCTGGGGCGCGCCGATACGGCTGTGGGTGAGCTCGGTGCGCTCCTTGAGCTGCTTGTCGACGACGGCCTCCGGCAGCTTGGTGACGGCCATGAAGGTCTTCTTGAGATCGTCGTAATTCGCCAGCGAATATTTCCGCGCGTCCTCATACACCGCGAGCACGCGGCGGGCGGCGTCCGGATGGTCCTTCAAGAACTGCTCGCGCACATTGAGGATGCCCCAGGTGTTGGCGTCGGCCTTGCGATAGAACAGTTTTGCGCCTTCTTCGATTTCGGCCTGCGCCATCATCGGATCGAGACCGGCCCAGGCATCGACGTCGCCGCGGATCAGCGCGGTCTTGCCGTCGGCGTGCTGCAGCAGCACCGGCGTGATGTCCTTCTCGGTCAGTCCTGCGCCCAGCAGCGCACGCACCAGGAAGATGTGCGGATCGGTGCCGCGCGTCACCGCGACGCGCTTGCCCTTGAGATCAGCGACATCAGCGATCTTGGAATCCTTTGATGTGACCAGCGCGGTCCACTCGGGACGCGAATAGACGTAAATCGACTTGATCGGATTGCCATTGATGCGCGCGACCAGCGCCGCCGAGCCCGCGGTCGAGCCGAAGTCGATCGAGCCGGCATTGAGGAATTCGAGCGCCTTGTTGGAGCCCGCCGACTGCACCCAGGTGATGGTGATGCCGTCCTTGGCGAACTCCTTCTCCAAGAGGCCCTTCTGCTTCAGGACGAGAGACACCGGATTGTAAGTCGCCCAGTCGATGCGGATTTCCCTGAGCGGATCGGCGGCCCGCGCCGAAGGGGTGACGGCGAGCGCAGCAGCTCCCGCCAGCAGAATACGTCGTGTGATCTCAGCCATGCCCAGAATCCTCAAAAACTTCATTGTTTTTCAATGAGTTATATCTAGAGGTCAACGAGAAAATCCGACCCTTGAAAGCGCGTGGACCGAGAACAATTTTGCTTCCAGCCGGCAATTTCCAGCATGGAATGACTATTGCTGGCGAATGGCTGATGACAGCGCCTGCCGCCTCTTATATCCGGTGAGACATGGACAGCGTTACGACCGAGCATAAGCCCCAGGTGGATGATCGTTTCGACACTGCGCGGATCACCGCTGCGGTCGATGCGCTTGCCGAAAAGCATCAGGGGCGCGAGGACGCGTTCCGCACCGCCGTGGCGCAGTTGCTCAAGGCGGAACTCATCGCCGCGCGCGCCGCCGCGCAGGCGATCCTGCTGAAGGACCGCCACGGCCGCCGCTGCGCCGAGCGCTTGTGCCACGTGCAGGACGAGATCATCCGCATCCTCTATTCAGCCGCGACCCGCCATCTCTATCGTTCGCCGATCCCGAGCGGCGCCGAACGCATGGCGGTGGTCGCGACCGGCGGCTACGGCCGCGGTCTGATGGCGCCGGAATCGGACATCGACCTGCTGTTCATCCTGCCCTACAAGCAGACCGCCTGGGGCGAGCAGGTGGCCGAGGCGATTCTGTATTGCCTCTGGGACATGGGCCTGAAGGTCGGTCACGCCACGCGCTCGGTCGATGAATCGATCCGGCAGGCGCGCGGCGACATGACCATCCGTACCGCCATCCTGGAAACGCGCTTTCTCACCGGCGACCAGCCACTCTATGACGAGCTGGTCGCGCGCTTCGACAAGGAAGTGGTGCAGGGCACCGCGTCTGAATTCGTCACCGCCAAGCTCGCCGAACGCGAGGAGCGCCATCGTCGCGGCGGGCAGTCGCGTTACCTGGTCGAGCCCAACGTCAAGGACGGCAAGGGCGCCTTGCGCGACCTGCACACGCTGTTCTGGATCGCCAAATACGTCTATCGCGTCCGCGACACCGACGAGCTGGTCGAACGCGGCGTGTTCGACGCGCAGGAATATCGCAGCTTCCGCCGCTGCGCCGACTTCCTCTGGTCGGTGCGCTGCAATCTGCATTTCTACTGCGGGCGGCCCGAGGAGCGTCTGTCGTTCGACCTCCAGCGCGAGATCGCTGTCAGGCTCGGCTACACTTCTCATCCCGGCATGCAGGACGTCGAGCGCTTCATGAAGCACTACTTCCTGGTCGCCAAGGAAGTCGGCAACCTCACCGCCATCCTCTGCGCCAAGCTCGAGGACCAGCAGGCCAAGCCCGCCCCGGTGCTGAGCCGGATGATGGCGCGGCTGCGCCCGACACCAGCGAAGCGGCGAGTGCCGGAGAGCGACGACTTCATCGTCGACAACAACCGCATCAACGTCGCCGCGCCCGACGTCTTCAAGCACGATCCGGTCAATCTGATCCGGATCTTCCGCCTGGCGCAGAAGAACAACCTCGCCTTCCACCCGGACGCGATGCGCGACGTGACGCGCTCGCTTGGCCTGATCAACGCGCAGATGCGCGAGAATCCCGAGGCCAACCGGCTGTTCATGGAGATCCTGACCTCGGACAACGCCGAGATCGTGCTGCGGCGGATGAACGAAACCGGCGTGCTCGGTCACTTCATCCGCGCCTTCGGCAAGATCATCTCGATGATGCAGTTCAACATGTATCATCACTACACCGTGGACGAGCATCTGATCCGCTGCGTCGGCTTCCTCCAGGACATCGAGCGCGGCGGCATCGAGGAGTTCACTCTCGCCAGCGATCTGATGCGCAAAATTCGTCCCGAGCACCGTGCAGTGATCTACATCACGACGCTGCTGCACGACATCGCCAAGGGGCGGCCGGAAGATCACTCGATCGCAGGAGCCAAGGTGGCGCGGCGGCTGTGCCCGCGGCTCGGCTTCAGCGCGGCCGACACCGAGCTCGTGGCCTGGCTGATCGAGGAACATCTGACGATGTCCACGGTGGCGCAGTCGCGCGATCTCTCCGACCGCAAGACCATCGAGAATTTTGCTGCCGTGGTGCAGTCGGTCGAGCAGATGAAGCTGCTCACCATCCTGACCACTGCCGACATTCGCGGCGTTGGTCCCGGCGTGTGGAACGGCTGGAAGGCCCAGCTGCTGCGCTCGCTGTATTACGAGACCGAACCGGTACTGACCGGCGGCTTCTCGGAGGTCGACCGCGGTAAGCGCCTCACGGCCGCCTACGCCGAATTCCGCCACGCCTTCGCCGAATGGCCGGCCGACGAGCTCGACGCCTATGTCGGCCGGCACTATCCGGCCTACTGGCTCAAGGTCGAGCTGCCGCGGAAGATTCGCCACGCGCGCTTCGTGCGATCGAGCGAGCAGGCCGGCCACAAGCTCGCGATCAATGTCGGCTTCGACGAGGTGCGCGGCGTCACCGAGCTGACGATCTTTGCCGCCGACCATCCCTGGCTGCTCTCGATCATCGCGGGCGCGTGCGCCTCGGCCGGCGCCAACATCGTGGACGCGCAAATCTACACCACGACGGACGGCCGCGCGCTGGACACGATCTCGATCTCGCGCGAATACGATCGTGACGAGGACGAAGGCCGGCGTGCCACCCGCATCGGCGAGATGATCGAGGACGTGCTCGAAGGCAAGTTGCGCCTGCCGGAAGTGGTGGCGCGGCGCACCGTGCGCAGCAAGGCAAAGCCGTTCGTGATCGAGCCCGAGGTGACCATCAACAACCAATGGTCCGACCGCTACACCGTGATCGAGGTCTCCGGCCTCGACCGTCCCGGCCTGCTCTACGAGCTGACCACCGCGATCTCGAAGCTCAACCTCAACATCGCCTCGGCCCATGTCGCGACCTTCGGCGAGCGCGCCCGCGACGTGTTCTACGTCACCGACTTGCTCGGCGCGCAGATCAACGCGCCGACCCGCCAGGCCGCGATCAAGAGCGCACTGACGCACGTGATGGCCGGCGACAAGGCGGTGCAACCGGCGGCGTGACCCCCATCATTCGCCGCTCGCGGCGGACGGCTTCAGGCCGCCTTCCAATTATCGCGTCGGTCTTTGTTCGGAGTGTTGAAGCGCTTTCACCAGTGCGGACAGCGCGGCTGGTTGATGCTGGCGGCTGGGATAATACATGAAAAAGCCGGGAATTGGCGGCGTCCAATCCTCCAGCACCCGAACAAGGCGCCGCTTTGCAATATACTCGGCGACCTGCTCTTCGTAGGCGAGGCCGACACCAACTCCAGCCAGCGCCGCCTGAATCACCAAGTGAGTATCGTCGATGATGAGCGGGCCATTCACATTAATTGTGACCGACTTCCGACCTTGCTCAAACTCCCACCGATATGGACCGCCGGCCAGACGCAGAGTAATGCACCGATGATCGTTGAGATCTTTTGGCTTCTCGGGGATGCGCCGTGAAGCGAAATACCGTGGCGACCCTATGACCGCCAAACGCAGTTCGGGGGTGACACGAACCGCGATCATGTCCTTTTGAATGTACTCGCCAAGCTGAATACCGGCATCGAACTCGCCTGCAACAAGGTCCACCGGGCCAGTGACGGTGACAACGTCCAGAACGATGTCAGGATAGGCCTCGGCAAAAGCCCTGAGCCGCGGCAACAACACCATCACCGCAGCCGATCGCGACATGACAATTCGGAGACGGCCCTCGGGTCGGCGCCGAATGCTTCGGGCCTTGTCGAGGGCATGACGAATTTGCTCGAGCGCCGGAGACAGGTCTTCCAGAAGAGCCACCCCCGCGGCGGTTGGTGCCACGCTCTTGGTGGTTCGCGCGAGCAGCTTCAGCTCAAGCCGTTGCTCAAGCCGCCGGATTGTATGGCTCAAGGCAGACTGAGACACGCCGAGTTTTGTCGCAGCGCGTGTAAAGCTTCGTTCACGGGCCACAATTGCAAACGCGGCGAGCTCGTTCATTTCGTTCGTCATGATCATGAATATCGCTCATGAGACCATGCTATTCAAGGCGCCTAGTCTCATAAGTGAACCTGCCGTAGGTTTTGCGCGATGCCGGGCCAGCTGGCTCGGCCACAATGAATGCGTCCAGCGCACCAACTTTGAGGAAGACCATGGATACCGACGCCCCCGCCCTGCGCGCCCTTGCGCAGACCTATTTTGACGCTGCTTACGAAATGGATGCCGAGAAATTCGCATCCATATTTCACCCCTCGAGTTCCGTGACAAAGGTCGCCGAGGACGGCAACGTGGGCGTGACGCCGATCGCGTCATGGCTCACAGTGGTCCGCAATACGAAGGCTCCGAAGCAATTCGCCTCCGAGCGAGAAGATCAGATCATGTCAATGGACGTTGAAAACGAGCTCGCGCTTTTGAAGGTGAAATTGCGCATTCCGCCGCGCTCCGTCACGGACCTGCTGTCATGCCTGAAGGTGAACGGGACCTGGAAAATAGTGCAGAAAGTGATGACGTCGAAACGCTGACGGATTCGGGCACGGCGGTGTCCATAGGGCCGATGAAGTCGTAGGAAGGGTTCGCTCAACGCATTCTCAAACGGGCTCTCTGACCTGCACGCCCTCGTGCCTGAGCAACCATCTCTTCCGCTCGAGCCCCCCGCCATATTTCACCAGCGAGCCGTCCGCGCCGATCAGGCGATGGCACGGCAGCACTACGCTGATCGGGTTGGAGCCGTTGGCGTGACCAACGGCTCGGATCGCTTTGGGCATCTCGATCCTGGCGGCCATCGCGCCATAGCTCATCGTCGTGCCGGGCCGGATCTGCGCCAGCGCGGTCCAGACCTTTTGCTGGAACGGTGTACCGGCGACGCGCCAAGCGACACGCGAGAGCTGATCGAGATCGCCCTCGAAATAGGCCGACAGCGCAGACTTCATCGCCGTCGGCGCTGGCTGATCGCCGAGCTCCACCGCGCCGTAATGCAAGCGTAGCAGCTCGCGCATCCGATGCTCGTAATCGTCCCAATCGAGCGCGCGCAACGCGCCATCGGCATCGGTGACAAGGAGCGCGATCCCGATCGGTGTCGCCAGCCGATCGAGGCCGAAGCTTTCGGGGGGTTTTATCGATCGAGCGGGCATTGCGGCACCTTCACATCGAAACACGCTTCGCACTTGCCATGCGGGCCGTGCTAACGTCCACCCGAAAGCTGACGCTTTTGGGGGGCTCAACTTGATTCTGATCGCCAATGTCCTGGTGGCGCTGGTCGCCGCACTGCACGCCTATTTCCTGGTCCTGGAAATGTTTCTCTGGGACAGGCCGCTCGGCTTGAAGACCTTTCGCAATACGCCTGAGAAGGCCGAGATCACCAAAGTGCTGGCGGCCAATCAGGGACTCTATAACGGTTTCCTCGTCGCCGGCCTGATCTGGGGGCTGCTGCATGGCAATCCAGCCTTCGCGTTACAGATCAAGGTGTTCTTTCTGCTCTGCGTGATCGTGGCCGGCGCCTATGGCGCGGCCACCGTCAGCACGCGCATCCTGATCGTGCAGGCGCTGCCGGCCGCGATCGCGCTGGTTGCTTTGTTCCTGACATAAAACCCTTTGCGACAGCGCTGCGCAGCGATCCTTGCGCGGCGCCTGCCCTTCCTCCACACTCTCCGGCAGCGATGGCGACCGTTGCAAGCAACGGGAAAAGACCGTCGGCCGGAAAATTCCGTCAGGAGGAACAACCAACATGAGCACTCGCAGAGCCTTCATAGCTGCCGCGGCGGCGCTCGCCTTCGCGTTCTCCGCCAACCAAGTCTTCCTCAGTCCAGCTTTGGCCCAGAAGAAATACGATACCGGCGCGAGCGACAGCGAGATCAAGATCGGCCAGACCGTGCCTTTCTCCGGCCCCTACTCGGTCTACGCCAATATCGGCAAGACCCAGGCGGCCTATTTCAAGATGATCAACGACCAGGGCGGCATCAACGGCCGCAAGATCAATCTGATCCAGTATGACGATGCCTATTCGCCGCCGAAGACCGTCGAGCAGGTGCGCAAGCTCGTCGAAGGCGACGAAGTGCTGTTCACCTTCCAGATCATCGGCACGGCCGCCAACGCTGCCGTACAAAAATATCTCAACGGAAAGAAGATCCCGCAGCTCCTCGCCTCGACCGGCGCTGCGCGCTTCAACGATCCGCAGAACTATCCCTGGACCATCGCCTATAATCCCAACTACATCTCCGAAGGGCGGATCTACGCGAAGTACATTCTCAAGGAACATCCGAACGCCAAGATCGGCGTGCTCTACCAGAACGACGACATGGGCCGCGACTACCTCGCCGGCCTCAAGAGCGGGCTCGGCGACAAGGCCGCCAGCATGATCGTCGGCGAGGTCTCCTACGAGGTCACCGACCCGACGGTGGACTCGCAGGTGGTGAAGCTGAAGTCGATGGGCGCCGATCTGTTCTACGACGCCTCGACGCCGAAGTTCGCGGCGCAGGCGATCAAGAAGCTTGCCGACCTCGGCTGGACGCCCGTGCACATCCTCGACATCAATGCGAGCCCGATCTCGGCAACATTGAAGCCGGCCGGCCTCGATATCTCCAAGGGCATCATCTCGACGCAGTACGGCAAGGAGCCCGGCGATCCCCAGTGGAAGGACGACCCCGGCGTGAAGGCCTTCTTCGCCTTCATGGACAAATACTTCCCGGAGGGCGACAAGCTCAATACGGTCAATACCTACGGGTATTCGGTGGCGGAGCTGCTGGTGCAGGTCTTGAAGCAATGCGGCGACGATCTGACGCGTGAAAACGTGATGAAGCAGGCCGCCAACATCAAGGACTTCACCCCGAGCTTCGCGCTGCCCGGCATCAAGATCAACACCGGGCCGAACGACTACCGTGTCAACAAGCAGATGCAGATGATGAAGTTCAACGGCGAACGCTGGGAGCTGTTCGGACCGATCATCGAGGACTCGGGTCCGGCAGGTTAGTTAAGGGGCAGGATTCGTAGGGTGGTTAACACCCCGCAGGGCTAACCACCCTACGAACTGCCAGCGTGTTGTGACCTTGCGTTGCAACAACGGTTCCTTCACACTCATGTCCAGCGATGGCGTCGGGTGTGCGGGCAGTGCATCCGTAGACCATCTGCACATAAACAAACCGAGGAAATTGCGAATGAGGAACGGACTTTTGCATCTGGTCACCGGCACGGCGCTGGCCTTGGCGCTGACGGTCTCGGCGGCCAATGCCCAGAAGAAATATGATCCCGGCGCGTCGGACACCGAAATCAAGATCGGTCAGACCAACCCGTTCAGCGGCCCGGCCTCCGCCTATGCCACCATCGGCAAGACACAGGCGGCCTACATGAAGATGATCAACGATCAGGGCGGCGTGAACGGTCGCAAGATCAACCTGATCCAGTACGATGACGCCTATTCGCCGCCGAAGGCGGTCGAGCAGGTGCGCAAGCTCGTCGAGAGCGACGAGGTGCTACTCACGTTCCAGCTTCTCGGCACCCCCTCGAACGCGGCGGTGCAGAAATATCTCAACGCCAAGAAGGTGCCGCAGCTTTTCGCGGCCACCGGCGCATCCAAGTTCACGGACCCCAAGAACTTCCCGTGGACGATGGGATTCAATCCAAACTACTTCGTCGAGGGCCGCATCTACGGTCAATACATCATCAAGAATCATCCGAACGCCAAGATCGGCATCCTCTATCAGAACGACGATCTCGGTAAGGACTATCTGAACGGCATCAAGGCCGGTCTCGGCGACAAGGCGTCGAGCATGATCGTGGCAGAGACTTCCTATGAAGTCTCCGACCCGACCGTCGATTCGCAGATCCTCAAGATCAAGGACGCCGGTGCCGACCTGTTCTTCAGCGCCACGACGCCGAAGCAAGCCGCGCAGGCGATCAAGAAGATCGCCGAGCTCGGCTGGCACCCGGTGCAGATCCTCGACATCAACGCCACCTCGGTCGGTGCGGTGATGAAGCCCGCTGGGCTCGAGGCGTCCAAGGGGGTGATCAGCGTCAACTACGGCAAGGATCCGCTGGACCCGACCTGGAAAGACGATCCCGGCATGAAGAAGTATTTCGAGTTCATGGCGAAGTACTATCCCGAAGGCGACAAGGACTCGAGCTTCAACAGCTACGGATACTCGACCTCGCAATTGATGATCTACGTGCTTCAGAAGTGCGGCGACAACCTGACCCGCGAAAACGTCATGAAGGTCGCCACCAGCCTGAAGGACGTGGAGCTCGACCTCTCGCTGCCCGGCATCAAGGCTAACACCTCGCCGACCGACTATCGCGTCAACAAGCAGCTTCAGATGATGAAGTTCAACGGTGAGCGCTGGGAGCTGTTCGGCCCGATCCTGGAGGATTCGGGTCCGGCTGGTTAGTCGAAGAGTTCTGAAATGCAATCGGCGGCCTGCGGCCGCCGATTTTTTTTTGGGGGCGGTTACGCCGGTATCTCGCCAAAATTCTTCCCGACCGGCAGCACCGCGTGGCGGATCAGGCGCGAATCCTCCACCGCCGCCTGCCGATGCTTCACCGCCTCGCGATAGACGGGGTCCCGGATCATCTCGACGAACGCTCCGACGCTGGGGTATTCGGCGATGAAACAATGGTCCCAGCGCTCCTCTTGCGGGCCGATCAGCATCAGCTCGAACCGGCCTTGCCAGACGATGCGGCCGCCGAGGCGCTCGAACACCGGGCCGCTCTCGCGACCATAGGCCGCATAGGCCTCCGCGCCGCTCGCCTTGCGGCCGTCCGGATAGGCGGCGTCCTTGCGCAGCCGGACCAGGTTGAGCATGTGGATCGGGCCGGGACGGTCGTTCTCCCGGAATTGCGCGAAGATCTCCTTGGTCGGATCGATATGGCCCATCGGTGTTCCCTCTTTCTTATGCCTTCGATCCTAACGCCCGCGCCTCGGAAGCGGAACTGCGGCGGGCGAATGCCGCACCTCCTAATCGCGCGTTAACCTCCGGGTAACCGGGCCTTAAACAGCGAACGCTAGCGTGCGGCGGGGCGGGGTGACCGGGCGTTTTGCGTATGGGGTCGGCAAAGAAAAAGGGTGGGCGGAAGGAGCCGCTGTTCGGCTTGCCCGCGGCGCTCGCCGATCTGCGCCTGACGGCGGCCGATCGCGTTCCCGGCGGCGATGACAGGCCGAAGAAATCAGCCGGCAAGCGCAAGGCGGACCCGTCTGACGACGAGCCGCCGCGCGAGCGCAAGGCGACCGCCAAGAACAGCGGTGCGAAGCGCCGATCGCGATCGTCCATCCGTGTCGGCCTCGGCCGCCTCGTCTATTGGGGCGCCGTGCTGAGCCTGTGGGGCGTGATCGCCGTGATCGGCGTCGTGATCTGGGTCGGCGCCCATCTGCCGCCGATTCAGTCGCTCGAGATTCCGAAGCGCCCGCCAACGATCCAGATCGTCGGCATCGACGGCACCCTGCTGGCACAGCGCGGCGAGATGGCCGGCGCGAACGTGTCGCTGAAGGATCTGCCACCCTATCTGCCCAAGGCTTTCATCGCGATCGAGGACCGCCGCTTCTATTCGCACTTCGGCATCGATCCCGTCGGCATCCTGCGCGCCCTCGTCACCAATCTGCTCCATCGCGGCGTCTCGCAGGGCGGCTCGACGCTGACGCAGCAGCTCGCCAAAAACCTGTTCCTGACCCAGGAACGCACCCTGGCGCGCAAGCTGCAGGAGGCGGAGCTTGCGATCTGGCTCGAGCGCAAGCACACCAAGAACGAGATCCTGGAGCTCTATCTCAACCGCGTCTATTTCGGCTCGGGCGCCTATGGCGTGGAAGCCGCCGCGCAGAAATATTTCGGCAAGCCGGCCAAGAACGTCACGCTTCCCGAAGCCGCGATGCTGGCGGGCCTGGTCAAATCGCCCTCGCGCCTCGCGCCGAACCGCAATCCGGAAGGCGCCGAAGCGCGCGCGCAAGTCGTGCTCGCAGCGATGGCGGACGCCAAGTTCATCACCGAGGCGCAGGCCCAGGCGTCGATCGGACACCCCTCCTACAATGTGAAGCCGGTCGGTGCCGGCACGATCAACTATGTCGCCGACTGGATCGGCGAGGTGCTGGACGACCTCGTCGGCCAGATCGACGACAGCATCAGGGTCGAGACCACGATCGATCCGAAGCTGCAGGCCGTGGCGGAGGCCGCCGTCATCGACGAGCTCGCCGCCAAGAGCGTGAAGTTCAATGTCAGCCAGGGCGCGCTGGTGGCGATGACGCCCGATGGCGCGGTGCGCGCCATGGTCGGCGGGCGGAACTATTCCGAGAGCCAGTACAACCGTGCGGTCACGGCAAAACGCCAGCCGGGTTCATCCTTCAAGCCGTTCGTCTATCTGACGGCGATGGAGCAGGGGCTGACGCCCGACACCATCCGCCAGGACGCGCCGATCGAGGTCAAGGGCTGGAAGCCCGAGAACTACACCCACGAATATTTCGGTCCGGTGACGCTGACGCAGGCGCTGGCGATGTCGCTCAACACCGTCGCCATCCGCGTCGGCCTCGAGGTCGGACCGAAGAACGTGGTGCGCACCGCGCATCGGCTCGGCATCTCCTCGAAACTCGAGCCCAACGCCTCGATCGCGCTCGGCACCTCGGAAGTCTCTGTCGTCGAGCTGGTCGGCGCTTACGCGCCCTTCGCCAATGGCGGCTTCGCGGCCACGCCGCATGTGGTGACGCGGATCAAGACGCTCGACGGCAAGCTGCTCTACATGCGCCAGCCCGACGAGCATAATCAGGTGATCGAGCCCCGTTACGTGGGCATGATGAACAGCATGATGCGGGAGACGCTGATCTCGGGCACGGCGAAGAAGGCCGAGATCCCGGGCTGGCAGGCGGCCGGCAAGACCGGCACCAGCCAGGATTATCGCGACGCCTGGTTCATCGGCTACACGTCGAACCTCGTCACCGGGGTCTGGCTCGGCAATGACGACAACTCGCCGACCAGGAAAGCAACCGGCGGCGGCCTGCCGGTGGAAGTCTGGACCCGGTTCATGCGCGCCGCGCACGAGGGCGTGCAGGTCGCAGCCCTGCCGAACCTGCAAAGCAATTGGGGGCCGTCGAACCTCGTGCAGATCTCGTCGCAGGTGTCGCCGCCGACTCAGGCAGCGCCCGGCTCTCCGCCGCCGGTCAGCAATGGCGGCTATCGTGCTCCGCCACCGACGCGTGCCAATGTGCGACCGGAGCCGGCCGCAGGGCTTGATGGCTGGCTGATGGACCGGCTGTTTGGCGGGAACCGGTAGCGACCAAGCAAGATCGCGAAAACAACCCCATGCACAGTAGCCGGCGTGTTGCGGGGTGATGCGCAGTGAGATGTGCGAGGTCGTTGATTTGGCTCTTAGATCGGCGAATGTCGCGCTATGCGCACCTCAAGCTCCGCCGTCATTCCCCGCGAAGGCGGGGAATCCAGTACGCCGCGGCTTCTCGGTTCAACAATCACCGTCTCTCGAATACTGGATCGCCCGCCCCAGTGCGCAACTGCGCACAAGGCGGGCGATGACAGCGAGTGCAGGGCTGCCAGCGCGGCCTAATCCTCGACCCCATACCGGTGCAGATCGTTGCCGCAGGTGTCGAGCCACTTCTTGGCGCGCTCCATCGAGGGACAGATCTTGCCGCAGACGCGCCAGAAGCGGGCGGAGTGATTCATCTCGACGAGATGGGCGACCTCATGCGCGGCGAGATAGTCGAGCACATAGGGCGGCGCGAGGATCAGGCGCCAGGAGAACGACAGTGAGCCCGCCGAGGTGCAGGAGCCCCAGCGGCTGGACTGATCGCGGATCGAGAGCCGCTTCACCTTGACGCCGAGCTCGGCGGCGTGGGTCTCCGCAGAGCGCTGCAGATCCTTGCGTGCCTCGCGCTTGAGGAAGTCGTTGACGCGGCGATCGACATGCTCGAGGCCGCCGGCGACACAGAGAATGCGTTCACCGCTGTCGCGAATTTCCGCCCACACCGTGCCGCGGCTGCCTGCGCGATGCACGATGCGATGGGGAACGCCACGGAGCGGTATCACTGTGCCAGGCTGGAACGGTGCAGCCTTGGGCAGACGACCCAGACGTGCCGCGATCCACGCGCCATGACGCTGCGCGAAGTCCTTGGCTTCGGCGAGCGTGCCGCGCGGCGGCATCGTGAGGATGGCTTCGCGATCACTCGGATGGATCCTGAGCGTGTAACGACGCGCCCGCCGGTGCCTTCGCAACCGAATCGCAAAGAATTGCGATCCATGGGTGATCAGAAGGGTCTTCGGTTCGTGGGGCCGCCGATAGAGGAGTGCGCGTGTGGCCATGTCTGTCAGTCCGGGGAGCAGGAGGTCGCCCGGATTCTGCCATAACCGCCGCCAGGGAAAGCGCTCGGCGCAAAAACAAATCATTTGCCCAATATACAGGGGTCTGGCGTCCGGGAGACCCTACAGACTGGGGTTGGAACCCGCTTTTTTCGCCCCCGCCGGACGCATGCGGCGCCCCCAAGGGGTGAGGGATGACTCACTCCTAGAACGCTACCTAATTACCTCGAATCTGAGGGTAACCAGGCCCTCCCGGAGCTTCCGGCAGGGCCTGAAATTTCGACGGGAAAGCCGAAATAATGGCTATTCAGCCGCAAGCGCCTGCAAAGAGCTCGGATTCGCAGCCGAGACCATGAAATCATGGATGCGCGGCACGATTTCCGACTTGAAGCGCGATCCGTTGAACACGCCGTAATGTCCAACGCCCTTCTGGACGTAATGAACGCGGCGATGATCCGGAATCGAGCTGCACAATGCGTGTGTTGCTTCGGTCTGGCCGAGACCCGAGATGTCGTCGTTCTCGCCCTCGACCGTCATCAACGCAACGCGCGTGACCTTGGAAGGATCGACGCGCGTGCCACGATGGGTCATCTCGCCCTTCGGCAGCGAGTGCTTCACGAAGACCGTGTCGACGGTCTGCAGGTAATATTCGGCCGAGAGGTCCATCACCGCGAGATATTCGTCATAGAACTCGCGATGCTTGTCGACGAGGTCGCCGTCGCCCTTCACCAGATGGGCGAAGAGCTGCTTGTGGGCGTCCATGTGCCGGTCGAGGTTCATGCTGATGAACCCGTTGAGCTGGAGGAAGCCCGGATAGACGTCGCGCATCATGCCCGGATGCGGGAATGGCACCTTGGTGATGACGTGGTTGCGGAACCAGTCGATGCCACGCTCTTGCGCGAGATTGTTCACGGCGGTCGGATTGCGGCGGGTGTCGATCGGACCGCCCATCAGCGTCATCGAGGTCGGCACGAAGGGATCGCGTCGCGCTTCCATGATCGAGACCGCAGCGACGACAGGCACGGAAGGCTGGCACACCGCCATCACATGGGTGTTGCCACCCAGCACATGCAGCATCTCGACGACGTAGTCGATGTAGTCGTCGAGATCGAAGCGGCCGTCGCTGAGCGGCACCATGCGCGCATCGGCCCAATCGGTGATGTAGACCTCATGCGCCGGCAGGAACGCCTCGACCGTGCCGCGCAGCAGTGTCGCGTAATGGCCGGACATCGGCGCCACGATCAGCACGCGCGGCTGCGGGCTGCGCAACGGACGGGCGAATTTGCGATCGAAGTAGAGCAACCGGCAGAACGGCTTTTCCCAGACCGAGCGAACCTCGACGGGAACGCGAATGCCGTTGACCTCGGTGTCATTGAGGCCCCATTCCGGCTTGCCGTAGCGGCGCGTGGTGCGCTCGAACAATTCGCAGGCCGCGGCGACCGATTTGCCGACTTCGGTGCGCGCCCAGGGGTTCAGCGGAT
Organism: Bradyrhizobium guangzhouense; assembly: GCF_004114955.1. NCBI lineage: Bacteria > Pseudomonadati > Pseudomonadota > Alphaproteobacteria > Hyphomicrobiales > Nitrobacteraceae > Bradyrhizobium > Bradyrhizobium guangzhouense. The sequence goes on from NZ_CP030053.1 coordinate 7,110,911, forward strand.
TTTGAAACAGCAGCTTGGTCGCGTCGGTGACTGCACGCGCCGGATTGAGAGAGGCATGCGCCATCTCGTACATCCAGTACATCGGCGTGGTCAGGACCGGGCTGCCTTCTGCGGCCAGGGGCGGCGCGCCGCCAAACTCACCAATAGGCATATTATAATCCTCTTCGCATCGCAGCATACTGCCGAATGCGTAATATTGCGTCAATGCATGCTTCCGTACATCTACGTGGCCGAAACTGCCAAACCAGCCTGAATCCACGATAAAGTGACGTTATTCGCCGCCCGCAAGCAGCGAGCCGTGTTTCCGGGCGCTGCGCAAAAGGGCAAGGAATGCCCCGAAAGAAGCCAGCAGAAGCACCGCGTTGATGGCTAACGCCTCCCCCATCAAATCGGTCCGGAAGCTGTTCTCGATCAGCAGCGCGCGCATCCCCTCGAACACGTAAGTCGGTGGCAGCGACCAGGCGACATATTGCAGCCAGGCCGGCAGCACGCTGACCGGATAATAAATGCAGGCGAGCGGCATGATGGCGAACATCAAGGTCCAGACGATGCTCTCGGCGCCGAGGCCGTTCCGCAGTACCAGACCCGAGACGAAGATGCCGACCGACCAGCTGGTGAAGATCAGGTTGCAGAAGAAGGCGATCAGCGGCAGGCCGAGGCTGTAGACGTTGAAGTGAAAGAACGCGATCGCCAGCAGCGTCATCGGGATGACGCCGATCGCGAGACGGATCAGGCTCATCACCATCAGCGAGAGCAGAAACTCGATCGGCTTCAATGGGCTCATCATGAGGTTGCCGAGGTTGCGGGCCCACATCTCCTCGAGGAAGGAGATGGAGAATCCGAGCTGGCCGCGGAACAGGATGTCCCAGAGGATCACGGCGCCGATCAGCGTGCCCCCGGCGCGCGCAAAGAAGCTGGCGTTTTGCGCAATATAGTATTGGATGAAGCCCCAGGTGATGACCTGGAGCGCCGGCCAGTACAACAGCTCGAGCAGCCGCGGCCAGGACGACATCAAGAGGTACCAATAGCGCAGGATCATCGCGCCGATGCGTTGCACGGAGATGCCGCGGTAGAGGGAGATGTCGGTCATCGCCGCTCCTTCGTCTTGAAAGGGCCCGTCATTCCGGGGCGATGCGCAGCATCGAACCCGGAATCCATCGGCCCGCAGCGCACGCGGTGAAATGGATTCCGGGTTCGCGCTCCGCGCGCCCCGGAATGACCGCGGAGAGGCCCCCTCATCTCGCCCCCTCCTTCGCACCGTTCACCCGCCCGCGCGCGACGTCGAGGAACACCTCCTCCAGCGTGGTGCGATTGTAGCGGGCCATGATCGCGTCGGGCGTGTCGTCGTCCTCGACGCGGCCGCGCTTCATGATGATGACGCGGTCGCACAGACGCTCGACCTCCAGCATGTTGTGCGAGGCCAGCAGGATGGTGGCGTTGTTGTCTTTCCGATAGCGCTCCAGATGGCCCCGCACCCAGTCGGCCGTGTCAGGGTCGAGCGATGCGGTGGGCTCGTCGAGCAGCAGCAGCTCGGGCTGGTTGATCAGCGCCTTCGCCAGCGCAACACGAGTCTTCTGCCCCGCCGAGAGCTTGCCGTTGGCGCGGTCGATGAAATCGGTGAGATCGAGGTCGTCGGCCAGTTCTGCAATACGGTCGGCAAGGTGCCTGACTGCATAAAGCTTGCCGAAAATCGTGAGGTTCTGCCGCACCGTCAGCCGCATCGGCATGTCGACATAGGGGCTTTCGAAGTTCATCCGCCCCAGCACCTCGGCGCTCTGTTCCGGCATGCGATGACCGAGCACGCGGACGCGGCCGGCGGTCGGCAGCACCAGCCCCATGATCATCGCGATCGTGGTGGTCTTGCCGGCGCCATTGCCGCCGAGCAAGCCGGTGATGCTGCCGCGGGGAAGCGAAAAGGAGATGCCGTCGACCGCGCGGGTCTGCTTGTAGACCTTGACGAGGCGATCGACCTCGATGGCCGCGGACGAAATGCCCTCCGCGACAGTCGGCCAGCTTGAAGCCCTGGAGTTCTCAGTCATGCTAGAGGCGTTCTTCCGCCATTGCGCGGTGGAGTGCAAGGCTTGTAACTCGAAGACTTGTAACTCGTTGGAATCGTGGGCCAGCGTGTTTGTGATCGGACACGCGCACCGCTAGATTGGCCAGATATGACCGAGACCGCCGCTTCCGACTTCCGCCCGTCGCAACGACACATCCGCCTGGACACCATCCTGCGGCTGCGCTGGCTCGCGGTGCTGGGCCAGCTCGCCGCGATCTTCATCGTGGCGCAAGGGCTCGAGTTCGACGTTGCCATCATCCCCTGCGTCAGCATCATCGGCCTGTCGGCCATGCTCAATCTGGCGCTCCAGACCGCCGTCAATCCGATGCGGCGGCTGGAGCCGATCCATGCCGCCGCGCTGCTGGCGCTCAATATCGTGGAACTGGCCGGGCTGTTGTTCTTCACCGGCGGATTGCAGAACCCGTTCTCGTTCCTGTTTCTCGCACCGGTCTTGATTTCGGCGACCGCGTTGCCGGCGCGGCTGACCTTCGGCCTCGGCATCCTCGCCGTCGCCTGCGCGTCGATCCTGTTCTTCGTTCATTTCCCGCTGCCATGGGACTCGGAAGACCCGGTGGTGCTGCCGCCGATCTATCTCGTCGGCGTCTGGCTTTCGATCGTGCTCGCGATCGGCGTCACCAGCCTCTACTCCTTTCAGGTCACCGAGGAGGCGCGCAAGCTGGCCGACGCGCTCGCCGCGACCGAGCTGGTGCTGACGCGCGAGCAGCATCTGACCCAGCTCGACGGCCTCGCTGCGGCCGCCGCGCACGAGCTCGGCACGCCGCTCGCGACCATCTTCCTGATCTCGCGCGAGCTGGAGAAGACGGTGAAGGACCCGGTGTTCGCCGCCGACCTGAAAACCCTGCGCGAGCAGACGCAGCGTTGCCGCGACATCCTTGGCAAGATCACCCAGCTTTCCTCCACCGGCGCGCCATTCGACCGCATGAAACTGTCCGAGCTGATCGAGGAAGTGGTGGCGCCGCATCGCGATTTCGGTGTCGACATCAAGGTGCGGATCGCAGTGACCGCAACGGCCGAGCCGGTCGGATCACGCAATCCGGCGGTGCTCTATGGTGTCGGCAACATCATCGAGAACGCGGTCGATTTCGCCCACTCCACGGTGGAAGTGAACGCGTGGTGGAACAGTGATACGATCGAGATCGTGATCTCCGACGACGGACCGGGCATTCCGCCGGACATCATGAACCGGATCGGCGAACCCTATCTGTCGCGGCGGCGCGCCCAGGATTCCGGCGGCGGCCTCGGGCTTGGCGTGTTCATCGCCCGCACCCTGCTCGAGCGCACCGGCGCCAAGGTCTCGTTTACCAACAGGCCCTTCCCGGAACACGGTGCGGTGGTGCAGATTGCGTGGCCGCGCGAGCGTTTTGAGGCTATCGAGAGCCTCGAGGAAACAATAGGATAGGCCGCGACCTTGCGTCGCAGATGAGGCCCGATCGACCATTGGCGGCCTTGGCACCGCCTGATTGCGACGCCATATGTAGATGTGCAGGAGAGAGGACAAAACCTTGAACGCCATCACTGAGCTGAACGAACAGGCCGACCGCTCGCTTCTCATCGTGGAGGACGACAAGCCGTTCCTGGAGCGCCTGTCGCGCGCCATGGAGACACGCGGCTTTGCGGTGACGTCATGTGACACGGTCTCGGATGGTCTTGCGCAAATCGGCAAGTCCGCCCCGGCTTTCGCTGTGGTCGATCTCAGGCTCGGCGACGGCAACGGTCTCGACGTCGTCTCCGCGCTGAAGAAGAAGCGCCCCGAAGCGCGCGCCATCGTGCTGACCGGCTATGGCAACATCGCCACCGCCGTCACCGCGGTGAAGATGGGCGCGATCGATTATCTCTCGAAGCCCGCGGATGCCGACGACGTCGTCGCCGCGCTGCTCTCGACCAGCGCCGAGAAATCCGAGCTGCCGGCGAACCCGATGTCGGCCGATCGCGTGCGCTGGGAGCACATCCAGCGCATCTACGAGATGTGCAACCGCAATGTCTCGGAAACGGCGCGCCGCCTCAACATGCACCGGCGTACGTTGCAGCGGATCCTGGCCAAGCGCGCGCCGAGGTAATGGGTGCGGTAGGGTGGATTAGCCGAAGGCGTAATCCACCGCTTCTTTTTCATAGTGGACTTAAAGAGGTGGGTTACGCCTACGGCCAACCCACCCTGCGCATTCATTCCCAAAAATCCACATGCCCTTGCGGATCGACCAGGCGGTTGATGCGCAGCGCCGCTGCCATGCCGAACCGCACCGTCATCTGCTTGCGCGTCGCTGCCGCCATCCTGTGCTCGGGCGCTTCGCAATGCATGTGCGCGCCATAGGCATCGGCGATGATCAGGCCGGTGTCTTGCGGAAAGATCTCGCAGGGCAGATCCTGCGTGAAGGCGAAGAACAGCCGGTCGCAATGGGTGCGGTATTCATGCCATTTCTGGTGGGCGCGCAGATCCTCGACCGACGATTTGATCTCGACGATCCAGATCTCGCCGCGCTCGTTCAACGCCACCAGATCGGCGCGCCGGCCCGACGGCAGCGGCATCTCGCTGATGCAGGAAAAGCCGAGCGAGCGTAACAGCCGCGCCGTGCCGCGCGCGATCGCGAGCGCCGTTTCCGACTGACGGCGGTCAGGCGGCGGAACAAGGGCGATGTTGCGGGCGGGGCTGTCCATGGCGGGAGAGTAGCCGATTCCGTCTCCTCCGTCATTCCGGGGCGCGCCCCGGGACGACGGTGAGGCGGAACCTCCCCTTCCCCACACACTTATCACGCAGCCGCCGCACCCCTCGGCGGGAGCATCGAGGCTGCGCGCATGATCGACGATCTCTGGTACAAGAACGCCATCATCTATTGCCTCTCGGTCGGCACCTACATGGACGCCGATGGCGACGGCATCGGCGATTTCAAGGGGCTGCTGCGCCGGCTCGATTACCTGCACGGGCTCGGCATCACCACGATCTGGCTGATGCCGTTCCAGACCTCACCGGGCCGCGACGACGGCTACGACATCGCCGATTATTACAGCGTCGATTCCCGTTACGGCACGCTCGGCGATTTCGTCGAGTTCGCCCATGGCTGCAAGCAGCGGGGCATCCGCATCATCATCGACCTCGTCGTCAACCACACCTCGGACCAGCATCACTGGTTCAAGCAGGCGCGGCGCGACAAGACCTCGCCTTATCGCGACTGGTACGTCTGGTCGGACAGGAAGCCGGCCAACGCCAACAAGGGCATGGTGTTTCCCGGCGTGCAGAAATCGACCTGGACGCGCGACAAGGAAGCCGGCGCGTACTATTTTCATCGCTTCTACGATTTCCAGCCCGACCTCAACACGTCGAATCCGCATGTGCAGGCGGAGATCCTCAAGATCATGGGGTTCTGGATCCAGCTCGGCGTCTCCGGCTTCCGCATGGACGCCGTGCCCTTCGTCATCGCGACCAAGGGCGCGAAAGTGAACAAGCCGGTCGAGCAATACGACATGCTGCGCACGTTCCGCGAATTCCTGCAATGGCGCGAAGGCGACGCCATCATCCTGGCCGAGGCCAATGTGCTGCCGGATACCGACATGGATTATTTCGGCCGCGACGCCGACCGCATGCACATGATGTTCAACTTTCATGTCAACCAGCATCTGTTCTATGCGCTGGCGGCCAGCGACACGCGCCCGCTGGCGAAGGCGTTGAAAGCCACAAAGCCGCGGCCGGCCTCGGCGCAATGGGGCCTGTTCCTGCGCAATCACGACGAGCTGGACCTCGGACGGCTGACCAAGGCGCAGCGCGACACCGTGTTCAAGGCCTTCGGACCCGACAAGAACATGCAGCTCTACGACCGCGGGATCAGACGCCGGCTTGCGCCGATGCTGGGCGGCGACCGCAGGCGGCTCGAGCTCGCCTACAGCCTGATGTGCACGCTGCCGGGAACGCCCGTGATCCGCTACGGCGACGAGATCGCGATGGGCGATGATCTCGCGCTGCCCGAACGCCAATGCGCGCGCACGCCGATGCAATGGTCGACCGAGCCGCACGGCGGCTTCACCAAGAGCGACAGGCCGGCGAGCCCCGTGATCGACAAGGGACCCTACGGCTTCGAGCACGTCAACGTTGCCAAGCAGCGGCGCGATCCGAATTCGATGCTGAACTGGACCGAGCGCATCATCCGCATGCGCAAGGAAGTGCCCGAGATCGGCTGGGGCGACTTCGTGATCATCCCGACACGCGATCCCGCCGTGCTCATCATCCGCTACGACTGGCGCAACAATTCCGTTCTGTTCGTGCACAATCTCGACGAGAAGCCGCGCGAGATCGCGTTCTCGGTCGGGCTGCCCGATGATGCCGGCGCGCATTTGATCAACCTTCTCGCGGAAGACCACAGCCACGCCGACAAACGCGGCCAGCACCGCATCGTGCTGGAGCCCTATGGCTATCGCTGGTACCGGGTCGGCGGGCTGGACTATCTGCTGAAGCGGAGCGAGGTGGATGAGAAGATGGGGCGGAAGGGGACGAAGCATCCGACGTAATGCCGCGAGTTCGGCGTTTCGTCGTTTACGCCGCCGTCTCAACGATCGTCATTGCGAGCGCAGCGAAGCAATCCAGACCGCCGCCGCGGAGAGTTTCTGGATTGCTTCGTCGCAAGGGCTCCTCGCAATGACGGGGAGAGAGCAACGACCATCGCCGCCGTCGATGTCCTGGCAAGAGCTACGACGGCGGCACCACCACGACACCCTCATTCCCGCGCAAATCCAGCACGCCTTCGAGCCTCTCCCCTTCACGATCCAGCAACGTCGACAGCAGAATCTCGCTGCCGAACTTGAGCGCACTCGTCGTCACTGCGATCGGCTCGGGGCCGAGATTGAGCACGATGATGACAGCCCTGCCCTGGGCGTCGCGGCGATAGATCAGGAGATCGCCTTGCGCGGCGATCGGATGGTAGTCGCCGCTCACGAGGGCCGGCGAACTCTTGCGCAACGCGATCAGACGCTTGTACAGGCTCAGGATCGAACGCGAATCCGCATCGAGATTGACGACGTTCTCGCGCACATGATCCTCCGGCAAAGGCAGCCACGGCTTCCCTGCCGAGAAGCCGGAGAAGTCGGACGAATCCCACTGCATCGGCGTGCGGCAGCCGTCGCGCCCGACGCCGATGCCCGGCACGTTCTTCTCGAAGGGATCGCGCACATCCTCCGGCGCGATCGCGAGCTGGTGCATGCCGATCTCGTCGCCGTAATAGAGCGTCGGCGTGCCGCGCAGGGTCAAGAGCAGCATGGCGGCTACTCGGGCCTGCTCCGGTCCGACGCGGCTGGCGACGCGCGGGCGATCGTGATTGCCGAGCACCCAGTTCGGCCAGGCGCCTGTGGGCAGCGCCTTCTCGTAGTCCTCGATGATCTTTTCGATCGAGCGCGCGCTCCAGAAGGTCGAGAGCAGCGCGAAATTGAACGGCATCTGCGCGCCGGTGAGATCGTTGCCGTAATAGGCCATCAGACGATGCAGCGGCAGATAGACCTCGCCGATCAGGACGCGCGCGGAATAGGCATCGGTGACGCGCCGCATCTCGGCGATGACGTCGAACACCTCCGGCTGGTCGGTGGAGTATTGCGTCAGGATCTTCTCGTTCGGCGGCCGGCCCTCGACATAGCGCGGGTTCGGCGGATTGTCGCGAAACGCGGCATCCTTGATCAGGTGCCAGATCACGTCGACGCGAAAGCCGTCGACGCCTTTCTCGAGCCAGAACCGCATCACGTCGTACATCGCCGTGCGGACGTCAGGGTTGCGCCAGTTGAGGTCCGGCTGCTGGGCGAGAAAGGCGTGGTAGTAATACTGGCCCGTGGTCTCGTCGAAGGCCCAGGCGCTGCCGCCGAATTCGGACAGCCAGTTGTTCGGGACACCGCCGTCGGGCGCCGGGTCGCGCCAGATGTACCAGTCGCGCTTGGGATTGTCGCGCGAGGCGCTGCTCTCGATGAACCAGGGATGCTGGTCGGAGGTGTGGTTCGGCACGAGATCGAGGATCAGCTTCAAGCCGGCCTCGTGCGCGGCGGCGAGCAGCGCATCGAAATCCGCCATGGTGCCGAACAAGGGATCGATGCCGGTATAATCGGAGATGTCGTAGCCGAAATCAGCCATCGGCGAGGGGAAGATCGGGGACAGCCAGATCGCGTCGACGCCGAGCGATTTCACATAAGGCAGCCGCCGCAAAATGCCGACGAGATCGCCGACGCCGTCACCATCCGAGTCCTGAAAGGAGCGCGGATAGATCTGATAGAAGATGCCGTCGCGCCACCAAAACTCGCCGCCCTGTGCCATGTCGAAAATCCCGGCCGGAAATCTGTGCTTCGCGCGAGTGAACGCGGAAGCGACGCTCCCGGTTCAAACAGCCACGCGAATTGGGACGACCGTGTGACATCGGGTTGTTCCGCGCGCCGACCGCGACTATTTTGCTTGGCGGCGCAGCAAAAATCGGCATTGTGATGATATGACCGAGCAAAACGAGACCAAAGCCAGATCTGAAGCGCCGAAGGCTGGCGCGATCATCGTTCCCGTGACGCTGTTCGAGCAGAACTGCACCATCATCTGGGACGAGCCTTCCAAGAGGGCCGTGGTGATCGATCCCGGCGGCGACGTGCCGAAGATCCTGGACGCGATCAAGCAGACCGGCGTCACCGTGGAGAAGATCTGGCTGACCCACGGCCATATCGACCATGTCGGCGGCGCGGCCGATCTGCGCGATGCGCTGAAGGTGCCGATCGAGGGCCCGCATGTCGCGGACAAATATCTGCTCGACAATGTGGTCGAGAGCGGCGCCCGGTTCGGCATGACGGGCGTGCGCAATTTCGCGCCGGATCGCTGGCTCGACGAAGGCGACAGCGTGTCGATCGGCGACTTGACCTTCGACATCCTGCACTGCCCCGGCCATTCGCCCGGGAGCGTGGTGTTCTTCAACGGGGATTTGCGCTTTGCCCATGTCGGCGACGTGCTGTTCGCGGGCTCGGTCGGGCGCACGGACCTTCCCGGCGGCAGTCACGCCACGCTGATCAACTCGATCATGACGAAACTGCTGCCGCTCGGCGACGATGTCGGCTTCATCTGCGGCCACGGCGCCGGCTCGAGCATCGGCCAGGAGCGGATGACCAATCCGTTCATCACCGGCGAGATGTGAGGGCGCTTCGCGCTACTTCATCAATCCCGCGGCCGTCAGCGCCCGGGTGATGATCTGGCCGAGATCGAAGCCGCGTCCCTGCTCGCGCTTCGGCTCGGCGTTCTCCTCGGCGACCTTCACGCGGATGGTGCGGGCAAGATGCGGCGCCGGCGGGCGCACGGGGGCCGGCTTGGCCGGAGCGGCGGGCTTTGCTTCAGCCTTCTTCGCACCCTGAATCCAGCCGGTGAGGCCGAAGAACTTTGCGATGTGATAGGACGAGGAAATGCCGGCCTCGATCAGGAACGCACCTTCGACGCCGTAGCGCTGGTCGTTGTCGGCTGGGCCGAGCGGCGTGCCGTGGGCCATGCCCGTGATGGCGTAGGACTCGACCAGCGTCTCGCCGTCCTTGTTCCACCAGGCCTGGCGCGGATAGCCGTCGACGACGGTCTCGGCCATCGGCGTCATCGGCAAATCGTGCAGATCGAGCCACTGCTTGACGATCTCGTTGGCATTGCCGGGATTGACGGTGCGGTCGGCGCTGCCGTGCCACACCGAAATTTTCGGCCAGGGACCGCGATGGTCGGAAGCCCGCCGCACGAAATCGCCGAGCTCGCGCTCGGGCCGTGCGGGTGAATGAAACATGCCGTCGAGCGCTTCGCGCAGGTTGGACGCGATGCCGTAGGGCAGCCCTGCGATCACGGCGCCGGCCGCGAACACTTCGGGATAGGTCGCAAGCATCACCGAGGTCATGCCGCCGCCGGCGGAAAGACCGGTGATGTAGATACGCCTGGAATCGATGCGATGGGCCTGCACCATATGCGCGATCATCTCGCGGATCGAACGCGCCTCGCCGGAGTCGCGCGCGGTGTCTTCGGGGTTGAACCAGTTGAAGCAGGTGTTGCCGTTGTTGATGCGCTGCTGCTCGGGCATCACGAGCGCAAAGCCGTAGTGGCGCGCGAGCGTCGACCAGCCCGCGCCGAGGTCGTAGCTCGCGGCGGTCTGGCCGCAGCCATGCAGCACGACGACGAGCGCGCGCGGCTTCTGCACTTGCGCCGGCACGAAGGCGAACATGCGCAAGGCGCCGGGATTGTCGCCGAAGCCGGTGACCTCCTGCAGCGGACTGGACGAGTCGGCGCTTGCGCCGAAGTCGGGCAGACGCAGACCGTCCATCTTTGGCAGACGTCTCAACAGATCGACATTTCGGGCAAGCGACACGGCAAATTCCTGGTGGGCGGCTTTCAACGTTTACCCGACCAGATAGTTGCTGCAGTGCAAAATGAAAAGGCCGTGTGCTGCCGATCCCTCCGGAATCACGCAGAATCCTGCGGGAATCCGCACGTATTAACCGCAATGCCTCAACTTCGTGCAGATGCGCGGCACATCGATGACAGGAATGCGGCCGATATCAAGATTAACGCCGCAAACAGCGCGAGCGGGACGAGAAATCCTGCGCGCACCGATTGCAACGATTCGATTGCGAAGAGCACGCGAGCGCGGCGAGGCCCGCTGCATTCCGCTGCGCGGGACATCGCGCGATTGCGTTCGTGGCGTCGGACACGTAGCCTGACACAACCAATAAACAAAAAACTCAGCCGGAGAGAACGCCATGGCGCGCCTGAAGTTTGGGGCTTTCCTTGCCCCGCATCACCCGATCGGGGAGCATCCGATGCTCCAGTTCCGGCGCGATCTCGACCTGGTCGAACAGCTCGACGCGCTCGGCTATGACGAGTTCTGGTGCGGCGAGCACCATTCCTCGGGTTGGGAGATGATCGCCTCGCCCGAGATGTTCCTGGCCGCGGCCGGCGAGCGCACCAAGCGGATCAAGCTCGGCACCGGCGTGATCTCGCTGCCCTATCACCACCCATTCAACGTCGCCCAGCGCATGGTGCAGCTCGACCACATGACCGGCGGCCGCGCCATCTTCGGCTCCGGCCCCGGCGCGCTGGCCTCGGACGCACATACGCTCGGCATCGATCCGATGACGCAGCGCGATCGCCAGGACGAGGCGATCGAGGTGATCCGCCGCCTCTTCAACGGCGAGCGTGTCACTGCGAAGAGCGACTGGTTCACCATGAACGACGCGGCGCTGCAGCTCCTGCCGTTGCAGGAGGAGATGCCGTTCGTGGTGGCTTCGCAGATCTCGCCGTCGGGGATGACGCTCGCCGGCAAATACGGCATCGGCATCATCTCGCTGGGCTCGATGACGACACAGGGGCTGATGTCGCTGCAACAGCAATGGCAATTCGCCGAGGATGCCGCCAGCAAGCACGGCACCAAGGTCGACCGCGCCGACTGGCGCGTGCTGCTGACCTTCCACATCGCCGAAAGCCGCGAGCAGGCACGCAAGGAGGCCGGCGCCGGTCTGATGCGCTGGCACAACGAATATAATGTCGGCACGCTGCAACGGCCGGGCCTGGAGGCGTTCTCCTCCCCCGACGAGGCCGTGGACAAGACCGCCTTCGTCGAGGGCGCGGCCTCGACCATCGGCACGCCCGACGATCTCGTCAAAACCATCAAGAACGTGATGGAGGTGTCCGGCGGCGTCGGCGCCATCATCGGCTTCGTGCACGACTGGGCCAATCCGGAAGCCACGCGCCGCAGCTGGGACATGGTGGCGCGCTATGTCGTGCCTGAAATCAACGGCTACATCGATGGCCTGCGCAGGTCGCAAAAGTTCGTGATCGAGAACCGCGCGATCTTCGAGCGTGCCGGCCAGGCCGTGATGGCCAAGATCATGCAGAACGAGAAGGCCGCCGAGGCCTTGAAGGTGACCGGCCCCGGCCGCGTCGCCATTCCCGCCGTCAACGCGCCGGATTTGCAGAAGGAAGCGGCGAAGCGGTAGGCGACATGCCTCGTCCCGGCGATGGTGTGTGTTGATTTGCGCGCCAAACAACCCTCGCGTCATCGTGCCAGTTTTGTGCTATGTCGTCGGCGTCAGCCATCGGGAGCGATCGTCATGTCGATGCAGAATGTGGCCCCATCAGCGCTTCAGTACACCGCGCCGAAACGCAACGCGCTGACGCACATCCCCGGCGACGAAGGCTGGCCGATCATCGGCAAGACGTTTCAGGTGCTGGCCGATCCCAAGGGGCATATCGAGCGAAACGGCGCCAAATACGGTCCGGTCTACCGCACCCATATTTTCGGCGAGACCAACATCGTGCTGCTCGGCCCGGAGGCCAACGAGCTCGTGCTGTTCGACCAGCAAAAGCTGTTCTCGTCGACCCATGGCTGGAACAACGTTCTCGGGCTGCTGTTTCCGCGCGGCCTGATGCTGCTCGACTTCGACGAGCACAGGCTGCATCGCAAGGCGCTGTCGGTCGCGTTCAAGTCCGGGCCGATGAAATCCTATCTCAGCGATCTCGACCGCGGCATCTCCGCGCGCGTCGCGCAATGGAAGGCCAAGCCGGGCGAGATGCAGCTTTATCCGGCGATGAAGCAGCTCACGCTCGATCTCGCCGCGACGTCCTTTCTCGGCGCCGACATCGGGCCCGAGGTCGACGAGATCAACCGCGCCTTCGTCGACATGGTGGCGGCTGCGGTCGCCCCGATCCGCCGCCCCCTGCCCGGCACGCAGATGGCGGCAGGCGTGAGGGGTCGCAAACGCATCATCGCCTATTTCCGCGAGCAGATTCCTCTGCGCCGCGGCAATCACGGAGGCGATGATTTGTTCTCGCATCTCTGCCGTGCCACCCATGAGGACGGCGCGCTGTTGTCCGACCAGGACATCATCGACCATATGAGCTTCCTGATGATGGCCGCGCACGACACGCTGACCTCGTCGCTGACGTCCTTCATCGGCGAGCTCGCCGCCAATCCCGACTGGCAGAGCAAGCTGCGCAGCGAAGTTCTTGCGCTCGGGCTCGCGCCGGGTGCGCCCAGCAGCTTCGACGACCTCGAAAAGATGCCGCTGTCGGAAATGGCCTTCAAGGAAGCGCTGCGGATCAAGCCGCCGGTGCCCTCGATGCCGCGGCGCGCGATGCGCGATTTCACCTTCAAGGGCTATGCGATTCCCGCCGGCACTGCCGTCGGCGTCAATCCGCTCTACACGCACCACATGACGGATATCTGGCCGGAGCCTGATCGCTTCGATCCCTTGCGCTTCACCGAGGAAGCCCAGCGCAATCGCCATCGCTTCGCCTGGATTCCGTTCGGCGGCGGCGCCCATATGTGCCTCGGCCTGCACTTCGCCTACATGCAGGCGAAATGCTTTGCACGGCACTTCCTGCAGAACATCGAGGTGTCTCTCGAGCCCGGCTACAAGCCGGCCTGGCAGATGTGGCCGATCCCGAAGCCGCGGGATGGGTTGAGGGTGCGGGTGAAGGCGGTTTAGTACCACTCTCGTGGCTTCGTAGGGTGGGTTAGCCTTGCGGCTGCGCGAAGCGCAGTCCGCACGGCGTAACCCACCTCTTTAGTCTCGGCGATGACAGAAATGGTGGGTTACGCCAGCGCCCGCGCTTCGCGCAGCCGCTGTCTAACCCACCCTACGGCATCTCTGCTCGCCTTCCGGTATGTGCCGGCCAGCGATCACAATTTTGGCACCTTCGCCAAAGAAGACTTCCGCATGGGGAAGCTGATCGACGAATTCCGCAAGGGCTGGCAGGGCGTGGCGACGCCATCGCTCGGCCTGAGCCTTGTGTTTGCGCTGGCCTGCCTGCTGCTTTCGACCCTGGCGCGCTGGGGGCTCGCGCAGGTGCGCCCCGACGTCTACTTCACGCCTTACTTCCCCGCCGTGTTCTTTGCAGCCGCGTTCGGAGGATTTCGGGTCGGCATCGTGACCGCGCTGGTCGGCGGCGTGCTCGGCGTCGTCCTGAATTTCGGCGATGCGTTTGCCGATCGTGCGCGCTTCGCGCTGCTGACGCTCTATTGGGGCGTCTGCGCGCTAACCATTTGGGGCGTCGAGCATTATCGGACGATGCTTGCGGAGCAGCGCCGCATCTCCCGGCGACTGATCGAAGAGGAAGAGTATCGCAAGCTCTTGGTCGACGAACTGCAGCACCGGCTGAAGAACAAGCTGTCGACAGTGCACGCCGTGCTGCACCAGGTGCTGCACGACCAGCCGCAGGTCTGGGCCCGGATCGATCCGCGCCTGCGCTCGCTGGCCGCGACCGACGATCTGATCTCGCGGATCGACAAGGGCGGTTGCGATATCCGTGATCTCCTGATCTCCGAGCTCGGCCCCTACGGCCATGTCCGCTTCAGCCTCAACGGCGACCGGCTGTTCCTGCCACCGAAGCTCGCGGTCACACTGTCATTGATGTTTCACGAGCTCGCCACCAACGCCGGCAAATACGGTGCGTTCTCGTCACCGCGCGGGTTGCTGCAGGTGTCATGGACCGTCAATGACGATCGTCTGACCATCACCTGGGACGAAACAGAGGGGCCAACCGTTGGCGAAATCTCCACGCCCGGCTTCGGTACCAAGCTCTTGAAGTCGGCGCTGTCAGCCTTCGACGGCAAGAGCGAGATCTCGTATTTGAAGACCGGGCTGCATTGCATCATGCAGTGTCGCATTCCCAAGAGCGAATGACGGTGCACCTCTCCCCGACGGGGAGAGCTGAAGCGGGTCCCGGAGCTGACATCGATTTAATCAATACTCTTAATGCGACGGGCCAAACGGCAATCGAAAGCGGACCGCGCGGTTCGCCCGCGCTTTCGCAGGTGCCGTTGACCTTCTGTTAATGACGATCGACGGCGCGCCGGGTAACGCCACAAGTTTCTCCCAAAACACCCCCGTATTTGTGCGGACCCCTTAACCAAACCTAAGAGGGAACCGCGCATGATCGCGCCCATTGCAAAGGCGCGCTGAAGCAACAAGATTCATGAATTCTATGAACGACAACGCATATAACGGCGCGAGCGAAGCCGAGCTCGGATTTCTCAAGGAAATCGTTAGAATGCTGCCTGCCGGCCTGACCGTGCAGGACGCGCAAGGCAAGCTTCTCCTGGTTAACGATTTCGCCGCCGCCCAGCTCGGCATGGACGGCAGCCGTCCGTCGCCGGATCTCGCGCAGCGGCGCGAGGCTTGCGAGCGTGCGCTCCGGGCCGGGCAGCCCGTTGTCTCCGAAGAAGCGCTTCAGGACGGTCCCGCACGTCAGGTGTTGCTGACCACCCATCGACCGGTGAGCTTCGCCGGCCGCGAGTTCTTGATCTCGGCGTCCGCCGACATCACCGAACAGAAGGATTTCGAGGACCAGCTGTTTCGCTCGGCCTATTTCGACGAGCTGACCGGCCTGCCCTCGCGGCGCGTGATCGAGCATCGCGCCAACAGCCTGCTCGCCCGCGATCGCAGCGGCGAGCGCTTCGCGCTGGCCTTTCTCGACGTCGACAATTTCAAGCACATCAACGACTATTACGGCCACGCCGTCGGCGATGCGCTGCTGGTCGAGCTTTCGAAACGGCTCGGGCGGGACTTGCGCGGGTCCGACATGCTGTCGCGGATCTCCGGCGACGAATTCCTGCTGCTGCTCTCCCCGATCCGGAGCCAGGAGGAAGTCGCCGAATTCATGGCATCGACATTGGAGCGACTGACGGCGCCCTTCTTCATCGACAATTCGGAAGTGTTCGTCTCAACCTCGGTCGGTGTCAGCCTGTATCCCGACCATGGAAGCAGCTTCGAGACGTTGCGCCAGAACGCCGACATCGCGATGTACCGCATCAAGAACAACGGCAAGGGATCCGCCGCTTTCTTCGATGCCGGCATGGAGCGCGAGGCGCTGGCGCGGATGAAGATCGAGCAATCGCTGCGGATGGCCATCCTCGAAAAGCGCTTCTGCTGCGCCTTCCAGTCCAAGGTCGACATCCGCACGCAAGCCGTGAAGGGCATCGAAGCCCTGGTGCGCCTGCGCGACGACGAGGGCGTCATCCAGGCACCGGGCTCCTTCATCAATCTGGCGGGCGAGCTCGGGCTGATCGACGAGCTCACGCATCTCGTGCTCGCCGAGATCGTCAAGTCGATCGACCTGATCAACGAGACCTTTGGCGCCGAAGCGACCATCAGCATCAATGTCGCCGCCAAGCAGGCCGGCAACCCCGAATTCATGCGCAATTTCGCCCAGGCGCTCGATGATACCGGCTTTCCCCGGCGCTTCATGATCGAGGTGACGGAAGATGCTTTCGTCGCCAAGAACCACTTCCAGGCCGAGATCCTGCCGATCTTCCGCAAGCTCGGCGTCGGCATCTCCATCGACGATTTCGGCACCGGTTATTCGTCGCTGTCGGCGCTCGCCGACATCACCGCCGACGAGATCAAGATCGACCGCTCCTTCATCACCGACATCCATAAGCGGCCGCGCAGCCAGGGCATCTTGCGCGCGATCGAGTCCTTGAGCGAAGCGCTCGGCATGACGGTCATCGCCGAAGGCATCGAATCCTATGAGGAGCTCGCCTATCTCCAGGCCGCGACCAAGATCCGCTATGCGCAAGGCTATTATTTCGCGCGGCCCATCTTCCTGGAGGAGCTGAAGCTCGCCAGCCCCGCGTCCAGCGAATCCCGCGCCAGCGTGTCAGCCCGCCCGACGCAACAGAACCGCCAGGGCTATTCGCGGGCGAGCGGGTATCGGCGCTAAGGCCCGGTCACGCATTGAGCTTCGATTAACGATGCAGGGCAGCATCCCTCGCAGGCGATTCGCAACCGCGACACAACGCCAGGCGGTTCCCGCCTTGCTGGATATCCGTAGAAGTTCGCAACCGGTTTAAGCCATGGGTAACCGGCTTTCCTAAGCATTGCGCCATCTGTCGGTGGTATTTCTGGTCCTTCAGGGGAGTGGGATGCGCCAGTTTTTGTCAGGGATGGCAGCTGCTATGGTCCGGGCCGCAAAAGGCGGCCGGGACGCCGCCATGCGGCGCGGCCCCGTGCTGTGGCTGACCCTCTCGGGCATGTTGCTGGTCGCCGGCATCTTCGGCGTGACCGCGATGGCCGTCGGCGGGTTTCGCGAGCGCACGCTGGCCAACCGCGAACGCGAGCTGGAAAACACCGTGCAGTTGATCGCGCGGCACTTCGATCAGCAGTTCGAAGATTCCGATGTCGTTGCTGCTGAGCTGATCGGACAGATGCACCTGCCCGATATCACCTCGCCCCAGATGTTCCGCGAGCGCATGTCCGGCCCCGAGGCCAATAGAATGCTGCGGAGCAGAATCAGCGCCGTCTCCTATCTCGGCGACGTCGCAATCTACGACGCCGACGGTGAGATCATCTCCTGGTCACGCGCGCAGCCGCTGCCGAAGATCAGCATCTCCTCGCGCGACTACTTCAGGACCTTCAAGACCAATCCGATGTCGGAGCCGGTGCTGCTGGAGTCCGTGCGCAGCTTCCTGATCGGCAAATGGACGACGGTCGTGGCGCGGCGGCTCAGCCTGCCGGACGGCACTTTCGTCGGCGTGCTGGTGAGGCGGATCGATCCCGACAGCTATCAACGCTATTTCGCCTCCGTCGCGCTGGCCGAGGGCGCCGCCATCTCGTTGTTCGACCGCGAAGGCGTGATGCTGGCGCGCTACCCCAACGTCGAATCGATGATCGGCAGGAGCTACAAGAGTGCACCGCTGATGCAGAAGGTCCTGACCTTCGGCGGCCAGCACACACTTCGGATCAAGAGCCCGATCGACGGCACCGAGAAACTCGGCTCGGCGGCATCGTTGACCCATTTTCCGCTGGTTATCGTCGCCACCAACACGATGTCGTCGGCGCTGGCCGACTGGCGGCAGCAGACCGGCTTCATGGTCACCACCGCGACGCTGTCTGCGGCGGGGATCGCGCTGATCCTGTTCCTGATCATCCGCCAGATCATCAAGCAGAACGGCGAGGCCCAGCAACGGCTGGAAGCCGAACGCCTACGGCTCGACACCGCCCTCAACAATATGTCGCAAGGGCTGATCCTGTACGACGCGGACGGCTATATCGTCACCTGCAATCGCCGCTATGCCGACATGTTCGGCCTCTCCCACGACGTCATCAAGCCCGGCTGTCACATCCACGAGGCGATGTACCATCGCAAGGAGCGCGACGCGTTCAGCGGCGATGTCGAGGCGTTTTGTGCAGATGTCATGAGGGGCGTCGCCGAAGGCAAGGTCGCCACGAAAACCCATCAATTGCCCAACGGGCGCGCTTTCCAGGTCATCAACACCCCACTGGCGCAGGGCGGATGGGTCGCCACGATCGAGGAGATCACCGAACGGCGCAATCTGGAGCAGGAGCGCGACCGCAACTACACGTTCCTGCGCGAGATCATCGACCACATCCCCTCTCAGATCACGGTGAAGGACGCCAGAACGCGGCAATATCTGCTGCTCAACGGCGTCGCCGAACAGCTGTTCGGCCACTCCCGGCAGGACATCGTGGGCAAGACCGCGTTCGACATCTTCCCCGAAGCGTCCGCTGCCCGCATAACCGAAGATGACGACAGCGCGCTGAAATCGAGTGACGGCTTGTTCAAGGACGAGCACGCCTGGCCGATGCCGGGTATGGGATTGCGCTACATCACTTCGACCAGGATCGGCATCCGCGACAAGGCCGGCGAGCCGCGCTATCTCGTCCACGTGATCGATGACGTGACCGAGCGGCGTCAGGCTGCCGAGAAGATCGCGCATATGGCGCATTACGATGCGCTGACCGACCTGCCCAACCGCACGCTGTTCCGCGAGCAGATCGAGCGCGAGCTGGAGAAGGTCGCCGGCGGCGCCCAGTTCGCGCTGCTCTATATCGACGTCGACGAATTCAAGGGCATCAACGATTCGCTCGGCCACCATGTCGGCGACGAGCTGCTGATGGCGATCGCGGGCCGCATTCGCGCCTGCCTCAAGCCGGGCGATCTGATCGCGCGGCTTGGCGGCGACGAATTTGCCGTGATCCAGACGGGCATCGAATCGTCCACCGACGTGTTGGCCTTCGTGACGCAGATCCACGAAGCGATCCGCCGTCCGTATCACTGCCTCGGCCACCAGCTTTCCACCGACGCCAGCATCGGCATCGCTCTGGCGCCGCAGGACGGTGCCGACCTCGACCAGCTCATCAAGAATGCCGACCTTGCGATGTACGGCGCCAAGGCGGAAGGGCGGCGCACCTACCGCTTCTTCGTGCCCGAGATGGATGCGAGCGCCAAGGCGCGCCTGTCGCTGGAGCAGGACCTGCGCCAGGCCCTGGTCAATGGCGGCTTCGAGATCCACTACCAGCCGCTGGTCAATCTGCATTCGGGCGTGGTGTCCGGCTGCGAGGCGTTGCTGCGCTGGCGCCATCCCGAACGCGGCATGGTCTCGCCGGCCGAATTCATTCCGATCGCCGAGGATACCGGCCTGATCAACGAGATCGGCGACTGGGTGCTGCGGACGGCCTGCAACGAGGCCGCGACCTGGCCCGCCCATGTCCGTCTCGCCGTCAACGTCTCGCCGGTGCAGCTCAAATGCGACACGCTGGCGTTGCGGATTGCCGGCGCACTTGCCGCCTCCGGGCTGGAGCCGCGCCGGCTGGAGCTCGAGATCACCGAAGCCGTGCTGATCCGCGACGACGAGGCGGCGCTCTCGATCCTGCACCAGCTCCGCTCGATCGGCGTGCGCATCGCGCTCGACGATTTCGGCACGGGCTATTCCTCGCTGAGCTATCTGAAGCGCTTCCCGTTCGACAAGATCAAGATCGACCGCTGCTTCGTCGCCGATATCGCCGACGCCGGCGGCTCGCCTGTCATCGTGCAGGCGGTGGTGAACATCGCCTCCGCCAGCAACATGACCACGGTCGCCGAAGGCGTCGAGACCGAGGCCCAGCGTGAGATGCTGCGCGCGCTCGGCTGCACGGAGATGCAGGGCTATTTGTTCAGCAGGCCGAAGCCGGCGGCCGAGGTCCGTGAGCTGTTCGGCCCCGGCGCTGCCATGCCCGTGGCGGCGGTGGCCTGAGATGGCAAAGCTCCCCAAGACTCCTTCTGAGAAGGCGCGCGCGAAGACCGTCGATGTCGCCGATTCCTACGCGGTGCGGCTGATGCAGCACCTGGTGGTGCCGACCTTCGTGATCGATCCGAAGCGGCGCGTGGTGATCTGGAACAAGGCCTGCGAGCGGCTGACCGGCGTTGCCGCCTCCGAGGTGATCGGTACCAACAAGCATTGGCAGGCCTTCTACGAGACCAGGCGCCCCTGCCTTGCCGACCTGGTCGCGCTCGACCGACCCGAGCAGCTGCCGGAGTTCTATTCGGAGTATGCCGCGCGCGGCCATAACGGACTCGGCTTTTCCGCCGAGAACTGGTGCGTGATGCCAAAGCTCGGCAGCCAGCTCTATCTCGCGATCGACGCCGGCCCGATCCATGACGAGGCCGGCAATCTGATCGCCGTGGTCGAGACGCTGCGCGATCTCACCGACCAGAAGCGGGCGGAGATGGCGTTGAAGGAGCTTGCCACCAAGGACGGGCTGACTGGCCTGTCGAACCGCCGTTCGTTCGACCAGATGCTGATGAGCGAATGGGCCCGCGCGCAGCGGACGCAAAAGCCGCTGGCGCTGTTGTTCGTCGATGTCGATCATTTCAAGCTGTTCAATGACGAGCACGGCCACCAGACCGGCGACGAGTGTCTGCGCGCGGTCGCTGACGTCGTCAGCCGCTACGCGCGCCGTCCGCTCGACCTCGCCAGCCGCTATGGCGGCGAGGAATTTGCGCTGATCCTGCCCGAGATGAGCAGCGACGACGCCTGCGTCATTGCCGAGGAGATCCGCCGCGCCGTGACGGCGTTGCGGATCGCCCATGGCGCCGATGGAGCCGGCGACCACGTCACCCTCAGTGTCGGCGTCGCCAGTCACGTCCCCGGCGAGGCCGATAACGCCCCGAACGGCCTGCTGGGCGCGGCCGACCAGGCGCTCTATGCCGCCAAGCGACTCGGCCGCAACCGTGTGGTCTGCTCGGAACGGGTGCTGGCCGAATTCATGGGTCTCGGCCTCGACACGACGTCAGTTCCTGGCCTCGCCCCGCGCAAATCGGCCTGAAGGTCGATCAGATCGCGTTGTTTCGACACGATCTTTTTGCGGATCAGGCAGGATTGCCGCGGCGAGACCGGTTGCCCGGCCCTCGCCATTAGGCTAAATGAGGCCTCGCTGCACCCGTAGCTCAGCTGGATAGAGCGTTGCCCTCCGAAGGCAAAGGTCACACGTTCGAATCGTGTCGGGTGCGCCAGCTCTCATTGCGATGTGCGCGTGGGCTCGTCCAAGCCGACTTGATCCTGCAGATCGGGCTATCACGATTTCAGGAATCGCATCGGCGACTACCGCTTGTCCTGGTGTCCGATGTAGCGCACGAACTCGACGTGGCCGTAGGGATAGGCCGGCGGATCGGGCGGCGTCAGACGCGTCAGCTTGAAGCGATCGAGTTGCGCAAGGATCTGAAAATGCTCGGCGGCTCTCACGCGCTTGAGATTCTCGACCCTGTAGGCCCCACCCAATTGTAGCGCGGGAAAGAAGCCGTAAACCTCGCCCGGTTCGAGGGCTCCGTACCTGGCGGCGGCAGCGGCAAGGAGCTCGTACTCGTCGCGATCAAACGCCCATTTCCCGGTGCTCGCAAAAGTGGACACGCTGTAGTCCTCGGAGAACGGCTGCCCGGTGCTGCGGTCATGCCACGCGCTCGGCGGCGGATTGAACACCGAGGAGAGCAGAAGCGAAACATTCATCTGGCGCCGATGCCGGTGCCACACCTTCAGATCACCAAATGCCGTATAGGCGACCACCGTCATATCGGACGGGTTGAATTCGTCATCCTGCTTGAAGATGAAGTCGAGCACGGGATCGAACGGCTCGGGATCGCAGAGCCAGTATAGTCCATCGAAATAGGCCCCACGCCCATGCTCGCGCCAGAAGCGGATCAGGGCCTGCGGCACGCGATCCGCATAGCGCGCGGCCTCCTCGGGGCTGATCCTGGTTGCGTGCTGGGGCTCGCCGAGCTTCTGGACCATCGAGGCCAGCAAATCCACCTCGCCCGGAATTTTCGGCGGATCCTGAGCCGACGCCGGCCGCGAGAATGACAGCCAGGCGGCGGATGCCGCCCAGCCGAGAACGGCGCGGCGTGAGGCAAAATGCCCCTTGCCTTCGATGTCGCAGGCTGGGTCGCCGGAAGTCATCGCGTGCCGTCCTGGCTGAAGCCAACGCAGTCAAAACATCGGGGCTGTGGCTTTATTCCGAGAACACCGGGAGCGCGGCCAGATCTCTTCGGCTGGGGTGCGCCAATGGCCGACGGCCGCGGACGTTTCCGTCCGTGTTTTCACCCCGGCAACGGCGGCTTGGATGTCCTCGGAGGGCCGTGGATGCGCGAGATTTGGCCTTCAATACCGCCGTTTTGCGGCAACGTCTTTACGGCCGGTTAATTGCGTCGCTTCAATCCGACATTGGCGACCCCAGGCGCCCGATATTCGCGCGGTGCAAGTAAGTATTACTTAAACAGCCAGCCTTCAAAGTTCCCCGGCCGAGAGACAGGCGGAGGCCTTTCGATCCGACCTCTTCCGGCACCGCAATACCTGAACTGACGGGGAATTGCCTGTGCCGTGGTCAACGGCGATTAGGATGAAGGTCATGCTGCGCGCCTCGCTTTGTCGTTTTGTCAGAGATCGCAAGGCCAACGTTGCCGTCATATTCGCGATCATGCTGTTCCCGACCGTCTATCTGCTGGGCATGACGCTCGACTATACGCAGGCCCAACGCCGGCAATCGCAGCTCGACGCCGCCGCCGATGCCGCCGCGATCGCGGCGGTGACGCCGTCGATGATGGCCCAGAGCACGAGCGTCGCCCAGACGACCGCCACGAACATCTTCAATGCGACGGCAAACGCGATCGCCGGCGGCCTGTCCGGCAGTCCCGCTCTGACCGTCAATGTCGGCAATGTCGGCCTGGTGCGCACCGCGACCGTTTCTTACACGGCAAACTCCAGCAACGCCTTCCCGACCCTGCTCGGCGCCCCCGTGTGGCCGATCAAGGGCGCAGCGACGGCCAGCGCCTCGGGCGCGCCCAATATCAACTTCTACCTGCTGCTGGACGACTCGCCGTCGATGGGTATCGCAGCGACGTCGAACGACATCACCAAGATGACGACCGCGACCGCGAGCCAGCCCTCCGGCTCGAGGAGCTGCGCGTTCGCCTGTCACGAAAAAAATCCTCAGTCGGACTCCGGCGCAAACTCCTCGACCAAGGACAACCTCAGCATCGCGCGCAGCAACAGCGTCACGCTGCGTATCGACCTCGTGGCCCAGGCGACCGCGAGCCTGATGAGCACGGCGCAAACCACGGAAGCGCAGCAGAACAACACCTACAAGGCCGCGATCTACACGTTCGACTACGGCTTCAACACGGTCTATGCCCCGTCGGGGCTTCCATCCTCCGACCTGTCGAGTGCCGCGACCCAGGCCGCCAACAATATTTCGCTTCTCCAGGTCGATCATCAGAACTGCGTGCTCTCGGGCTGCAGCATCAGCACCGACTACGGCACGGACATCGTGAATGGCCTTTCGAGCGTTAATGCGCTCATGCCTCTGCCTGGCGGAGGATCCAACCAGACCGGCGATACGCCCCAGGAAGTCATATTCCTCGTCACTGACGGCGTTGAAGACAAGATGGTGACCCTGAGCTCATCCTGCAGCGGAACGCCGCTTGCGAATGGTTCGAAATATCGCTGCCAGCAGCCCCTCAACACGGCGATCTGCACGACGATCAAGAACCGGGGAATTCGCATCGCGGTTCTCTATACCGAATACCTGCCGATCACGGGCACCAGCGCCGGCTGGTACAACTCCTATATCGCGCCATTCAACAATCCTTCCTCGTCGACCGGTCAGATCGCGCAGAACCTGCAATCCTGCGCATCACCCGGCCTGTTCTACGACGTGCAGTCGGGCGGCGACATTACCGCAGCGCTCAAGCAGCTGTTCCTGAAGGTCGTGGAAACGGCCCCTCACCTGACCAACTGAGCGAGCGTCATGCGCAAGTTGCGAGCGGTATCCAGACAGCGACGCCTTCGCAAGAGGTTCGCAGCCTTTCGCCGCGACGAGAACGGCGCGAACGCCGTCGAATTCGCGCTGGTCGCGCCGATCTTCATCGCGTTGCTGGTCGGAATCATCCAGATCTTCCTGGTTTTCTTCGGCCAGCAATTGCTTCAGCAGGTCGTGCAGCAGTCCGCCCGGCAGGTCATGACCGGCCAGGTCCAAACGGCCGGGATGACGTCGACCCAGTTTTCGACGCTGGTGTGCTCGCAGGTCCGCATCATCTTCGATTGCAGCAAGCTGATGATCAGCCTCCAGTCCGGGAGTAGTTGGTCGGCCATGAGCGCGGCTGCACCGACATTGACGTTCAATGCCGACGGCACCGTCTCCAACAACTGGCCTTTCAGTCCGGGCGGCCCGTCCGACAAGGTCGTGCTGGAGGTGATCTACCAATGGCCGGTCTTCGGGGGGCCGCTTGGCTTTACCCTGTCAAATCTGCCGAACGGCAATCGCCAGATCACGGCGACCGCCGCTTTCCAGAACGAGCCCTATCAATGACCCGCTTGCCCGTGCGCCTCCGGCAATTCCGAGCCAACGAAGATGCCGTGGCGGCCATCGAGTTTGCCATCGTGCTGCCGTTCATGCTGCTGCTGTGCATGGGCGGCGTCGAGCTCGGCAACGCCCTCTCGATCAACGTCAAGGTCACGGCCACGGTGCATACCATCGCCGATATCCTGTCGCAGAATAAGTGCGTGACCACGAGCGACGTCACCGGCATTCTCGGCGCCTCGTCGAAAGTCCTCTCCCCGTACGACATCGCCAACGCCGTCGTCACCGTCTCGGAGGTGCAACCGACGGGCGACAACATCACGGCCAAGGTGATCTGGAGCCAGTCGCTCAACGGCACCGCACGGACTGCCGGCACCACTGTCATCCTGCCGACATCCCTATCGGGAGTGCCGACCACGAGCGGGCTCATTCTCGGTGAGGCAACCTATGCCTACACGCCGAACCTCGGCTACACGATCAGCGGCACCGTCACGCTCCGCGACAGCTACTATCTATACCCGCGCCAGACCAACTTTGTCCCGACCATCACGAGCGGGTCGACGCCGCCGGTCCCGACAACGTCCTGTCCGACGTCGTGATCGACGAACCATAGGCCTGGTCCAACCACCCTTCTCCAACATCCTTCGGCGTCGCGAAGGGTGGCTGGTCGTCCCCGTCAGTGCCTCACATGCTCGAACACGACGATCACGCCGGTCGGCTCGGGCTCGTGCGCCATCAGGCGCGTCAGATCCGCATCGCTCCAGTCGGCGAGGCTGACGACTTCGCCCGTCTGTCGTTCCGCACTGAGCGACGGCGTCGGCT
This sequence comes from Bradyrhizobium guangzhouense, assembly GCF_004114955.1. Classification (NCBI taxonomy): domain Bacteria; kingdom Pseudomonadati; phylum Pseudomonadota; class Alphaproteobacteria; order Hyphomicrobiales; family Nitrobacteraceae; genus Bradyrhizobium; species Bradyrhizobium guangzhouense. The sequence continues at coordinate 7,136,391 of NZ_CP030053.1, forward strand.
CGAGAACCTTCAAACCCATCTCGTCGACGAAGAAGGTGTGTTCGCCGAACATGCTGTTGAGCTGGGGCATGGCGGGGTGTTCGTCGGGCAGCACCTGAGCGCCGAGCTGGTTGATGGTCTGCTTCACCTGTTCGGATGTGAGCTTCATGAGCTGCTCCGTTCTGTCGTTCGAGTTTCGTGGCTTGAACCGGGTTTTGGCCGGAGCGAGCGTGTTCCCTGCCGCATTGCCTGGCTCAAACTCCCGAACGAGTGCTGCGCACGAATGTTCCTGCGGAATGAATTTCGTGATCGCGCGCGGCGTCTGCCGCGCTGACGGCGCGAGATCGCCACATGACGTCCACGATTCCAGTCGCTGGACGCCAGCCGCTACCCGCTGCTGACTTCGCCCACCGAAAGCGCGCAGATGCGTGACAGATAGGTGTAGGGCAGACCCGTCTCGTCGGCCCAGGCGTTGAACTGCGCCTGCACCTTGGCAAGATCGCCCTTGGACTTGACCTCTTCGGCGATGTCGAGACCGGCGTCGCGCAGGCAGGCGACGACGTCTTTCGAGGTGACGAAACCATCCCAGCCGACGAAGCGCAGCAGCATCTGCCCGGTGTTGCCGCCGAGCCTGGAGCCGCGCTTGGCCAGCAGATCGAGCAGGCCGATTTCGTTGGACGGCGGCCACTTCGCCAGAAACTTGCAGAAGCTGCCGTGCTCCCTCGCGATCTCCTGGACGAAAGCGGCATTGTCGCGCACCGACATGATCTTGGCGCCGTTGCGCACGATCCGCGCATCACGCAGCAGGGCTTCCCAAAAATCCTCCGGCTGGAAGCTGAGCTTGGCCGGCTGGAAGCCCAGGAAGGCGTCCTCAAAACCGTCCCACTTCGCGTCGATCACGCTCCAGGCAAACCCGGCGCAAAACACCCGCTTCGTCATCTCGGCGAGGATGCGATCGTCGCCGAGCTTTGCCAGACCCTTCAAGTCCGGCTTGTCGGGCATCAGCTTTTCGAGCGCCTTGGGCCCACCTTTGCGCTTCTCGGCGCGGGCCCGAATGGTCTTGAAGGAGGGCATGCGATCACCCGCGTTGAAGGCGTGCCACGACATCAGAATTCGGCGATCCGGTCCAGCCCTGCGAGACAACCCGCGCTTGCGCGCCTCCGGCTGCTGCAGCATGCTGCCTGCTTGCCGGATCGACAGTGAGCGGCAGCGATGCTGGTCTGCTTCTTGCTTTATAAGATATGGAGTTTCCAGACGATTTCATTTTGCCGCCGACGGAATCTCAATGCGCTGCCTGGTCGTGGCCGATCTGCACTATTCGCTGCCGCAGCTCGACTGGCTGGTCAGTGCCGCGCCGCAATTCGACCTGGTGATCTTCGCCGGCGATGCGCTCGACATCGGCTCGATGGTGGATTTCCGCGCGCAGATCGTGGTGGTGAAGAAGTACCTCGCGCTGATCGCGGCGCAGACCCGCGTGATTCTTTGCTCCGGCAATCATGATCTCGACGAGCGCAATACGGAGGGCGAAAAGATCTCGCGCTGGATCTCCGAGGTGCGCGAGCTTGGCGTCGCCTGCGACGGCGATCATCTGAGCATGGGCGACACGCTCTTCACCGTGTGCCCATGGTGGGACGGACCGCTGGTCCAGCAGCGCATCGCCGACCAGCTGCATGATGCCTCACTCAACCGTCGGCAGCGATGGATCTGGGCGCATCATGCGCCGCCGGCCAATTCGCCGACGAGCTGGGGCGGCAAGCGCTTCTTCGGCGACGTCGAACTGGTGCAGTGGATCATGCAGTATCAGCCGTCGATGGTCATCTCCGGCCATGTGCATCAATCGCCGTTCATCAGGGACGGCTCATGGTACGACCGGCTGGGGCAGACCTGGGTGTTCAACGCGGGAAAGCAACCGGGGCGACCGCCGACGCACATCGTGCTGGATCTCGATGCCGACAAGGCGTTCTGGCTGGCAACGGGCGAAGCGCAGTGGGTCGATCTCGGCGCACCGCTGAAACGGCCCGCGTCTCACATTGAAGAGCCGCCGGACTGGCTCACATCCTTGGATCGGATTGCCGATCCGAGCCTGGCGAGATCTCGAGCGGCGGCAGGTTGATCATGCTCTGGAGCACCTCACCGACCATGGCGAGATGCGTGCCGTGGCCGGCATATTGCCGCTTGAGATCGGCGAGATAGGTGTTGGCGACATTGAGCCGCTGCGCCAGCATGCGCGCGAGCAGCAGCGCGATCTCAGGCTCCTGCTCGAGCACCGAGGCGGCATCCTCGAACTCGTAGACGACCGTGTCGGCGCAGGCCCGCACCGTTGCCGTATGCGGCACTCCCAGCAACACAGACATCTCGCCAAGCACCGCACCGGGCTCGGCAATGGTGGCGACCACCATCTCGCCCTTGAGCACCTCGAGCTTGCCCTGCATCAGCACATAGAGATGTCCGGAGGCGCCGCCTTCGGTCACCAGATGCGTGCCGGCCGCAACCTGCCGCTCCGTTCCACCGGTGCAATAGTCCAGAACCCCGCGCATCGCCGAAAGCTCCCGTCACGGGAGATAGTAGAGCACGATCCATGACACCCGGCAAATCGACCTCCTGTTCGAATGGCCGAAACGGGGCAGCTCCGCAGCCTTGTCACGCCCGCGACAGTGAAGGCACCTCCTCCGGCGTGATGGACTGAAGACCGCCGAAGCGACGTTCGCGGCCGTGGAAGGAAGCCAGCGCCGCGGCGAGATCGCCCGCGTCGAACTCGGGCCACATCCGCTCGGTGAAATGAAGCTCGGCATAAGCGCCCTCCCAGAGCAGAAAGTCCGACAACCGCTTTTCGCCCGAGGTGCGGATGATGAGATCGACGTCGCGCAAGCCGGCCTCTCCGGTGACGAGCTGCGAGAAGGCTTCGCGGGTCAGGCTGCTCAGCGCGGCCGCCTTCGCCGCGGCATTGAGGATGGCGTCGCGCGCGGAATAGTCGACGGCCACGCGCAGATGCAGCGTGCTGCCGATTGCGGTGGCTTCCTCCGCGCGCGCGATGGCGCTGGCGATACCATCGGGCAGGCGATCACGACGGCCGATGACGTTGAGCCGTACGCCGTTCTTCACCAGGCTCTGCACTTCATTGGCGAGATAGAAGCGCAGCAGCGTCATCAGCGCCGCGACCTCGGCCTTGGGCCTGCGCCAATTGTCGGTCGAGAACGCATAGAGCGTCAGCGTGCCGATGCCCTGCTTGGGCGCGGCCTCGACGATGCGACGGATCGTCTCGACGCCGGCCTCGTGACCGCGGACGCGCGACAGGCCGCGCCGCGTTGCCCATCGCCCGTTGCCGTCCATGATGATGCCGACATGAAGCTTCTCGTTGTCGGACGTGACGTCACTTTGCATCGCAAAGTCTCCAGTCAAAAAGGGGGACGATCAGGTCGGGAGAATACCGAGACGGCCGAGCGGCGGCGCCTCGCGGCCGGCGGCCTTGGCGGCGTCGCGCACGAGACGTTCGAGCACGGCGAGATAGTCGAGGAAGCGGCGGCGGCCGCTCTTGGTCAGACGGCAGGTCGTGTGCGGGCGATTGCCTTCATACCCCTTGGTCACCTCGACGAGACCGGCCTCCTGGAGCACGGCGAGGTGCCGGCTGAGATTGCCGTCGGTGAGGCCGCAGAGCTGCTTCAGATCCGCGAACGCAAGTCCCTTCGGGTGAGCCATCAGCGACGTCAGCAGTCCGAGCCTCGCCTTCTCGTGGATCACACGGTCGAGCCCTTCATAAGAAAAGGGCGCGCTGTCAGTCTTCGACATCATTGTCTCCGGACGCGAAATACAGAATGGCCGCCATCACCGACTGGCCGATTACGAAGGGCATCCCCATGGTCCATGGCGACAGCATGTGGGTCCGGCTCGCCAGCACCACCACGACGAAGCCTGACATAAAGTACCAGGCGCCGGCGAACGCCACGCTGCGCGGCAGGGAGCGAACGGACGCGAAAATGCCGAGCGACACCAGGATCTGCCACAGCCCCGGCAGCAGCCACAGCGCCTCCGAAGCGAACTTCCACATCACCACCGCAAGCAGGACACCGGCGACGCCCGCAGGCAGAAACTGCTCGATCGCCTGATGAATCATCGCATCGGCAAGGCCGGAATGATGACGACGCGAACGCGCACGCATCTCGATCCAGATCATCAGGCCTGACAGCGTCGCCGCGGCGAACCAGCCGAGAAAGAAGTCGAGCGGCTCACCGGTGGGATCGCCGAGCAGCCAGAACTGCAGGATGGCGGTGACAAGCGCGACCGCGCCGGTCGCGGCCATCGTCGCCGGACCATAACCGCGAAACGCCGTGCCGGCCGCAATCTGACTGCGGATCGTCACGATGTCGGCCAGCGCCTTGTCGAGATCACGCATCGGCAATGCCAAACCCCGCTCCACCCACGCTCACGAACCGGCTTGCCCGGTCACTTTGTATCGCAAAGTATACCCCGCTGCAAAGCAAAGGCAAGCCGGAAAGTCGCGTGTTGGAGACCAGGCTCGCGCGGACAACTGCCGGTTGCGTCTGGGACGGCGGCCCGGCTAAGATGCGGCCAAAATGCCCGGGGGGAAGTCATGTGGTTAAGGTCGTTCGTCGCTGCAGTTCTGCTGCAGGTGTGTCTCGTTGGAACAGCGCACGCGAAGGGACCATTTGGCACCGTCAATGTCGGCGGCTGGGTTGGCGGCGCCTTCAGCAACGACCAGACCGGCGCCTTCTCCCATTGCGCCGCGACGGCGCCTTATGCGAACGGCGTCATCCTCGTCGTGAGCCAGAATGCCGCCGGCATTTGGTCGCTGGCCTTTGCAAGTCCCAACTATCACTTCAACAAGGACGAGAGCGCCGCGATCGACGTGACCTTTGACGGGCAGGAGCAGGCGAGGCTCTTCGCCACGGCGTTCCGGCCCGACATGCTGACGGCCGTCATGCCGCTTAATGTTGTGCGGACGTTTCAGAAGGCGAGCCTGATGGTGGCAACAGCCGGCCACGCCGTCCTGAACTTCGACCTAAGGTCGACCGGGCCGGTGATCGCCGCGTTGGCCAATTGCGTGACCAAGGTGAAAGCCGACGGGCTCGACAAGGCCGGCGACTTCACCAAAAACGCGGCAAAGCCGGCAACCACGGCAGACAAGCAGGGTGGGCCGGCCGGCAAGTCCGGCAAAGGGACCAGGACGAGCGGCGGCTTTGGCACCGGCTTCGTGGTCAGCGCTGCCGGGCACATCGTCACCAACAACCACGTGATCGACGGTTGCAGCGAGCTCAAGGGCAATCTCACCGGCGAAGCCGCGATGGTATTGCGGGTCGTGTCTGCCGATGCAAACAACGACCTGGCCTTGTTGCAGCCGTCGTCGACGGCGACATTCAAGGACTTTGCCCGAATTCGCGACCGCTCCTTCCACTCCGGCGATTCCGTCGTGGCGATCGGCTTTCCCTATCACGGCCTGCTGACGTCGGACTTCACCGTGACGACCGGGATCGTGAGCTCGCTCAGCGGCATGCGCAACGATACGCGTTTCCTGCAAATCAGCGCACCGGTGCAGCCCGGCAATAGCGGCGGCCCGTTGTTCGACACCAGCGGCCAGATCGTGGGCGTGGTCACGGCGAAACTCCCGGGATTGCGCATCGCCGCGCTGACCGGCGATATTCCCGAGAACATCAACTTCGCCATCAAGACCGGCGCGCTGCGCGACTTCCTGGACAATTCGGTGGTACCGTACCAGACCGCCGAGCCGAAGGGCGAGCTGAAGACTCCCGAGATCGCCGGCAACGCGCGGGCCTACACGATGCTGATCTCATGCAAGGGCACCGAGCAGGTCGACGCGAAGAAGTAGTCGTCGGACGAGACATGTTTCCGACTTGGCTACCGCTGTCATTCCCCGCGAAAGCGGGGAATCCAGTACGCCGCGGCTTCTCGATTCAGGCAATCCCGTCTCGGATTACTGGATCGCCCGGTCAAGCCGGGCGATGACACCTTTAATGCCGACCGAGCACGCCCCCTCATCCGTGGCAGCAGCCGCCCTTTGCCTGCGGCTCGTACTGGTCGCGCAGGCGGACCCAGTCCATCGGATAGGGCAATCCCTCCTCGTGACGCCCGAGCGGAGTGAGGTCGAGATATTGGTAAGCCGTGTTCATCATGTCGAGGCCGCGGGCGAAGCAGGAATAGGTGTGAAAGATCTCGCCGGCCTCGTTGCGGAAGAACACGCTGATGCCGGGCAGCTCCGGGCCATAGAACGGCGTGGTGCCGAAATTGTACTTCGGCACGCCCTGGTCGATCTGCTCGCGCGTGAACGAGACCTCGTAATCGTAGTTGAAGTCGTTGTTGCCCGAAGAGACCCAGTCAAAAGTCCAGCCCATGCGCTTTTTGAACGCCTCGAGTTTGGCGCTAGGTGCCAGCGAGATCGCGACCATGGTGGTGTCGCGCGCCGCCAGATGCGGCACCATGCGCTCGAAGCCGTCGGCCCAGAACGAGCAGCTCTTGCAAGCGGCTTCCCAGTCCGGCGCGAACATCACGTGCTGGACCACGAGCTGCGGACGCCCCTTGAAGAGATCACCAAGCGTCACCTGGCCCTTCGGCCCGTCGAATACGTAGGCCTTGTCGACCTTCACCCAGGGCAAGGCGCGGCGTGCTTCGGCGAGGCGCTCGCGGGCCTGCGAGAGCGCTTTCTCATGCGCCAGATGAGCTTTGCGAGCGGCGACCCATTGCTCGCGCGAGACGATCTGATGTTGCTGCATAATATCCTCCTCTGACAGGGATCAGGCGACGAAGCTGTCGAGCTTCTCGAAGAACGAAGTCCAGCCGCGCTGGTGGTTGTCGCGCGCGGTATCGTCGAAGAACTGGGCGTGATGGAAGATCATCAGCGTGCCGGCGCTGTCGGGCTTCAACGTGATCGTCACCAGCGATTCGCGCTCCGGCGTCGAATGCCAGGCCCAGGTGAAAACCAACCGCTCGTTCGGCACGACCTCGCGATAGATGCCTCTGGCTTCGAAATACTCGCCGTCGTCACGTGTGAAGGAGATCCGGTAGCGGCCACCGCTGCGAACGTCGAGCTCGGCGTTCAGCGTCGCCGGCTTCATGTTCGGCGGCCCGAACCACTGCATCAGCTGCGCGGCTTGCGTCCAGGCGGCGAAGACTTTTTCCGGCCGCGCGCGGAGCCGGCGCGTGAGCGTGAGGCTTGGACCTTCGGTTGCGCGTTGGGCGGCGCCGGCGACTGCATTGGCCATGGTTTGTCCTCCACAAAGGCGGAAAGGCGGTCGAAACTCTCGGACCAGAATTGTGCGTAGCGATTGAGCCAGTTCATCGCCTGCTCCATCGGCTGCGCTGTGAGCCGGCAGGACACGGTGCGCCCGGTCTTCTCGCGCAGGATCAGGCCCGCATCCGTGAGCACGTCGAGATGCTTCATGATCGCCGGCAGCGAGATCTGGAACGGTGCCGCCAGCTCGCTCACCGACAAATGATCGTTCTCGACGAGCCGCGCCAGCAACGCCCGTCGCGTCGGATCGGACAGCGCCGCAAAAGTGCGATCGAGCGTCTCATCTTGATACTTAACCATACGGTTTAGTATATGCGCAGATGCGTTGCTGTCAACGGGGAACCGCGCAAGAAAAAGCCCCGCCTTTCGGCGGGGCTTCATTCGCAGTCAATCGCAAGATCGCTATTCGACCTTGAGGCCGGCGAACTCGACGACCCTCTTCCACTTGGCGGTCTCGGTCTCGATGTCCTTGCCGAACGCCTCCGGCGTCTCCACCAGCGGATCGCCGCCGAGCTCAACCAGACGCTTGGTCATCTCGGGCTCCTTCATGAGCGTGTTGATCTCGTTGTTGAGCTTGGCGATCAGGTCCTTGGGCATGTTCTTCGGTGCGCCCATGCCGAACAGCGCGCTCGCCTCGTAATCCTTCACGGTCTCGCCGATCGTGGGCACATCAGGCAATTGCGGCGAGCGCTGCGCCGTAGTGACGCCGAGCGCACGCAGCGAGCCGGAGCGGATGTGCTGGATGATCGAGGGCATGTTGTCGAAGATCACCTGCACCTGGCCGCCGAGCATGTCGGTGATCGCGGGCGCGGCGCCGCGATAGGGCACGTGCTGCATCTTGCAGCCGGTCATCGCCATGAACATCTCGCCGGACAGATGCACCGAGGTCCCGTTGCCGGACGAAGCCATGTTCACCTTGCCGGGATTGGCCTTCACATAGTCGATGAACTCGGCGACTGATTTGGCCGGGACGTCCTTGTTGACGGTCATCACGTTCGGCACGCGCTGGAATGCGGCGATCGGCGCGATGTCACGAATGAAGTTGAACTTGAGATTGGCGTAGAGCGTCGCATTGATGTAGTTCGCCGGATTGACCAGCAGCACCGTGTAGCCGTCGGGCTCGGCGTTCACGACGGATTCTGTTCCGATATTGTTGCCGGCGCCCGGCTTGTTCTCGACCACGAATTGCTGGCCGAGCCGTTCCGACAACCGCTGGCCGATCAGCCGCGCCAGAATGTCGGTGGCGCCGCCGGGCGGATAGCCCACCACGAACTTCACCGGCCGGGACGGATAATCCGCTGCAAAAGCCTTCGACAGCGGGCCGGCTGCAAGCGGAGTCGCGGCGAGCAGGCCCAGCGCGGTACGGCGAGTGATCATCTCAAGGGTTCTCCCAGTGTTGTTCTTGAAAGCCTGATGTCTTGAAATCGGCGTCAGCGGCGTTGTAACAAAGCCCATCTGCTGCGGAAAGTACGCAAGATCCGTGGTGACGAAAGGATAAGGCATGGCGATAAAGGTTCAGGCCCTCGATCATCTCGTCATCAACGTTGCCGACGTCGCTGTCACCACCGAGTGGTATCGCAATATCCTCGGCATGGAAGTCAAGGTGTTCGACCCCGGTGGCGGCAAAGCGCCGCGGACCTCGCTTCACTTTGGTCAGCAGAAGATCAACGTCCGGCCGCGCGACGCCGACAAGGTGGCGTGGTTCACCGCCGACCACGTGACCGCCGGGAGCGAGGATCTGTGCTTCCTCACCTCCTCAACGCCCGACGAGGTGGTAGCGCATCTGCGGGCCCATGGCATCGCGATCGAGGAAGGCCCTGCTCCAAAGCAGGGCGCCCGCGGCACGCTGCGCTCGGTCTATTGCCGGGATCCGGATGGCAGCCTGATCGAGATTTCGTCGTACGGGGATTGACGCCTCCATTTGCGCCCCAGGCCGTCCGATGGCAGGAAGACGCAATCATCCATAAGCGGCCGCCATCAAGATGCGGACTGCACGGGAGGACGCATGGCTATCCAACACACCGCCACCGGTATCGTGAGCCCGTTCGACGGGCTCGACGTGCCCTGGCTGCTGAGAATGCGCGCCGAGGTGCGGCGTGACCATCCGTTCCTGATCTGGGCGCCGTTCGATGCGCCGGCGCGACACTGGAGCTATGGCGAGTTTCACGAGCGGGTCGGCGCGCTTGCGGCGGGGCTCGCGAAGCGGGGCGTGAAGCCGGGCGAGTACGTGCTCATTCACCTGGACAATTGCATCGAGGCGCTGCTGGCCTGGTTTGCCTGCGTCGAACTCGGGGCCATTGCCGTCACCACCAACACGCGCTCGGCACCGGCGGAGATGGCGTATTTCGCCGATCATTGCGGTGCGGTCGCCGCGATCACGCAACCGGCCTATGCGGAAGTCGTCGCGCAGAACTGCCGCAACCTCGGCTGGATGGCGGTGACATCGCACGACGCGGGCGCTGTGCCGACGCAGGCTGTCTCGCGCGGCGATCGCTTTGAGTCGCTTTTCGCGGACAGCGCCGACCGTCCCAGGCGCGCGACCGATCCGCTCGCGCCATGCAGCGTGCAGTACACCTCGGGCACGACGTCGCGGCCGAAGGCCGTGCTGTGGACCCACGCCAATGCGCTGTGGGGCGCCAAGATCAATGCTGCGCATGAGGACCTTCACGCCAGCGACGTGCACCAGACCTATCTGCCGCTGTTCCACACCAATGCGCTGGCCTATTCCATGCTGGCGACACTGTGGGTCGGGGCCACTTGCGTGATCCAGCCGCGCTTCTCCGCAAGCCGGTTCTGGAAGGTTGCGCGCGAGCATGGCTCGACCTGGACCTCGACCATTCCGTTCTGCATGAAGGCGCTGCTCGAGCAGGAGATCCCGAGAGACCACAAATTCCGCCTCTGGGGCACGGCGGTGAACGAGCCACCGCCGTTTGCCGCCTTCGGCGTCAAGATCATCGGCTGGTGGGGCATGACCGAGACCGTCACCCACGGCATCATCGGCGAGGTCGACCAGCCCAATATCCCGATGTCGATCGGCCGTGCCGCAGGCGAATATCGGATCCGCATCAGCGACGATGACGGACGGCCGACCGAAATCGGCGACACCGGCAATCTCGCAATCAAGGGCATCCCCGGCCTGTCGCTGTTCGCCGAATATCTGCACAACGAGAAGGCGACGCGCGAGAGCTTTGACCAGCACGGCTTCTTCCTCACTGGCGATCGCGTGACGCGGCTGGAGAGCGGCTTCATCAAGTTCGGCGACCGCGCCAAGGATATGCTGAAGGTCGGCGGCGAGAACGTTGCGGCCTCCGAGATCGAGCAGGTCATCGCAATTGTATCAGGCGTGCGCGAGGCCGCGGTGGTGGCGAAGAAGCATCCGATGCTGGACGAGGTACCTGTCGTCTTCATCATCCCGCATGGCGGCGTCGCGGGTGCGCCGCCGGATCTGCAGGACCGCGTGATGGCGGCCTGCCGCAACGGCCTTGCCGATTTCAAGGTGCCGCGCGAGATCAGGCTCGTCGACGACATGCCGCGCTCGACCCTGGAGAAGGTCGCGAAGGCTGAATTGCGGAAGATGGTGGGATGAGTTCGTAGGGTGGATTCGCCGAAGGCGTAACCCACCATGCTTCAGCGAATGCCGAACGAAGTTGGTGGATTACGCCTTCGGCGAATCCACCCTACGGCATCTCGCCTAGAACGATCCCAGCGCCACCGGGCGGAACGCCTGCAGCAATTGCTGGTCGAGCTTGCCGCCCATGCCTTCCATCATCGCGAACGCGCGGGAGTGCGTGAACGGCATGCGGTAGGCACGCTTCTCGACGAGCGCTGCGTAGATGTCGACGATCGTCGTCAGGCGCACGATGTCGCTGATCTGGTTCGACGACAGGCCGTTCGGATAGCCGCTTCCGTCGAGGAATTCGTGGTGATGCAGCACGACGTCGAGCATCTCCGGCGGAAAGCCGCCCTGGGCTGCGAGCGCATCATAACCGCGGCGGGGATGCTCGCGGACTTCGGCCATCTCCTCGTCGGTGAGCTTGCCCGCCTTGTCGAGCAGCGCGGACGGAACGAAGGCCTTGCCGACATCGTGCAGCAGCGCCGCGCGCGTCAGGCGACGCTGGTCGTCCTCGCGCATGCCGAGGTGCTGGGCGAAGGACACCGCAAAGCCGGTGACGAAGAGGCAGTGCCTGTAGCTGCCGACATGGTGGCAGCCGACGGTGGTGAGCCATTCGCGCAGCGAGGAGTGCTTGATCGCCTTCAGGATCTTGTTCTCGGCGGCGATGACGTCGTCGAAGGTCAGGGGCACGCCGAGCGGCAGCTTCTCGAACATCTTCTTCAGCACCGCATGCGCCGCCTCGACGCCGCGGTTGAGCGTCTTGCCGCGATCGGTTGCGTCATAGGTCGCGGTGTCCGGAAACGCGGCGCGGATGCGCTGCAGGATCGCCTCGGCCTGCAGCGGCCGCGAGATCGTGTCGGTGGCCCCCAGCGCCCATGCCTGCATGGTGCCGTGATGCAGCGCATCGGCCAGCACGAACAACCGCGGCATGGAACGATAGGCCTCGCCGCGCAGCTTGTTGCGCACGCGCTGCACGCTTTCGGGCGAGCGGAGGTTGATGTCGACGACGAGGCCGGAAAGATCGCGCGAGGGCTGCTCGGGAATCCCCTGCGTGGTCACCGTCGAGACCTCGCCGACCGCCTTCAGGATGCCGGCGAGCTCGGTGCTCGCGTCGCTGCGGTCGGAGGCAAGCAGAAGCCGGCGTTTGTTGGCGGATTTGGCTGGCGCGTTCATGGCTTCCCCAAAAGCACGGGAGTGTATTCGGCGTCAGCCTAAGCCGGATCAGGTTCTCCGGCCCTTAAGAGGGGTGCTCAACGGAACCTTCCCGAGTTGCACGCAATTTTACGGATCGGGGTTCCCACCGGAGGCGAAAACAACCCCATGCACAGTAGAACGGTCATTGATGGATAAGGGAAATTTTGGGTGCTGGCGCCCCACCCTCCGCCGTCATCGCCCGCGAAGGCGGGCGAGGCCGCGGCGTACTGGATGCCCCGCCTTCGCGGGGCATGACAGCGTGGTTGTGGAAACGACTTCCAAAACAAATCCGCCGGAGGTTGCCCTCCGGCGGATTGTCTTATGCAGCCTGCGACCAGCCTTACGCCTTCATCGCCCCCTTCACGGCTTCCGCCGTGATCGGCAGCGCCCGGACGCGGGCGCCGGAGGCGTTGAAGATGGCGTTGCCGATGGCGGGCGCCACGACCGTCACCGCGGGCTCGCCGACGCCGGTGGCCTTCTCGCCATTGGCGATCACGGCGACCGCGACTTCGGGCATCTGGCTCATGCGAAGTGGCGTGTAGCTATCGAAGTTGGTCTGCTCGATGCCACCGTCCTTCAGCGTCGCCTTCTCGTGCATCGCCAGCGACAGGCCCCACAGCGCCGCACCCTCGACCTGGGCGCGGATGTTGTCGGGATGCACCTGCGTGCCGACGTCGGTTGCGACCGTGAGCTTCTTCACGGTCACTTCGCCCGAGGGCGCCACCGCGACATGCGCGACGCAAGCGGTCCAGCTTGCGGTCGCACGTTCCTGCGACGACACGCAGGCAACGCCCATGCCTTCACCCTTCGGCAGCTTCTTGGTGCCGTAACCGGCAAGGCCCATCGCGGCGAGCAGCGTGTTGCGCAGCCGCTGCGCGCCGCCGTCGTTCTTGCCGGCGCCGTCGAGCAGCGAGATGCGGAATTGCGCCGGATCCTTGCCGGTCGCCACCGCGATCTCGTCGATCATGCTTTCGACCGCCCAGAAGGTCCAACCCGGCGCCACCGAGCGGAGCTGGCCCGACGGGGTGGCGTTGTGCGCCATCTCGTTCTTGATCGCGCGCACATTGTGGTTCGGCACGGTGTAGAAGAAGTCCGAACCGTTCACCGTGAACGCGTCGAGCGGGCCCTTCTTGTCGACCGAGGGCGACAGGAAGTCGGGAATGCCCCAGCGCTGGGTCGGCCAGGCCGAGACCACGTCGTGACTGAGCACGACGAGCTTGCCGTCGCCATCCACGCCGGCCTTCACTTTCTGGTAGGTGAGCGGACGCGAGAAATCCATCGTCATGTCGTTCTCGCGCGTGTAGATCACCTTCACCGGCTTGCCCACGGCCTTCGCCGCCTGCACTGCCGGCACCATCATGTCGGCGTCGAGCCTGCGGCCGAAACCGCCGCCGAGCCACATCTGGTGCATCACCACGAACTTCGGATCGATCCCGGCGGCGCCCGCCGCAATCGCGCCGGAGCGCGTCGCGAACTGGTTGCCGGAATAAATGTGCAGGATGTCGCCCTTGAACTCCGCCGTGGCGTTCATCGGCTCCATCGGCGCGTGGATGTTGATGCTGGTGGTGTATTCCGCCTCCAGCACCTTGGCCGCCGAGCCGAGCGCGGCCGCGACGTCGCCGTCCTTGACGAAGAACTGGCCGGAATCGTCGAGCCCCTGAAGCCGCTTGGCTTCGTCGAGCAGCGACTGGCTCGACAGCTTGGCATTCGGCCCGCCGTCATAGCTGACCTTCAGCGCCGCCGCGGCCTTCTTGGCGTTGGCGTAGGTGCCAGCCACCGCGACCACCCAGCCCGTCGTGGTCTGGGTCTTGTCGTCGAGGATGACGGCCTTGATGAAGCCAGGCACCTTCTTTGCGTCGCTGTCGTCGACCGATTTCACCGTGGCGCCGTAGCGCACCGGCGGGGTCACCACCGCGCCATAGGCCATGCCCGGAATCATCACGTCGATGCCGTACTTGGCCGTGCCGTTGGTCTTGGAGGGGATGTCGATCTGCGGCACCGACACGCCGATCATGGTGTACTGATCCGGCGTCTTCAGCTTGATCGCCTTCAGCTCGTCAGGCGTGAAGGTCTTGGTTGCCTTGCCGCTCTTGACGATGTCGGCGAAGCTCATCGACTTCTTGGACTTCGGATGCGTGACCATGGAGTCGCGCACGACCAGTTCGTCCTTGAAGTAGGGCGGCAGGCCCATGGCGGCCGCCGCGCCTTCCGTCAGTGCCATGCGTCCGGCCGCACCCGCCCGGCTCATCGCGTCGAAGTTCATCATGGTCGACCAGCTGCCGCCGGTGATCTGCGCACCGAGGACCGGATCGTTGAACTTCGGATCGTTGGAGGCGAGGTTGACCCGCATGTCGCTCCACTTCGCGCCCAGCTCCTCGCAGACGATCTGCGCCATGGTGGAGGCGATGTGCTGGCCCATGTCGGCCTTGCCGCAGGTCACCGTGACGAGACCATCCGGCGCGATCGAATACCAGACGCTCGGATCGAAATTGGCGGGCGCAGCAGCAAGCGCATCACCGATGCCGGGCACGCCGGCATAGCCGAGCACGAGGCCTGTGGCCGCGGTGCCGACCAGGAAGGAGCGGCGGCTGAGATCTGTCGTCTCTGGCGTGATGTTCTTCACGTGCTTGTTCATGTGGGCCTCCGCTCGTTGCCGGCGGCGGATGCAGTGCGCATCTCGGTGGCGGCGCGCATGATTGCCTTCTGGATCCGCGAATAGGTCATGCAACGGCAGAGATTGCCGTCCATATGCGCCACGACCTCTTCCTTGGTCGGATTGGAATTCTTCGCCAGCAGCGATGCTGCCTGCATGATCTGCCCCGACTGGCAGTAACCGCATTGCGGCACCTGCTCGGCGATCCAAGCCTTCTGCAGGGGATGGTCGCCCTTGGCGGACAGACCTTCGATGGTGGTGATCTTCTTGCCGGCGACATCGCCGACCATAGTCTGGCACGAGCGCACGGCTTCGCCGTTGACGTGCACGGTGCAGGCCCCACACAGGCCGGCACCGCAGCCGAATTTCGTGCCGGTCATCTGCAATTGTTCGCGGATGGCCCAAAGGAGCGGCGTGTCGTTTGCCGCATCCACGGACATACTCCGCCCGTTGATCGTGAGCGTTGGCATAGGCGTCTTCCCCTGCCGGTGCATGAAGCCGCTTACGGCGGCAACTTGGTTGACGGACGCCCACCGGGCTGGCTTCCGCCTTGCGCGCAAGAATGATCGGGTTCGCGCGCAGAGGCAAATGCAATTTGGAATCGATCGAAACAAACTCGGCATTCAAGTGTTGTGCGTTGCGACAACAGCGCTGACGTTAGCGACTGGACACAACAAGATGGCGCGTTGCGCGTGTATGCGATCGTCGCGAGGCAGTTTCTTCGAGGTAACTTGGCGGGCTAAGGTGTCGCCGCTTGCGCTGGATTCCTTTCCCCCTTGTGGGAGAAGGTGGCGTAGGCGGCCTTCGGCCGCCGTTCTAAAATGGACGCCGAAGCGAAGCTTCGGCTACGGCGCCGGATGAGGGGTCTCTCTCCACTCGCGAAACTGTTCGTGAGGATGGAGACCCCTCACCCGGCTTCGCTTCGCGAATCCACCCTCTCCCGCAAGGGGAAAGGGTGCACCACCGTCGCGGCTTGATAGAACGAGAACAAGAAAGGGCGGAAGCAATGCCAAGGATTAATCGCGACGGCGTCGGCATCTATTACGAGGTTCATGGCGACGGGCCGCCGCTGCTGCTGACCCACGGCTATTCCTCGACCTCGGCGATGTGGCATGGGCAGGTCGATGCGCTGGCGAAAGACCACACACTTATCCTGTGGGACATGCGCGGGCACGGCCAGTCAGATTATCCTGACGATCCCAAGGCCTATAGCGAAGCGCTCACGGTCGGCGACATGGCGGCAATCCTCGATATCGTCGGCGCCAACAGCACCATCATCGGCGGGCTGTCGCTCGGCGGCTACATGTCGCTCGCGTTCTATCGCGCCCATCCCGAACGCACGCGCGCGCTGCTGATCATCGACACGGGTCCGGGCTTCAGGAAGGACGACGCGCGCGAGGCCTGGAATGCGCGGGCGCTCGCCACCGCCGACAAGCTCGATCGCGAAGGTCTCGACGTATTGAAAGCGGCGACGCGCGAGCGCGCCACTGCCAGCCACCGCAATGCCAAGGGCTTGGCGCTCGCCGCGCGCGGCATGCTGACCCAGCGCGATGCCGCGGTGATGGAGCTGCTGCCCGAGATCAAGGTGCCGAGCCTGATCGTGGTCGGCGCCGACGATACGCCGTTCCTGGCGGCGTCGGATTACATGGCGGCCAAGATCCCCGGCGCACAAAAGGTCGTGATTCCCGCGGCCGGACACGCCGTCAACATCGATCAGCCCAAGGCTTTTATTGACGCCGTGGTGCCTTTCCTGAAGAACTTGCCGGCGTAAACGACGAGACGAGGATTCCATGAAGCGGGCAATCTTGGGGGCGGGCGCAGCGTTTCTCATCATGGCAGCATCCGTGCAGGCCGAGCCGTTCGGCACGGTGCCGCCGCGCCGTCCCTTCGTCGACACCTTGTCGAACAACACGCCCCTGGCGTTCGGGATGGACGCGGACCAGACCGCGCACGCGCTCGGACAGCCGCTTCAATATGTCCGCGGCCGTCCCGGCAACGAGATCTATCTCGCATTACGCGATCTCGGCGGCAGCGGACTGGTGCCATCCCGCCACCGCCTGTTCCTGCAATTCCGTCATGGACGGCTGGCAGGGTGGAAAGAGGACTATGGCAACAACTGGATGTGGGAGTGAGAGTGGCTGCGCTGCTTCCCTCATTCTGGAGGCTTCCCTCGTCATTCCGGGGCGCGCGTCAGCGCGAACCCGGAATGACGAAATCAACGATCAACCAAGAAGGACAACCCGCGTGGGACAAGACATCAAACTGACGGCGTCGGACAATTTCCAGCTTGGCGCCTATCGCGCCGATCCGACCGGCGCGCCGAAGGGCGCTGTGGTGGTGATCCAGGAGATCTTTGGCGTCAATCATCACATCCGCTCGGTCTGCGACCGCCTCGCCGGCGAAAGCTATGTCGCGATCGCGCCGTCGATCTTCGATCGGACCTCGCCAGGCTTCCAGTCCGGCTATACGCCCGATGAGATCGCGGAAGCGCGCAAGTTCGTCGCCAATCCGGATTGGGCGGCGATGCTGCGCGACACGCAGGCCGCCATCGATGCGGTCAAAAGCGTCGGCCCGGTCGGCATCATCGGCTTTTGCCTCGGCGGCAGCATCGCCTTTGTCGCGGCGACGCGGCTGACCGGCCTGAAGGCCGCGATCGGCTATTACGGCGGCGCCGTCGTGCGCTTTGCCGACGAAACGCCGAACGTGCCGACGCAGCTGCATTTCGGCGAGAAGGATGCCGGCATTCCCCTCACAGATGTCGAGACCGTCAAGGCGAAGCGGCCCGACGTCGAGGTCTTCACCTATCCCGGCGCCCAGCACGGCTTCCATTGCGACGAGCGGCCGAGCTACGACAAGGCCAGCTCCGAGATCGCCTGGCCACGCAGCATGGCGTTCTTTGCCAAGCATTTGAAGTAAGGCGCGCGACTCTCTCCTCCGTCATTCCGGGCTCGCGACTTCGTCGCGCCCCGGAATGACAAGAAGGAGGAAGACCGGAAATCGGGTGGCCGCACGACGCCACCCGGCGATAGAGCTGGCCGATCAAGCCAGGTCACGCCGGGAGACACGTCATGCAGCAGGCCAACACGAACATCGTCATCCGCAATCCGTTCGGCACCATGGACGTGCCTGCGCCCGGCGATGCCGACGTCCTGCACTATGCCATCTCGGCGTCGCTGGCCGGCGATGCCGCCGACTGCAATGCGGCGCAATGGGCCTCCATTGCTGCGCCGTCCGATCCGCTCGAAGGCACCTGGGCGAGCCGCTGGAACGGCGGTGCTGACCCGACCATTTCGGGCGATACGCCGGAGCTTTGGAAACAGGGTCGCGCCGAAGTGCGCGTCGTACGCGAGCGGATCTATCTGCGGTTCGATTGGGACAATGGCCGACGGCACGGGCTGATCGATGCCATCAGAGAGAGCGGCAATGGGCTGATCGGGAAATACATCAACCTGACCAATCCCGCGATCGTCAGGCCGTGGATCGGGCTCGTAGTCGATGCCTTCAGGATCGACGGATGTTTTCCGAACGGACGGCTGGATTTCAGGCGATGATCTCCGCTGTCATTCCGGGGCGCGCGTAGCGCGAGCTATGGTGCGCAATTGCGCACCTGAGAATCCATTGTGCGGCAGAGACGGTCGAGGAATGGATTCCGGGCGCGCGACTTCGTCGCGCCCCGGAATGACAACAGAACTAGAACCAGCGCTCGCCGACGAACACGGTGTCGCCGGGGCTGACGGGCGTGCCTAAGGGCACGACGGCGCGCATGGCGCCGCCGGCTTCGGTGTGGGTCACGGTGACCATGTCGCGCTTGGCGCGCGGCGAGAAGCCGCCGGCGATCGCGACCGCGCTCTCGACCGTCATGTTGGGCACGTAAGGATATTGGCCGGGCGCCGCGACTTCGCCGAGGATGAAGAACGGGCGGTAGGACTCGATCTCCACGGCGACGGACGGTTCGCGGATAAAGCCGTTGCGCAGGCGCGCGGCGATCTCGCCGGCAAGGCCCGCCGGGGTACGACCACGCGCCGGCACCGATCCGATCAGCGGCATGGTGATGGAGCCGCCGGCATCGATGGCGTAGCTGTTGGTGAGACCTTCCTGACCGTAGACCACGACACGCAGCTTGTCGCCGGCATCGAGATGGTAGGAGGCGTCGTAGCGGACGGGTGCCGCCATTACCGGCGCCGCATAGGCGACCGGAACGGGCGCGGGACCCGAGGCAAAGGAATTGGTGAGCGCATCAATGGCGCCACCGCCATTGTTGGCGACGACGACCGGACGCGGCGCGCCGTAGGGCGAGCCATAGGCCATCGTGTCGAGATCTGCGCGGGGTTGCACATAGGCGACGGGACCTGTGGTCTGCATGCAGCCGCCCAGGGTCAGCGCGGCGGACGCTGCCATGATCAACCATCGAAACGCGCGTGCAACCGGCACAGGACCATCCCTGAATAGGAGACAGCTCCAGTGATGCACCCGTTATGGTTAATAAAGGGTTGAGGAGGCGGCGGCGCCAACGGCGTGGTTTCGTTCCGGGGCGACGCGTGAGCGTCGAACCCGGAATCTCGCGCTACAATTTCTGGATTCCGGGTTCGCGCTTGCGCGCGCCCCGGAATGACAGGCCGAAGCCTTACACACTCACACCCACGCCAACGGGACACGCCACGCCGGTGCCGCCGAGACCGCAATAGCCGGCGGGGTTCTTCGCCAGATATTGCTGATGATAGTCCTCGGCGAAATAGAACGCGCCGGCAGGCGCGATCTCGGTGGTGATGGCGCCGAGACCTTTGGCCTTGAGCGCCTTCTGATAGAGCGCCTTCGATTCGTCGGCGGCCGTCTTCTGCGCATCGGAGGAAGTATAGATCGCACTCCGATATTGTGTGCCGACATCGTTGCCCTGGCGCATGCCCTGTGTCGGGTTGTGGTTCTCCCAGAACGTCTTCAGCAGCTTCCCGTAAGAGATCTTCTTGGGATCGAACACGACCAATACCACTTCGGTGTGGCCGGTGCGACCCGAGCAGGTCTCTTCATAGGTCGGGTTCGGCGTGTGACCGCCGGCATAGCCGACGGCAGTGGTGTAGATGCCCTCGCCAAGCTCCCAGAATTTCCGCTCGGCGCCCCAGAAGCAACCGAGCCCGAACACGGCCTGCTCGAGACCGTCGGGATAAGGCGGCTTCAACCTGCTGCCGTTGACGAAATGGATGCTCGCGGTGGGAATGGCTTGCGCACGGCCGGGCAGCGCGTCGGCTGCATCAGGCAATGCGGTGGACTTGCGCATGAACAGCATGATGGGATCTCCGAGAAACGAGCTGGCGCGCGCCTGAACCAGGTGCTCAGGCGGCGGGCTCGCGATCGAGTGGGAATATAGGTCTCTACGCAAGGAGCGGCAGGCTTGTTACGCCACCGCTCGTTCCGAGCTCAATCCCGGCGGGAATTGAAAGCTCAATCCCGGCGAGAATTGTATCAATCCCGGGAATAGCCGATCAGCGGCTTGCGCGGGCGGAACAGGATCATCAGCAAAATGCCGAGCAGGCCGAGCACGGCGAACACCGGCTGGTCCAGCACCAGGCGGATCACCGAGGTCCAGAGCCAGGGCGCCTTGGCCTCGACCCAGGCCCGGAAAGCGGACTGGCTGGCCTGGTTGATGTCGTTCCAGAACTGGCCGAACCGGGTGAACCGCAGGGTCTGGTCGGCCACCCAGCGGGCACCGTCATAGACCATGAAGAAGAACCCGCCGGCCAGCAGCAGCAAGCCAATCAGTCGGAAAAAGCCGCGGATCATACCCCACCCAATTTGGTCACCCGATCGGACGACCCCGATAAACGCCGTCTGCCAATAGCCAAGAGACGGCAGAAATTCAACCTCATCAGGGCGTTACAGTCCCTCCCGGCGCGCCCCTGGGTCGGCTTTTCCAGCCCCGAAAGCGTTGACGGTGCCGAAGACCCCCTCTATAAGGGCGCCAACTGGCGGCGGGCGCAATCCTGCCGCCGCTGTTCTTTGAGCAGTTGCAGGCTCTTTTGGGGCCTCAGAGATGGCCGCAAGGCTCATCGCTCATGTTCCGGGAACGGCCCAGCAACCGAACACCCTAAATCCGAGCGTCGATTCCGCGGTCAAGCTGCCGGCGCTATCAGACCAAGACGCGACCGGACCCCGCAAAGGACATTGAGACCATGGCCAACACTACCTCCGCCAAGAAAGCGACGCGCAAGATCGCCCGCCGTACCGCCGTCAACAAGTCGCGCCGCACCCAGATGCGCGGCGCCGTGCGCACCGTCGAAGAAGCCATCAAGACCGGCGACCGCGCCGCCGCCGCGAAAGCGCTGGCCGCTGCCGAGCCGGCGCTGATGCGCGCCGCCCAGCGCAACATCATTCACAAGAACAACGCCAGCCGCAAAGTCTCGCGCCTCACCGCGCAGATCGCCAAGCTTGCCAAGTAAGCGCGTCAAGGAAGCTCACCACGCAAGCTCGCGCTCGCTAGGCGAGTTCGTCGCGCGACCCGATCACCTCATCCGATCGGTTGAAGCGAACATCGCAAGTCTCGATCAGCCCGGCTTTCACGCCGGGCTTTTTGTTGGCTGTCACAATTCACGCTTGCAGTCTCTTCACGCTCGCAGTCTTTGGGGCGACCGATCTTCCGTTGGAAGAATGTCGTCGTCTTCGCTATGCTACCTTCGTAGTTTTGGTCCGTAGTTTTGGCCCGTAGTTTTACCTGCCGCTGTTTTTGCAACAGCGGAAACTTTCATCGCGCTGCGGTGCGGTGCGAAAAACCCCTGCGGCGCGGGCTTAAGTTGAATTCGCGCGAAGCAAAGTTCTGCACACCGTAGTTTCACCGGAACAAGTTTCGGCGTCGGGTTACCCTGTGAAACGAGACTCAAAAAACGGTGTCTCGCTAATCACTTATCGACATAGCAGCGACAAGCATTTGGAAAATTCGCTCGCACGTCGCGTGCGTGACGCTTTTGTAAAAATTTTTTGGCGGTGGCGGAGTCGTTGTCACATGACACGCGCGATTTTCGAATCTGTGCACGAATCCAAAAACTTGGTCTCAAGGCTGTGAACAACTCGTGCGCGGCGTTAACGCTGGTCAAGTTTTTTGATGCCTCAAGTGTGAATCAATTTCGTTGCGAGTCTTTCCGCTTAGTGTATTCCTTAAGTCGTTCGCGGCGCCCACGATCTTGAGACCAGCGCGGTTTAGGAAACGGGGCGGCGTGCAAATCGGCGGCGGTGTGCACGTAGGCGACGCTTCAACAAGCGATAGTCGGATCAAAACCCATAGCAATATGGGAACGGTAGCTCTTTGTCTTGACGTCTCCAAGCGAGATCTTTGGGATCACGCTCGCTCCAGGCGCATGTGCAAGATCACATGTGAGAGGCATCTTGAGACTACCCCGATACGCATGATGGCGTAGCCGAGCGAACGACACGAACAGACAGGCAGGACATCCGCGACTCGAGCATAGCGCGGAGGTTCTTTTACGCAGGACCTTGCCGTGAGCGATCACGGCAGGACGGGGAGGTATCATGTCCTACGGATTCAACGCGGTATTGACTTCAGCTTCATCGTCCAACGATGCCGTTTCCAATCCGTCCTGCGCGCAGCCCCCTCGCGACGGGGCGTCGAGTACGCGCTGACCTCGCGAACCCTCCATCTCCGACATCGCTGATCTGACCGCGGCGCTTGCGCCGGACGGCGGAGCCGTGCCCGAAGATGGACTCGCTTGAGGTCGCGTCATCCAGGAGTTCTGGCAAGAACTTCGCATGGCGCCCACCACGCAACCTTATCTCTCAAGAAAAGTTTTCAA